>NZ_JCAHRL010000004.1:0-359977 GCF_059427765.1 Gordonia sp. B8661-1
GTCATCCTTCCAGGCCGCCCTCCCGGGGCAAGCCAGATCAGATGTCACCTAACCGTGCACCAGTCCCCATCGTCGGCCTGGCTCGCTGTATCGCCATGGTCATCATCTGGAACGACCTCGCGTGTGGTGACCGGGAGGCGGCCGCGGTTCTGGTGGCGCTCAATTCGGCGTTCCAGGTGGTGATGTTCGCGGTGCTCGGGTGGTTCTACCTGTCGGTGCTGCCGGGGTGGCTGGGACTGGAACAGTCGGGAATCGACGCATCGCCGTGGCAGATCGCCAGATCGGTGCTGATCTTCCTCGGCATTCCACTCCTCGCCGGGTACCTCTCGCGACGGTTCGGAGAGCGGGCGAAGGGACGCGACTGGTACGAATCCCGATTCCTGCCGGCCGTCGGCCCGTGGGCGCTCTATGGACTGCTGTTCACGATCGTCGTGCTGTTCGCGCTGCAAGGTGAGCAGATCACCTCGCGCCCATGGGATGTGGTGCGCATAGCGGTTCCTCTCCTCATCTACTTTGCAGTGATGTGGGGAGGTGGATTCGCACTGGGGCTCGCGCTTCGCCTCGGGTATGCCCGCACCGCCACCCTCGCCTTCACCGCCGCGGGCAACAACTTCGAACTGGCGATCGCGGTGGCCATCGCCACCTACGGCGCAAGCTCCGGTCAGGCGCTCGCCGGCGTCATCGGGCCACTCATCGAGGTGCCGGTTCTCGTTGCACTCGTGTACGTTTCGCTGGCGCTGCGGCGGCGGTTCTTCGTCGAGAAGAGCCGTGGTGTCTGAGCCGTTGAGGGTGTTGTTCATCTGTGTCAGCAACCGGGGAAAGTCGGTGATGGCCGGGTATCTGACGCCGACAATCACCGATCGCATCATCGCATCGTCTGCGGGCACTTCGGCGAAAGTCGGTGGGCGCGTGAACGAATTGTCCTTCGAGGTTTTGGCCGAGGTCGGAGTGGCGGTGGCCGGGCATGATCCTCGGCAGCTGACTGACGAACTGATGCGGGCCGCCGATCTCGTGGTGGTGATCGGAACTGCAGAAGTGTGTGCCCCACCAGGTGTTCCGGTCGAGATCTGGTCCACCGACGAGCCATCGGAGCGCGGCGTCGACGGGTTCGAGCGGATGCGACTGATTCGCGACGACATCAGCGCTCGGGTTCGCGCCCTCGCCGATCGTCTGGGGCAGTAGGCGACGGCGTCAGCAGCAGGCCGTGTCGGCGGCATTGCCGTCACAGCAGACCGAGCCGTCGGCTGTCGGCTTCTGCTCCAGGAGATTCGGGCTGGTACCAAAGGTGTCCGAGTCGGCGAGCACGGTGTAGACCTCCCACTTCTCGTCGTCGGCCCCGGTGATCCACACCTTGTCCTGGGTGGCAAAGCAACAGGTGGTGTTGATCTCCTCGTGCGTGAACAGCCCGGCGTCGGAGAGCCGGGCGATCTCGGCGTGCACCTGTTCGCTCGATTCAACCTCCACGCCAAGGTGATTCAGGGTCCCGCCGGTGCCGGGATTCTCGAGGAGAACCAGCTTGAGTGGCGGGTCGGAGATCGCGAAGTTCGCGTACCCGGGCTTGCGTTTCGCCGGTTCGGTGTTGAACAGCGTCGAGTAGAACTCGACGGCCGCGTCGAGATCGTCGACATTGAGGGCCAACTGGATGCGCGACATCATTACCCCCGAAGGTTCGACATATATCGAAATTGTGGTCGAGGTTAGTGTGGTCCACCTCTTCGACATATGTCAAGGGCGTCGGTAGGGTGGGCGCATGCCCAAGGCTCTGCCAGTCATCGACATCAGCGCGCCGATCTGCTGCGCCCCGGTGTCCGCGCAGCCACTGGACGACGATGCGGCCCTCGAGATCGCCCTGAGACTCAAGGCTCTCGCAGATCCGGTGCGCATCAAGCTGATATCCCTGTTGCTGACCGTCGATGCCGGCGAGGTCTGCACCTGCGATCTCGCCGTCGCGGTCGGCCTCACCGAGGCCACCACCAGCCATCACCTCGGACAACTCCGGAAAGCGGGGATGGTGGAACCGGAACGTCGCGGGATGAACGTCTTCTACCGCGCCCGGCCCGAGAGCCTCGCCGCGCTCCGCAGCGTGCTCGGACCACCGGACTGCTGCTGACGCCGCGACCAGCAGGTGGTTAGAGCCTCGTGTTCGGCCATCCGAGATCGACGATCGGGCCGATCTGTCTTCGGGCCTGCCAGACGGGTGTCGATGCCGGTTGGGTGGAGTAAATACCGTGCGCCACCGATTCGACGCGTTCATATTGGCTCGGCCAATTGATCGATGCAGCCAGCGCATCGAGTTGTTCTCGCCCGCGCCCCAGAGCTCGGACCACAAGGCTCGGGGCCGGTAGGTGATCGGACTTGTTGGAGTTGCACGACGCGCAGGCGAGTACCAGATTGCTGAGTCCGTCGATGCCGACCCTGGACCACGGCAGGACATGATCGACATGTCTGACTCCGGTCAAACGCGTTGCGCAGTAGAAGCATTCGCTGCCAAAATGCTCCGCCAGTAGTTCTGCGGGGCGCGACAGAGAGATTCGATCGGACCCGAACAGGTGTCGCGCCAGATCCGGCCCCTCGTCGAGCAGGTGCGTGTTCATGCGGCGCACGTCGCCGACCCAGGCCAATTGAAACGCCGGTTTCACCAGCGGGGCCAGCCGGGCGAGCGTGTGACAGACGCCGGGAAACAGCGTCAGCTTGTTGCCATGATCGGCGATGGCGCGCAACGAATCCCGGCCCATCCACGAGTCGTCGTACAGGAAACAGTCGTGGCCGCCGGTGCCCACCTGCTGAAGAAGGTGCAACGGCATCTCCACCATTTTGCGCTTCACCTGCAACCTCGATCGCTCGTAGACGTCGGGCGTGCGCAGCGCAGCGGTCTCGATCGGAACCCCGCGGGAGGCTGTGCCGCTCGTGGCGCCCCGGAGCGCGCTGACGGCCTCGAAGATCTTCCCCGACGGCTGAGTGGACTGACTAAGAATATGCCCACCGTCGCGGTCGTGCATCGGCAGCAGCTGACGCCAGTACAGATCCATCACCCGTTCGGCAATCCGATCCAGGTCCACATCGACCGCCGCGGCCGGATCGTCCGGCGTCAGCTCCACCGCGAGATCGAGCAGTGCCACCATCGTCGCGAGTTTGTATGTCGCCGTGCGCCGCCCACCTTCCAGAACCGCGACCAGACGCTGGCCGAGGGAGAGGGGGTCGGTGGGAGGCATTGCAAAGAGTCTAGGGGGTGCGCCAGGCAATCTTGCTTGAGCGGCGGTGGTGGCGAGGATGGGCTTCCGCGCTGAGAGTTCTTGGCGAAACCAGTCCAACTGCGCCCTCGCAGGGAGACAATGACGCTGACCACTTGGGGAGGTCAAGGATGAGTAGTAGTGGTGATTGCACACGGCAGGCAGAGTTCCCTGGCCTCCCGGAGCAGATCGAGCCCGGAAAGTTCAGCTTCACATATCCCTACGCCTATGAGGGGGAGTCGTACCTCCAGGATGTCGCCTTCGATTGGGTCGCCGATGAGCACACGGCAACCTGGAGCCATGACGTATCTGAGTCGGCGTCGGGGCTTTCGGTCGGCTCAAGCGCACCCGCCTATGGCTGGATTTCGTGGGGCTCGGGGAAGAACCTCTTGATCGCCTACATCTGGCCCGAAGTCGGTGTCGATGGGTGGGCCCACGTGGTGGGTGGTGTGCCAAAGAGCTCAAAGTATGAGGCTGATGTCGAGTACGATCCTATGACCTGGGTCGCGTTTGCCAGATCAATCACGGCTGCGCTGTGGGGTAACGAACAAGCGGGAGTTACCGCCGACTATTACCGATGGTAGTCAGTTCAATGGCGTGACCACTTCCGTCGAGATTCTCCGGCCGATGCCGTCTACCTGTTTAAGCAGTTCATCCGGCGGGCTACTGAGGTCAGTGACGTGGCGGTAAATCGCTATCTTCGAGAGTTTACGGATGGAGTCGGCCGCGGCGCCATGGGGCCGGAGGATACGGCGGTTGGATGCAAACTGGTCGATTGCGTCACTCCTTCCTGGTTGCGATCGGGGGTGGTCACCTGCCAGGCCTGCTTAACCCGCGATCACCGACCCGCTCTCGAACACGTCAATCGGCATATTTCGCCGCAACTTCCACGTTATCGCGATCGGTCTTTCGCCCTGGTGGCTGACGTAGTCGACCGGTCCGAGGAAGATATACGGGTCGGCGCCGAAGTCGCCGTCTGTGCGATCCCGAACGAAGAGCAGCACGCGGCAACCGTTCGTCCGTTGCTCGACGTAGCGGCGGCCCGTCTCGGAGTCGACTGCTGTGTTGTTTGGCGACTCCCAGTGGAATAGCTCCCGGGAGATCGGGTAGTCGTGGTACATCGTTGCGGGGTTGAAGTCGCGGTCATTCTTGTGAAGGGTGACGAACAGGGCGCCCGTGTCGCCGTGCCAGGTCACGCCCCCGGCCTGTCCACGCGCTTTCCGCTCGAGTGTGGCAAAGCCGATGGCGGCGAGCACTTCTTCGCGGCGGTAGTGAGCATGGCTGTAGAGCGGGAAACTGTCAGAAGCTTCAACGACAGGCCTGGGGACGTGATCGGTTGCGGCGGCGGATATGGTGAGCAGCTGGTCGATTTCGGTGCATAAGGCGGGGTGCGCTCGAAGGTGGTCGAAGCCCTCGTCGAAACTGGAGAATCCGCCAAGGTCCGACCACAACGTGAAGAAGAGCATGCGGGCCAGTGTCTGCTCACGCACCGTGAGTGCACCGTATCGGGGACCATCCGGATCGACGAGTCGCCGGTAGAGGGCGGCGCGCTCGGCATCGTCGACGTGCGCGAGTGCTCGGATCCGTCGCGCGAGGCTGTCCTCACTCGTACTTACTGGGTCTGGGATCAAACGGGCGGCTCGCAATAGAGGCGTCCACGCACGCGTACCGCTACCGGCATAGATGTCCGCCAGGTCGTTGCCGGTGGCCGTGAGGTATTCGCCGAGATCTGTTGTCTTGGTGTCGCGGACCGAAGCGATGAGTGCGGAACGTCGGTTGGTCGGCAACGCATTGCGAATGGAATCGAGCACAATCTGTTGTGACTGGCGATCGAGTACCAGTCGGCTGGCGCCGGGCAGGAACGGAAACCCGCCTTCGACCTCCGAGATGAGCCGTCGGTCCCTGGTTCCGGTGAGTGCTGTCAACCGCGGAGCGAAGTTGAACTCTGCCCGCTGGTGACCGATGAAGTCGAGCACGGTCAGCACTGCTTTTTCCGAACTGCGTCGCAATCCGCGGCCAAGCTGCTGCAGGAACACTGTGGCGCTCTGCGTCGGGCGCAACATGAGAAGGGTGTCGACGTCTGGAATATCGAGGCCCTCGTTGAATATGTCAACTGCGAAGAGGCAGCGTACGGTGCCGTTCCCGAGACTTGAAAACGCCTGTGCCCGAATATCCCTCGGTGTATTGGCAGACAGGGCGATGGAAGCAATGCCCTGCTTGCTGAATGCATCGGCCATATACTCGGCGTGCGCAATGGAGACGCAAAAACCTAAGGCGCGCATAGTGGTTGGATCAGTCACGTAGTCGCGGACGGCGTGCAGGATCAGGCGGGTGCGCGCGTCGCTACTCGTGTACACGTTCTCCAGGTCCGCGACTCGATAATCGTCACGGGACCACACCACGTCTCTCAAATCAGTGTTGTCAGCGATGCCGTAGTAATGGAACGGGCACAGCAGATCCTGTTCGAGAGCATCCCAGAGGCGCAGCTCATAGGTCGATCGACCGCCGAACCAGCCCAGAATATCGGCGCTGTCGCTGCGTTCCGGTGTTGCAGTGAGTCCGAGCAACTCGACCGGATCGATGCGGGAGAGCAATCTCTCGTAGGTGGCCGCGGCAGCATGGTGGAACTCGTCGACGACAACAACGTCGAACTGACCGGGATCGACAAGGTCGACGCCAGAGCCGTTCAATGACTGGATGCTCGCGAATACGTGCGACCATCCGACCGGACGTTGACCGTCGACGAATAGCTCGCCGAAACTGCCGTCACCCATGACCTCGCGGTACTTACGAAGAGACTGATCGAGAATCTCCTTACGATGCGCCACGAAGAGCAGGCTGAGTGGCCGCTTAGCGTCGTGGCAGAGCCGTTTGTAGTCGAGCGCGGCGACGACGGTTTTACCGGTACCGGTCGCCGCGACAACTAAGTTGCGGTGTCGCCCATGGACTTCGCGAGCTGCATCGAGCGCTTCGAGGATTCGTTCCTGATGCGGGTATGGCCGTACCTCGAGACCCGACACCGTGATGGTCTCGCGTCCACTGCCCCCGCCACCTGCTTCCGCGAGTGCCCGGTCGAGCTTTTCGAAGTCGGTGGCGGGGTTGTATGTGAGGAAAGCCGGGTCGTTCCAATAGGTGTCGAAAGTACCCTCGAACTTGCGGATGAGGGTAGGGGTACTGACTCGGGAGATCCGAACGTTCCATTCCAGGCCGTCGACCATGGCTGAGTGAGAAAGGTTGGAGCTGCCGACATACCCGGTGTCGAATAGCGAATTGCGGCGAAACAACCATGCCTTTGCGTGGAGACGAGTGGAGGCGGTTTCGTAACGGATGCGGACCTCTGCGCCGTACTTGCTGACGAGTTCGTCGATGGCCCGGCGCTGAGTTGCTCCACGGTATGTGGTGGTGATGACCCGGAGAGGTACACCACGCTCACGCAGGGCTTTGAGTTCACGGCCGATGACGGCGATCCCGGCGAAACGAATGAATGCACAGAGCAGATCGACGCGATCGGCGCTCGCCAGCTCGCGTGCGATCTCGCTGGCCATGTTGGGCTCGTTTGGCGTGTTCGTAAGGAGGGCAACTTCCGACAGCGGTGTGGCCGGGCGGACGGGTGCCGGCACGCCAGCTGCGTGAGCCGAGGTCAATATCTCGTTGCGCGAGATGATGTCAGCTGCACTGTCGCTAAGCATGGCGATGAGCGCGTTTGCTCCATCGAGGCGTGTGTCGTCCGGCAAGTTCGCCAGATGTCGTTCCACCGCAGCGGCAATGTGCCGAGCCAGCACGTGCGGTTCGTCGGCGCGCGTCAGCGACCCGAACTCTGGCTCCAGCCCGGAGATATCAAGCGCGCTCTGCAAGTGGCTGGTGACGACCGACTCGTAGATTCCGGGCAGCAAAGGCTCTGGCACCACCGAAGTACATCACGAAGGACCGACAACGGGCGGCGGGATTCTGTGTCTCCGCCCGTTCTACGAGGATGCCGACAAGGATGATCGCGTAAGCAGTCCAAGATCTCGACGTCAATCGAGCTGAGACCCTCGCTCAATGACTTCTCCCTAAGCCCAACATTCCGGCGCCCGGCTCGTGCCACCAGCATGGGTAGGAGCTCTCGCCGGCGGCCGCCGAGGTTCGCGCATTGTGCAACGGTGTTGCGGCGGGCACGGTTGTTGAGACATCGCCCGTTCGGGTGCCAGTTGAAACTTAGAATTGCCCGTAGACGTTTGGCGGTTCACGGTCACCGTGATCCCTGTCGCCCGGAGCGGGGGATTCCGTCACTCCCGCCTATCCAGCGAATACCAGACGGGGCCGGTGACTGCCCAGATGACGGTGACGACGCCGAGTGTGCCGGTGATGCCGAACATGGCGTGGCGCTGGATGTCGTCGGCGACGGTGTAGCCGAGGCCGGCGGTGATGATCAGCGCGATGGCGGCTGCGGCGAGCCAGCGGCCGAAGTCCTGCCACTCATGGCGTATGCGGATCGATCCGTACCTGGGGATCTTGTCAGGTGCGGGGCCGGCGGCGAAGTGGTGGGCGAAGCGGGCGTCGGCCCAGGAGACGACGCGGTGTCCGAACATGAGTGTCACGCCGAGGTAGAGGGGAGCGAGTCGGTGCGCGAAGCCGACTTCTCCGCCGCGATGGAGATCGAGCGTGACGGCGACCAGCAGCACGAGGTCGACGAGCGGTACGCAGGCGAGGATGATCGTCGAGAGTCGTTGGTGTCGAACGATATACCGCACGATGAGGCCGACTGCGATGACAACCCAGAAACCGATCTCGCATGCGGCGATGGTCCACAGGATCGGGTTGGACAATTCGTTCATGTGGTGAGTGTCGGCGGTAACGGCCGCGGACACATCGGCCGATCGGGCTTGCGGGCATCCGTCGTTCGGGGGACCCGTCGGTGCGCCGTGTGTGGTGTAGTGAATGGGATGCCGGTTCTCCGATCGTTCACCCGCGGCACGATCGCGGGCTGCCTGTTCACCGCACCCAATCTGCTGGCGGTGGGCACGCTCCTGATCGGGCTTCTGCTGTGGGCGTCAGGCGATTTCACTCTCCTCTCCGATCGACGCGACGGATATCCGCCGTATGCCGAGCCGGTTCTGCTCGCCGTCGCGTTCGTCCTGCAGATCTCCGCACGGCGATATCCGGCGGCGGTCTTCGGCGTGTTCTCGGTGCTTGTGCTCGCCGACATGGCAGTCGGGCCCGCGCTGCCACTCTGGATTGCCTACTCCGATGTCGTTTACCTCGCGATGGTGCGGGGAAGTCAACGGCTGCAACAGATCGTCACATCGGTGACCATCATCGGTTCGGTTGCCGCGGCCGTCGCCGGAGGTGTCGTGGCGGGGCCACGGGGAGGCGTATTCGCGGGACTCGTCGCGGTGGCATTCCTGCTGTCGCCGGTCGGATATGCCAAGGCGGTCCTCGCCACGAGACATGCCGCCGCAGTGGAGAACACGGCGGTGCGTGCCGAGGCCGCAGCAGCGCGGGCGACCGATCTCGCCGACGAACGCCGCCGGGTGTCCCGCGAGTTGCATGACACCGTTGCCGGGCACGTGTCGGCGATTGCAATCCTGGCCGAGGCGGCACGCGATGCGGAACGGCCCGGGCCGATCGTCGAGTCGATTCGGGCGAATAGCCTGCGTGCACTCGACGAACTGCGCGTCATGATCGACCTGCTCGCCACCGACGGCGACGACACCGCGACCGTCCGCTGGGCCGGCCTCGAACCTCTCATCGAGGCGGCAAACGCCGTCGGCTCCACTGTCACCATCCACGGCGAAGAACTCATCGACAACGTCCCGCACGAGACGGAAGTGGCGTTGTCGCGGATCGTGGGTGAAGCTCTGGCCAACGCGACCAGACACTCGCCCGGCCACCCGGTCACGGTGACCCTCCGCCGCGACGATGGTGTCCTCGAACTGCAGGTCGACAATCCGATTGTCCCCAACGTGCCAGTCGGCGAGGGGCGGGGTCTGGACAACATGAGAGTGCGAGCCGAGAGTGTCGGAGGTCGCGTGACGATAGATACTGCTGGTGAACACTGGTGTGTGACAGCCGAACTCCCGCTGCCGAGGCATGGCGGCTCGCGTCAGGTTCACCGATGACCGGTGAGCGCAGAGTCCGCGTCGTGCTCGCTGACGATCATGCCGCGGTGCGCGAAGGGCTTCGGATGGTGCTCGAGGCGTCGGGGTCGATCACCGTCGTGGGGGAGGCGGCAGATGGAGCGGCCGCGGTGCGCGCGGCCACCGCGTTACGGCCCGACGTCATTCTGATGGACGTGCGGATGCCGGGCGTCGACGGACTGGTCGCCACCGCGTCGGTCACCGCGAGCACCGATGCAAAGGTCCTGGTGCTCACCACCTTCGGACTTGACGAGTATGTGCTCGGCGCCCTGTCGGCGGGAGCGTCCGGGTTCCTGCTGAAGACGGCGTCGGGGGCCGAGTTGGTGGATGGGACACTCCGTGTGGCGGCCGGTGACGCGGTACTCGACGCCGATGTAGCCAAAGTCGTTGTCGACGCGATGCGTTCGCGTCCTGCGACAGCCGCTCCCGACCTCACCGAGCTGACCGAACGGGAACGGGACGTCCTTGTCGGTGTTGGTCACGGATGGACGAACGCGCAGATCGCCCGACGCCTGGACATCGGCGAATCGACTGTGAAGACACATGTTTCGCGTATTCTCGCCAAACTCGACGTGCCATCACGTGTGCAGGCTGCCGTCGTTGCCGTTCGCGCCGGGTTGACGGGTGACGAGGCATGACGGTCGTAGGTGCTGCTGCCAATTGTGGGCGCGCGAGCATACAGCTGAGCGGGGATGCAGTGCCGAATCTGGTTCGATAACGTTCCGCCTGAGATGCGTTCACGCCGAGCCGGTTTCATCGCGTAGTCGCCTGAGGTACGCGATCTCCGCAGTGTTGCCGGCCAGACGGATGGCGTTGACGTAGCTATCGTGCGCTTCGGCGTTCCGGCCCAGTCGACGTTGTAGTTCGGCGCGTGCAGCGTGGAACGAGTGGTAGGTGGCCAGCGCGGGCTCGAGTTCATCGACAAGCACGAGTCCGGATTCCGGACCATCGCGGCCGGCGATGGCTATGGCGCGGTTGAGTTTGACGATCGGTGACGGCTCCAGGACCACCAGCTGGTCGTAGAGTGCGACGACCTGTGCCCAGTCCGTGGATGAGCCGTCCGTGTGTACGGCGTTGATCGCGGCAAGCAGCTGATACTGCCCGGGAGCGAGGCCGGTGGCCAGGCGTTCACGTACCAGCGCGTGTCCCTCGGAGATGGTATCCGCATCCCAGAGCTTCCGGTCCTGTTGTTCGAGTGGAACCAACTCGCCCGACGCCGACACTCGTGCGGCGCGACGAGAATCTGTGAGCAGCATGAGGGCGAGGAGTCCGGTCGTTTCGCCGTCTTCCGGCAGAAGCTCGTGGAGGAGCCGAGCCAGCCGTATTGCCTCGGCGGACAGGTCTTCGCGTAGCGGTGTGTGGTCCGAATCCGAAGGCAGGTACCCTTCGTTGAAGATCAGGTAGAGGACTGCGAGAACCCCAAAAACTCTGTGCGGCAGGTCTTCTGAGTTGGGAACCCGGTACGGGATCCGGGCGCGTGCGATTTTCGCCTTGGCGCGCGTGATCCGGGCGCCCATGGTGGTGTCCGGCACCAGAAATGCGCGCGCAATCTCCGGCACGGTCAGCCCCCCGACCATCCGTAGGGTCAGGGCGACGCGAGCCTCCATCGCCAGTGCGGGATGACAGCAGATGAAAATCAGCCGGAGCCGGTCGTCGGCGACGGCGCCGATCGGCGTGGGATCGTGGTCCCCGAACACCCTGTGCGCCTCTCGATGTCGCGTGTCTCGGCTGCTCTCACGCCGGAGTCGGTCGATCGCTTTGCGAGTCGCGACGGTGGTGAGCCACGCGCCGGGATTCGGGGGTACGCCGTCCGCGGGCCACCGTTCGACCGCCGTCGCGAAGGCGTCGGCTGCGGCGTCGTCCGCGATGTCCAGATTGCCGAACCGCTTGGCGAGTGCCGCCACCACCCGCGCCCACTCGGTGTGGTGGGCGCGGACGAGTGCGTCCTGTGTGTCGATCAGCGCTCCGTGAGAATCGGCCGCACCTCGAGCCTGCGGTTACAGGCCCGGGAGCCCTCGGTCATCAACTCCAGGGCGACGTCGAGATCAGGGGCCTCGATGATCCATAACCCCGCCGCCCACTCCTTCGTTTCGACGAATGGGCCATCGACCAGGAGCGGCTCGCTCCGGCGGCCGTCGATGACGGTCGAGGCCGCCGGATCGGCCAATCCGGCGGCGAACACCCAGTGGCCGCCCGCACGGAGCTTCTCGTTGAAGGCGTCGATCGCGGTGTATTCCTCGGGGGTTGCCGAGCTGCTGCGGTCGTCGATGACATTGACGAGATACTGCATGCGCCCAGTGTCCTCCCTTACGCCGACTCTCGTGGGGTCGGTCCCGCGTCGGCGGGGATCGCGCCGTGCAGATGTGGCATGTACGCGAGTTTCACGATCCGGCCGTCGAGAACCGACGATTCGACGAGGTCCAGGTCGAGTTCTGCGCCGTCGTGCAGGAGCGCCGCACGGCCTGCAGCCCCGGTCACGGCAGGAAACAGGATCACCTCGAGCCGGTCGACCAGCCCCGCTGCGAGGAGTGCGCGATTCAGTGTGATGCTGCCATGCGACCGCATCGGGACGTCGGTGGTGCGCTTGAGCCGCTCGATCGCGGTCACCGCATCCTCGTTCAGGACGGTGGCGTTCTGCCAGCCGGGGTCGTCGGGGTCGAGCGTGCTGGAGAAGACGATCTTCGGCAACGCGTTCATGCTGTCGTAGTAGGGCTCGTCGTAGGCGTCGATGAATGTAGAGAATTCGCGGAAGGTTGTCGCCCCGAAGACCAGTACCTGCTCTTCGGCGAAGGTGCGTACCCGGTCCTCGCGGATTTCCGGCCCCTCCTTACCCCAGTACCCGGGCCAGCCCTCGGCCGAGCCGTAGCCATCGATGGTGCAGAAGAAGTCGACGGTGAAAGTGGTGCTCATGATGGTGCTCCCTTGGCGTCCGAGCCGCCCCGGTGGCGGCCTCACTTCCTCTACGAATGGGCGAGGAGCGATTCGACAGCCGTCGGACAGTGATTTCGGACCGTTCTCGACTTCGCTATCCGCGCAGCGCGTAGCGAATCGGTAGGTGTTTGAGTCCGCCGACGAAGACGGTCTCGGCGAGTGCTGGTTCGCCGGCCAATTCGATCGAGTCGAGGCGGGGGATGAGTTCGGTGAAGAAGCTGCGCATTTCCATTCGGGCGAGGGCGGCGCCCAGGCAGAAGTGCACGCCGTATCCGAAGGCCAGGTGCGGGTTGGGGTCGCGGCCGACGTCGAAGGTGAACGGATCGTCGAACATCTCCTCGTCGCGATTGGCGGAAGTGTAAGCGAGATAAACGGATTCACCTTCTGCGATGGGGACGTCGCGCACGGAGGTGTCCTCGGCTGCGGTCCGCATGAACTCCTTGACCGGGGTGCTCCAGCGGATCATCTCCTCCACCGCCGTGGGGATGAGCTCGGGCTCGCGACGCAGCCGTTCGAGTTGATCCGGGTTGTCGATGAGGGCGCGCAGGCCGCCGGAGATCGCGTCCTTGGTGGTGTCGTGGCCCGCGCTGGCGACGATGACGTAGTAGGAGGCGGTGTCCACGTCGGAGAGTGGTTCGCCGTCGACACGGCCGTTGGCGATGGCCGAGGCGAGATCATCGGTCGGTTGCTCGCGTCGCGACGCGGTCAGTGCGCTGAAGTAGTTGAAGAAATCGAGCAGGGTGGCCATCTGCTCGTCGACCGAGGTGCCACGCTGGTACTCGGCGTCGCTGCCGCCGAACAGCTCCTGGGTGAGCTGCTGCATCCGAGGAAAATCCTCCTCGGGTAGCCCGAGCAATGACAGGATCACGTGCAGGGGGAAATGGATCGCGATGTCCTCGACGAAGTCGCATTCGGGGCCGACGTCGAGCATCGTGTCGACGTAGCGCGTGGCCAGTTCGTCCACGCGGGACTGTAAGGCGCGCATGGCTTTCGGTCGGAACCAGTCGGCACCGATCGCGCGTACCTTGCGGTGGTGCGGGTCGTCCATGTGGATCAGGGTGCGCAGACCGGCGCCGCTGTCGAGCTGTGACTGCGCGTAATCGTCGCCGGCGGCGGTGGTCAGCACCGGCCGTGGCGCGCTCAGCCACAGATTGTTGGCGCGCTCGATGTCGAGGATGTCGGCGTGCTTGGTGATCGCGTAGAACGGCCGATACGGGTCGTGATCGACGCGTACCACCGGCTGGTTTTCGCGCAGGTAGGCCATCGCCGCATGGAGCCGCGGTTCGTCGGCGTATGCGCTCGGGTCGGCGAAGATCCTCGCGGCCTCGTCGGTCGAAGTGGTCACCTGATCGTCCTCTCCAGTCGCCGTGTCACTCCTGAGTGTCGGCCACGGAGCGGGTCGGGGCGAGCTGGTTGGTTAAATTCCGGCGTTCTGTCCTGCGGGCGCCGACGGACCGAGCGGGTGATCCTCTACGTGCCGAGATTCCCGATCTTCCACTGCAGCCGGCGCATCGCCAGATAGGAATCGTCGGGGTCGAAGTCGCTGAAGTCCTCCCACTGGTGTCCCAGGCCGAGGATCTCGCTGGAGAAGGCGACTTCGCAGGCGCCCAGGCATCGTCGCCACTCGCCGGCAGTGAGTCCGAGCCCCGCGTCGATGTTGCCAGCACAGTGCGCGCTGTCGGCATAGAACGACTGAGCGCCAGTGTGGCCGAGGGCTTTTGCGAGATCGTCGGTCATCCCGACGACTCCACCCCATTGGAGTAGACCTGTCTGAAGGAAGTCGCGCTCGACGGGGTCGAGGTCGACGACGTACCGCTTGGCTGGACACATCATTGACAACACTAGGTCCGACGGTCCGAAATCGACGACGATCAAGTCCAGGGTTCGATGACCGGATCGATCATCGCGATGAACGTGTCAGGACGGACACCACAGAGCGAGGCTTGCGCCTGTGAGCGGACCGATCGGGCGACCGTTCGTGGCATCGCTGACGCAGAGCCGTGAGAACACTATCGTTTTCAGGGTTTTCGGGTCTACCTCCGAGATGTGGCCGTCGCCGAGCCGCGTCGACGATTTGTGCACTGTGCCCTGGGTGGAGAACGCCTCCGGCAGTCGGGACCCGATGAAGCCGTAGCGGAGCGTCCCACGGCGTCCATCTGTCGGCGAGTGGAGGCGCTTGAGGATAGGCGTGTAGAGCGTTGTCGCCTTGGGGCCGTAAACGATGCTCTCCGTGACGGCGACGCGCTCATAGACCTGCACACCGACGGTGAACAACTGCGCGTAGACGAAGTCGCCGAGCTGATCGACGCGGTGCGGTGTGACGGGGGAGCGGTCCGGTTGCGCCGCGGCCTGTCCACTGGCGCCGAACAACAATGCCGCAACAGCGGCGATCGAGGTCAAACACACGGTGGCGTGTCGTGCTGTCGTTGTCATCGGCGCTCCCGTGATCGATGTTCTCGGCAGTCTCGCTTGTTAGGCGAACTTAATGTACGCCGGAAAGCGGTGCGATGAGGCGGCTTCGGCGATGCGAGAACCCGTTCAGCATCGGGACGACCTGTGACCGATTGGCGAAACCGCCGGGCGTTCTGTGCTGCGATCCCTGCCGGACCGAAGCCCGAGAACGCCGAACCCCGGGATGCCGGCCGGACATGGTCGACGCAAGCCCGACCGGATGTCCCGGAGTTCAGAGGTGTTAGGGCAGAAGCCACTCCGCGTTCTTCGAGAAGAACTTCGAGGTTGTCTCCGCGCCCAGTGGTTCCACCTTGGCGAGCATGTTGTCGAGGGCGTCCTTGGTACCTTCGACGTGCGGGTAGTCGCTGGAGAAGCAGAAGACGTCGGCGAGATGGGGGTCGTCCTGGAAGTAGCGGTCGACCGGCTCGAAGTTGAAGGGTGAGATCCGCACGTTCCTCGCGATGTACTCGGACGGCTTGAGCGGGAACCTGGCCGCGGCCGAACCGGGAAACACCTTGACGTACATGTCCATTCGTCGTGCGGCGTTACCGATCCAGTGCGCGCCGACTTCGAGCAGACCGACCCGCAGGCGGGGGAAGCGCTCGAACACGCCACCGAGGACCATGGTGGACAGGTAGTTGTCCACGGCCATGTGCACCGTCGCGAACATGTGGATCGTCGTGTTCGGGATCTCGGGAGACTGAAACAGGTCGAGGAACGTCTCTGCCAACGACCATCGTGGATCGAGGAAGGCGAACTCGGTGCCGATGTGGAGCGTGACCGGGACGTCGGCTTCCTCGAACATGCGCCAGAACGGATCGAGCTCGGAATGCGCGGGGGAGAGTCCGCCCGGCGGTTCGTCGGCCTGGACATAGACGGCCTTGATACCGGCGTCGATGAGTCGTCTGCCGGTCGCCATCATCTCGGTGAGGTCCTGGCTGGTGGGCACGATCCCCACCATGCGAATGCGGTTGTCCGCCAAGGTGGGCTCGCTGGTGACCCACTCGTTGTAGGCGCTCAGGAAGCTGGATGTGAAGTCGGGTCGCGACATGCCTTCGAGCATCGATACGTCGCCGCCGAAACGCATGTCGAACGCCATGTCGTTCATTCCGCCGACCATCATCGCCGCTATGGCGGTCGTCGGAAAGACCAGCTGCCGATCGATTCCCATGGTGTCGAGGACCTCAAGTCGTCGATGCATGTCGATGGCGCTCGGTGCCGGTGGTCCTTTGATCTTCCAGATATCGCATGGCTCAATCGGATTCACGTCGCCGATGATGTCGGGCTGATGCATGTTGGTCGGAGTGGGGTCCGGGCGCAACTCGTCCATCGCCTCGAATAGCCGACCCATGATCCGGCCGGGTTTTCCCAGGACATCACCGAGGAGGTGGCCGGGGATCATCTCGTGGCTGTCGATGTCGTTCGCAACTAGAGTCATTGGGGCCCTCTGGCTTTCGTGGTTGGTTGCGCGGGCCGGAGTTCGCGGATCGCGACAGAATGGAGACCGAAGCCCGCTCTAGATAGATCACTCTATCCACCATTGAGCCTGACATGTGGGCTGCGTCACGTCAACTGCTCCGGCAATTCTCGTCGCACGGCTCGGTCACCGTGGCGACTGTGCCGAAGACGCCACCGCCGCGGGTGCGACCGAGGGGTGGTCGCACCCGCGGCGGATCGCCCAGGCTGTGGACGATGGTCAGTCGGCGGCAGCGCCTGTCATCTCCTCCTGTGCCTTGACCAACGAATCCATCAGCGACGGTTGGTCGGTCGCGAAATCGAGCTTCTCCATCCCGCCGTACGGGTTGTCGAACGTTGCGACTTCTTCGGGGGAGTTGTCCGAATAGACCTCGAGCTCATTGCCGTCCGGATCCAGGAAGTAGATGCTCTTCGTGACGCCATGATTGACCGTATAGGCGATCTCGACCTTCTCGTCCAGCAGCGTCTGGTAGGCCTCGCGAAGATCGTCGTCGTTGCGAAGCCGGAATGCGAAGTGCTCCATGCCGACTCGGTAGAAGCTGTTGGCCGGCGCCTCGTCGCCGAGCTCGGCGATGCCCAGCTCGTGGTGATCGCGGCCGGTGGACAGGAAGACCACCGCGGGATCGATGCGGCCCATCTCCTTGAGGCCGAGGATGCGGGTATAGAAGTCGAGCGACTTCTCCAGGTTCCGGACTTTGATCACGACGTGTGCGACCCTGTCGATCTTGATCATCGGTATTCCTTTCGGTGGGGTTCGTCTGACGGTGTCACTAACCGCGATTCTACTAGATCAATCTATCTAGTTGCGTCGATTGGCGAAAGCAATCGTGACGGCGTCAGCCGATGCGGAGGAGGATCTTCGATGATGCGCCCGCTCTGAGTTGATGGAGAGCGTCGACGATGTCGTCGAGCGTGCGCTCGGCGACCCACCCGCTGGTGTCGTAGAAGCCCTGCGACATAGCGGCGATGACTGCATCGAACTCGGCGTCCTGGTAGCCGATGGCTCCCGCGATCTCCTTCTGGGTCATCATCAGATCAGTGGGCTGCAGCCCGGTCGGATGTTCATGCAACGAGACGAGGACAAGACGTCCGTTGGGCGCGAGACTCGCGAGTCCGGTCTCCAGGGCCGCTCCGGCGCCTGCGGCTTCGATGACGGTGTCGATGCCGTCGCCGTCGGTGAACTGGTCCACACGGGCGCCGAGATCGTCGTTGCGCGGATCGATGACGGTTGCTCCGAGTGCCGCCATCACCGCGCGGCGCTCGGAGCTCGGTTCGGACACCAGTATTCGGTCGACCCCGTGGGCTCTCAGTGCGAACCAGGCTCCGATACCGATCGGCCCTGCGCCTGCGACGAGGGCGGTGCCGCCGGGGCGAACGCTGCTGCGGGCGACGCCGTGCCAGGCCACCGACATGGGTTCGACCAGGGCACCGTCACGCAGGCTCACGTCGTCGGGCAGTCGGTGGAATTGTCGCGCGTTGGCAATCACGAATTCGGAGAGCCCGCCGCCGGGCGCCGTCGCACCGAGAGCCCCCATGAGGCGACAGGTCATCGGTACACCGCGTCGGCACGATGCGCACCGGCCACACGTGACGACCATGGGATGGACTGCGCCCCGGTCGCCGACGCCGATTCCGGTGACATTGTCGCCGATCTCGACCACCGTGCCGGACATCTCGTGACCGAGAATCTGGGGCAGACGAGCGCCGGTCAGTGGGTGCGGACTCCGGACGTCGAACGGCACGGAATCGAGCGCGAAGTAGTAATGCAGGTCGGAACCGCAAATACCGGCATATCCGATCTTGATCTTGATCTGGCCCGGTCCCGGCGACGGCTCGGCAACGTCCTCCACCCGGAGGTCTTCCTGGCCGTACAGTACTGCAGCTTTCATGGTGAAGTCCTCGGTCGCGTGATTGGTCACGCTCATACTCGCGCCGCCCGAGTGGCCCGACAATCCGCCGAACGTTGCGGATTGGTGGGCCCGAACCCCGCCGTCCGGGCGTCGGCGGGAAGCCTCGGCCCGCGAGGTGTCACGTATCCGTGGTGAGGCGTCGTAGCAATTCCGCTGCCATATAACGCATTCGGCCTTCCACGGTTCTCGGGTCGTAGCCGAGCATGCGAGTGAGGCTCTCATGTTTGGCCTGCAGAGTGGAATGGTGCATGGCCAATTCGGCCGCGGCGGAACGGATACTGCTCGCGCCGGCCAGCACTCGTAGCACGTCGGCGGATCGCGAGTCGGTCCGGCGCAGGGCCTCGACGTCGGGATGGGGGTGGTCGGGATCGTAGGCCCGGGCGAGAATCACCATGGCGCCCAAGTCGCCGGCATTGACGACCGGCAACTCCGGGGCAGTGAGGCGGTAGGCGACAACCGCACCTTGCCACGATTCCGGAGCGTGGTCGGCGCGGACCCACTCGCCGATGCCCGCGGCGCCGGAGGGTCGCGCGGAGCCGGTCACGTCGAGGCTGGCCTGCAGTATGCCGTAACGAGTCGGTACCGCCGCGGAAATGCCGGACTCCGCGGACCCGAGGGCGCTGGCCACCACACGGATTCGGGTGGCCGGATCGAGGTGGAGGCGAAAGAGGCCGGCGGCGCGGGCGTCCGCCGTCTGGTCCGCGTCGATCACAAGGGCGAGGCCGGAGGATGAATTGCTCCGCGCGTCGATGAGGCCGATCGCGAAAGCGAGGCGATCCACGACGATGTCGTCGTTGCGGCGGGCGGTACCGCTGCGTTCGAGCCAGACGCTACCGCCGTCGATCGAACGCTCCGCACACCGGTCGCCGACGTGTGTGCCGTCCGGGGCCCGCCGGCCGTCCGCGGTGAATCGGGTGATCCGTCCATAGTGTTCGGCTCCGGCGACCGTACCGGTCATCGTCGCCGCGGCCCGTACGTAGCCTTCGACGCCGAGGCCACTGCGCATCAGCTCATCGAAGTCGCGGATCACGCGTCTCGTCTCGTCCGATTCGGGATCGAGAGGAATCGATGAACTCACGGCAGCCTCCCGTCAGTGGAAAGGCGAGTCTACGGGCCCGCGATCGTCCTTTTGGGTTATTCGCTGCGGATGCCGGCGCCTTTCGCTGTTCCGACCGTCCAGGTCGATCACAGTATAGATTGATCAATCAACCGAGGTGATCCCCGCGGGAACGTGCTCGCTGACGGCGGCGGTGCCCCCGACCGAGTCGGCCGTGCGGTGCAGGGGCCGACTCGGTGCGCCGGCCGGGGTATGCGGCATTCGCGCAGTTCAGCCCTGTGGCGCGAGTCCGGCGTCTGCCCTTGACGAGACGTCGCTCATAGGTTTAAGTAGAGGCACTAGATCAATCTATTTAGAGGAGCGCAGGTGAGTACGCACCCGTCACTCGTGTCAGGACCGTTGGGCGTCTGGTCATACCAGCTCGATGTCCTGCCGATGGCGCGCTCTCAGGAGATCGCCGCGGATCTGGACGAACTGGGATTCGGGGCACTGTGGATTCCGGAAGCCTTTGCCAGGGAGCCGTTCGCAAGCGCCGCGATGCTGCTGGCGGCCACCGAGCGGATGACCGTCGCCACCGGAATCGCAAGTCTGCACGCCCGTACCGCGATGACGATGAACGCGGGCCGGCATACCCTCGGCGAGGCCTTCCCCGGTCGATTTCTGCTGGGGATCGGCGTCAGTCATCAGCCGCTTGTGGAGGGCTCGCACCGCAGGTCCTACTCCGCAAGGCCGTACAGCGCGATGGTCGATTACCTCGATCAGATGGACTCGAGCGTCTTCCTGGGCGCCATCGGGGATGACGCTCCACAACGCGTTCTCGCCGCGCTCGGGCCACGGATGCTGGCTCTCGCCGCGCAGCGCGGCGCCGGCGCACACACATACTTCGTGCCCGTCGAGCACACGGTGATCGCACGCGAAATACTGGGTACGGCAGCACTTCTCGTACCCGCACAGACGGTGATCCTGGAATCGGATCCGATCAAGGCGCGCGACATCGCTCGCCGCTTCATGGAGCGATACCTCGCACTGCCGAACTATACGAACAACCTCCGGCGACTCGGATGGGCGGAGAAGGACCTCGCCCATGGTGGCAGCGATCGTCTGGTCGACGCGATCGTCGCATGGGGTTCGCTCGACGACGTCGCGCGAAGGGTGCAGGACCACCTCGACGCGGGCGCCGATCAGGTGTGCGTCCAGGTCCTCTGTGAGGACCAGCCCGGGCTCCCGACACCGCAGTGGCGCGAACTCGCCACGCTCATCCCCGAGTTGCGCACCCGCTCCCGGCCGACGCCGGTGTCCTGACCGAATGCGTCGCCCACCGACTTACCCATCCACCATCACCGAAGGCCTGTCATGACACACACCGCAGCTGCCCGCTACCTCGCGGCCCTCGCCGAATACGGAATCGAATCGTTCTTCGTCAATGCCGGAACCGATTTCGCCCCGATCGTGGAGGCGTACGCCCAGAACCTGGAGGCGGGCGGTCCCGACCTGCCCACCCCGATCATCTGCGCGCACGAGAACCTCGCCGGCGGCATGGCGCATGGTGCCGCACTGCTCACCGGCAAGCCGCAGGTACTGATGGTCCATGTGAACGTGGGTACCGCGAACGTCGCCTGCGCGGTGGCGAACGCGTCCCGGGACCGAATTCCGTTGCTGGTCACCGCCGGCCGGTCACCGATCATCGAGGCAGGCGCCGTCGGAGACCGTGATCTGCCGATTCACTGGTCGCAGGAGATGTTCGACCAGGCGAGCATCGTGCGGGAATTCGTCAAGTGGGACTACGAACTTCGCGACCCGCGCCAGGTGGACGCGGTCGTCGACCGTGCCCTGAGCATGGCGACCTCGCAGCCGCAGGGGCCCATCTACCTGTCGCTGCCCCGGGAGGTTCTCGCCGAGAACGCCGACGAGCCTCCCGTGCCCGCGAAGCGGGAGTTCACATCCGTCTCGGCGACCGTGCAGCCGGATCCGGCCGCGGTCGCCGAGATTGCCAACCGGATCGCCGGTGCCACGTTCCCGGTGATCGTGGCGACAGCTGCCGGTCAGGACCAGGCGGCGGTGCCGCTCCTGGAGGAACTCGCGACCCGGTTCGGTGTCGGGGTCGCGGACCCGTGGGCGCGATACCTGAACATCGCGTTCGATCATCCCAACCGTGTCGGCAGTCAGATCTCCGACGTGTTCGGTCACGCGGACGTCGTCGTCTTCCTGGAGAGCGATGTGCCGTGGATCCCCAAACGGGAGGCCCCGGCCGAGGGCACGTACATCGCGCAGGTCGGCATCGATCCGTTGTTCGCCGCCTACCCGATCCGTTCGCACCGTTCGGATCTCAATGTGAGCGCGTCGTCTGCGGCTTTCCTGACCGAACTCATCGCCGCCCTCGACGCACGGTCGGCGGACATCGATCCGGCCCGGGCCGACACGATCCGGGAAGTAGCCGCCGGCCACCGGGCGGGGATCGACGCCCTCCGCGCCCAGGAAGCGGCGGTCAGCGACGAAACCATCAGTCCGGCAATCATTTCGGCGATCCTCGGCGACCTGCTCGACGACGACGACATCGTGTTCAACGAGTACGTTTCGTATCCGGACCTGCTGCGCAGGACCAAGCCCGGAACGTACTATTTCCTCCCGGCTTCCGGAGGTTTGGGCTGGGGACTGCCGGCCGCGCTCGGCGCCAAATTCGCCGCACCCGAACGCACGGTGGTCGCGACTCTCGGAGACGGCGCCTACATGTTCGCCAACCCGGCGGCCTGCCATCATGCGGCAGCCAAACACGACCTCCCGATCCTCACCGTCATCGCCAACAACAGCAACTGGGGCGCGGTCGACGGAGCCACGCAGCTCGCCTATCCGGCCGGAACGGCGGTTGCCAACGCCGAGCGCCGCTTCTCCGACCTGTCCCCGTCGCCGGACATGGCGGCGTATTGCACCGCATCGGGGGGATACGGCATCACCGTCCACAACCGGAGCGACCTTGCCGACGCACTCAAAGCGGCATTGCACGCGGTCCGCGTCGAGAAACGTCAGGCCCTCGTCGATGTCCGAACGGCACTGGCATGAATCCGACGATCATGCCGAAACACCGCGCAACCCCTGGGAGCCCAGCATGAGATACAACCACTCCACTTTGTTCGCCGCGGTTGCCGCGGCGATGCCAGATCGCGAGGCCATCGTCTTCCGTGATCGGAGACTGACTTACGATGATGTCGCGGCCCGCGTCAACCGGCTCGCGAATCTGCTTGCCTCCCAAGAGATCGGCATCACGACCGAGCGTGACGAACTCGAGCCGTGGGAGTCCGGGCAGGATCTTGTCGCCCTGTACCTGCTCAACGGCAACGAATACCTCGAAGGCATGCTGGGCGCGGCCGCCGCCCGGGCGGCGTCGTTCAACGTCAACTACCGGTACGTGGAGTCGGAACTCGCCTATCTCCTGAACGATGCCCGCCCGAAGGCGGTGATCTATCACGCGCGCTTCGCTCCGACGCTCGGCGCGATTCTCGACATGCTCATCGAGAAGCCGGTGCTGCTCCTGCAGGTCGCCGACGAATCGGGGAACGAACTGCTCCCGGGCGCCCTCGACTACGAAGAAGCCTTGGCCGCTGCCGACCCTTCACACCCGGTCACCGAGCCCGACGCCGACGACCTGTACGTCGTGTACACCGGCGGCACCACTGGCATGCCCAAGGGTGTCCTGTGGTCCCAGGCGGAGATCCTGCAGAGCTCGATCGCCGCGTTCATGCCTCCCGGTGTCTTCGACGCCGCGACTCTCGCGGACGGGATCGAACTGATTAAGGCGGGACCGTCCCGTGTGGTGCTGCCGACTCCGCCGCTGATGCACGCCGCGGCGCAGTGGGTCGCGCTCGCGGGCATCCTGTCCGGTGGGGCCGTGGTGTTCCCGTCGGTCGTCGACCGGTTCGACGCATCCGCCGTGTGGGACGTCATCGACGCCGAGGGCGTGATGCTCATGAACATGGTGGGCAACTCGTTCGCCACGCCGCTCATGGACGAGTTCGATCGTGGCGGACGGAGCGGCGCAACCATCCAGATGATGGGGACCGGTGGCGCGATCCTGTCGGCCTCTGTGAAACAGCGCATCCTCGACGCCCTGCCGCACGTCGCGATCGCCGACGTCGCCGGGTCGTCGGAGACCGGCTCGCAGCTGTCGAACATCAGCGTGAGTACCGCACGAGCCACCTCGGGAGTGTTCACAGCCGCACCGGGTAGCTGTGTCGTCGACGACGACCACACCCGAATCCTCGAGCCCGGCGCGCCCGAGTCGGGATGGCTCGGACGCTGGGGTGCAATACCGCTCGGGTATCTCCGCGACAAAGCCAAGACACTGCGGACCTTCCCCACCGTCGACGGACGCCGGATCGCCATTCCCGGCGATCGCGCACGGCATCTGGCCGACGGCGGCATCGAACTCCTCGGCCGGGACTCGGTGACCATCAACTCCGGCGGCGAGAAGATCTACGCCGAGGAAGTGGAGGATGCCATCATCGTCCACCCGGCCGTCCGGGACGTCGTGGTGGTCGGTCGGCCGAGCGATCGGTGGGGCAACGAGGTGGTCGCCGTCGTCGAGGTCACGCCCGGCCACGATCCGAGCGACGACGACCTGCGTGCCGATATCGAATCTCGGCTCGCGCGCTACAAGCTCCCCAAGGAATTCATTCGGGTCGAACGCGTGCTTCGTAGTCCGGCCGGGAAGCTCGACTATCGCTGGGCGCAACGGATCGCCGCACAGAACGTCACCGAAAACGTTTCTGCAGACAAGGAATTGATCAAATGACCGTCACCACGGATATCACCGCCGATCTCGGCACGGCCGAGTTGCAGGCCCTGCTCGACGCCCAGCGCGCGGCCCATGCCGCAGATCCCGTTCCGGATGCCGCCACTCGGCGCGACCGAATCGATCGGCTCGTCGCAGGTGTCCTCGAGCATGCCGAAGAACTCGGTGATGCTCTCGCCGCCGACTTCGGAAGCAGGCCCGCGACGACCTCACTGGAGATCGACATTCTCGGTGCGCTGCAGTCCATCGCCTACACCCGCGACCATCTCGAGGAGTGGATGGCGCCGACCGAGGCAGAGGCTGGTCTCGGCGGCATCATCCCGACCTACGTGCAGCACCGCCCCAAGGGGGTCGTCGGTGTGATCGGACCATGGAATTTTCCCGTGGTCCTGGTCTTCGCGCCGGCCGTCGAAGCTCTCGCCGCCGGTAATCGAGTGATGATCAAGTTCTCCGACATGGCGCCCCACACGGCCGCGGTGTTCGCGCGGGCGGTCGCATCGCGCATGAGTCCCGAAGAGGTCGTCGTGGTCGGCGGTGGTCTGCCGACGGCGACCGCCTTCAGCGACCTGCGATTCGATCACCTGTTCTTCACCGGATCTCCGAAGGTCGGGCGACTGGTCGCCGCGGCGGCAGGCAAGAACCTGGTTCCGGTCACCCTGGAACTCGGCGGCAAGAACCCGGCCATCGTCGCGCCCGACGGCGACATCGCCGGAGCCGCGCTGCGCATCGCGGGCGGCCGGATGCTCAACAACGGCCAGGTCTGTTTGTCGCCCGACTATGCCTTCGTCCCGGAACAGGCGAAGCAGGACTTCATCGATGCCTACCGGGACGCGATCAGCACCTACTTCCCGACGTTCGCCGACAACCCCGACGTCGTGTCGATGGTCGACGACGCCAACTACCGACGTGTCACCGACCTGATCGACGACGCGAAGGCCAAGGGGGCCACCGAAATCGTGATCGTCCCGGACGACGAGCGGCAGCGGCTGCCGCTGTCCGGAGAACGCCGGATCCCGCCGACACTGCTCGTGGACGTCCCCGATGACGCACGGATCCACGGCGAGGAGATCTTCGGTCCGGTTCTGGTTCTGCACTCCTACACAGACGTCGACGAGGCGATCACCTATGCGGCCGCCGGCGAGCATCCGCTGTCGTCGTACTGGTTCGGTGGTGACACCGCCGACTTCCGGCGATTCGTCCGGAACACGACCTCAGGCGCTGTGTCGCGCAACGACTTCGCACTCGCCTACAACAATGACGATGTGCCGTTCGGTGGCGCCGGCATGAGTGGGTCGGGCGGCTATCACGGCAAGGCCGGCTTCGACACATTCTCCCATCATCGTCCGATCGCACAGAGCGATCTGCCGGTCGCCCTGGTGCCGAATCTGTTGCCGCCACTGACATCCGAGCGTGTGGCCGGTGCCCGGGCGATGACGCACGACGCGCTGGCCGACACCGTCGCCCGCCTGAGGGCATAGGGGTCATCATGGGTGAGGCGAAGACGACTGACTTCGAGACGATTGTCTATGAGCGGCCCGCCGAGCAGGTCGCGCGGATCGTGCTCAATCGTGTCGATGCGCGCAACGCGCAGAGCATGCGTCTGCTCTACGAGTTGAATGATGCCTTCGATCGTGCGGCGCAGGACGATTCGATCAGTGTGATCATCCTGGCGGCCAACGGACCGCACTTCTCGTCGGGTCACGATCTTCGTGAGCCCGATCCGCTCGGCGAGATCGAGGCGCACGATCGAGTCGGCACGTGGTGCGGATTCGGTTGCGAGGGTGCGCAATCACAGATGGCCGTGGAGAAGGAGATGTACATCGGGTTGTCCGAGCGCTGGCGAAATCTGCCCAAGCCGACGATCGCCGCCGTGCAGGGCAAGGTCATCGCGGGTGGTCTCATGCTCGTCTGGCCCTGTGATCTGGTCGTGGCATCCGCCGATGCGCAATTCCAGGACAACACCATCGCGATGGGTGTCGCCGGGGTCGAGTTCTTCAACCACCCGTACGAGGTCGGTGTCCGAAAGGCGAAGGAGATGTTGTTCACGTCGGACTTCGTGTCGGCCGTCGAGGCACAGCAACTCGGGATGGTGAACCACGTGGTAGAGCGTGACGAACTGGCCGACTTCACTCTGCGGCTTGCCCGGAAGATCGCCGAGAAGCCCTTGTTCGCACTACGTTTGGCGAAAGAGTCGATCAACATCGCCCAGGACAACCAGGGGCGGGCGACCGCGATGCAGGCATCTTTCGCCTACCACCAGTTGTGTCACAGTCACAATCAGCAGGTCCACGGAATGCTGATCGATCCGTCGTTCATGGCGGCGACGTTCGGTGCCGACGCGGAGCGTGCGTCGTGACCGGGTCGACCGTCGAGGTGGTGCTCGTCGACGGAGGCCGGTCAGCGGTGTATCCGGATGGCCGGGACATGCCGGAAACAACGGGCCGCGGCCTGCGGCGTGTCATCGACGCCCTCATCGATCGCAATGGGCTGGACGTCGCAGAACTCGGCGGTGTGTTCCTCACCGAGGGGTGCGGTCGGCTGTCCGGGGAGCTCGGCGGGTTGCAGACGCGCCCGGCCCGCAGCAGCGCGGTGAGTCTGGAACAGGCCGTGGCGGCCGTCGAGGCCGATCCGGACCTCGTCGCGGTGGTGGCCGCCGCCGATGTCGGTTCGGACGGCTCGCCCACCGACCCAGGCGTCGACCGAGCAGTCCGAGTCCCCGGCGACTGGTTGCGCCGGTCGTCGGCGGACCGATGGAAGGTGGGAGCCGACGAGGTCCGACGGTGGATGCGATCCTCCTATTCGAGGTCCTTAGAGTGCTCCCGGGCAGGGGATTTCGCACACGAGATCGTCGCGATCGAGCCCGGCCACCACTCGGACACCTTCCGCACCCGCCGCCTGAGCGCACCGCAGCCGGCATGCGGCTGCAGTGCCGTCATCATCACGAGCCGCCGCCGAGCGGACGAGCTCGGGCTGACGTTCCGGGCCCTGATCAGGACGGTCAGTCGCCCGCAGACGGGAGATGCGTTCGAGGTCGGGCCACTCGATACGACATCGTTCGATCAGCTGCTGGCGCCATGCCGGGTCGATGTCGCACATCTCGATCAGCTCGAGGTACCCGAGGCCGATCCGGCCACCCCGCCGGCCTGGATCAAGGCCACCGGCATCAGCCGGTACCTGGTGAACCCGCGCGGGGGAGATCTGGGATTCGGACGGCTGCGGCGCTCGGGTTCGCTTCGCTCACTGGTCAGCATGGTGGGTTCACTCGAGGCCACCGATGGGCGCACCGGGGTGGTCGTCGCCGGTGACGCCGGTCGAATCCTGGCTGTCGTCCTTCGCCTCGATGCGCACGGTTCCGGTGTGCGGCGCCTCGACGGAAAAGGTGTCGAGGCCATCGCGGGCTGAATCTATTCCCGAGGGGCCGATGCACGAAAACCGCGGAACCACACTCTATTCCGGAGAAAGAAGACCATGACTGACAATGATGCGGCGCGGGTCCGCGACGCCGCCGTGGCCGTCGTCACCGCGCACGATCCACGGTCGGCGCCCATCGACGAGGTGCTCGGCGCGTGGTACGAGGCGGGACTGTCCTGGGTCCACTTCCCCGAGGGGCTGGGCGGGCTCGGTGTGTCGCGAGGCCTGCAGAGCGTTGCGGATCGGGTGCTGGAGGAATCGGGTGCGCCGTCGCCGTCGACGCTCAACATCATCGGATACGGCATGGCCGCACCGACTCTCGTCGAGCACGCGCGCACCGATGAGTTGAAGCGTCGCTGGCTGCCGCCCCTGGCGTCCACCGAGGAGATCTGGTGCCAGCTCTTCTCGGAGCCGGGCGCGGGTTCCGACCTCGCCGGGCTGGCCACCTCCGCGGTCCGCGACGGCGACGAATGGGTGATCAACGGACAGAAAGTCTGGACCACGCTGGCGCATCAGGCCCGATGGGGTCTGCTGCTCGCCAGGTCGGATCCCGATCAGCCCAAACATCGCGGGCTCACGTACTTCGTTGTCGACATGCACAGTCCGGGTGTCGATGTCCGGCCACTGCGGCAGATGACCGGGCAGGCCGAGTTCAACGAGGTGTACCTGACGGACGTCCGTGTCCCCGACATCCACAGGCTCGGAGACATCGGTAACGGGTGGCGCGTAGCGATGACCACATTGATGAACGAGCGCAGCACGATCGGCGCGACCGGTAGTGCGCGAGGAGAGGGGAGCATCGACGACGCCGTCGCGCTGTGGTCACGACGACCGGAGCACCGCACGCCGGTGCTCCGTGAACGTCTGACCCGGCTCTGGTTGCGCGCCGAGGCGGCGCGTCTGACCTCCGAACGCGCGCGCGTACGCGCCACCCTCAGCGGTCCGGGACCCGAGGGCTCGATCGACAAACTCGTTGGCGCAGAACTGAACCAGCGTGTCTATGAGCTCTGTATGGACCTGCTGGGGCCACAGAGCGCGCTGTACGGCGACTACACGATGCGTGAGGTGTTCCCCGACGAGGCCAATCGCGGGGGTCCGCTTCAGCAGCGCTTCCTGCGTTCGCGTGCCAACACCATCGAGGGCGGCACATCCGAGGTGCTGCGCAATATTCTCGCGGAGCGGATTCTCGGCCTGCCCGGTGATCTGCGTGCCGATTCCGGACGACCGTGGAAAGAGGTCCCCCGTGGCTGAACTGAATCCCTATGACCGCCGGGAGTTTGCGTTCACTCCCGAGCAGGAGGAACTGCGAGCCGCGGTGGCACGCTTCTGCGGGGAACGCTCCGACGACACGACGGTCCGTCGGCTGATGGCGTCGACCCCGCCGTTCGACCGGAACGACTGGCGGCGGCTCGGCACCGAACTCGGTGTGCTCGGCCTCGGCGTACCGGAGGATCTCGGTGGATCGGGTGGTGGACTCGTCGACGCGTCAATCGTGACCGAACAGCTTGGGGCAGCGGTCTATTGCGGACCTGTTGTCGGAACCCTGATGCTCGGTATTCCTGCTCTGGTGGCGGCGCCCGCATCGTCGGTGCGCGATGAGGTGCTCGGCACGATGCTCGACGGGACCAGGACGGCGGCGTTCGTCGTGCCCGATCGTGCGGGCGCCTTCTCGACCGATGCGGTGACCGTGTCCGCCGACAGCACCGATGGCCACTGGCGGCTGCGCGGAGGTATGGCCCAGGTGGTCGATGCCGGTGACGCGGACGTACTGCTCGTCGCCGGCCGGACCATGCTCGGTGTCGCACTGTTCGTCGTCGACGCCGATCAACCAGGAGTACGTCGTATCCGGCTCTCGACCATGGACCAGACGCGGCCACAGGCGTCGGTGGAGTTCTCCGATGCGCACGCGCGGGTGGTGGCGGGCGTCGACGAGGCCGCGGCCGCGTGCGACCGCGCGTTCACCGTCGGCGCGGTGCTCCTGGCCGCGGAGCAGGTCGGCGTAGCCCAGCAACTGCTCGACATGTGTGTGGAGTACGCGACGTCGCGGCTGCAATTCGGCCGGCCGATCGGATCATTCCAGGCCGTGAAGCATCGGCTCGCCGACATGCTGGTCGATCAGGAGCACGCGAGATCTGTTGCACTGCACGGTGCGTGGGCGTTGCAGGACGGCACCGACGACCCGCATCTCGCGGCGTCCATCGCGCAGGCGGTGTGCTCGGACGCAGCCACCAGCATCGCGCGTGAATCGGTGCAGATACACGGCGGCATCGGCTTCACCTGGGAGCACCGCGTGCACCTCTATCTCAAGCGGGCGTTCACCGATGCGGTGCTGCTCGGTTCGGCGGAGGCTCATCGCGATCGTGTCGCCTCCAGGGTGCTCGATGCCGTCGAACCGCGGCAGGTCGACGTCGCCACGGGGTGAGTCCCGCTCACGGTCGGAAGTGTTTTACCAACAGCAGGTGCACATCGATGCGCCGGAATCAGAATGAGGAGAGTGTCATGACACTTGCGACAGCGCCGTTCCGGGCGTTCGTGCTGAACAAGAACGACGGCGAATTCAGTGCCGGCGTGCAGGAATTGACGTTCGATGATCTCCCCGCCGGGGACGTCACGGTGCGCGTCAGCTATTCGAGTATCAACTACAAGGACGGTCTCGCGTGCCTTCCGGAGAGTCCGGTGGTCGCTTCCTACCCGATGGTGCCCGGTATCGATCTCGCCGGTACGGTCGCCGAATCCGATGATCCGCGGTTCCGGGTGGGACAGTCGGTGATCGCCATCGGCCGGGATCTCGGCATCGCGCATTTCGGTGGGTATTCGGAGTACACCCGGTTGCCGGGAGACTGGCTGGAGCCACTGCCCGAGGGTCTGAGCCCGAAGCAGGCGATGCTGCTCGGTACCGCCGGTTTCACTGCGGGACTGTGTATTCAGCGGTTGGAAGAGAACGGTCTCCGGCCCGGTGACGGTCGGGTCCTGGTCACCGGAGCCACCGGCGGTGTGGGCAGCACGGCCGTCAACATGCTGGCGGGCCGGGGCTACGAGGTGTCGGCGAGTACCGGTAAGGAATCCGAGCACGAGTTCCTCCGGAAGCTGGGTGCCACGGAGATCCTCGGGCGGAATGAGGTCTCCGGCGCCGGCGATGCGCCGCTGGAGGCCGAGCGGTGGGCAGGTGCCGTCGACCCGGTCGGTGGCGATACGCTCGCATATCTGTTGCGCACCACCAGGTATCGCGGATCGGTGGCCAACTGTGGTCTCACCGGCGGCCCGGCACTGAACACGACGGTGCTGCCGTTCATTCTGCGCGGGGTCAATCTGCTCGGCATCGACTCGGTCCAATGCCCTCCGGAGGTGAGGGCGGAGGTGTGGAAGCGACTCGGCAGCGACTTGAAGCCGAGTGATCTCACGGGTTCCATCGCGAACGAGATCGCTCTGGACGACATTGCGGCGACAGCCGGGAGCATCCTCGCCGGTGGTGTCCGGGGCCGGACACTCGTCAGTTTGCGATGATCGAGATCCGTTGGAGGGTAGTGGTATTCGTCGAATCACACTGACGCCGCGGCCCATGACTCCGGCCCGGCGATGGTAAGCCGGGCCGGAGTGTGGTGCGCCGTCTTATGAAGTGTGGAGAGCTGCGGACACGAGTGCCACGGCGGCCCGTCCCGCGGCCATGACCGGATCCGGTGACCGGGAAGTCCGTGCGAGCAGTACCGCGCCTTCCATCAGGGACAAACATTGGATCGCCACGTCACGCGCATCGTCCGGTGCCATCCCCGCCTCCGTGAAGCGGGTCTCGAGGGCGTCGAGCCAGGACGTGAAGGCCGCAGATGCGGCCTCGCGCAACAACTCGTGGGTGTTCGATGCCTCGAGTGCTGTCGTCGCGATAGGGCACGTGTACTCGTAATCGCTGGTCACCATGAGGTCGGCGGCATGGTCGAACGATCGCTTCGTCGCCTCGACGGGGTCGGAGCCGACCGGGTGAAAGGCTTTGAGTTGTTCCAGGTAGCGGTCACCGCCATACTTCAGGGCCGCGGCACCCAGTTCCTGCTTGCCGCCGGGGAAGAAGTGATACAGGGAGCCGTACGGTGCGCCGGCGTCGGCCAGAACCGTTTTGATGCCGGTGCCGCCGTAGCCCTGGTGACTGAACAGTTCGGCGGCCGACTCGATCAACCGCGTGCGGGTCTTTCGAGTGTCCTCGGGTGCGTTGGTGCTGGAAGCCATGGTGCGATCTTACTAGATCAATCTGTCAAGTGTGCGGTCAGCTGCCGCACCGGCGCGCACATGGCTGGTCCGCGTGTTCGTTCCCGCCCCGCTTGGCGGATGACGCCGGCCCGGGCCGATGAGATGGTGAATACACCGGTAACTCAAGGTGATCTATTTCACTACCGGCTTCACAATTCGGACTCTTGCGCCGGGGCAACCGTTGCCGCCTGTGGGCGCCACCTTGCCATAGATCGTTTCTGCGTCGAGGGTTCCACACCAAGAAAGGGATGAGCGATCCACATGGCCGATCTGACAAAAAAAGAGATGGAAGAGATCCTCCTCGCCCACGAAATTGCCGAGCTGGAACAAGACATCGAGGCCACAATGGCGACTCTGGTGGACAATCCGCATTACGAGCTCGCCTACTTCGGACTGCAAGTGGATGGTCGTGAGGCCATCCGCGAGGTCTACAGCCGGATCCTGAACGACGCGGGCAACGTCGCCGCCGAGAAGCGGGTCCACGCGGTCGCTCCCAACACGCTGATCCGCGAGGCGCATATGACCTTCACGAACGACGAGGGGGAGCGTGTGAACGGTCTGTACCTCGTGGTCATGAGCTTCGACCCGGAGACGAAGAAGATCGCGGGCGAGCGCATGTATCAGGACCCGAACTTCGCCGGCCTGATGGCCAAGCAACTCGGTCCGGACTTCGAGAACATGCCGGGGGTGTCCAGGATTCGCGATTCTGCACCGAATATCGAGAAGCATGACGCATATAAATATGCCGAGGCAGCCGGAAAGACTATTAACACGGTCGCGCAATAGGTGCGGGAGTCCCAACCATTACCTGTATTCGAATCAAGTGAAGGAATGCGTGTGAGCACACTTCTGGTCAACGACGTCGACAGTCATGAGAACATCCCGGGACACCTTCTCGGCGAGAGCTTCGGAGAATCGGGGCGCATGCTCGGCGAACTCTTCGAATCCGCGAGCCGGGCGCACCCGGATCCGACGCCGACCAACCCGCATCAACCAGACGTTCGCGGGGACGTCACGGAGATCGACGCGGAGACGATCTGGTCCATCAAGGGAGCCCCGGCGCCGAGCGCCATCGATCTGAGTCGACGTGCCGAGGTGCTGGAGGTCATGGGTATCGATCGCCAATTGGTCTTCCCCACGGCGGCGTTGGCCGCCCTGATCATCGGCGGAATGGACGATGACACATACGCCGCCAGGTGGGGTGCCGATACGTCGATGTTCGGTGACCTGTCGCGTCCGGAGTTCGCCGAACAGTTCGTCATCGATCACAACCGTTGGGCGGTGGCCAACGCGAACCTCGAGAATGGCCGTATTCGTGCCGTCGGCGTATTACGGACTCGGCCGACCGTCGAGGAGATGATCTCCCAGGCGCGCGAACTCGTGGACAGTGGGGTTCGTGCGGTCTACCTGCAGGCGGATGTCCCGCCCGGCGGGTTGTCGCCGGCGAACTCGGCGTTCGACCCCATGTGGGCCCTGCTTGAGGAGGCGGACGTCGCAGTCACACTGCACATCGGCACGGAGTTCTTCTTCCTCGACCCGCGGTGGACCTATGCGGAGTCGTTCTCGTCGATGTTCCAATCCGCGGAGATTCCCAACGCGAACCTTCAGGTCTTCTCGACTGTGCACATGGCCATCGACAACTACCTGTCGACACTGGTGTTGGGTGGGGTCTTCGAGAGATTCCCGCGGCTTCGCGTCGGGTTGATGGAAGTGGGGGCTCACTGGGTGGGGAACGCCGCGCGACGCATGAACATGTACGTCGATGTGTTCCCCGGGGCCGATGCGAAGAAGTACTCGCTGAAGCCGTCGGAGTTCATCGCACGCAACGTGCGCGTGTCCCCGTTCAACTTCGAGCCCGTCGACCGCTACTTCCGGGACGACCCCGACCTGGCCGACGTGTTCTGCTACTCAACGGATTACCCGCATACCGAGGGTGGCAAGAATTCGAAGGCGACGATGCTGTCGCGACTCGAACCGCTGGGCGATGAGGTGGTGAACAAGTTCTTCCGCACCAATGCCGAATGGCTGTTGCCGGCATAAGCGGAGCCCGAATGTCCCGTCTGCCGTGCACTGCCCATCCCCGAGAGGCCGGGTAGTGCACGGCAGTCCGCTTTCGGATTACCGTGCACTACAAGCCATTTAATGGATCTGCGAGCGGCCTCGCTGGATGACCGCCGCAGCGTCCTTGCCGACTTCGGCGCCGCCGTCGCCGGCGAGCCATGCCGCCGCAGTCGACGCCTCGGCCTCCAATTGTGGCTCGAGTAACGTGTCGCTGACGCTGCGGTAGGAAGCGAGTAGCGACGCGACTGCCGCGGCATTGTTCGAAGCGATGTCCGTCGCGAGCGCACGGGCGGACGTAAGCAGGTCGTCGTGCGTCACGACTTCGGTCACCAGGCCCTGAGCGAGCGCCGTCTGTGCGTCGATGAAGTTGCCGGACAGGCTCATTCGTCGAGCGAAGCCGAATCCGACGGCCTCGGGCAGTCGTGCCGTCAGTCCCCACAGCGGCATCATGCCGACGCGCGCGTGTGTGTCGGCGAACCGGGCGTTCTCGGACGCGATGAGAATGTCGCAGGCGAGCGCCAATTCGAGTCCTCCGGTGACCGCCGCGCCGTTGATCGCGCCGATGATCGGCTTGTCGATCGGGGTCCACGGGTGACCGGTCGGGGGGCTGGGTTGCTCTGAACCGGCTGGGTCGGACGGTGGTGTGGTCATGTTGTCCCATCCACCTTCGGCCCCGATGACGCGGAGGTCGACGCCCGCACAGAAGGCCGGGTCCGAGCCTGTGAGAATGACCACGGAGACAGTGGAATCGGCTCCGGCAGCGGCGATTTCGCTCTGGAGTCCGGCGATGAGCTGTGGTGTCAACGCATTCCGGGAGGCAGGGCGGTCGAGCGTGATGGTGCGAATGGAGTCCGTCGTCTCGGTGAGCAGCATGCCTCACCATAACGCGTGAACCGACCGACGAGAAGTAGAGCGATCTATCAAATATGGGTCGCGGCGAGGGTGTGCCATCTGGCGGCGCGGGCCGGGCAGCGTGCCGATTCGGATCAACGCGACGCATTGCGAAATCGTTGAGTATTCAAGGGCCCTCGGGTGCGTCGACTCATTCGGGGGCGGCTCGAGTACCTCCGGTCGGCAACCCGCCGAATGGCGGGTATTCGCAGTCGGAATGATCCATCTGGCGGTTGTGACCGAAGTAACAAGCAGTGTCTACTGACTATGAGAGATAGAGCGATCTATCTAGTCGCCGAGAGTGGCAGCTTGCCCTCGTCGGCCGGCTCCAGCCCGTGCAGTCGTGCACCCGACGGCAGGCTCTCGTCCCCTGGTCCTCTCGTTGCACGCGAGGGACTTCTCAACGCAGAAGGAATCACGGCGATGGCAAAGTTCACCCTGCAGCAGATGGAAGAGTTGCTCATTCTTCACGAAACAGCCGAGTTCGAGATGGATCTCGACGCGACCATGGCCACGCTCGTCGACAACCCGGTGTACGAGTTGCCGTCGATGGGGTGGCGGATGGAAGGGCGTGAGGCCGTCCTGGAGACGTACAAGCGCATGTTGCCCGGCAGCGACAAGCGGAACGTCTGGGCCGACCGTCGGGTGCACGCGGTCTCCGACACCGAGCTGTGCCGCGAGGCGTACGTCTACTTCGACACTCCCGACGGCCGGAAAACCGGTCAGTATTTCGCCATCATGGCTTTCGAGGGCGACAAGATCCTCGGCGAGCGAATGTACATGGACACCACGTTTGCCGAGGCGATGACCGAGATTCTCGGCGCCGACTTCGGTGAGATTCCGGGGGTGTCCCGCCTCGCCGATGTTGTCCCTCCTCCCGTTCCGCGTCTCGACCGCGCTGCCGAACACGCCGCCAACTCGAATCACTGACCGGTACCGAAACCACGAAAATGCATGGGAGACGACGTCATTCCTGAGGATTGCCGGCGGTCGCGGGCGAATGTCATGTCCTTTGTTGCGCCGGGGCCCCGGCTCACCGCGACACTCATCGGTCGGTCGCCGGGGTCGCCACACGGTTCCGCGCCCGGCCGGGTTTCGGGTGTGCACTGCCGGCCGACATGCCGGTCTCCCGTAGCCGTCGACGTCTCGTCGGTGGCCCGACCACCGCACCACTACTGGATGGATTGAAGCAATGACAACAAGCAACGAACGGCCTCGCACATTCGAACTCCGCACCTACACAGCCGTTCCCGGCAAGGTCGACGCGTTGGTGGAGCGATTCCGCGATCACGCCGTCGCCCTCTTTGAGAAGCACGGTATGACCAGCGTCGGCTACTGGGTGGAGTCGGATGAGGCAGGTAACCCCACCGATAACCTGATCTACATCGTGGGGCACGAGAGCAGGGACTCCGCCAAGGCGTCATGGGAGGCATTCTGGGCCGACCCGGAGTGGATCGAGCTCCAGTCGAGGGGTGAGCGGGTGACGGCGAACGCGACAGCGGTCTTCCTCGATCCGACCAGCTTCTCCCCGGTCCGGTGATGTCCTCGATGGGCAATCCGCTGTTCGATCTGGGCGGACATGTCGCGGTCGTCACCGGGGGCAACTCCGGCATCGGCCTGGGCATGGCGCGCGGCCTGGCACGATCGGGTGCCGACATCTGCATCTGGGGCACGAACGCCGAGAAGAACGACAAGGCCGTGGCCGAACTCTCCGTGTTCGGTACTCGAGTCCACGGAATCCAATGCGACGTCAGTGATGAGGGGGCAGTCATCGAGTCGTTCGCGGAGACCGTGGACCACCTCGGGCGCGTCGATTCCTGCTTTGCGAACGCCGGCATGCACTCCACGGACACCGCGTTCATAGACACCGATCTCACCGCATTTCGTTCGGTCACCGCCGTCAATCTCGATGGCGCGTTCCTGACGTTGCGTGAGGCTGCGAAACATATGGTCCGTCGCGGCGACGGTGGTGTTCTGGTGGGAACATCGAGTGTGTCGTCGCTGCACGGTACGCCGCGGGGACAGGCGTACGCGGCCAGCAAAGCCGGATTGTCGGCGATGATTCGTTCCTGCGCAGTCGAACTCGCACGTTACGGTATCAACGCGCACTCACTTGTGGTCGGATGGACCGAGACGCCACTTATCAGTCGTGAATTCGAGCAGCCCGCGTTCACGACCGCGGTGATGAAACGAATGCCCCAGCGCCGCTGGGGCTCGCCCGACGATTTCGAACGACTGGCGGTGTATCTCGCCGGCAGCCGGGGAGGTTTCCAGACCGGCGACGAGATCGTCATCGACGGCGGGTACTCCGTCTTCTGACCGGCTGACGCGTCGTTTGGCGCAGACGACTGTGAGACAGTAAGCGGCCCAACACATATTGGTGTTGGGCCGCTTCGCCTCATCCGTCGATCGTCGCGTTGCTAGATGGTGGCGAGGCGCCGAAACCGGCTGTCGTGGAACACGAGCGGCGCGGTATCGGGATTGATGGCGAGTCCGACGATCATCAGCAGTGCGATGGTGTGATCACCCGCGGGCACCTCGGAGTGTACGGAGCAGTCGAGCCAGACCGAGGCGTCGTGCACGAATACGCCGCCGCCCGCGGAACGGTCCCAGTCGACGCCGTCGAAGCGGTCGACGGACGGGCGTGAAAGCTTGAGACAGATTTCGTCATGCTGTTCGGCGAGGACGCTGACGCCCAATCGTCCGTGCGAGCGTAGTCGAGGCCAGGTCGTCGACGTGTTCTGAAAGCAGACCGAGACGAGCGGAGGGTCGAGTGAGACCGACGTGAACGAGCTTGCCGCCATGCCGACCGGGCGTCCATTCACAAGCGCGCACACCGTTGTCACCCCGGACGGAAAGCGACCGAACGCCTGACGGAGTGAGCGCGGGTCGGAGGTCATCTGTTCGAACTGGATCATCGTCATACTCTCGGTCGGCTCGAGTGTTGTATAGATCACTCTATCTAGAACGCGGTGGGGAGTCCAGGGATGTGGCCGGCAAAACGATTCGAACGCTCGACACGGCGCGTCACGAGCGTCCGGTGTCCGGGATGTTCGGATTCGTCGTTGGGTACATTCGGATCGTTTCAAGACGAGGGAGACGACATGAGGTTTGATCGACGTGGCGGACTGGTCGCGGCGACGCTGGCAGTCGGGTTGGTGCTGGCCGGGTGCGGGGCGTCAGAGGAGGATGCCGCGGCTGAGCAAGCCGAGATCAACTGTGGGACTGCGTATACCCCCGCGACCGCGATCCCGATGGCGCTCAAGTCGTATCAGGAGACCGGGCGAGAAAAGGAGTTGGTGCTCGGGTCCGCCGCACTCTCACGGAAGCGGGTCGAACGGATGACGGATCCGGCACTCAAGAAGGTGGCCGGGGATGCCGTCGCGCAGAACGAAGCCTTCAACGCGGCCAAGGACAACCCCCGCCGTGAGGCCGTACTGACGAGCTTCCGCCCGGTGTTCGACCAGTATGTGAAGCAGTGTTCGGACGAGGCCCGCTCTTCGTACCTCACGGAAGCTCTCGACAACGGGCTGAAGACTTCGGAGACTCCGGAACGAGTGGTGGTGACGCCGGTGGGTACCACCGTCAAGCTGGGGCAGCCGGTGACGTTCGAGTTCACCGACTCGAGCAAGGAGTCCGGCGAAGTGACGATGGCGGTCACCGAGATCGTCCCGATGCCGGGCGAGGACTGGTGGAGCATCGACCGCAACTCACGCAATAAGTACGGCCCCCTCTACTACATCCGAGCGGAGGCCACGCTCGCGACGGAGGGCGGACAGCGACAGCCGAGTCTGAGCCTTCTCGAGCCGCAGTACGCGGTGCGCACCTCGGACGGATCAAAGGTCACCATGCTGAACTTCCCTGATTCGTGGAAACGGTGCACCAACGAATCCGGCACGTCGCAGGTGAAGTTGTGCCAGGTCGTCGCGGTGGGGAAGGACGTGAAGATCGACGCGGTGAGTGTCACCGGGTTCGATGAGACAGCCGCGCGCGAGTCCACGCCGCTCTACACCTGGAACGCGAAGTAATTCGTCAAACCTGAGCGGAATAGACTCAACTCTACTGGCGTTGAACCTCTCGAATGGCTCATACTTGAGTCTATTGGACTAAAGAGAAAGGTACACGCCAGTGGACAGCTTCAACCCGACGACCAAGACGCAGCAGGCGCTGAGCGCTGCTGTGCAGGCCGCGGCCGCTGCTGGAAATCCCGACGTGCGTCCGGCCCACATCCTGGTGGCGCTGCTCGATCAGTCCGACGGTATCGCTGCTCCGCTGCTCAAGGCGGTGGGCGTGGATCCGTCGACGGTTCGTGCCCAGGCCCAGGCTCTGGTGGATCGTGCGCCGACGGTGTCCAGCGCGAGCGCGCAGCCCCAGCTTTCCCGCGAGTCGATCGCGGCCATCTCGGCCGCGCAGCAGCTCGCCGGTGAGCTCAACGACGAATACGTCTCCACCGAGCACGTCCTCGTCGGTCTGGCGACCGGCGACTCGGATGTGGCGAAGCTCCTCGCCGGCGACGGCGCCACCCCGCAGGCGCTGCGGGACGCATTCGTCGCGGTGCGCGGCAACGCTCGCGTCACCAACGCCGATCCGGAACAGACCTATCAGGCGCTGGAGAAGTATTCGACGGACCTGACCAAGGCCGCCCGCGAGGGCAAGCTCGATCCGGTCATCGGACGCGACAACGAGATTCGTCGTGTGGTGCAGGTGCTGTCTCGTCGCACGAAGAACAATCCGGTGCTCATCGGTGAGCCCGGCGTCGGCAAGACCGCGATCGTGGAAGGCCTGGCGCAGCGGATCTTCGAGGGCGATGTCCCGGAGTCGTTGCGCGACAAGACCGTCATCTCCCTCGACATGGGTTCGATGGTGGCAGGCGCCAAGTATCGCGGTGAGTTCGAGGAGCGGCTGAAGGCCGTGCTCGACGAGATCAAGGGCTCCGACGGGCAGATCATCACCTTCATCGATGAGCTGCACACCATCGTCGGTGCCGGTGCGACTGGCGATTCCGCGATGGACGCCGGCAACATGATCAAGCCGATGCTGGCGCGTGGCGAGCTGCGGCTCGTCGGTGCGACGACCCTGGAGGAATACCGCCAGTACATCGAGAAGGACGCGGCCCTGGAGCGCCGTTTCCAGCAGGTGTACGTCGGTGAGCCGTCGGTGGAGGACACCATCGGCATCCTGCGCGGTCTGAAAGATCGGTACGAGGTGCACCACGGTGTGCGCATCACCGACTCGGCATTGGTCGCCGCCGCAACGCTTTCCGATCGCTACATCACCTCGCGCTTCCTGCCGGACAAGGCCATCGACCTGATCGACGAGGCCGCGTCCCGCCTGCGCATGGAGATCGACTCCCGCCCCGTCGAGATCGACGAGGTGGAGCGCATCGTGCGCCGTCTCGAGGTCGAAGAGGTCGCCCTGCAGAAGGAGACCGACGCGGCATCGAAGGAGCGGTTGGAGAAGCTGCGCCAGGAACTGGCCGACCAGAAGGAGAAGCTCAACGAGCTGTCCGCGCGCTGGCAGTCGGAGAAGACCGCCATCGACTCCGTCCGCGACATCAAGGAGGAGCTCGAACAGCTTCGCGGAGAGGCGGATCGGGCCGAGCGCAACGGCGATCTGGGACGTGCTGCCGAGCTTCGGTATGGCACGATCCCGGGCCTGGAGAAGGAACTCGAGGCCGCGGCCGAGAAGACGGGCGCCGATCTCGACGGTGATGTGATGCTCCAGGAGGAGGTCGGCACCGACGACATCGCGGGTGTCGTCTCCGCATGGACCGGCATTCCCGCCGGCCGCATGCTGGAGGGCGAGACCGCGAAACTTCTTCGTATGGAGGAGGAAATCGGCCACCGGGTCATCGGACAGGCCGCCGCGGTGGAAGCCGTGTCGGACGCGGTCCGCCGTGCCCGTGCCGGCGTCGCCGACCCGAACCGGCCGCTCGGATCGTTCCTGTTCCTCGGACCGACCGGTGTCGGCAAGACGGAGCTGGCCAAGGCGCTCGCCGAGTTCATGTTCGACGACGAGCGCGCGATGGTTCGTATCGACATGAGTGAATACGGCGAGAAGCACAGCGTCGCACGGCTTGTCGGTGCGCCTCCCGGATATGTCGGATACGAGGCCGGCGGTCAGCTGACCGAGGCGGTGCGGCGTCGCCCGTACACGGTGGTCCTCTTCGACGAGGTCGAGAAGGCTCACCCGGACGTGTTCGACGTGCTGCTCCAGGTGCTCGACGAAGGGCGCCTCACCGACGGACAGGGTCGCACGGTGGACTTCCGCAACACCATCCTCATCCTGACGTCCAACCTGGGCGCCGGCGGTGACAAGGATCAGGTGATGGCGGCGGTGCGCACCGCGTTCAAGCCGGAGTTCATCAACCGGCTCGACGACGTGCTGATCTTCGACGCACTGAACCCGGGCGAACTGGTGGCGATCGTCGACATCCAGCTCGACCAGCTCCGCAAGCGGCTGGCGCAGCGTCGACTCGACCTGCAGGTTACGCCGAAGGCCAAGGAATGGTTGGGTGAGCGTGGCTTCGATCCGCTCTACGGAGCGCGTCCGCTGCGCCGCCTCGTGCAGCAGGCCATCGGCGACAAACTCGCAAAGGCCTTGCTGGCCGGGGACTTCCACGACGGCGACACCGTCCCCGTGGATGTCGCACCGGACGGTGAGTCGCTGGTCCTGGGTGCCGAGAAGTCGGAAAAGACCCCGGAACACGCCTGACCTAACTGCTGACAACGTCCCCCTGAGCGGGTGCCGAGGACATAGTGTCTTCGGACGCTCGCCAGGGGACGTTGGCCGTTGTTGACCGCTACGACTGTGCACAGGGCGGTGCCGGCGGGAGGGGAGTGTGACGACAGACAGCCCCACGAGGATGCAGGCGGCGACGCACACCTGCCGACTGCCCGGGATCGCGGCGTGAATCAGGACGACCGACGTGAACCAGACCGTCGATCCGAGTGCGCAGAGTGCTGCCGGCATCCAGTGATTGTGCCGGAGAAATGCTGCGCCACACTGACATTGCAGGATTGCCACCGTCAGTACGCCGACAATCAGCGCAACCGCCGCTGACGTCAGAGCTAGCCCGCCGTCGGCACGTATGACAGTCGCGTACGTGCCGGTCATCGTCAATGGGTGCTGAGCTCGGCGGCGGCTGTCGACGACGCGCTCGGTGTCGTGGCTGACGACGCCATCGCCATCGTCTCCGGGGAGCGGGACGGACGAATGGCTCTGTGTGCATCGCCGACGTGCCGGGCGGCGTTCTTCGACACCAGCCGGAGTCGTACTCGTCGGTGGTGCGAGATGAATACCTGCGGGAACCGGGAGAAGAAGGCGCGATTCAACGCCGGGCGGCACAAGTCCAAGTCGGCGAACGACTGAAAACGTCCTCCTGAGTGGGTTCCGGGGGCAAATTGCCCTCGGGCATCTGTCAGGAGGACGTTTTCAGCAGTGCCGCCGGTTCAGGCCGCGACGAGCTCGTCGATCTGGTTGATCGCGCCGGTGGCGCCCTCGACCATGCCCATGTCGAGCACCTTCTGCAGGGCCTCGGCGGATTCGTAATGGCCGACATAGGTGGCGACGGTCTTTCCGTCCCGCTCGACGAAGCTGTACTCGTTCTTCGAGACCGGCATGTCGTCGATGGGGGAGAAGTCCTCGGCGTTGGCGAAGCCGTCGTCGAAGGTGAAGCCGTTCGGCTCGTCGACCGAGGTGATCACCCAGTAGCCGGCGAACTTCTCGCCCTCGGGAGAGGTCATGTAATAGGTCACCCGGCTGCCCGGGGTGAGGCTGTGGTCTACGAAGGTGGCCGGGTATGTCGGTGGGCCCCAGATCTTTTCCAGCTGCCGCGGATCCGCGTAGATCTGCCAGATGCGGTCGACCGGTGCGGCGAACTCCGCTTCCATGGTCAGGGTCAGCTTGTCGAGATCGTGAGAAACGTTGGTGACAGGCATTGTTCACTCCTCCGTGGTTGATTCGATGGCGAGTAGGTCGTCGATGCGTGCGATGCGTCCCCGCCACACCTGCTCGAATTCCCCGAGCAGAGCCGACACCGCACGAACTGCGTCCACGTCGCCGCCCGCCAATTGCTCACGGCCACTGCGGCGTTTGTGCAGCAGCCCTGCTTTCTGAAGTACGGCAACGTGTTTCTGCACCGCGGCGAAGCTCATGTCGTACTTCGCCGCGAGTTCGGTGACCGAATGCTCGCCGGCCAGAACCCGCCGCATGATGTCTCGGCGGGTGCGGTCGGACAGGGCGTGAAACAGGGCGTCCGCCCGGTCTTCGTCTGTCTCGGTCACGAACCAAATATACAACTGATCGGTTGTACGTTGTCAACCCTCCGGCGAAAAGTTCGCGACGTCGGATAGGCCGGGTAGCGTGCGGGCATGGCGTATGTGATCACCGACGACGACGGCGTGACACGGTGCGTGTGGGCGGCCACGGAGCCGGAGACCAGCTATCACGACACCGAGTGGGGGATGCCGCTCACCGGCGACACCGCGTTCTTCGAGCGGGTTTGCCTCGAGGGTTTTCAGTCGGGGCTGAGTTGGCGCACAATCCTGACGAAACGTGAGAACTTCCGGGCCGCATTCGCCGGATTCGATGTCGAGCGGGTCGCCCGGTTCACCGATGCGGACGTGGAACAGTTGCTCGGCGATGCGGGGATCATCCGCCATCGCGGCAAGATCGAGGCCGCCGTCAACAACGCGCGCCGCGCCGCGGACCTCATCGACGAACAGGGCTCGCTGCACGACTACTTCTGGCGCTTCGAACCGGAGACACCACCGATCCCATTCAGTCAGACCACATCTGCGGAATCGACCGCCTTGTCCAAGGATCTCAAGAAACGTGGGTGGCGGTTCGTGGGGCCGACCACGATGTATGCGCTCATGCAGGCCAGCGGCATCGTCAACGACCACGCCGAGGAATGTGTGGCACGCGATGCGGTCGCTCGGGCACGTGACCGGGTGCGTCGGCCGGGTAAGTAGCTGGCGGCCGGCGTCAAAAGCGGTACAGCCATGTACATGGAATGATACATGAGTGTATCGTGAAGGCGTGATCGAGCAGCGCCTGCTGGATGCGTTCGAAGCGTCTCTGGCCGAAAATGGTTGGTATAACACCACTCTCGTCCGTATCGCGGAGCTGGCACAGGCGTCCAGAATGACCTTGCACCGCCGCGGCATCACCAAAGAAGTCTTGCTGCAAGCCCTCTCCGAGAGGCTCGATGCTGAGCACCGAGAAGCGTTATGGCCTGCGATGACCGGCACCGGAAGCGGCATCGAACGGATGGAGGCCCTGCTGCGCGCGGAGTGTGCGTTGACGGAGCGAAATCTGGTAATCCTCGAGGCGTTGGACAGCGCCGATCATGCGGCCATTTACCACGCGGAAAGTTCGTCCGGCTCCCGCTCGAGCTACCTCGCTCCGTATGAACGGATTCTGCTCGACGGCATCGCCGACGGCAGTATCCGCGCGGTCGGCGACGTTACCGATACCGCGACGGCGATTTTTACCTCGGTCGGATTGACGTACCGGCATCTTCGGTCCGGGCATCGATGGTCCGCGAAACGTGCCGGAGCTCTGCTCATCGAGATGACGCTGGCCGGCCTACGAACATGACCGTTCGCGCCGCCCCGATCCCCGCGGCCACGCTCGCCTTGGCGGTCGCCCACGCCGGCTGTGACTTCACTCAGGGGGCGGTTCCCGCTATCGGTGCGGTTCTCGCAGCGCACGGCACCGTCGACCTCGGGCAGGTCGGCATCCTCGTTTTCGCGGTCAACGCCGGGTCATCTGTCCTTCAGCCCGCCCTGGGGATCCTCGCCGACCGCACTCGGCGGCCATGGGTCTCGGTCGGGGGCGTTCTCGTCGCCGCACTCGGTCTCGGCGGCCTCGGCGCCGCTGACGGGTTCAGCGGGATGGTCGGCGCCACGGTTCTGTGCGGGATCGGTGTCGCGGCTTTCCACCCCGAAGCCGGCCGGTTGGTTCGAATCACCGCTACGGGCGAGTCGTCCGCGCGCGCCGTGAGTGTGTTCGCACTGGGCGGCAACATCGGCTTCGCGCTCGGACCGCTCGTCGCCGCGCCGGCAGGTGTGGCGGCGGGTTCAATCGGGGTGTCCGCGCCGGCCGTTATTCCCGCTATTGCGGCACTGCCGCTCATATGGACCATTCGTCGTCGCGGGCATCGAACCACCGACCGACCGACGTCGACTGCGCCACCGCCGCGAAGGCCGCGATCGTCAGCAGAACACGGGCGTGCGGTGTGGTGCCTTGGCGCCGTGATCACGCTGCGCTCTGCCGGCTACTACAGCCTGCAGGCGTTCGTGCCCGCGTACCTGGTCTCGACGTTCGCGGTCTCGGCGTCGGCTGCCAACCTAGGACTCACGGCGCTCGTCGTCGCCGGAACGATCGCCACGATGATTGGTGGCTGGAGAATGAGTCGAATTCCGGCGATGCGCCTCATCAGTCTGCCGCTGGGCCTGGTCGGAATCGCGACGGCATGCCTCCTGATCGCGCCCTCGTACGCGTCCGCGCTTGTGGCGCTCGGCGTCGTCGGCGCGTCGACCTTCGCAGGCTTCGGGCCCTCGATCGCGCTGCTCCAGAACTATCTTCCCGCAAGGGCTGCCCTGGCGTCCGCGATCGGTCTCGGCCTAGCTCCCGGCATCGGCAGTGCGATCGCGATACCGATCACCTACATCGCCCAGCGCGTCGGCTACACACCCGCAATCGCAACTCTCGCCGGCTTGCCGATCCTCGCTCTCGCGATGGCGGTCAGACTGAGGCCCGTGGCCGGTCCTGACCGCGAGTCCACGCGCATCGCAGCGGGATGACGCGGTCGGGTGTCCTCGTGCGGGGTTCCCGCTAGCCTGGCGTCATGGAACCCAACGGGCAGGAAGACTCGGTCGCGGCGGTCGCCGAGGCGAAATACGTTCTGCTGACCACCTTCCGTCGCAGTGGCGAGGGCGTGAGCACGCCGGTGTGGGCTGCTGCCGACGGTGACGCCATGCTCGTGTGGACCGAGGCAAACGCCGGAAAGGTCAAACGCATCCGGAACGATCAGCGGGTCACCGTGCAGAAATGCGATGCGCGCGGCAAGAAGACGAGCGGCCCTGTCGTCGATGGCACGGCCACGATCCTCGACGCGGCGGGCACCGAGCATGCCCGCACGCTGATCATCCGCAAGTACGGCCTTATCGGGCGGCTGCTCGTGCAGGCCAGCAAACTCCGACGCGGCTCCGACGGCACGGTCGGGATCCGGATCACCACCCTGACGCAGTAGCGATCGTGCTCTCGCCGGTCCCAGTGTGATGGTTGATGGGCCACCTCGGTGGTGTTCTCGCTGGTCGAGTAGCGTGCGAGCGCAGCGAGCCCGCGTATCGAGACCATGATCTCGATACGACCTCGGCTGGCGCCTCGGTCTACTCGATCACCGAGGGGCTCGGCTGGCGCCTCGGTCTACTCGATCAGCGAGGGTCTCGGCTGGCGCCTCGGTCTACTCGATCAGCGAGGGTCTCGGCTGTGACAGTCGGCCCGCTCGCTTCGTTTCCGGCGTCAAGGCCTCGGTCTACTCGATCAGCGAGTGGGTGGTCGGTTGACGCAGTCGCTGCTAATCCGGCGTCAAGTAGTGGCGGACGACCGTAGAGAAAGCGTTAAGAAACGCGTCGGCGGGTCCGTGGCGAGTCACAGTATGAGTCGGCCGCCGACAAGGTGGCGGCCGGCCGCGACATCAGGGTCACCCCTGTCCGCCGCGGCCACCATCGTGTGGGCAGCGTGACGGCGCCCACCGTCAGCGAAGGACTGCTGTGGCCGACCTCCTCTACTGCCTCGCGGCGATCGCAGGTTTCGCGATCTGTCTCCTGGCACTCACCGGTCTCGACGTACGGATCGGGCGGTGACCGCCGACGGCGCAACCAATGTCGTGATGCTGACGTTGGCTCTGCTCGTGGGGGTTTTCCTGTTGATCGCGCTGGTCTTCCCGGAGAGGTTCTGATCCCGTGAACTCCACTGTGGCCGGCCTGCTGCAGGTCGTCTTCCTCATCGCCGTTCTGGCGGTCGTCTACGTGCCGCTCGGCGACTACATGGCGCGCGTCTACGATTCCCGGAAAGACCTTGCGGTCGAACGCCTCATCTACCGGGTGGCGCGTATCGACCCGCGTCGCGGACAAACCTGGATCGGTTATGCGCTTGCGGTACTGGCCTTCTCGCTGATCTCGTTCTTCACCGTGTATCTGCTGCAGCGTCTGCAGTCGGTGCTGCCGTTCAACGACGGCAGGCCCGGGATCTCACCGTCGATGGCCTTCAACACCGCGATATCCTTTGTCGCCAACACCAACTGGCAGTCGTACTCGCCGGAAATGGTGATGGGCAACCTGAGTCAGATGCTCGGACTCGCGGTGCAGAACTTCGTGTCCGGTGCGGTCGGCATGGCCGTCGCGGTCGCCCTGATCCGCGGCATCATCGCCCGGAACAGAACCGGTGAGATCGGCAACTTCTGGGTCGACCTGGTGCGCGGTTGCCTGCGAATCCTGTTGCCAGTCAGCCTCGTCATCGCGATCATCCTGGTCTTCCAGGGTGCCGTGCAGTCCTTCCACTCCGGATTCGGCTTCCATATTCTGGGCGGCGACGAGTCCCGGAGTCTCGTGGGCCCGTTCGCGTCGCAGGAGGCCATCAAGGCCGTCGGTACCAACGGCGGTGGCACACTGTCCGCCAATGCGGCGCATCCCTTCTCGAATCCGACACCGCTGTCGACGATCGTCGAGATCTTCGCTCTGTTGGTCATCCCGGTGTGCCTGACCCGCACCTACGGCACCCTCGTCGGTGACCGGCGGCAAGGCCTCACGCTGCTGGGCGTGATGGGCGCGATCTGGACCGGCATGCTCGCCATCGTGTGGACCGCCGAGGCCAACCCCGACGGCATCGCAGCGAAGGCGGCGGGCGCCATGATGGAGGGCAAGGAGATGCGCTTCGGTGTGCCGGCCTCCGCGTTGTTCGCGGTATCGACCACCGGAACATCAACCGGCGCAGTGAATGCCGCGCACGACAGCTTCTCGGCAGCCGGTGGCGGAGCGCTGATCTGGAACATGCTGCTCGGGGAGGTCGCGCCCGGCGGCGTCGGCTCCGGACTCTACGGCTTGCTGATCCTGGCGATCATCACGGTCTTCGTCGGAGGGCTTCTCGTGGGCCGCAGCCCGGAGTTCCTGGGCAAGAAGATCGGTCAGGCCGAGATCACCATGGCGGCGCTCTACGTGCTGGTCATGCCGGCGCTGGTGCTCACCGGTACGGCGATCACCGTGATCCTCGGCTCGATAACCGGCTACCAGGGCAACTCGGGTGATCCCGGAACGCCGGGAGCCATCCACGGGTTCAGTGAGGTGTTGTACGCCTTCACATCTGCCGCCAACAACAATGGCAGCGCCTTCGGTGGACTCACGGTGACCAGCGACTGGTTCCAGACCTCCCTCGGATTGGCGATGCTCCTCGGCCGCTTCCTGCCGATGATGTTCGTCCTGGCGCTCGCCGGCCTGCTGGCACGGCAACGTCCGCGGGACGCCCGGTCGACGGTGGGTGCTGGTGTAGACGTCGGGGGATCTCGATACGCAGACTCGCTGCGCTCGCCTGCTACTCGATCAGCGAGTGAAGGGGCTGTGTCTGCTACTCGATCAGCGAGTGAGGGGGCGGCGGTGTCCGGCACGGTGGTGCTGGAGAAGGCGGAAGCCGATGGGGCACAGCCGGATTCTGAACGAACCAACACCGGTTCCACTCTGCCCACGCACGGACTGCTGTTCGGCGTGCTGCTCGCCGGAACCACGTTGCTGGTCGCCGGTCTCACCTTCTTCCCGGCCATGGCGCTGGGCCCGATCGCGGAGGCAATTCTGTGAGTACCGAACTTCTGGAAACACCCACGCCGAGTGACCTTCCGGCACAATCCGAGACCACCGAGCTGGTCACGCGAGGCGCCTTCGAGCCTCGTCAGTTCCTCACCTCCCTCCCGCAGGCACTCCGGAAGCTGACGCCGCGCGCGCAGGCGCGCAACCCGGTGATGTTCGTGGTGTATCTCGGGGCCATCGTGACCACGGTGCTGGCACTGTGGCAGCCGTCCTGGTTCTCCTGGGCCGTCACCGCATGGCTGTGGTTCACCGTGCTCTTCGCGAACCTGGCCGAGGCCGTCGCCGAGGGCCGCGGCCGGGCGCAGGCCGACAGCCTCCGAAAGGTCAAGCAGGACACCATCGCCCGACGACTCGACGACGACGGGTCCGTCACCGAGATTCCCGGTGGCGAACTACGTATCGGGGACCGGATCGTCGTGCAGGCCGGCGAGGTCATCGCCGGCGACGGTGACGTGGTGGACGGCATTGCCACCGTGGACGAGTCGGCCATCACCGGCGAATCCGCGCCGGTGGTCCGGGAGTCCGGGGGCGACCGCTCGGCCGTTACCGGGGGCACCGTGGTGCTGTCCGACCGCATCGTCGTGCGCATCACCACGGCCCCGGGCGAGACGTTCGTCGACCGGATGATCGCACTCGTCGAAGGAGCCGCACGCAAGAAGACCCCCAACGAGATCGCGCTCGACATCCTGCTCACCAGCCTGACGATCATCTTCCTGCTCGCGGTGGTGGCCGTCGGTCCGATGCAGCAGTATGCGGGGCAGACCCCTGATCCGGTCAAGCTGATCGCGCTGCTCGTCTGCCTGATCCCGACGACCATCGGCGCCCTGCTGTCGTCCATCGGTATCGCCGGCATGGATCGTCTTGTGCAGCACAATGTTCTGGCGATGTCAGGTCGTGCGGTGGAGGCCGCCGGTGACGTCGACACACTGCTCATGGACAAGACCGGCACCATCACCTTCGGCAACCGCCGGGCCACCGCCCTGGTGCCGGCCCCGGGTGTGGAGGTGATCGAACTGGCGCAGATCGCCTACGAGAGCAGCCTCGCCGACGACACCCCGGAGGGCCGGAGCATCGTTGATCTGTGCCGCGCCGACTACGCCATCCGGGAAATCGATCCGGCATCGATCGAGGCGGCCCGTGCCCAGGTGCACCCCGACTACCAGGTCGTCGCCTTCACCGCCGAAACCCGCATGAGCGGAATGGATGTGGACGATCACGGCACAGTTCGGCAGTGCCGGAAGGGTGCAGCTGACGCGGTCGAGCGCTGGATCACCGACACCGGCGGCAGACTGGACCCGATGGTTGCCGGAGAGGTGGAGGCGATCTCCACCGAGGGCGGCACACCACTGGTCGTCGGCGTCCGTGACGGTGGCGGCGAGGTGCAGGTACTCGGCACCATCGCGCTCTCCGACGTCGTGAAGCCCGGTATGGCGGCTCGCTTCGAGCAGTTGCGCGCCATGGGAATTCGCACGGTGATGGTGACCGGCGACAATCCGCGTACCGCACGGGCCATCGCCGCGGCCGCCGGTGTCGACGACTTCGTCGCGGAAGCCACCCCGGAGGACAAACTGGAGCTGATCCGGCGCGAGCAGTCCGGTGGCCGGCTGGTCGCGATGACCGGGGACGGCACGAATGACGCACCCGCACTGGCACAGGCCGATGTCGGGCTCGCGATGAACACCGGGACGTCGGCGGCCAAGGAGGCCGGCAACATGGTGGATCTGGATTCCGATCCCACCAAGCTGATCGATGTGGTGGCCATCGGTAAACAGCTGCTCATCACCCGTGGCGCGCTGACCACGTTCTCGCTGGCCAACGACCTCGCGAAGTACTTCGCGATTCTGCCCGCACTGTTCAGCGGCATCTACCCGCAGCTGGATTCGCTCAACATCATGCGGCTGCACTCGGCCGAGTCGGCGATCGTCTCGGCGGTGATCTTCAACGCGATCATCATCATCGGCCTCATCCCGCTCTCGCTGCGGGGTGTGCGGTACCGGCCGTCGTCGGCGTCGAAGCTGTTGGGCCGCAACCTGATGATCTACGGGCTCGGTGGCGTCATCACGCCGTTCATCGGGATCTGGCTCATCGATCTCGTCGTTCGTTTCCTGCCCGGGATGGGATAGTCACATGCATTCGATGCTCTCCGGATTCGTCCGGCAAATCGTCACCGCGTTCATCGCGCTCTGCGCGCTGACGGTCATCCTCGGTCTCGCGTATCCCGCTGCCGTCTGGGCTGTTTCACGGATCACCAGTACGACGGCCGAGGGTTCGCAGATGCGGGATGCCCACGGCTGCACCGTGGGGTCGTCGCTCATCGGGGTCGACCCGCGGGTGCCTGCGGGCGCTCCCGACCCGTATCTGCACGCGCGGGTGCTCGGCTCCGCCGATGATCCGATGGCGCCGGGCGATCCGTCGGCGTCGGCAGCGAGCAACAAGGGCCCCAACAACTCCACGCTCGTCGAGTGGATCAACGCCCGCCGCACCCTCATCGCCGATCGTGAAGGGGTGGCACCCGCGGCGGTTCCCGCCGACGCGGTCACCGGCCCGGGCTCGGGACTCGATCCCGACATCAGTCCGGCGTATGCCGAACTGCAGGTGCCGCGACTGGCCAGGGAGAACCGGCTCCCGGAGTCCCGGGTGCGGGAGATCATCGCCGATCGCACGTCGGGCAGGCAGTGGGGCTTCCTCGGGCAGCCACGCGTCAACGTGCTGCAGGTGAATCTCGCGCTGGGACACACGGTCACATCGTGCGACTAGACGACACCCACACGTTTGCCGATCCTCGGCCCGGCGTGCGCGGATACACTCGGGGACATGGGCGCATCACCTGACCGGGGACGACTCGAGGTCTTCCTCGGGTGCGCTCCGGGCGTGGGTAAGACCTACGAGATGCTCGCCCACGCCCGGGTGTTGCGCGACGAGGGCGTCGATGTGGTCATCGCGGTGGTGGAGTCGCACGGACGGATCGCAACCGCCGCGCTCGTCGAAGGTCTCGAGGTCGTTCCGTTGCGCACGGTGACCTACCGGGGCACCGATCTGGAGGAGATGGATCTCGACGCCGTGCTCGCACGCAAGCCGCAGGTGGCGCTCGTCGACGAGTTCGCGCACACCAACGCGCCGGGTTCCCGGAATGCCAAGCGGTGGCAGGACATCGACGAACTCCGCGACGCGGGTATCGATGTCCTGTCGACGATCAACATCCAGCATCTGGAAAGCCTCAACGACGTGGTCGCCCAGATCACCGGTGTGACGCAGCGCGAGACGGTGCCCGACGACACCGTGCGCGCCGCGGATCAGATCGAACTGGTCGACATCGCCCCACAGGCGCTGCGGCAACGACTCTCCGCCGGGAAGGTCTATCCCGACGGCCGGATCGACGGCGCCCTGTCCAACTACTTCCGACAGGGCAACCTGACGGCGCTGCGTGAGCTGGCGCTGCTGTGGCTGGCCGATCAGGTCGACGACAATCTGGCGGATTATCGTGCGGCACATAACATCACCGACACCTGGGAGGCGCGGGAGCGGGTGGTCGTCGCGGTGACGGGCGGTCCCGAATCGGCGACTCTGCTGCGGCGTGCGAGCCGTATCGCCTCCCGGTCGAGTGCGGAACTGGTTGTGGTGCACGTGCTTCGCGGTGACGGTTTGGCCGCACGCGGGCAGACCGATCTCGACGAACTGCGGCGGCTCGCCGCAGGATTCGGTGCCCGCATCCACACCGTGGTCGGCGACGACGTCCCGTCCACCCTGCTGGACTTCGCCCGTGGGGTGAACGCCACCCAGTTGGTGCTCGGCACGTCGCGCCGCCCGCGCTGGCAACGTCTGCTCGACGAGGGAGTCGGTGTCAGCGCGGTCCGGCAGAGCGGCCGCATCGACGTCCACATGGTGACCCACGACGAGGCACGTCGCCCGAATCGACTGGACATCAGGCACACCCGCTTCCACCGTCCGCTCAGTTGGCTGTTCTCCATCGCCGTGCCCGCAGCCCTGACCGGGCTACTGTGGCTCACCGATCGGTGGCTCGGCTTCGCCAGCGAATCCGCCCTGTACTTCGTCGGGGTACTCGCGGTGTCGATGCTCGGCGGCATCGGCCCCGCGGCGGTGTCGGCACTCGTCTCCGGGTTGCTACTCAACTACTTCTTCACCGATCCGCGGTTCACCTTCACGATCGCCGAGCCCGACAACATCATCACCATCCTGGTGTTGCTGGTGGTGGCCGTTGCCGTTGCCGCGCTGGTTGATTCGGCCACCGTGCGGCGCGCGCAGGCGCAACTCGCGGGCCGGGACGCCGAACTGCTCGCGGGCTTCTCCAGTGCGGTGCTCGGTGGGGCAGACGTGCCGGGCCTGCTCGACCGCATTCGCGAAACATATGATCAGCGCGCGGTGTCCATCGTGCGTCGGACGGGCCGGGACACGGTCGTCGAGGCGTCGGCAGGCGTCGATCCGCCCGGCACCGCGGACGCTGCCGACACGGTATGTCCGGTGCCGGGCAACGAATTCGAGCTGCTGCTCAGCGGTTCGGAGATCCCCGGGCGAGATCGCCGGGTGCTCACCTCGGTGGCCAGCCAGGCAGCGGGCGCGGTGGAGCGACGAAAGCTGGAGGCGGAGGCGTCCGAGGCCCGGGCGCTCGCGCAGACCGACGAACTGCGCCGGGCGTTGCTCTCCGCGGTGAGCCATGACCTTCGAACCCCACTCGCCGCGGCCAAGGCATCGGTGTCCAGCCTGCGCAGCACCGATGTGACCTTCGGTCCCGAGGACACGGCCGAATTGCTGGCCACCGTCGAGGAATCCGTGGATCAGCTCGCCGACCTCGTCGGCAATCTGCTCGACTCGTCCCGTCTCGCCGCCGGTGTGGTGAGCCCGCAGTTGCGCCGGACCTTTCTGCCCGAGGTCGTACACCGGGCCACCGCCATGGTGTCGCGCCGGGAGCCGGACGCCCCGGCGATCGTGGTGGACCTGGAGGAACAGTGGGCCTACACGGATGCGGGGCTCCTGGAACGCGTGCTGGCGAATCTCATCGACAACGCCCTTCGTTACGGAGGTCCGGGCATTCGGGTGGAGTCGCGGCCAGCGGTCGACGAGGCCGGCGACGACGACCGGTTGTGCGTCATCCGCGTCATCGACGACGGACCGGGTATCCCACGCGCGGAACGGGACCGGGTGTTCACTGCCTTCCATCACTACGGAGACACCAGCACCGCGACGTCGGGTGTGGGTCTCGGTCTCTCCGTGGCCAGGGGATTCGTCACCGCGCTGGGCGGGACTTTGATCGCGAGCGAAACACCCGGCGGCGGTACGACAATGACGATCACCCTGCCGTCCACCCCCGACGCCGAATCGATATCGAAAGGTGACCTCCGATGAGCGGCGAGATCCGGGTCCTCGTCGTCGACGATGAACCGCAACTGCTGCGCGCACTGCGCATCAACCTGAACGCACGCGGCTTCGCGGTGACCACCGCCGCCAACGGCACCGATGCGCTGGCTGCGGTTGCGCGCGTGAACCCGCAGGTGGTGGTGCTCGACCTGGGGCTGCCGGATGTGGATGGGCTCACCGTGCTCGAGGGCCTGCGCGGCTGGACGAGTGTTCCGGTGATCGTGTTGTCGGCCAGGGGCGATGCGGCCGACAAAGTGGCCGCCCTCGATGCCGGCGCCGATGACTATGTCACGAAACCCTTCGGCATGGAGGAGTTTCTGGCACGATTACGTGCGGCGATACGACGTGGCAGCACGGCCGTCGCCGCCACGGAATCGCCCACCGTCGACGCCGGAGACTTCTCCGTCGACCTGGTGGCGAAACAAGTTGTGCGTCAAGGGGAGCCGGTGCATCTGACACCCACCGAATGGGGCGTGCTGGAACTGCTCGTGCGCAACGAGGGAAAACTGGTGGGGCAGAAGGAGATTCTGCACACCGTCTGGGGACCCACGTACGGCGGCCAAACCAATTATCTACGTGTCTATCTCGCGAGCCTGAGACGCAAACTCGAAGCGGATCCGGGTCATCCGGCGCATCTGCTCACCGAGGCCGGTATGGGGTATCGATTCGTCCGCTGAAACCGGGAAATTCTGCGTGACGGACGTCGCTTACGACGGTGTACGGACGTATGACGACACGCTTGTCCACCTGCGAATTCGTTTGTGGCCGCTCGACATGATCCTTAGCGCCGCGTAAGTTCCACATGTGCGATCGCCCCGTGCGCTCGGCGGGACGGCTTGTCCGGCTGGGGGTACTTGCTGTGACGCGAGATCACTGGCCGATCGATTGCAGGAGGCGCAGGATGTCTTCGGATCCCCATCCGGCCGCGGCGGCAGATTCCGCCACGGCAACCACCGAGTTCACCCAACTGGCTCCCGACCCGGAAACACCCGAGGGCAAAGCCATCATCCGTAAGGCCATCGGTGCCTCGGCGATCGGCAATGCGACCGAGTGGTTCGACTACGGCGTCTATGCAGCGGCAGCCACCTACCTGACACACGCATTCTTCCCGGGCGAGCTCGGCTCCATCGGCACGATGCTCGGCTTCGCCATCTCCTTCGCCCTGCGCCCGCTCGGCGGCATGGTGTGGGGCCCCATCGGAGACCGCATCGGCCGGAAGGCCGTGCTGGCCATGACGATCCTGCTGATCTCCGGTGCGACCGCACTCATCGGCGTGCTCCCCACCCACGCGGTGGCGGGTATCTGGGCCCCGATCCTCCTCATCATCCTGCGTGTCATCCAGGGTTTCTCGACCGGTGGTGAATACGGCGGCGCCGCAACATTCATGGCGGAGTACGCCCCGGACAAAAAGCGCGGCAAGTACGGATCGTTCCTGGAGTTCGGCACCCTTGCCGGATTCAGTGGCGGCACCGCCTTCGTCCTGCTCCTCGAACTCCTGCTCTCCGACGACCAGATGCAGACGTGGGGCTGGCGCATCCCGTTCCTGTTCGCCCTTCCGCTCGGCCTGGTCGGCCTCTACCTGCGTTCGCAGATGGAGGACACTCCGGTCTTCCAGGAGATGGAGAACGCCGACGAGATCACCGGCACCCCGTGGACGAGGTTCGTCGATCTGCTGCGCAACTACTGGCAGCCGATCCTGATCATGTTCGGCATGGTGATCGCGCTCAACGTCGCGAACTACACGCTGCTGGCCTACCAGCCCACCTATCTCAAGGCGACCATCGGCCTGTCCGAGACCTCCGGTTCGATCGTCGTGCTCATCGGTCAGGTCGTGATGATGCTGGCGATCCCGTTCTTCGGTCGCTGGTCGGACTCCACCGGCCGCAAACCGATGTGGTGGGGTTCGCTGATCGGCCTGTTCGTGCTCGCGTTGCCGATGTACTGGCTGATGGGCCAGGGCATGGCCTGGGCCATCGTCGGATTCGTCGTCCTCGGGCTGCTCTACATCCCGCAGCTGTCCACGATCTCGGCGACGTTCCCCGCCATGTTCCCGACTCAGGTGCGGTACGCGGGCTTCGCGATCTCCTACAACGTGGCCACCGCGGCCTTCGGCGGTACCGCGCCCCTGGTCAACGACGCTGTCGTGCAGGAGACGGGCTGGAACCTCTTCCCGGCCGCGTACATGATGGGTGCCTGCGCGATCGGCATGATCGCGATGATGTTCCTCAAGGAGACCGCGGGCGCGTCGATCCGTGGCACCGAGATCCCGAGCCTGGAGGACGAGTTGTCCGGCGACCGGAGTCCGGCGGGGGTCAAGTCCTGACGCGCGGCCCGCTCAGGCGAGCAGCCTGAGCGCGGTGAGAGCGTAAGCGCGGGCCGGGATCTCGAGTTCGTCGATGGACACCGACTCGTCCGGCTGATGCGCTTCACCGTTGATGTCGCCGGGTCCGCAGACGATGGTGGCGATCCCGAGGTCGCGGTTGATGAAGCCGCCGTCGCAGGCGGCGCTCCATCCGCCGACCGAGGTGGCTCCGCCGCTGTCGGTGATCGCACCGACGGTCTCGGTCACGATGGGATCATCTGCGGCCGTGGCGAATCCGGGCATCTCCATGGTCACCCGTACGTCGACCTCGATGCCGTCGGTGTCGATGCCCGACTCGGCGATCTCGGTTCGTAGTCGTTCGGCGACGGCTTCCGCGTTCTCGTCGGGCATGAGCCGCCGGTCGATACCGAGGTCGCACATCGGCGCGACCACCGAAATGCCTTGCCCACCAGCGATGGTGCCCACGTTCCAGGTGCCGAATCCGAGGAGCTCGTCGGGGTCGTCGGCGAGTCTGGTCCGGTCGGCCCGGATCAGGTCAACGATCGCGGCGGCCGCCTCGATCGCATTACGGCCGTCCGAGGGGCGCCCGGAATGCGCTGCGCGGCCGGTGATCCCGATTTCGATGTAGGAGGCACCGCGACAACCGCGGACCACGGACAGGTTGGTCGGTTCGGCCACGATGCACGCGGCGAAGGCCTGCTCGGCCGGTCGCGACACGTAATCGCGGACACCGAGGCCGTGTTCTTCCTCGTCCACGGTGCAGACGAGTTGCACCGGCCCTCGTAACCGGACACCGGCGCGCGCCAGAGCCGACATGGCGACCACGGCGGCTGCCAATCCGCCCTTCATGTCGGTGCTGCCGCGTCCGTAGATGCGGCCGTCGACGATCCGGGCTCGATAGGGATCGGCGGTCCAGTTCGGTCCGGCGGGCACCACATCGGAGTGACCGAGGAGCATCAGTCCCGGCCCGTCTCCGCCGGCGAGTGTCGCCACCAGATTCGGACGGCCCGGCGCCACTTCCTGTGTGCTGACGGAGAATCCGGCGTTGCGGCACGCCTGCTTCAGGACATCGACGGCCGCGGCCTCGGTGCCGCCCGGATTCTCGCTGGGCGCCTCCACCAACGCTGCGGTGAGCGCCGTGACGGCCTGTGCGTCGATGTGGGCGAGGACGGCGGCCTCGGCCTCCGTGAGTGACACCGGTGCTCCTCCGATCGCTGGGCTGTTCACCTGAGTCTATGTGCTGTCGCAGGCGGGGCATGCCCACAGAAATTTCACGTCACAGCCTCACCGACCGGATAATCCGGTTCGCTCCTCTGTGAGGTCGAATTTCTGTGGTGGTCTCCCGCGTCACGCCTCGTCCGCCATCGCCGCGGACAACCGACGCAACGCCTGCACCGCGTCGCGCCACTCGTCGCGCGGAAGGCGGTCCGCGATCCGCTCCGCTGCCGCGCGGTGCTGAGGATTGATCCGGCGGACGGCGTCGAGGCCCGCCGGCGTCGCCGCGACCAGCTTCGCCCGGCGATGGTGCGGATTGTCGCGGTACTCGACGAGTCCGTCGGCCGCGAGCAGATCCGCGGTGCGCTGCACGCTCTGCCGGGTGATGCCCATGGCGCGAGCGATCGCCGACACGGTGAGCGGCGTCGTCAGCACCGCACCGAGCACCTGCCAGCGTGTCGCGGTGAGCCCCGCCGGCCGAGCCAGTTCCTCGGCGAGCGTCAGGAATCGCCCGTTGAGGGCGAAGACGGTGAGCGCCGTGTCGGAGAGCAATTGCTGGGGGTCGGCCGACGAATCCGGCACGGTCACCGTCCGGCCTGCAAGTCGTAGAAGCCACTCGGATCGTGCTTGCCGTACAGCCGGTACCAGGCGTCGAGGGTGTCCTGCGAGTAGATATCCAGCGCGGCGAAGACCTCACGGGCGAACTCGACGGGCGCGACGCCGCCCGCGGTGATCACGCCGCGATCGGTGACGGCGGGGGCCTCCACGTACCGGGTCGCCCCCGCGTACCCCGTGGGCTCGAGCTGCTGTGGTGCGTTACTGGTGTGCGCGCGGTCATCGAGAAGGCCGGCACGGGCCAATCCGACTGTGGCGCCGCAGATTCCGGCGACATGTACGCCGGCGTCGACCCAGCGGCGTGCCGCGCCGACGAACTCCTCGTTGCCCGTGTCCCACGTCTGCGCCCCGGGCAGCACGAGCATTGCGCTGTCGGACGCCTCGACATCGGCGAGGGACCTGTCGGGCGTCATGGTCACGCCGCCGATGGTCCGGATCGGTTCGGTGCCCGCGCCGACGGTCACGATCCGGAATCTGCCCGGGTGTTCCTGGAATTCGGGATTGTTGATGCCGGCCGCGACGTATCCGTACTCCCAATCGGCGAGGGTGTCGTACAGGGCGAGATGCACGGTCTTCATGGTGGTCATGGCGTTGCCTCCCTGGTGGTGATGCCGGTCGGGGCCCATCCGGCCATATGACAACATGCTGTCAATATGACAGCGTTTTGTCAATGGTGACCGAGTGGGAGGCATGATCGCGCGAGCGGAACGGTCCGCGATAGTAGGCTGGTGCGCGATGACCATCGTCTATTTCGTGATCGCCGTGCTGGCCCTGATCGGTGCCGGGGTGCTGTTGTGGCTGGATCGGCAGCGCTCCACCGTCGCGCGTCACCAGCGGGCCGTCTGGGGAGACCAGCACGAGTTCAAGTTCCGTGAATCGGATGCGAAGCTGCGCAAGGTCTTTCGGCGCGCCACCATGGATGTGCCCGAGCATGTCGCAGTTCAAGATGTTGCATACGGACATTACAAAGGTGCCGAGGCGGTGGTCTTCGATCTCGACGACACCGCCACGGTGATCGCGGTCCGGCGATCATCCGGCTCGCCGGTCGTCGTCGACCTGCGACATGAGGATGTGCTGGCACCCGCGGAGGAGGATGTGGAACTCCTCGGCGCGATGGGACCGAGGGTGATGTTCTCCAATGACCTCGACGTCGCACGCCGGGTCTGCGACCGCAGGATGGTCGCGCTGGCCAATACGGCGCCGTCGTTCGTCGAGGTGCTGTGGAACGAGGGCAACTGGGCTCTCGGTTCGATGCCGCTGACCACCGATTCCGAACAGCTCAACACCGGACTCGATGTCGTTCGCCGTTTCGCCGACCTGTTGCGGGTGCTCCCGCCGTCGGTCGAACCGCAGGACACGCCCGATCCCCGTGACCCGCACGGGCCGACGCGTGCGGAGTTCGCGGACGAGAAGACCGACCACATGCACGACAAGGAGCGCAGGCGCCGCATCACCGACGATGTGCCCGGTGAACCGGTCGAGCCGCCGTCGGAGGCGCCCACGCGTGCGTGGAGCGCGGTGCCCGAGGGTCGCGCACCCGAGACCGGGCGGCGGATGCAGCCCATGCCGGTGCGTGGACCGTCGCGCGGACCATCTGCCCCGAAGACCTGGACACCCGAGGGCCGCTCCGATGCCGCCGATCCGGATCTTCCGCCGGGGGAGCGTCCCAACCGGCACCGCAGGCCCTGACATCTGATCGGGGCCGAGATGCTTTGGCCCCGAACGCTATCCGTACCAGCAGAAACGAGTTCCGACGTGTCCGCATCCGCGCCGATTCCCGAGGTGGACGCCGCCGCCCGCGCCCGTCTCGCCGCCCTGGTGGCCGAACTGGCCGTGGTGCACGGCAAGGTCACACTGTCCTCGGGCAAAGAAGCCGACTATTACGTCGACCTGCGGCGGGCCACCCTGCATCACGAGGCGTCGCGCCTCATCGGGCAGCTGATGCGTGAACTCACCGCGGACTGGGACTACGCCTCGGTCGGCGGCCTGACCCTCGGTGCCGATCCGGTCGCCACCTCGGTCATGCACGCCGACGGACGCGCCATCGACTCCTTCGTGGTCCGCAAGGCGGCGAAGACCCACGGCATGCAGCGCCGCATCGAGGGACCCGACATCGCGGGCCGGCGCGTGCTCGTGGTGGAGGACACCAGCACCACCGGCGCCTCCCCGTCCACGGCCGTCGAGGCGGCGCGTGAGGCCGGGGCCACGGTCGTCGGGGTCGCCACCGTGGTGGACCGGGCGACCGGGGCCGACGAGGTCATCGGCGCACTGGGCGTGCCTTACCGGTCACTGCTCGGCCTGGCCGACCTCGGGCTGGCCTGAGCTCTCCCGTGCCGGATCCCTCGGGACACGCGGACACCGAGCCGTCCGCCGGGCCCACCGAATGGCAGGCCGGTCCGGTCGTCGGGGTGGGGCCGTGGGCCGACACCCACGACGAACCGCCGCCCGACGATCCGCGATACGACACGGAACTGCTCGCCGACGGCGACACCCGCAACGTCGTCGACGCCTACCGGTATTGGACTCGCGAGGCGATCGTCGCCGACATCGACGCGCGCAGGCATCCCCTGCACGTCGCAATCGAGAATTTCGCGCACGACGCCAACATCGGGACGGTGGTGCGCACGGCGAATGCCTTCGCCGCGGCCGCGGTGCACATCGTCGGCCGACGGCGCTGGAATCGCCGGGGCGCCATGGTCACCGACCGCTATCAGCATCTCCACCATCACGAGACCGTCGCCGATCTGATCGCCTGGGCGCGCGCGCACGAGGTGGCCGTGGTTGCCGTGGACAACACCCCGGGCGCACAACCACTGGAGACCGCCGAACTGCCACGCGCGTGCGTGCTGCTCTTCGGTCAGGAAGGCCCCGGGGTCAGTGCGGACGCCCAGGAACAGGCGGACCTGACGGTGTCCATCGCCCAATTCGGTTCGACGCGGAGCATCAACGCGGGCGTCGCCGCGGGGATCGCCATGCACGCCTGGATCCGGCAGCACGCGGATCTCGGCGACGCCTGGTAGCTGGTCTCGATACGGACGCTCGCTGCGCTCGCGGCCTACTCGACCATCGGTTGGGTGGTGGGGCGTCGGTTTGCGTCAGCCGATGATCGAGTGGCTCGACTGTTGGTTTGAGTGGTGGGCGTCAGCCGATGATCGAGTAGCCGCTGAGCGTAGCGAGGCGGCGTATCGAGATCAGGGACGCTCGTTCACCGACGGATCGGTGCTCTCGGTCTCCACGGGCTCCTCGACGACGGGCTTGCGGGACCGCAGGATCCGCTTGGCGATCTCGGTGATGATCGGCAGGACGGAGACGAACACGATGAGCAGGAAGATGTAGTCGACGTTCTCGCGGATGAACTCGATCTGGCCGAGGAAGTAGCCGAGCAGTGTGACGCCCGCGCCCCAGGCGATCGCACCGACGACGTTGTAGGTGAGGAAGACCGGGTACCGCATCTTGGCCGCACCCGCGACCAGCGGCGCGTAGGTGCGCACGATCGGGACGAAGCGGGCAAGGAAGATCGTGATGGGGCCGTGCTTCTCGAAGAACTCGTGCGCTTCGACGATGTAGCGCTCCTTGAGTACCTTGGCGTCCGGTTTGAACAGCGAGTAGCCGAGTTTGGCGCCGATCCAGTAGCCCACCTGATCGCCGAGGAACGCGGCGATCGGGATGGTCACCAGCAGCACCCAGAGCGGTGCGAACGGTTCGATCTCGGTCGACTTGGCGGCGACGATCAGACCGGCGGTGAAGAGCAGGGAATCGCCGGGGAGTAGCGGGAACAGCAGCCCGGATTCGATGAACACCACGAGCAGCAGCCCGGCGAGCATCCAGCCGCCGAAGGAGTTCAGCAGATTGACCGGGTCCAGGAAACCGGGCAGCAGGGCCAGATTGGTCGTCGTCTGGGCGAGCGCAGTGTCGATCACGGGTTCCGAGGATACCCGTCGCCGCCTTAAGCCCCGCTGAGTCCGCCCCAACCGGCAACGGTGAACGCCCAGTTCACCACGGATGGCGCACGCTCCGGGGCGACTTGACATACTGGACGGGAGTGCCCGCTCGGCGTCCGGCCTTCCCCTTTCGGTGGAACCGGGATCGCCGTGAACGTCAACCGGTTGGAGGACCGTCACAATGCCCATCGCCACTCCCGAGCAGTACGCCGAGATGTACCGGAAGGCGAAGGAGGGAGGCTACGCGTACCCGGCGATCAACTGCACCTCCTCGTCGACCATCAACGCGGCCATTAAGGGATTCGCCGACGCCAAGAGTGACGGCATCATCCAGTTCTCCACCGGCGGAGCCGAGTTCGGCTCGGGCCAGGGCGTCAAGGACATGGTGACCGGCGCGGTAGCGCTCGCCGAGTTCGCCCACGTGGTCGCCGCGAAGTACGACGTGACCATCGCGTTGCACACCGACCACTGCCCCAAGGACAAGCTCGACACCTACGTCCGGCCGCTGATCGCGATCTCGCAGGAGCGCGTCGACGCGGGCCAGAATCCGCTGTTCCAGTCGCATATGTGGGACGGCAGCGCCGTGCCCCTGGACGAGAACCTGGAGATCGCCAAGGACCTGCTGGAAAAGGCGGGCGCCGCGAAGATCATCCTCGAGGTCGAGATCGGCGTCGTCGGCGGCGAGGAGGACGGCGTCGAGAACGAAATCAACGACAAGCTGTTCACCACCCCCGAGGACTTCGAGAAGACCGTCGAGGCACTCGGCGCCAGCGATTCGGGCAATCACTATCTGCTCGCCGCGACCTTCGGCAACGTCCACGGTGTCTACAAGCCGGGCAACGTGAAGCTGCGTCCCGACGTGCTCAGGACCGGCCAGGAGGTCGCGTCCAAGAAGCTCGGCCTCGGTGAGGGCGCCAAGCCCTTCGACTTCGTCTTCCACGGCGGTTCCGGCTCGCTGAAGAGCGAGATCGACGAGTCGCTGAGCTACGGCGTCGTCAAGATGAACGTCGACACCGACACCCAGTACGCCTACACCCGTCCGGTCGCGGGCCACATGTTCACCCAGTACGACGGTGTGCTGAAGGTCGACGGCGACGTGGGCAACAAGAAGGCCTACGACCCGCGCGCCTGGACCAAGCTGGCCGAGGCGTCGATGGCCGAGCGTGTCGTCGAGGCCTGCAACGACCTCAAGTCGGCGGGCAAGTCGATCAGCGCCTGACCGCACTACCGTTCTGTGGCCTCTCACCCGCACGGGTGAGAGGCCACAGTCGTCTACGGGAGCGCTCCGATCACATGGTGGCGAGACCGACGACGACACCGGCGGCCAGCAGGATCATCATGATCGCCGCGAGCACGACGGTCGGGTCGATCCGGCGTGCTCGCGGTGGCCTCGACGGCCGTGCCCGATCGGAGCCGCGATGTGTCCAGCCGTCTCGCGCGGGATCGTCGCGGTTGCGTGCGTCGGTGCCCGGATAGGCTGGGGCCGAGGCGTTTCCGGGCGGCAGACTGCTCGTCCGGATCGGATACGTCGGCGGTTCGAAGTAGCGGGGCGGCCGCGTCACTGCGGGGTGCAGACCTTCCAGTCGTCGTTCGACTTCTGCAGATTGATCGTCACGACCTGCGGTTCCTGAGGCTTACCGCTGTGCACGGCGGACACCTCGACGACCGCCTGATTGCCGTCGTCGGTGATCTTCACGGCCTGCACATCGGTGACCCGCACCAGTTGATCGCGGGCACGCTGGCCGTCGTAGATCTTCTGGAAATCCGCATCGCTGATCGACTGATAGAACTGGTTGCGCTCTCCGCAGGTGATGGAGCGCAGCGTGTTCAGGTCACCCTCGTACAGCGCGGTGGAGAAACGCTGCGCGGCATCCGCGGCCTCGTCGGCCGGGGCAGGCGGCCGCAGATTCAGGAATGCGAAGACGGCACCGATCACGACCAGAACGGCGACGACCGCTGCTGCGGCGAGGACCAGGCCGCGCTTGCCGCCGCGTCCGCTGTCCGTCGACGTGGTCGCGGTGGACTTGGTGGTCTTGTCGTCCCGGCCCGGAATCACCTGCGGCTCATGGGCGGTGGTGCTCCAGCCGGACTTGCCCGGCGTGGCCGTGGTGGCGGCACCGGCTGCCGCGGCGGCGGCCGGGCGGGAGTCGGTCTTCGCGGCCGTCTTCTCCGGTTCGGTGGTCGCCGAATCGCTCTTCTGTGAGTCCGTCTTCTGCGGCTCGGACTTCGGCCGCGCGGCACGTGCTGCGGCTGCCGCAGCGGCGCCCGCCGCAGCTGCCGCACCGACCGCACCCGCGGTCTTGCCCGCCGTCGGAGCCGCGAACTTGGTGGTCGCTTCGGAATCGGTATCCGCTGCCGCGGCGGGGGTTTCGGATTCGGGATCGATGTCGTCGAGGTCGTCGAGGTCCGCGTCGTCGGGCAGCTTGTCGCGCTTGATGACAGTGGTCTTCGAGTCGCCCGGACCGATTCCCTTGGGTCGCTTCTGTGCCGCGACGGGCTTCGCCGTTTGCTCCTCGGCGTCCGCTTCGGTGACGTCCGCCGCCGCATCCTCGGTGCCGATCGCGTCGAGATCCTCGAGGTCGGCCGGATCGGGCAGATTGTCGCGGCTGATGACCTTGGTCGCGGAATCGATGCCGCGACCACCCTTGGCCTTCGGCCGTTCGACCGGCTTCTCGGCGGCCGCGTCATCAATCTCGTCCGGGGCGTCCTCGGTCACGGATTCGGTGGTTTCCGTCACCTGCACGTCGGAGTCCGGTCCGGCGGTGTCGGCATCTTCCTCGGTGACGACATCGGCCGTCGTGGTCTCTGCGGCATCCGAATCGGGGTCCTCGGCGGCCTCGGACTGCTCGCCGTCCGTCGCGGGGTCGGCGGCCGTAGTCTCGTCAGTTGCCGCCTCGTCAGCTGCCGTCTCGTCGTCCGCGAGGTCGTCGGTGGCCGGCTGGTCGTCGGTGGCGACGGTCTCGGTCGTGGATTCGACGGTCGACGTCGCGACGACGTCCGGGGTCTCGTCACCGGATACCGCGCCGGTGGACGTCGCGGTCGCCTCGACCGGCGTCTCGTCGGCGGCGGCGTCCGTCGCGGAGTCGCTCGCAGCGGAGTCGTCAGCGGCGGATTCCTCAGCGGCGGATTCCTCAGCGGCGGATTCCTCAGCGGCGGTGTCGTCGGTCCCGGAGTCGTTCGTCCCGGTCTCTTCGGCGGAGGGTTCGCTTGAGGCGGTGTCCTCGGCGACGGTCTCCTCGACTACTGTCTCTCCGGGCTCGTCGGCCGGGGTCGCGTCGCCGTCCACGGTGCTCGTGTCCCCGGTTGCCTCGTCAGCAGTCTCGTCGGACGATCCGGCGTCCGGTTCCGCGGAGTCGGTGGTGGTCGTGCTGTCGGTCGCGTCCTTGTCGGACGACTCGGTGGTGTCGGTTGCGGCGCTCGCCGACGTGGTCGGCTGTGCGTCGTCCGAGCCGGAGTTCCCGGCCGAGGTGGCCCCTGTTGTCACCGCTGCGTCGTCGCCCTTCGTGCTGTCTGCCGAGGACCCGGACGCCTCGGTCGGAGTGTTCTGCGAGGTACCGGGACGATTCTGCGGCTCGTGCGCCTCGCCACGCTTGCGCCAGGCCGAAAGCGCCCGGCCCACCAGTGACTCGTTGTCACCCTGCGCTGGAGGCATGTCCCACCGGCCCTCTCCGAAGAAGATTCACACATTCATCAATGCTCGGCGTCGTCACGGTACCGGGTTGGTGCCCCCTGGCCGGTGCATCGAGGCCGATCGCGGGGTTCAGCCTATCGAACAGTGCAGCATCGGGGCGATGTGGTGGGCTCCGGTGTAGTCCGACCATGGGAGCGTCGGCGGTGCCCGGCCCGGCCATGAGCCGTCGGCATGTGTCCCGCAGTGGTGCTTCAATGGACTGGTGACTTCGTTCGGAGATCTACTCGGACCTCAGCCGACCCTGCTCACCGGAGACGACGACGCCGAATCGGAGCTGCTCAACGGCGCCGATCCGGCGGCGACGGCGGCGCAGCATCCCACCGCGTCGATCGCGTGGGCCTACCTGGCCGAGGCTGCGCTCGACGCCGCCGACGGCGAGGGCGACGCTCCCGGTGTCGGCAAGGTGATCGAGGCATATGCCTATGCACGGACCGGCTACCACCGTGGCCTCGACCAATTGCGTCGGCACGGATGGAAGGGCTTCGGTCCGGTCCCGTGGAGCCACGAACCCAATCAGGGTTTCCTGCGCTGCGTCGGTGCGCTGGCGCGTGCCGCCCAGGCGGTCGGTGAGGAAGACGAATACCTGCGCTGCCTCGATCTCCTCAACGACAGCGACCCCAACGCGGCCGCACAACTCGGGTTGGCCTGACCGAACCCGTGATCGACACGCTGCGGGCACGGTTCCGGCAGCTGCCGCGCCCGCTCCAGCGCCGGATCCGACGGCTGTGGCTCTCGCTGCTGCCGATCACCCAGTGCGCGGTCGCGGCGGGCGCCGCCTGGTGGATCGCGGTGCATGTCATCGGACACGAGCGGCCGTTCTTCGCGCCCATCGCCGCCGTGGTCTCGCTGGGCCTGTCGCTCGGCAAACGCTGGCGCCGATCGGTGGAACTCGTCGCCGGCGTGGCCATCGGCATCCTGATCGGCGACCTGTTCATCGCCTGGGTGGGTTCGGGCGCATGGCAGATCGTGGTGGTCGTCATCCTCGCGATGACCGTCGCGGTGTTTCTCGACGACGGTCCGCTGGTGCCGATGCAGGCGGCGTCGTCGGCGGTCCTCGTCGCGACGCTGTTGCCGCCGAGTGACTGGGGTGGCGTGGAGCGTGCCGTCGACGCGCTGATCGGTGGTGCGGTCGGCATCGTCGTGGTCGCCCTGATGCCGGCGAATCCGGCGGCGCGTGCCCGGCGCGATGCCGCCGGGGTACTGGCCACCATGCGCGACGCCGCGCGCACCCTGGCCGCGGGACTCCGGACGATGAACTACGAGGAGGTTTCCGCAGCCCTCGAATCCGCGCGCGGAACACAGGAAGCCATCAATCTGATGCGCTCGGACATGCGTGGCGGCCGGGAGATCAGCACCATCTCGCCGCTGCACTGGAATTCGCGGGAACGGCTTCAACGCATCTCGGCGACGGCCGACCCGATCGACAACGCGGTCCGCAACTTCCGCATCATCGCGCGTCGCGCCCGGGCGATGACCCAGCGCGACGAACCGCTGAATCCCGAACTCATCGACATCATCGCCGAGATCGGCGACGCGTTCGAGGTGCTCCGGGAGATGATGATCGCGCGGCCGGGGGATCCGCCCGACCAGGCCGATGCCGCCCGCGTCATCCGCAGCGTGGCGCGCAAGGCGAAACCGGAACTCGTGGCCAACAGCACGCTCTCGGAAACCGCGGTGCTCGCCGAGTTGCGGTCGCTCATCATCGACCTGCTGATGATCACCGGATTGCGCCGGTCGTCGGCGGTGGCAACCCTGCGCTGACCGGCACGTCGCCCGAACGTGTGAGGTAGGTCCGCGGCCCCTTGTAACCCATGCGAAGTTGTGCATATATTGACCTCAATGGGTACTTCACACGGACACTCGCATACGCGCGGCGTCGCCGCCGGCGCGTCCGGCAACCGCCGGATCTGGCCGATGGCCGTCGCCGTGGGCGTCATCGGCGCCTACTTCTTCGTCGAGCTCTTCACGGGCATCCTCGTCAACTCGCTGGCCCTCATCGCCGATGCCGGACACATGCTCACCGACGTTCTCGCCCTCACCATGGGTCTGAGCGCGCTGCTCCTCGCCCGGCACGGCCGCATCACCGACAACCGCAGCTTCGGCTGGCACCGTGCCGAGGTGTTCACCGCGGTCGCCAACGCCATGCTGCTGATGGGTGTCGCGGTCTTCGTGCTGTACGAGGCGATCAATCGCATCGGCAGCGACCCCGAGGTTCCGGGAGCCACGCTCATCATCGTCGCGCTGATCGGCCTGCTGGTGAACGTCGTCGTCATGCTCCTCCTGCGGTCGGACGCCTCCGAATCGATCGCGGTCCGTGGTGCCTACATGGAGGTGCTCGCCGACGCGATCGGCAGCGTGGGTGTGCTGGTCGCCGGCATCGTCGCCCTGACGACCGGATGGGGATACGCCGACCTGGTCGTCGCGGTGCTCATCGCGCTCTGGGTGGTGCCGCGTGCCGTGCGTCTCGCCCTGGACGCTCTGCGCATCCTCAATCAGCAGGCACCCGCCCACATCGACATCGACGCCCTGCGCTCCGAACTCGCCGCCATCCCCACCGTTCACGATGTCCACGACCTGCACGTGTGGACGCTGACGACCGGCATGGATGTGGCGACCGTGCATCTCGGCAGCACCGGCACCAACGAGGTGGTGCTCGCCGAAGCGCAGCGGGTCCTGACGGTGCACGGGCTCGAACACGCCACCGTGCAGGTGGACCCGAAAAACGCCGGGTGTTGTCAGGACGGATTGACCTGGTAGTCCGGTTCACCCACAAATTCTTTACCGCTCAGGTCCTCGGACTGGATAATCCGGTCGGTGGTGCTCTCCGGGGACTTTTGTGTGGGCCATCGCCCGGAAATCGAGTGGCGGACCGTCGCGGCGAACGTCACGCTGGGAGTCATGACCGAGGATCAGCTGTCCACCCTGACCCGTAAACCCGACCGCGGCGGCGACCGTGCACTCCTCGACGACGTCCTCGACGCCGCGCAGGTCGGGGTCCTGTCCACCGTCACCGACGATGGGTTGCCCTGGTCGATTCCGATGATCGTTGCGCGCGACGGCGACCGGCTGCTGGTGCACGGATCGTCGGGGGCAGGTGCGCTGCGCCACGTGGCGGCTGGCAGTCCGGTCACGTTCACCGTGTTCGTCGTCGACGGGCTGGTCGTCGCCGACACCCTGTTCGACCATTCGCTGAACTATCGGTCGGTGGTGATCCGCGGGATTCTCGCGCCGCTGTCCGACGATCGGTCCGCGGGGCGTGCGCTGAGCATCCTGTCCGATGCACTCCTGCCCGGACGCAGTGCGGAGGTCCGTGATCATCTCCGAAAAGAGTTGGCCGCCACCGTCGTTCTGGAACTGCCGATCGTCGACGGTCAATGGCTCGCGAAGACCCGCACCGGTGGTCCCGGCCCCGGCGGCGACGGGTGGACGGGCCACATCCCGATGCGGACCGTCTACGACGAGCCGATCACCGAGAATCCGGGTGACCTCCCGGAGTCGGTACGACGCCTCGTTGAATGATGCGGACGACTGTTCTCCTGGTTGGCCAGGACTCCTCGTATAGCGTCCCGCCGCCACGACCGGATTCAACGATCTCAAGTTTCTGTTGAAATGCCGTTAGTTCGCACGGTTTGTTCGCTAAGGTAACCGGGATTGAGCGGAGTGCGACAAACGCATGGCTCGTGAGGTCATGAAAGCAGGCCATGAAACTACCGCTCTTCTCAGTTCGAGGCGCGCTTGCCATCGCCACGTTGATGGCGCTTGTGCTTGGCACTCTCACTGCATGCTCGTCTACAGGCGAGGAGCAGATTGAAGTTCCCAATGTCCTTGGTGTGCAGCTTGATAACGCTCACAACATGCTGAAGGACGCAGGGTTGAAAGAGTTCGACGACAAGGACGAGAAGCAAGGGCGCGAACCATTCCTGGACGCTAACTGGGTTGTGCTGTCGCAGCGTCCGGCCGCCGGCACTCGCGTCGACGGCAGCACGAAAATCGTTCTCTCCATTGCCAAACGCGACGATCCCGGCGTCATCGACAAGCTCCCTGTCGGGTCGCCCGTCTACAACGAACTTACTGAGTCGCAACGATCTACCCGCGACGACCAGGCGAGGGAGGCCAAGGCCAAGACTAAGCAGGACAAAGAGAAAGCAGAGCAGGACAAGAAGGATGTCGAAGCCTTCGTGGATATGTTCGACCCGATGGCTCGAGGTTTTCAGGGAGCTATCGCAGGACTTGCAGACGTCCGACAAGGAGTTGCGGACGCAGGATTTGTGAGCGACGAGGAGTATACGACGCTTCGAGGACTCGTTACTTCGATGGACCAATACTGGGACAGCTTGGAAAACGCACCGGAAGTCGTTAACAACGATGCTGATGTCATGCAAGAGGCTGTGCGTAAGTTCCAGACGGCCGTGAAGACCCTCATGGCGGCGAGTGGTCAGGCTGCTCCGGGCGCGCTGCGCCGATTCGATCAGGTCTTTGCCGCCGCACAACAGAGGTACAACCTCGGCCTCGTTGGGCTCTACAAGATGACCGCGGTGGAGCCGCCGAAGGTGTAGTTCAGCCCGCGCTCAATGGTCCGGAGAGTTCGTCGGCGATCAGGGTGAGGCGATCGGCGGCGACGCCATGGGGGACCGCATCATTCGTGCAGGGCACGATCACCTCGAGGTAGCACTTCAGCTTCGGTTCGGTGCCGGACGGCCGGATGACGACGCGGTCGTCGTCGGCGGTGCCGAACAGCAGGCCGTCGGTGGGCGGAAGATCGGCACTGCCGGTGGCGAGGTCGCGCACCTCGACGACCGGTGAGCCGGCGAAGGTCTGCGGTGGCGACGCGCGGAGTCGCGCCATGATGTCGGCGATCCGATCGAGGTCGTCGACGCGGATGCTGCGCTGGGAGGTGGCGTGCAGGCCGTGGCGGCGGGCCAGCCGATCGAGTTCGTCGAGAAGTGTGTGCCCTTGTGCGGCAAGGTCTTCGACGAGGGTGACTATCCGGACCGCGGCCGTTATGCCATCCTTGTCCCGCACGGACTCGGGATCGCTGCAATAGCCGATGGCCTCCTCGTAGCCGAAGCGCAGATCGGGGGTGCGGGCGATCCATTTGAAACCCGTCAGTGTTGTCGCACTGCGCAATCCGTGGTCCGCTGCGATCCGGGCGAGCATCCGGCTCGACACGATGGAACAGGCCAGGGTGCCACCGGATCGTGACTCGTCCGCGGCCGCCTGCTCACCGAGCAACCAGCCGACCTGATCGCCGGTCAACTGCTGCCACGCCCCCTCGCCGTTCGGCACGGCCACCGAACACCGGTCCGCGTCGGGATCGAGCGCGATCAGCACGTCGGCGTCGACGGACCGCGCCAGCGCGACGGCGAGGTCGATGGCGCCAGGCTCCTCCGGATTGGGGAACCGCACCGTCGGGAAGTCGGGATCGGGGACGAACTGTTCGGGGACCACGTGGACGTCGTCGATGCCCGCGGCCGCGAAGACCCGCAGCATCGCCTCCCCACCGACCCCGTGCAGCGTCGTCAATGCCACACGCACCGGTGAGCGCGCACTCCGTGCACGCAGCGATGCGGCCCGTACGACGTAGGCGTCGACGATGGAGTCATCGACCGGATGCACGTGAGTATGGTTGCGCGGCACCAGGTCCGCGGCCGGTGCCGCGGCGATACGTTCGGCGATGCCGACGTCGGCGGGGGAGATGATCTGTACGCCGCGGCCTGCTTCGTCGGTCGATCGTCCGCCCAGGTACACCTTGTAGCCGTTGTCGGCGGGCGGGTTGTGCGAGGCGGTGATCATCACCCCGGCATCGGCGCCCGGGTAGCGTACGGCGAAGGCGGTCACCGGGGTCGGTAACTGCGGAGGCAGTACCCGGGCGGTCAGTCCGGCGCCCGAGATCACCTGTGCCGCAGCCTCAGCGAACGCCGATGATCCGTGGCGTGCATCGTGTCCGACGATCACCGTCGCATCCGGGCCGACGGTGTCGAGCAGGTAGCGTGCCAGCCCGGCGGTCGCACGGGTCACCACCGCGACGTTCATCCGTGTCTCGCCGGCACCGACCGCACCTCGGAGGCCCGCGGTGCCGAAGATCAGCGGTCCGTCGAATCGGGACGCGAGATCGTCTCGTGCGGAGTCGTTTCCGGATTCGACAGCGGAGATCAGGGCGTGCAGTTCGTCGCGTGTCGTCGGATCCGGGTCGTGTGCCAGCCACTCGCGGGCGCGTGCCAGAACGTCGCTCATCGCCAGAACACGAACAGATCCCAGCCGAAGGCGGCCCAGAAACTCGGCACCCCGGACAGCTCGAACAGCCAATAGATCAGATCGAAGAACGCGCGGTTGAGGAACGGAATGAACAGCAGCGCGAACACGATCAGAAAGCCGTACGGCGCGATCTTCGCGGCCGATGCCCGCGTCGCATCCGACAGATAGGGCTCGACGGCGCCGTACCCGTCGAAGCCGGGCATCGGAATGAGATTCAGCACTGCCGCGGTGATCTGCAACAGCGCCAGCATGGAGAGTGCCGACCACAGGTTGAAGCCCGTATCGGCGAACACCGTGCCGTCGGCGAGGACGAAGCCGACGCCGGTGCCGGACGTCCCGATCCGGACGGCCACCAGCAACAGCACGGCGCACACGGCGTTGGCCGCCGGACCGGCCAGCGACACCAGAGTCCGCTGCGCGCGGGTGAAGCCGTGCTGGTTGACGTAGACCGCGCCGCCGGGAAAACCGATGCCGCCCAACAGGATGATGAGCAGGGGCAGGCCCAGCGACAATCCGGGATGCGTGTACTTCAGCGGGTTGAGAGTGAGGTAGCCGCGCAGTTCTGCGTTGTGGTCGCCGAAGCGGAAAGCGGTGACGGCGTGGGCGAACTCGTGCAGGCACAGTGAGATCACCCAGCCGGCGAGCACGAGAAGCAGTGTGCCGACCACGGATTGGACGTTCTTACCCGGCTCCGACGTCCACACCAGCCAGCCGCCTGCCACGGCCGCGACGACCAGCCCGAGGAAGACCGGCCCGGGCCGTACGGCCCGGGCGATGTCACCGAAGGACGGCGTCGGGCGCGCCCGGCCCGCGGTCATGCGCGCACCAGCAGGAGGTCGACGTGATGCGGGTAGTAGGTGGAGCGTTTCACGACGCGCGGGTTCAGCACGCCTTCGCGTTCGACGACGATGTTGGTGCCACCGGTTTGTACGGCGCGTCCGGCGATCCATTTGCCGGGCAGCAGCGGCCGTTCCACCCGGGCGCGGACGCCCGCCGTGCCATCGGGGAGCGGTTCGATGAGAATCCCGCGGGTCTCGCCCTCGAAGAGGCGCGTGTTGTCGACGTAGGTCTCGCCGTGCAGTTTCTCCCCGTCGGCGCCGAGGTGACGGGCGCGTCCCACCAGGACAGTCGCCGCGTCGTCGCGGATCAGCGGAACCGGAGTGGCCGTCCCGTGCTCGGCGAGTTCACGGGCGGCCGTGCCATGGGGCAGGCCGAACCGATCCGTGCCGGTTGTCGCGCCCGCGGCGACGAGGGCGACCTCGACATCCAGACGTTCCGTCACCATCAGGGCCGCCAGTATCTGTGCGACGTACAAGTCGGAGTCGTCCTCGACCGTCGGCGCGACGCGCCGGGTCACCCGGGGCTCGACGATCAGCCTGGTGACATCGGGATCGGCGAGCGCGGCGGCGACAGCGGCCTTCGCCGCCTGCTTGTCGTCGGACGGCGCGTCCTGGGTGATGAGGGCGAACGACACATCGAACAGGTTATCCAGTTCGGCATCTCGGACACGTCGGCTCACGGTTGTCGTGCCCGACACAGTAGAGTTGGCCTGTTGTTCAGCGTGCCAAGCTAAGGAGAGTGTCCGCCCATGGCCGCGATCGTGCTTATCGGCGCCCAATGGGGCGACGAGGGCAAAGGCAAGGCAACCGACCTGCTCGGCGGGAAGTTGCAGTGGGTCGTCCGCTATCAGGGCGGCAACAACGCGGGTCACACCGTGGTGCTGCCCAGCGGCGAGACATTCGCCCTGCACCTCATCCCCTCCGGCATCCTGACGCCGGGCGTCAAGAACGTCATCGGCAACGGGGTCGTCGTGGATCCGGGGGTGCTGCTCACCGAACTCGGCGGTCTCGAGGACCGTGACGTCGACACCTCGGGCCTGCTCATCTCCGCCGACGCACACCTGCTGATGCCGTATCACGTCGCGATCGACAAGGTCACCGAGCGATTCCTCGGCAACAAGAAGATCGGCACCACCGGACGCGGCATCGGCCCCTGCTATCAGGACAAGATCGCCCGCGTCGGGGTCCGTGCCGCCGATGTGCTCGACGAGAAGATCCTCACGCAGAAGGTCGAGGCGGCCCTCGAGCTGAAGAACCAGATCCTGGTCAAGATCTACAACCGTAAGGCTCTCGATCCGGCGCAGGTCGTCGACGAGGTGCTGACCCAGGCGGAGGGCTTCAAACACCGCATCGCCGACACCCGGCTGCTGCTCAATCAGGCGCTCGAGCGGGACGAGACGATCCTGCTCGAAGGCTCGCAGGGCACGCTCCTCGACGTGGACCACGGCACCTACCCGTACGTGACGTCGTCGAATCCGACGGCCGGCGGCGCGGCGGTCGGCGCGGGCATCGGCCCGAACAAGATCACCACCGTTCTCGGCATCCTGAAGGCCTACACCACGCGTGTCGGGTCCGGTCCGTTCCCGACCGAGCTCTTCGACGAGTGGGGCGAGTACCTGGCGAAGACCGGCGGCGAGGTCGGCGTGACCACAGGCCGTGCCCGTCGCTGCGGCTGGTTCGACGCCGTCATCGCGCGGTACGCGACCCGCGTCAACGGCATCACCGACTACTTCCTCACCAAGCTGGACGTGCTGTCGAGCCTCGACACCGTCCCGATCTGCGTGGCCTACGAGATCGACGGCGAGCGCCACGACGACATGCCGATGACGCAGACCGGCTTCCATCACGCGAAGCCCATCTACGAGGAGATGCCGGGCTGGTGGGAGGACATCTCCGAGTGCAGGCGTTTCGAAGATCTGCCGAAGAACGCGCAGGACTACATCCTGCGGCTCGAGGAACTCTCCGGCGCGCACATCTCGTGCATCGGCGTCGGCCCGGGCCGCGATCAGACGATCGTGCGCCGCGAGATCGTCTGACAACACCCTTATCCAGAACATGCCTGATCAGCTGATTCGGCGTGAGAAGCTGAACGCCATGCGGATGAGGCGGGGCAGTCGCGACTATGGATCGATCCTGTTGGGGTCGGTCGACGACAGCAATGTCGTCCAGCGTGTCCGGATCCAGACGCTCCTGACCGCGTCCAACGTGACCGCCAATCTGGTGGGCGCGGTCCTGGCGGTGACCCTGGCGTCGGTCGGCATCCCGGAACCGTCGGTGTTCAAGAGCGAACTGTGGTGGGTCAACTTCATCGCCGTGCCGGTCTACATCGCGGTGGCCTTCGTGATCGGGATCGGCTGGGGGACGGTCGTGATCGTCCGTGACCTGCAATGGGCGATCCGGGATCGGGAGCCCGACGAGCGGGACGCGCGCCGGACGCTCCGGGTGCCGTGGCGGCTGGCGACGATGCAGGGCCTGCTCTGGGGCGGCGCCACGGTCATGTTCACCCTGATGTACGGCATCGTGAGCTACCAACTGATCCCCAAGGTGGCGTTCGTGGTCGCGCTCAGCGGGGTCGTCGTGGTCGCGATCTCGTACCTGCTCACCGATTTCACCCTGCGTCCGGTGGCGGCGGAACTGATCAGCGCGGGTTATCGCCGACGCAAACGCAGCGGCATCCGGTCGCGGGCCGTCGTGTCGTGGATGATCGGCTCGGCCATTCCGGTCATCGGCATCATGCTGGTCGTCGGCTTCGGGGTGGGCCGCGACCAGACCAGCAAACTCGACCTGTTCGTGGGCGTGACCGTGCTCGGGCTGATCGCGCTCTTCACCGGCCTGCTGCTCACCATGCTGTCCAGCCTCAGCATCACCGGGCCCATCCGCAGTGTGCGCCAGGGCATGAACCGGGTGAGCGCCGGGGAACTCGACGACGCGGACCTCGTGGTCTACGACGGTTCCGAACTCGGCGACCTCCAGGTCGGCTTCAATTCGATGGTCGGCGGCCTCCGCGAACGCGAGCACGTCCGGGACCTGTTCGGCCGCCATGTCGGCCGCGACGTCGCCGACGCCGCCCTGACCTCCGACCCGGAACTCGGCGGCACCGAACGACAGGTCGCCACCGTCTTCGTCGACGTCATCGGCTCGACAACCCTTGCCGCACAACGCAGCCCGACCGAGGTGGTGGAGATCCTCAACCGGTTCTTCGCGGTGATCGTGCGGGCCGTGGAGGAACGCGACGGCCTGGTCAACAAATTCGAGGGCGACGCGGTGCTCGCGATCTTCGGTGCACCCATGGATCTCGACGATCCGGCGGGCGCGGCGCTGGGCGCGGCGCGGGCCATCGCCGAACGGCTGGCCGTGGAGGTGCCGGATCTGTCCGCGGGCATCGGCGTCGGCTACGGACCCGTCGTGGCCGGAAACGTCGGCGCCATCGAGAGATTCGAGTACACGGTGATCGGTGACCCGGTCAACGAGAGCGCCCGGCTGTCGGAGCTGGCCAAGCGTGATCCCTCCCGTCCGCTGGCGGCCGGCCGGGCCGTCGAGGCCGCAGGAGCCGAGGCGGGTCACTGGGAGCAGCAGGAGACGATCACGCTGCGTGGGCGCACCGCTCCCACCGTGATCTTCGCGGCCCGAAGTGCCGCTCCCGCAGCGGAGTCCACGCCAATCGACGAGTAGTCGACAAGCGCGCCACCTGTTGATCGAGTAGCCGGCGAGCGTGCCCATCCCGTTGATCGCGTAGCCGGCGAGCGCGCACCTCCCGATGATCGAGTTGCCGGCGAGCGCAGCGAGTCGGCGTATCGAGATCACCGGTGATCTCGATACGGCCTCGGCTGGCGCCTCGTCCTACTCGATCGGCGAACATGGCTGGCGCCTGGTTCTCTCGATCGGCGAAGGTCGGCTCAGTCGCGTTCGCGATCCATCTGACCTTCGGCGAAGTCCAGGCTGCGCAGGGCGGTGCGCAACACCTCGTCGTCGATGCGGCCGGCATCGCGTTCCTCGATGAACACCGCCCGCTGCACGGCCAGGATCTCCGAACGCATCCGGTTGCCCGCCGCGGTGGGACTCTCGCCGATGTCCTCGGCGCCGCGTCCCAGTTCCTCCCAGGCCTCGTTCCGCAGGGTGTTCACCCACTTGCGCAACAACATCGCCTGATGGCGTCGTGCCTTGTCGTCCTCGGGGATCTCCGCGAGCAGTTCGTCGAGACGCTGTTCGGCGGCCCGCGAGGCACGATCCTGCGCCCCGGCGAAGGCCAGCCGGTCGCCGGCCGCGTCGTCGGCGGACACCCCGAGCCGGCGGATCACCCAGGGCAGCGTCGTGCCCTGCAGCAGCAGTGTGCCGACGACCACCACGAAGGTCAGGAACAGGATTTCCGCGCGGGCGGGGAACGGTTCACCGTCGTCGGTGGTCAGCGGGATGGCGAAGGCCGCGGCGAGCGACACGACGCCGCGCATCCCCGCCCAGCCGAGAACGAACACGGCCCGTGGATCGGGGCGCGGTTCCCGCCGCCGCACCCGCGGCAGCAGACGGAACAGGTAGGTCGCCGGATAGATCCACACGAAGCGGACGAGGATCACCGCCACCAGGACGGCCACCGCGTCGATGGTCACCCGCACCCAGGACTCGCCTGCCAGTCCGTCGACGAGGAACGGCAGCTGCAGCCCGATCAGCAGGAACACGAAGGATTCCAGGATGACGTCGATGGATCGGCGGACGGCGTCGTCCTGCAGTCGGGTGGCATATCCGTCGCGGACCGATCGCTGTCCCAGGAACAGGCCGGCGACCACGACGGCGATCACGCCGGATGCGTGGACCTCCTCGGCGATGTAATAGGTGGCGAAGGAGACGAGCAGCCCGATCGCGGTCTCCATCGGCGGATCGGTGAGCCAGATGCGCAACAGATAGACGGCGTAGCCGATGATCATGCCCACCGCGACACCGCCGACGGCCGCGATCGCGAAGGTCGACAGACCGCCCCAGACGGTGGCCGTCGCACCCACAGCGGCGGCCAGTGCCACCCGGTAGGCGGTGAGGGCGGTGGCGTCGTTGAGAAGACTCTCCCCGCCGAGCAGCGTCATGATGCGACGCGGCAGACCCACCCGGCGACCGATCGCCTGCGCCGACACCGCGTCCGGCGGCGCGACGATCGCACCGAGCACCAGCGCGGCGGCCAACGGCAGATGTGGGAAGACCCAGTACGCGACCAGGCCGACGACCACCGTCGAGAACAGGGGCAGTCCGACCGCCAGGAGTCCGATCGCACGGATGTTGGTCCGGATGTCCTGATACGAACTGTCCTGCGCGGCGGAGTAGAGCAGCGGCGGGAGGATCAGGAACAGCACCAGTTCGGGTTCGAGATGCACGTCGGGTGCGCCGGGGAGGAAACTCACGGCCAGACCGACGACGACCAGGACCAGTGGCGACGACAATCCGAATCGGCGGCAGAACGCGGAGATCACCAGCCGACCACGACCACGAGTAACAGGGATGCGCTCACCGGTAGAAACTAACCGCTCAACGCATCTCATTCGATTCGGACAACACCGGCAAATCGCCTGATTGTGCCGCGGTCGGTGTGCCCGGGTGGCGGCGTCCGCGATAATGGAACGATGCGACTGTTCCAGCGTTCGAAGAACGAGGGTGCGGGCGCGGGGGAGAAGGCGACGTCGGGCGGACCCTGTCCGGAGCTGGCGACCATCGGAGTGGACGTAACCGCCGACCCCGAACCCGCCGGCCCCCTCACCGCCTGCCAGGACTGCACCGCCCTCGGCGAACATCACTGGGCGCATCTGCGGATGTGCCTCACCTGTGGCCACGTCGCGTGCTGCGACTCCAGTCCGCGCCGCCACGCCGCCGCCCACTTCGAGGAGAGCGGGCATCCGGTGATGCGTTCAGCCGAGCCGGGAGAGGTGTGGCGATGGTGCTATCTGCACGAGGTGACGGGCTGAACTCCACTCACACGTAGGATCGTGAACATGACGTCTGACAGTCAGAACGGCCCGGAAGCGCCGGTACCGCCAGGTTGGGAGCCTGTGGCGGCCGATCCGGTGTCCTCCGATTCCGTGCGGCCCGAGCCCGAGAGCCCGGCCGACCCGATCTCGACGGACGGTCCCACGGACCCGGTTCCGGTGCCTGCCACCGGTCCCCGCGTCGGTCCGCCCGCGGCCATCGGCACCCCACTGACGCCAGGAGCCACGAGGGTGCTGCTGCTCGGTTCCGGGGAGCTCGGCAAAGAGGTCGCCATCGCGTTCCAGCGGCTCGGTGTCGAGGTGATCGCGGTGGATCGTTACGCCGACGCCCCCGCCCAGCAGGTCGCCCACCACGCCGAGGTCATCGACATGACCGATCCGGCGGCGGTGCTCGCGGTCATCGAGAAGCACCGTCCGCACTACGTCGTGCCGGAGATCGAGGCCATCGCCACCGACGCACTCGTCGAAGTCGAGAAGCGCGGACTGGCCGAGGTCGTGCCGACCGCGATGGCCGTGGTCGCGACGATGAATCGCGAGGGCATCCGTCGACTTGCCGACGAGGAACTCGGTCTGCCGACGTCGCCGTATCTGTTCGCGTCCTCGCCCGACGAGCTGGCGATGGCGGCCGACGAGATCGGTTTCCCCTGCGTGGTCAAGCCGGTGATGTCGTCGTCGGGCAAGGGGCAGACGGTGGTGAACGGTCCCGACGAGCTCGCGGCCGCCTGGGAGGCCGCGAACACCGGCGGCCGGGTCCGGAACAATCGGGTCATCGTCGAGGGATTCGTCGAATTCGACTACGAGATAACACTTCTCACGGTGCGCGCTATCGATCCCGCGACCGGTCGCCTCACCTCCCATTTCTGTGCGCCGATCGGCCACCAGCAGGTGTCCGGTGACTACGTGGAGAGCTGGCAGCCCCATGAGATGAGTGCCGACGCGCTGGGTGCGGCGACGTCCATCGCGGCCCGTATCGCCACCGCCATGGGCGACGGGAAGCTCAGTGGCCGAGGTGTTTTCGGTGTCGAGCTCTTCGTCAAGGGCGACGACGTGTACTTCTCCGAGGTCTCGCCGCGCCCGCACGACACCGGTCTGGTCACCCTTGCCACCCAACGGTTGTCGGAGTTCGAGATGCACGCCCGTGCCATTCTCGGGCTGCCGGTGGACGTCACGCTCGCGTCGCCGGGTGCTTCCGCGGTGATCTACGGTCAGCTCGACGAACCGGCCATCGCCTTCGAGGATGTGGCCAGGGCTCTCGCCGTGCCCGAGACCGACATCCGGCTCTTCGGCAAACCGGTGAGCTATCACCGTCGACGGATGGGTGTGGTGACCGCGACCGCCGACGATGTCGCCACCGCACGTAAGCGCGCCGTGCGCGGTGCCTCGCTGGTGAATCCGGTGCCCGGACGTCCCTTCGAGGTGAAGGCGCCGGTGCCGCAGGGGGATTCGATGGTGGTCCCATCGGGTCCGGCTCCCGCGCCGCCCCCGCCGACACCCATGCAGAAGCCGCCGCCCCCGCCGCGGCCGCAGAAACCGGGCCCCGTCGACGGTCCCGCAGGCAATCAGCGTCCGGTTCCGCCGCGCGGGCCGGTGCCGCCCCGTGGACCGATACCACCGCGCGGACCGCTGCCGCCCCGTCAGCAGCCCAATGGACGTCCCGGTGTGCCGCCGCGCACCGGCACACCTGTCGACTGAGTCGGGTAGGTCCGGATGTCCTTCGGCGGCGAGGTGCTCGTCGGTGCCGCGATACTGGTCGGTCTGCTCGGAATCGTCGTCCCGGTGCTGCCGGGCGGGATCATCGTCGCCGTCGCGATCGGCGTGTGGGCCGCGGTCGTCGGCGGCTGGGCCTGGGCGGTGTTCGGCGTCGCGGCCGCGATCATCCTGCTCGGCGAGGTCATCAAGTATCTGGTGGCCGGTCGATCGCTGAAATCGGCGGGCATCCCGAACGTCACCATCGTGGTCGGCGGTGTGCTCGGCATCATCGGGTTCTTCGTGGTTCCGGTGATCGGCCTGTTCCTCGGCTTCGTGCTCGGCGCGTACCTCGCCGAACTGACCCGCACCCGTACCGCCGGAACCGCTTGGCGCGGAGCGAAATCGGCGTGCAAGGCAGCGATCATCACCATCGGGATCGAGTTGTTCGCGGCTCTGGTCGCGACCGGGATCTGGCTGATCGGCGCATTCGTCTACTGAGCGGCTCCCGCTCATCGGTTCCCGTTCACGCTTATCGGATCCAATAAGCGTGAACGGATCTCATGAGCGGGAGAGCATGCGGTCGGGCGTGTGCGCACCGAGCGGGATGATCAGCGGCCCCCCGAGTACCGGATCCTCGATGACGTGGGCACGCAGTCCGAAGGCGTCATCGAGCAATTCCGCGGTGATGACCTCGTCCGGGCGACCCTGCGCGACGATTCCGCCGTCGCGCATCACGACCAGCGAATCACTGTAGCGTGCAGCGAGATTGAGGTCGTGGAGCACCATCATGACGGTCTTGCCGTGGTCGGCGCGGAGAGTGCGGACCAGGTCGAGCACCTCCACCGCATGCGCGAGATCGAGGTAGGTGGTCGGCTCGTCGAGCAGGAGCAGATCGGTTTCCTGTGCGAGGGTGAGCGCGATCCAGACGCGCTGCCGCTGTCCGCCGGAGAGAGCGGCGACCGGACGATCGGCGAGATCGGTGGTCCCGGTCCGTTCCAGTGCCCACGCGACCGCGGCCTCGTCGGCGGCCGACGCCTGCTGATACCACCGCTGATGCGGATGTCGTCCGCGCGCAACGAGATCCGCGACCAGCAGACCGTCGGGTGCGATAGGGTTCTGCGGTAGGAGTCCCAGTGTGCGGGCGACGGTCCGGGGCGGCGTCCGATGGATGTCGCGACCGTCGAGGTGGACCGAGCCGGTGCGCGGCGGGAGGAGCCGGGCGAGTGCGCGCAGCAGCGTCGACTTGCCGCATCCGTTGGGGCCGATGATGGTGGTGACCTGTCCGTCCGGAACGGCGATGTCGAGATCGGAGATGATCAGCCGGTCGTCGTAGCCGACGCTCAGACCGTCGGCCTGCAGTCGAGTCCTGGTCATACACTGGCCTTTCGGGACATCGTGATCATCAGATACACGAGGAATGGGCCGCCGATCGCCGCGGTCACCACACCCACCGGCAGTGCGCCGGGCAGGACGGTGCGGCACAGCAGGTCGCCGCCGAGGACGAGGACCGCGCCGAGTACCCCGGAGGTCAGCGGAGTCGGCGCCGGTGATCCGGCGAGGCGCACCGCGATCTGCGGAGCCAGTAGGGCGACGAAGGCGATGGGCCCGGCGGCCGACACACACAGTGCGGCGACGGCGACGGCGGTGAGGAGCAGAATCGACGTCACGCGACCGGTGCGGACACCGAGGCCGCTGGCGATGTCGGCGCCGAGGTCGAGGATACGAACCGACTGGGACAATGCCGTGACGACGACGATTCCGAGGCCGACGGCGATCAGCGCGGGCCAGACATCGGACCATCCGGAATCGGCGACCGAGCCGACGATCCAGGTTTGTGCCCGGCCCGCGTCGTTGATGCTGGCGCGGGTGAGCAGCCAGCTGGTTAGTGCCTGCAGCACCCAGGTCATGCCGACGCCGATGATGACCAGCCGGAACGGGTCGACCGAGGCATTGGCCGCACGGCCCGGCCAGGCCAGCAGGTACATCGCGAAGGCGGTGCCGAAGCCGCCGACGAGCGCGGCCAGTGGGACGCCGAGTCCGGCCAACCACGCACCCCAGCCCGTGGAGAAGGCGATGGCGCCGACCGCTGCCGCACCGGCGCCCGCGGTGATGCCGAGGATGTCCGGGGTGGCCAGTGGATTGCGGGCGATGAGTTGGGTGAGCGCCCCCGACAATCCGAGTCCGAAGCCGACGAGGAGGGACACCAGCGCGCGGGGCAACGTGCTCTCGAGGACCACGACGTTCTCCACGTGCGTGCCGCCACCGAGGAGGGTGCGTGCGACATCGATCGGGGTCATCGGGTAATCGCTGACGCCGACGCTGAGCAGAAAGAGCAGCACGGCGAGCGCGATCAAGACACCGGCGACCATCAGTGCGCGGGGCCGCATCACCCAGGAGGCCGCACCGATTCGCATGACCGGGGACGTGCGCACGGTGGGCCGGTCGTCGATCGCCGTCATACCGATGCCAACTTCGGACGGCGGACGAGGGCGATCAGGAAGGGCGCACCGACGAACGCGAGGATCAGGCCGACCTGGAGTTCACCCGGACGGGCGACGACCCGGCCGAGGACGTCGCACACCAGCATGAGGGCCGCGCCGAGCAGTGCCGAGAACGGGACGATCCAGCGGTAGTCGAGGCCGGTGATCGCTCGTGCCATGTGTGGCACGACCAGGCCCAGGAACACGATGGGGCCGCATGCGGCGGTGGCGGCGCCGACGAGCAGGGTGATGGCGACGATCCCGACGACCCGCAACACGGCCACCCGGGAGCCGAGTGCCTTGGTCATGTCGTCGCCCAGGCTCAGGACGTTCAGGAAGAAACCGCTGGCGACCGCGAGGATCAGACCGATCACGACGAACGGCAGGCTTGCCCAGAACACGTCGATGTCGCGGCCCGCCGTCGAGCCGACATTCCAGAATCGCCAGGCGTCGAGGGTGGTCGCGTCGGTGAGGACGATCGCGGAGGTGATGGCGAGCAGCAGCGCGGACAACCCGGTACCCGCCAGCACGAGTGTCAGTGGGCTTGCCCCCGACAGCGCGGACAGCCCGAAGACCGCCGAGGCCGCGATCATCGCACCCACCATGCCGCAGACCATGTAGGCGAGTGGGCTGTCGATGCCGAGGAGATAGACGCCGATGACGACGGCGCACGCGGCGCCGGCGTTCACACCGAGAATGCCCGGATCGGCGAGCGGGTTACGGGTGTGGCCCTGGGTGACGGCGCCGGCCGCACCGATCGCGAGTCCGACGATCAGACCGAGCAGGGTCCGCGGAATCCGGAGGTCGTCGATCACTCCGACGGTTTCGGCGGTGGCCGCCGACATCGGTGCGCCGCGGTCGAGCCAGAGCGCCTGCCAGACGTCGCCGAGCGGGATGATGCGAGATCCGATCGCGATCGACGCGACGAGAGCGACGACGATAACCCCGATGAGCAGGAGAAACCCGTAGACCCGACGCACAAAGGTAAACCTTACCAAAGCTGGGATGCCGGTCGGATGGTGCGCATTCCTAATATCACGATTGCATTGACGATCGCACGCATCTCCGGTCCGAGATGCGTGCGAGCGGTAACGATTTAGATGGCAGGGTCGATGGCCGGATCTCCGGGATCGCCATCCGCGGCCGGCATCCGGCGGGCCGTACACCGCACCCCCGGCCGCCGATGGAAGGAGACGAACGATGAGGGCAGCACTCAGGCGAGTGTTCGTCGCGGCCCTGGCCGCAATCGGCGTCGCGGCGGGTTCGATGACCGCGGTGACACCGGCGGAGGCGGCCCGCCCGGCCGATCTGCAGATCACCGGCGGGGTCGGATGCGATTTCGACCTCGGCCACTGGGGGCAGCCGTGGCTCGAGTCGTGGTCCGTGCACCGCTGGCTGAGCGTCCGCAACGTGGGCGGATCGACTGCGCACAACGTGCGATTGCAGGAGATCAACGGTCGGTCGGTGTACATCCGGGAACTGCGGCCGGGGCAATCGATGTCGCGGTGGGACTCCCGGTACCACCGGTGGATTCATCCCATCGAGACGCGGGCCCGCGGCTGCTATCCGGTCGCCATCGCCGGCTTCACCATCAGCGCCGAACGCGAGAATCTCCTCAACAACGCGGGTTTCTGGCACAGCCTCCGCCGCGAGAACAATCCGGCGCCACGTCCCCGACGGTGACGAACCGGTGGTCATTTCATTCGGAAGCCTGAGAAAGTTGTGTGTGACGGGTAACAATCTCCAGCGGAAGGGTCGATAGTCCAGTCAGTGGTGCCGGCGAGCACAACCGTTGTCGCTCCGGCCCCGCCATCCGATGAGAAGGAGACGAACGATGAGGACAGCACTCAAGCGTGCGGGCATCTCGGTACTCGCCGCGGCCGGAGTCGCGGCGGGCAGCATGGCCGCTGTCGCACCGGCTCAGGCGGCGGGCCCGGGCGACCTGCAGATCACCGGCAACGTCGAATGCCACTTCGGCCAGTGGGGTCAGCCCTGGAATCAGGCCTGGTACATGTATCGCTGGATGACGGTGAAGAACGTCGGCGGTTCGACCATCCACAACGTCACCCTGCAGGAGATCAACGGCCGCTCCGTCTTCATCAAGGAACTGAAGCCGGGCCAGACGATGTCCAAGTGGGACAACAAGGCCAATCGCTGGGTGCGTCCCATCGAGACCCGGTGGACGGGATGCTTCCCGTCGTCCATCGCCGGCTACACCATCGGCGCCGAGGCGGAGAACCTCGCCAACAACTTCGGTTTCTGGCAGAACTTCCGCCGCCAGGACAATCCGCCGAAGCAGGAGCAGACCGCGGGCAACTGACCCCACCGCTGATCGAGTAGCAACCGAGCGCAGCGAGGCTCTCGTATCGAGATCCGTTGTGCGGGATCTCGATACGTCGACTCGCTCCGCTCGCCGACTACTCGATCAGCGACTGCTCGACCGCTTGCCGATTAATCGGTCAGCGACTGCTGCTCGGCCGTTTGCCGATTATTCGGTCAGCGACTGGTGTTCGGCCGTTTGCCGGTTTTTCGGTCAGCGACTGCTGCTTGGTCGCTGGTCGAGTAGCGGTCGAGCCGCCAGGCGAGACCGCATATCGAGACCACCGCCGCCGCAATGGATTTCGATACATCCTCGGCTGGCGCCTCGGCCAACTCAATCCGCGACGGTCACGTGGTTCGCCGGGGTCAGTTCTGGCGGGACACCTTGCCCGGCTCGGAGGCGGCAAGCATGTCCTCGCGCTCGACGACCTTCACGCGCTCGCGACCCTCGGCCGCACCGAGCGCGCGCTCGTGCTCGTCGAGGCGGTACCAGCCGTCCCAAGTGGTGAACGGGATGTTGCGGCTCTCCAGCAACTCGATCACGGCATCCTCGGACGGGCGGCCCGGTGAGAGCAGTTTGTCGGCGAGCATGTCCTCGACGATGCATTCGACGGTCTCGTTCGCATCGCCCTTGGTGTGGCCGATGAGGCCGACCGGCCCACGCTTGACCCAGCCGGTGGTGTAGATGCCGGTGAGCTGGGCGCCCTCGTCGAAGACCCGCCCCGCCTCGTTCGGGATCACGCCGGCCTGATGGTCGAACGGGATCTCCGGAAGATTGTCGGAGAGGTAACCGACGGCGCGGTAGACGGCGGTGACATCCCAGTCGGTCAGCTTGCCGGTCGGGTGGACGTTGCCGGTGCCGTCGAGCTCGGTGCGCTCGGTCCGCAGGCCGACGACCTTGCCGTCCTCGCCGAGGATCTCGACCGGGTTCTCGAAGAAGTGCAGGAACAGCTTGTGCATGGCGCCCTGCTTGGGCTCGCGGATGGCGTAGTTCTCGATGATCGTCGCGACCTGATCGGTGATCTTGCTGCCGCGACGGGCGACGGCTGAACCCTCGTCGTAGTCGATGTCCTCGGGATCGACGATGACCTCGATGTTCGGCGAGTGATCGAGTTCCTTGAGTTCGAGCGGGGTGAACTTGGCCTGAGCCGGTCCGCGACGCCCGAACACGTGCACCTCGATCGCCTTGTTGGCCTTGAGGCCCTCGTACACGTTGGCGGGGATCTCGGTGGGCAGCAGTTCGTCGCCGGTCTTGGCGAGCACGCGGGCGACGTCGAGTGCGACGTTGCCGACGCCGATCACGGCGACCTTCTCCTCCTCGAGGGGCCAGGTGCGCGGGAAGTCGGGGTGGCCGTCGTACCAGGCGACGAACTGGGCCGCGCCGTAGCTGCGTTCGAGGTCGATGCCCGGGACGTTGAGGCCGCGGTCGTCGGTGGCGCCGGTGGAGAAGATCACCGCGTCGTAGAGGTCGTGCAGATCCTCGCGGGTGATGTCGGTGCCGTAGTCGACGTTGCCGAGCAGGCGGACCTGAGGCTTGTCGAGGACCTTGTGCAGGGCGGTGATGATGCCCTTGATGCGGGGATGATCGGGGGCCACGCCGTACCGGATGAGTCCGAACGGAGCGGGCATCCGCTCGTAGAGATCGATGCTGACCCCGCGCTCCTTGGCGGTGTCATGCTTCATCAAGGCGTCGGCGGCGTAGATGCCGGCGGGCCCGGCTCCGACGATGGCTACCCGCAACGGGCGGCTGTTATCACTCATGGAAGTGGTGCTTTCCGTGCCTCTTGAGGGACTCCTCGCGGAGTCGTGGTGTCCGCCGACGGTTTGCGGCGCCTATCCCTTCTACGGTAGGCGCTCGACGCCCACCACCAAAATCCTCTGTGAGGGTTGCCTCACTTCGAGCTGCGTTCCGGAGGCTCCCAACGCGTCGATACACTTTCCGACATGGGAAAAAGTCCACGTGACGACTCCGGACGCGCCGACGGCGCCGATGCCGTCGACCCGACCGCCGACGAGCGGCCGAAGTCCTGGAAGGACGCGTGGCCGTTCTTCGTGGCACTCGGGGTCGTGGTCGTCGCCGCCGCGGGCATCGGCATCTCCTACCTGGTGCGCCCCGCCGACGACCGCATGAGCGACACCGCACGGGTGCAGCACGCGATCAACGACCAGTACACGGCACGCAACGACCTGGATTACGCCAAATACCGGGGAGTCACCTGCGCGGCGGATCTCGCGGCGCCGACCTTCCCGACCGAGGAGGCGTTCCTGGACGCCAACCGGGAGTCGAATGAGGCGAACGGTCATCTGGTGATCCCGGAGATCCGGGAGCTGCGCATCGACGGGGGCCGCGCGACCGCGGACGTAGAGTGGCACTTCGACAACAAGCCCGACCAGAAGCAGGTGACGCCCACGGTCGTGGTGTCCGAGGACGGCAACTGGAAGGTATGCAGCTCGTGAGCTATGCCGGGGACCTCACGCCGCAGGAGGCGTGGACGAAGCTCGAGAACGAACCGTCGACCGTCCTGGTCGACTGCCGGACGCAGGCCGAATGGTCGTTCGTCGGCGTGCCGGATCTCGAGGTGATCGGCAAACAGACGATTTTCATCGAATGGAACACCTTCCCGGGCGGGACGCACAATGACGCCTTCGTCGCGCAGCTCCGCGACGCGGGGGTCACCGACGATCAGGACGTGATCTTCATCTGCCGGTCCGGTCATCGGTCCATCGGCGCCGCGGAGGCGGCCACCGCCGACGGCGTCGCGCGGTGCTACAACGTGCTCGACGGATTCGAGGGCGGCCTCGACGAGAACGACCACCGTGGGTCGGCCGGCTGGCGGGCCCTGGATCTGCCGTGGAGGCAATCGTGAGCAAGCAACTCCCCGAAGGGGTTTCGGCGGACACCCTGGCGGTGCGCGCCGGTCTGGATCGCTCCGGTTTCTTCGAGACCTCCGAGGCGCTCTACCTCACCAGTGGGTACGTGTACGACTCCGCGGCCGCCGCGGAACGTGCCTTCACCGGCGAGGACGAGCGCTTCGTCTACTCCCGCTATGGCAACCCGACGGTCGCGGTGTTCCAGGAGCGTCTGCGCCAACTCGACGGTGCCGAGGCATGTTTCGGGACCGCCAGCGGCATGGCGGCGGTCTTCGTCGCGCTCGGCGCACTCCTGAAGGCGGGCGACCGTCTCGTGGCGGCACGCAGCTTGTTCGGCTCCTGCTTCGTGGTGTGCAACGAGATCCTGCCGCGCTGGGGAGTCGAGACCGTGTTCGTCGACGGCGAGGACCTCGATCAGTGGGAGGCCGCGCTGGCCGAGCCCACCGACGCGGTGTTCTTCGAGACCCCGTCCAACCCCATGCAGACCCTCGTGGATGTCGCCCGGGTGTCCGAGATGGCCCACGCCGCGGGCGCAAAGGTGGTGCTGGACAACGTCTTCGCCACCCCGCTGCTGCAGCGCGGTATGGATCTGGGCGCCGATGTCATCGTGTATTCGGGCACCAAGCACATCGACGGTCAGGGCCGCGTGATGGGCGGTGCGGTCCTGGGTTCCAAGGAGTACATCGACGGCCCGGTGCAGACCCTGATGCGGCACACCGGTCCCGCACTGAGCCCGTTCAACGCCTGGACGTTGGTCAAGGGATTGGAGACGATGCGGCTACGTGTCGATGCGTCGACCGCCTCGGCATTGCGCATCGCCGAGTTCCTGGAGGCCGATCCGCGCGTGAAGTGGGTGAAATATCCCTTCCTGCAATCACATCCGCAGTACGAGCTCGCCAAGTCGCAGATGTCCGGTGGTGGCACCGTGGTGACCTTCGAGCTCGCCGATCGCGGCAGCGTGACCGGCAAGGCGCGGGCCTTCGAGGTGCTCGACGGGCTGCAGATCGTCGACATCTCGAATAACCTCGGCGACTCGAAATCCCTCATCACCCATCCGGCGACGACCACCCACCGTGCCATGGGGCCGGACGGTCGGGCCGCGATCGGGTTGAGCGACAGCGTGGTTCGATTGTCGGTGGGTCTCGAGGGCATCGACGACCTGCTGGCCGATCTGGATCGTGCCCTGGGCTGAGCTGCGGAAAACGTCGCGCTCAGCCCCCTTCGAGGGCATAGTGCCCCCGGATCACGCTGAGGACGATGTTTTCCGCAGCCTCGGGACGTGATCAGCCGGGTAGCCCGGCGATGCCGAGTGCGTTGAGCACCGTGCGCAGCTTCGCCGTGGTCTCGTCGTACTCGGCCTGCGGATCGGACTGCGCGACGATTCCGCCGCCCGCCCAGGTGCGCAGGGTGCGCCGGTCGTCGGCGATATGCAGGCAGCGGATGGTGACCATCCACTCGCCGTCGCCCTCGGCATCGGCCCAGCCGACGGCCCCGCCGTACAGTCCGCGCGGGCCCTCGATGGCATCGATGAGCGAGGCGGCCCGCGCGCTGGGAGTGCCGCAGACCGCGGGCGTGGGCGAGAGCCGGAGGGCGAGGTCGAGTGCGGTCGTCCCGGGGTCGCGCAGGATGCCCCGGATCGGGGTCGCCAGATGCCAGATCTCGCCGGTGGCACGGACATCCGGGGTGGCCGGTGCACTCAGCTCGTCACACAGCGGGGTCAGCTGTTCCCGCAGGTAGTCGACGACGAAGGCGTGTTCGAGCCGATCCTTGGTGGACTCCGACAGCCGTCGCGCCGCTGCCGCATCGGCCGTCGGATCGGCATGGCGCGGTGCGGAACCGGCGTACGGCAGGCAGGTGACCTCGCGGCCGCGCTTGCGCAACAACGCTTCCGGGCTCGCACCGACGAGCCACCCGGTATCCGGACCGCCCGCTGCTCCGACGTCGACCGCGAAGGCGTTGTGCTCGGCGTTGCCGCCGGCCAGCGCGCCCAGCAGATCGTCGACGTCGACGACCGGGTCGACGGTGAACTCGACAGCCCGGGCGAGGACGATCTTGTCCACCTCGCCGGCCGCTATGTGTTGCAGAGCCTGCGTCACGCGGGCGCGGTGGGTGGCCTCGTCGGGCGAGAGCGACATCGAGGTGATGCTGTGCGCCGCAGCCGGTCTCGCCGGCAACGGATCGACACCCGCGGACAGCCGTTCGGGGGCGACGAGGGCCGAGGGGGTGCGGATGTCGAAGGCCAGCGCCCCGGTGATCGCCGGGACGTCGCGGGAGCGCAGCGTGGTGGCGGCGTCGGCGGCGTCGGTGAATCGTCCGGTCACTCCGTGCCCACGGACCGTGCCGTGCGGACGCGACAGTACGAACACATCGGGGTGGACGGTGTGTCCGGTGTCGGGCATGTCCTCACGCTACCGGCGGACGCCGGCGGGGGTTTAACCCACGGTGCGCGCAAATTGACAGTCCCGGAGCCGGTGACGCACTCTGGGTGCAGGTCATGAGTGCCAGTGACAAGCCCCGGCTCGCTGGTCGGCAACCCTCCTTCGCGGTGGGGTGCTCCGGGTGACGACCTGGCCGTGGTCAACCGATCGCGGCAAGCGCGAGTTCCAGGAGATATCTGTCATGACTGCTGTGCTGTCATCCCCGTTCCGGACCTGCACCACCGGCATCGCCGACACCGTTCATCCGCTGCCGCCCGTGGCGGGTTTCCGGCCGACGATCAGCCCGTTGGCACAGGTCGTCGGTGCCGAGGAATGCGTGCCCGTCGACGGCGGGCGTGAGGTCAGGTACGCCAATCTCGATTACGCGGCGAGCGCGCCGGCGCTGTGTGAGGTGACCGAGGCGGTTAGCGAGGCCCTTGCCCAGTACGCGAGCGTGCATCGCGGTGCGGGGCACCTCTCACAGGTCACCACACGCCGGTACGAGGCGGCGCGGGACACCGTGCGGAGCTTTGTGCGGGCGCGCGCCGATGACGCCGTGGTCTTCACCCGCGGCACCACCGACGCCATCAATCTGGCCGCCCACGCGACCGTCGGTGACGTCGTGGTCCTCGACATCGAACATCACGCCAATCTGCTGCCGTGGTGCGCTCCCGACGCCGAGGGCAATCGACGCGCGCGGATCGTCGCGGCGCGGGACACCATCGAGGACACCCTGATCGCCCTGGAGGAGGAGCTCGCGTCGGCGCCCGCCGCCCTGCTGGCGATCACCGCGGCGTCGAACGTCACCGGCGAAGTGCTCCCGATCCGGCGGCTGACGTCGATCGCCCATCGCCACGGTGCGCGCATCCTCGTTGACGCCGCGCAGCTCGTCGCGCACCGGCCGGTGTCGATGGTCAGCCACGGCATCGACTATCTGGTGTTCTCCGGGCACAAGCTGTACGCACCGTTCGGTGCCGGCGTGCTGATCGGGCGAGCCGACTGGCTCGATGCCGCCGAGCCCTACCTGGCAGGCGGGGGTGCGAGCGCGTCGGTGGATCTGGCCGACGATGCGTCGGTCACCTGGCATTCCGGCGCCGCACGGCATGAGGCCGGCTCACCGAACGTGTTGGGCGCCATCTCGATCGCCGCGGCCTGCGAGGCGATCACGGCCATCGGATTCGAACGGATCGGTCTGCACGAGGAAGAACTTCGCGCACGTGCCGACGCGGGTCTGTCCGGCATCGCCGGGCTCAGCCGACTGCGGATCTTCGCCGATTCCTCCGACCGGGTCGGGATCGCAGGCTTTGACGTCGACGGTCACACCCCCCGCGCCGTCGCCGAATACCTCAGCGCCCACGCGGGTATCGGCGTCCGGGACGGCAAGTTCTGTGCGCATCCGATTCTCGACCGGCTCGGTTACGCCGGGGGAGCGGTGCGTGCCAGCTTCGGCCTCGGCACCGGCTCCGACGACATCGATCGGCTCATCGACGCCCTGACCACACTGACCACCTCCGGACGACCGGACCGCCACCAGTAGGAGATCTGCCATCATGACCGTCACCCTGGCCCCCGACCTCGCGTCCGTCCAGCACGCCACCGTCAGCATCGGACGACCCGCTCTGCGTGTCGCGGTCGCGGGAGACAATGTGGCTCTTGACTTTTCGACCGTGGTGCGGCGAGATACGTTGCGCGAGGCCCGGCGTGCCCGTTCGCTGCTGCGCGCGGGCTCGCACGATCCGGCGAATTTCGTTGTCGCACTGGAGATCGAAGCGGCCATCGCACCGCACGCGGCCTCCGCGCGCGCCTCGGTCGACGCCGAGTCGAATGCCGGGCAGCGCGACGGGGCCGGCCTCGCCGAAGCGACGTCCGCGACGATCCGCTACGTCGGTACGCCGCGTGGTCTGGCCTCCCTGATCCGGGATGTCTACGCCGCCGAGGTGGCTGACGCCGTGATCGTGGTGCCCATCGACGGATCGGCGACCGCGGGTCGCGTGCGCGAAGAGGTGCTCCCCCTTCTCGGCTCGCTCGACCGGTAGGTTCGCGCGACGATCCGTCCTCCCGTTCCGGGATGTGGAGCCCGCCGCAGAGACGAGTTATGTGTTTTGTCTCACTGTAATCAGCCTGTTACCGTTTGTTTACCGAGCAAAACTATCGCTGACCTGCGTAGATGCCGAATTTCGGAACCTGTATGCGTTCATTGACATGTGTCATTTCGTACACATAGGCTGCTCTCAGCTTCAGAGGCAGTGAGCTACGGGCGGGGGGCCGGCGCGAGAAGATTCTCGGTGAGTTCTTTCATGCAGCTGCATCGAAGTCGGGTGCGAACCATGGAAGGACTGCGCTGCAATGGGAATCAAACGTGGATTCGTTGTGCTCGTCGCGGCGTGCGTGGCTGCGGTATCGGGGCCGACTGCCGTCGCCCTGGCCGATGACACTCCTCCGACATATCGCGGGAGCGTGCCGCTCGACGTGCCGAAGTCGTCCGAGGTGTTCAGCGGATTTGCGCTCGGCACCTTCCGGGACGGCCGGAATGCCACCCCGAAGGAGAACTTCGACGGCCTGACCGCCACCGACCCGTTCTACGCGGAACCGAAGCTGCCTGCCGGCGTCAAGCCCGGAACGCTGCTGAAGGCCAAGCGCTTCGACGTGCTGTTCACCGGTTTCAAGCCCGGGAACATCGACGCCTGGAAGATCATGTACGTCACGCAGGACGTGCGCGGCCGCAACATGATCTCCACCGGCGTGGTCATGCTGCCGCGCGACGGCCGTGACAACAGCACACGCAGACTTGTTGCGTACCAGGAAGCCAACGACTCGGTCGGGCCGAAGTGCCACCCGTCCTCCCAGTGGAGCGGCGGAGCATATGGCGACGCGTCGGCCTGGTCGGCGATCGGTCCGCTCGCCCTGATGTGGAATCGCGGTCTGGGCGTGGTGATCTCCGATGTCGGCAACGACGCGGATCCGCGTCCGCACGGGGTCTTCGCCGGACGTTTCGCCGCGAAGGCTCTGCTGGACGGGATTCGCTCCGCCTATCAGGTGCGCGAGGCCGAGCTGAATCCGCGGAATCCGGTGGGCATGTTCGGGGTCGCCGGCGGTGGTGTCGGTGCGGGATTCGCCGCCGAGATGCACGAGAAGTACGCGCCGGAACTCAACATCAAGGCGACGATGCTGGAGGCGCTCGCCGCCGACCAGAAGAACTTCATCAAATTCGCTGACGGACAGCTGGGTTCGGGGTTCGTCATGGCGACCCTGCTCGGCCTGGAGGCCCAGTATCCGGAGATGCGGATGAACGCTCACCTCAACCCGGCAGGCCGGGTGCTCGCCGACTACTTCCGGGCGAGCTGTCAGACCTATGCCTACTTCAGTACGCCGTTCCTGCCGATGCGGGCGATGTTCACCAGGGGGATACCGCCCGCGGATATGCCCGAGTTCCAGCATGTCTACCGCGCCAACACGATCGGCCTCGGAGACCGTCCGCGGTCGAAGGTCCTGGTCACCTCCTGCGCGTCGGACGACTCCTTCATGGTGGTGACCCCGGCGTCGGACTCGAAGAAGCTGGTGAGCCGGTGGGCGAAGATGGGCACTGATGCGCAGTATTACGGATTGCAATGTGGCATAGACACATTCGTCACCGATCTCTACAAGTGGGGTACCGAGCTCTTCGGTATGCACACGGTGGATTGGCTTGCGACCGAACTCGGTTCATGAGAGGGAAAAGAATGAAAGCACGTCCATCATCGTCGGTGACCCGGCTCGCCGGGTTGTTACTGGTGATCGCGAGTATGGTGGTCGGTTCCATCGCGTTCGCATCACCCGCGCGGGCGGCAGGCTATGAGCGTTATCTGGATCTGCCGCTGACCAACCGGTTCGCCGACAAGCACGGCGGCGGTGTGAACCGTGCCCTGCCAACCGATTTCGCGACGCTGAACCGGCTCATCAACGAGGCTCGGTCGAGTGGTGTTGCGCCGCAGCGCTATGCGGCCCTGCTCTTCCAGTACCGCCTGGCTCAGGCCACCACCGGTGCTGGCATCAATCTGGGGTCCTGGAATCCGGACAACGGTTTCAAGGCCAACCGCTCCAACATGATCAAGAGCTACCGGTACTACGAGGACCTGCAGATCAACCACCGCGAGTTGCAGTGGGCCGGTATGGCGGGCCTGGTCGGCGCGGACTTCGGTGGCGGCATCGCCGACGTGGTGATGATGGGTGACATCTACTCGATTCACGGACTGCAGCCGCTCGCGGCCCAGATCATCGACAAGGCCGTCGCGGCGGCCGGTCCCGGGATCATCAACGAATTCCCGGCCGGTTTCCGGAATCTCGCGTACAGCGCCGACAAGATCACGCCGGCCGATCTGGATTGGTTCTCCAAGCAGATCCTGGTGATGCAGAAGGCGATCTTCTCCGACCTCATGCCGATGCACGTCGCATACGTGAAGGACGGCATGAAGGGTGTGCAGGAGTTCCGCACCGCGGGCATCATCGACGACGCCGTGATGGCGGCCTGGCGCGACGTCGCCTCGGGCGACAAGTCGCGCATCGCCTCGGGCAACGCGACCCTGCTGCGCCGCGAACAGTACAACGTCGTCGGGTGGCAGTTCGACAACGTGCGCAACTACCGCAAGTCGGCAGGTGTCGGTTCGTCGCTCACCTACGCGATGACCCTCGCCGGATCGCCGTCCATCGCAGGCGTTCCCGCGCTCCGCGACTTCAAGTCCTTCACCTACAAGGGCCGTCTGCCCGACGGTCGGAAGGTGTCGGTGCAGACCCCCATCGCCGACTGGGACTGGTCGGTCTTCGACATGCGCTGGCAGTACGTCACCACCGAACTGCTGCCGCGCTACAAGAACATGGTCGACAACCGCTGGGGTGAACTGGTCGCGACCATGAAGGTGCCCTACGAGCAGCAGTTCGAGAGCCACCGCCCGATCTACAACCTGGACAAGATCCTCACCGACGCGCTCGCGAGCACCAAGGTCACGGTCTCCTAGACCACACCGAAAGGAATTCGAATGATCACCATGGGAAATCTGTCCTTCGACCCCGAGGTCGCGAAGATCGTGGGGCCGGCGTTCCTCAACGGCGTCGCCTACATGTTCTCGTGGGGTGCCGCCGCCAACATCGGCGCGGTACTGCAGGGACTGGCGGGCGTCGCAGGACTCCGCTGACCGCTGATACGTCACGATCCCCGATGGTCGCCCGGTTTCCGGGCGGACCGTCGGGGTTCGTCGTTTCGGGCCCGGGTGCACGGCGGGATGTTCCTTGTTGCACGGGGACTTCCCGCACTCCATACTTGCGGGACCAACTCGTTGAGTACGGCAACTAGTTGCATTCAGCACGTGTGGAGAGGTGCGCATGGTCGCCGCGAAGTCGGTGGATGGTCTGTTCGAGGTTCTGTCGCGCTACGTGCGACTCCGGGATCGCGTCGTGCACGCCATGGTGCGGTCGGTCGACGGTGAATACGAGACGGCCGCACTGCGGGGACTCTTTCATCTGGATCGTAAGGCGATGCGCTCGCGTGACCTCGCGGAGGCGTTGTACGCCGACCCGTCGACCGTGAGTCGCCATGTGGCACAACTGGTCGAACTCGGTCTCGTCCGGCGGGAGGCGGATCCCGACGACGGCCGGGCGACACTGCTAGTCATCACCGACGCGGGCCGGGAGCGCGTGGAGTCGATGCGGGAGTCGCGTCGGCTGGCCATGCAGGACGCCCTGGCGGGCTGGACCGACGACGAGATGGATTCGCTGACAACGCTGCTCGATCGCTTCGTCGGCGCGGCAGAGGATGTCCTGAGCCCGACGGGCAAGGACGGCGGGAGGACGGACACATGACGGAGCAGTCGGACGCCCAGCAGTCGGGTGCCCAGCGGTCGGATGCACAGGAGACCGCGGGTGCGGGCCTGACCCATCGTCAGATCCTGACGATCCTCGGCGGTCTGATGATCGGCATGTTCCTGGCCGCGCTCGACCAGACCATCGTGTCGACGGCGATCCGCACCATCGCCGACGACCTCAAGGGTTACGACATGCAGGCGTGGGTCACCACCGCCTATCTGGTCACCTCGACCATCGTCACCCCGCTCTACGGCAAGGTATCCGACCTCTACGGGCGCAAACCCTTTTTCCTGCTTGCCATCTCGATCTTCGTCGTCGGTTCGCTGCTGTGCAGCATCGCGACATCGATGTATGAGCTCGCGGCGTTCCGTGCCGTGCAGGGCCTCGGTGCCGGCGGACTGTTCACGTTGGCGCTGACCACGATCGGCGACATCGTCCCACCCCGCGAACGTGCGAAGTACCAGGGCTACTTCCTCGCCGTGTTCGGCACGTCCAGCGTGCTCGGCCCGGTACTCGGCGGGCTCTTCGCAGGTCAGTCGTCGATCCTGTGGATCTCCGGCTGGCGCTGGGTCTTCCTGGTGAACGTGCCGATCGGCATCGTGGCCCTGATCGTGGTGTACCGGGTGCTGAACTACGACCAGAACAAGGGCGCCGGCGGTGGCGTCGACTATTGGGGTGCAACGGCTCTCGCGGTCGCGGTGGCGCCGCTGCTGATCGTCGCCGAGCAGGGCCGCAGCTGGGGCTGGGGTTCCGGACTCTCGATGCTCTGCTACACGATCGGCATCGTCGGCATCGGAATCTTCGTCTGGATCGAGCACCGGATGGGCGACAACGCCCTGATCCCGTTGCGGGTCTTCAAGAATCGGGTGTTCGCCCAGGGCATCGTGATCTCCGTGGTCATCGGTGCGGTGATGTTCGGCGCCATTTCGATGCTGCCGCAGTACTACCAGGTGTTGCGCGGCTCGAGCCCGATGGTGGCCGGCCTACAGATGCTGCCGATGGTGCTCGGGCTGATGACCGGGTCGGTGGTGTCCGGCCAGATGATCTCGCGCACCGGACGCTACAAGGTATTCACCATCATCGGTTCGGTGCTGATCACGGTCGGCACGTTCCTGCTGCACCTGGTGTCCACGTCGACGCCGGTGTGGTTGGTCATGCTGTTCTCGCTGGTGCTGGGCTTCGGCCTCGGCAACCTGATGCAGCCGATCACCCTGGCGATGCAGAACATCCTGCCGCCCAAGGACATGGGGCTGTCCACCGGCACCGCGACGTTCTTCCGCCAGATCGGTGGCACGCTCGGTGTGGCCGTCTTCTTCTCGATGCTGTTCTCGCTCATGGGCCCCAACATCAAGAACGAGATGATGGAGGCGGCGAAGTCTCCGGAGTATCGGGCGGCGGTCATGCGGGCGGCAGGTGACGACGATCCGCAGGTGAGCGGATTCGCGAAGGGTCTCCTCGAGGCCGCACGGAATCCGGAGCAGGCCGGCTCGTCGTCGGAGTCCGTCATGTCGGACACCTCGGTGATCCAGAAGTTGCCGCGTGAGCTGGCGTCCCCGATCGAGGAGGGCTTCGCCGACTCGATGGACCGGGTCTTCCTGACGGTGTCGATCATCTCGCTGCTGGCCATCGTCGGCACCGTCACCTGGCGCGAGCTGCCCCTGCGTACCGGACGGCCGATCGGCAGTCCCGAAACCGGTGCTGGACCGGACCCGAAGGACGATACGCCCGAACTGGCCAAGGACTGACCCGGCTGCACAACGGACAACGTCCTCCTGAGCGGCCTCCGGGGGCGTAGTGCCCTCGGACCGGTCTCAGGAGGACGTTGTCGGCAGCAGTACTTCAGATCAGCCGCGAGAGGGCTCGTTGGCCTCTTCGGGATGCTCGGCGAGACGCGCGATGGCCTCCTGGGCGACCTTCTCGGCCTCGGCCTTGCCGACCCAGCCGCCGGGCTGGACCTCCTTGCCCGGCTCGAGGTCCTTGTAGTGCTCGAAGAAGTGGGAGATCGGTCCGAGTTCGAACTCGGACACGTCGCCGATGTCCTGGATGTGATCCCAGCGGACGTCGCCCGCCGGGACGCACAGCAGCTTGTCGTCGCCGCCGGCCTCGTCGGTCATGGTGTACATGCCGATCACGCGGGACCGGACGATGACGCCCGGCACCACGGACTCCGGGAGCAGCACGAGGGCGTCCAGCGGATCGCCGTCCTCGCCGAGGGTGCCGTCGATGTAGCCGTAGTCCGCCGGGTAGCCGAACGCGGTGTAGAGGTACCGGTCCAGGTAGATCTTCCCGGTCTCGTGATCGACCTCGTACTTGTTGCGGCTGCCCTTGGGGATCTCGATGGTCACATCGAATTCCACGGTTCCTCCTGGCTGGTGTGTCGCGGTGGATGTCGTTGGGTGCTGGCCGACGACGTCACATCGCCTGCGCAGATCGCCTCAACGATACTGTGAGTTCAAGCCATGGGGCAGACGACCCCGGCGTCCGGAGGAGCAGTGGGAGCACGTCGCGAATCATCCCGGCACGGGGAAGGGCGGACACGGCGTGGTCGCCCACGGCGGCGCATGCTCCTGTGGACGGTGATCTCCGTGGTGGTTCTGGCGTTGATCGGCGGTGGCGCACTGGGCGCTGCGCTGTATCTGGACCGCGAGGACGAGTTGCCGCCGGGTATCCCGCCCCGCCCCGCGGCCATCACGATGACGCCGCAGTTCACGCCGGTCGCGGCGAATGCTCCGGAACCGACCCCGGAGGGTGTGCGCCGCGCGATCGCGAAGGCGGTACGGAATCCGGCACTGGGACGCTTCACCGGCCAGGTCAGCGATGTGCTCACCGGGACGACCCTGTGGTCGTCGTCGCCGGATCAGCCGCGGACCCCGGCCTCCAACACCAAGATCCTGACCGCGGTGGCGGCGCTTCTGGACATGCCGCAGGACAAGCGGTTGACCACGTCGGTGGTCGTCGGCAGCGACGGCCGGCTGATCGTGAAGGGTGCGGGTGATCCGACGTTGTCGGCGCAGCCGACCGGCGCCCAGACCTTCTACACCGATGCGCCGCGTATCGCGGACCTCGCCGCCCAGGTGCGCAAGTCCGGCGTGCCGGTCACGTCGGTGGCGGTGGATCTCAGCGCGTATGACGGACCCGCGATGGACAAGACCTGGGACAAGCGGGACATCGAGGGCGGCGACATCACCCCGATCGAGTCGCTGATCGCCGACGGCGGACGCATCGATCCCCTCGACGAGTTCTCGCCGCGGGTGGACGATCCGGGGCTCGCGGCGGGCCGCGCACTGGCGAAGGCACTCGGCGTCGATGCGCCGGTCACCGAGGAGACCGCTCCCGCGGATGCGCGTGTGGTGGCCTCGGTGCAGTCGGCGCCGCTGGCGACCCGGGTCAACGACATGATGCGGTTCAGCGACAACGTGCTGGCCGAAACGCTCGCCATCGAACTCTCGACCGCCAAGGGCGGGCCCGCGACGATCGCCGGCGGCGTGACGGCGCGCAAGGAATCGCTGGCGGCGCACGGCTTCGACATGAACGGCGTGACACTGCGCGACGGTTCGGGGCTCTCGTACGGAAATCTGGTTCCCGCCGCGGTGCTGGACAAGCTGATGTCGTCGGTGGCCGGTCCGTCGCAACCCGCGCTGCGTGGTCTGCTCGACGGTCTTCCGGTCGCCGCGGGCACCGGAACGCTGGCCGATCGTTTCGACCCGGAGACCAATCCGGGCGCCGGCTGGGTGCGGGCGAAGACGGGAACCCTGACCGGTGTGAGTTCGTTGACCGGCATAGTGCAGACCGTGGACGGACGAATCCTGTCGTTCGCCTTGATCTCCGGCGGGACCTCTCCCGCGGATGCCCGACCGGCCATGGACGCCGTGGCCGGAGCGTTGAGGAAGTGTGGGTGCCGATGATGGCTGTGACGCCGATGGACGGCGCGTCGTACGCCGATGCGAGTGTGAGCCCGGATCCCGGTGACGGCATCGGGGACCGCATCGATTGGTCGTTCGCCGCCGCGACGGGCCGCAAACTGTCCAGGCCCGGTCCGAAGACCACGCAGTACACCCTCGATGCGACCTACGCGGAACTGGCCGACGCCGCCACACGTGCGGAAGCCCCGGTCCGCGAGGTCACCGGACTGGCCGACGGACTCCGAGTGCCGACGACCCGCATCCTGGACCGCAAGGAGTGGGTGGATGCGGCGGCGCAGTCCATGCAGTCCATGCTCGGCGCCGGGAGCGAAGCGAGCGGGCCGGATCGGCTCGGCGCCGGGAGCGAAGCGGACTCTGGCTCGGGTCTGCTGGGTGGCGTGTCGTCGAAGGTGGCCGGGTTGCAGGCCGGTGGCCTGCTGGCCTTTCTCTCGGGTGCGATTCTCGGACAATACGATCCGTTTACCCCGGACCCCGACACCGGTGAGCCCGGCGTGCTGATGGTGGTGGCGCCCAACATCATTGCGGTGGAACGCGCACTTCGCGTGGTGCCCAGCGACTTCCGGCTCTGGGTGTGCCTGCACGAGGTGACCCACCGTGTGCAGTTCTCCGCGAATCCGTGGTTGCGCCAGTACATGGTCGACAACATCGCCACCCTCACCTCCGACGCGGGGGAGTCGAGTGCCGAAGTGCTGGAACGGATCACGTCCGCGATCCGGAGTGGCAAGCCGCGGGAAAAGGGTGTCATCGGTGCGATGCAGTTGCTGCAGACACCCGAGCAGTTCGACGCCTTCAACCGGATGATGATGCTCGGCACCCTGCTCGAGGGACACGCCGATCACGTGATGGATGCGGTGGGACCGGCGCAGGTACCCACCGTCGCCACCATCCGCGAGGCCTTCGACAAACGACGGACCGCGCCGCGAAATCCGGTGCAGCGCATCATTCGTGCGCTCATCGGGATGGACGCGAAGATGGCGCAGTACATCCGCGGCAAGGCTTTCGTCGATGCCGTGGTGGGCGAGGTCGGCATGCAGGCGTTCAACACCATCTGGACGTCGGCCGAGACCATGCCGCGTCCGGACGAAATCGACGAGCCGCGCGCGTGGATTCGACGGGTGCTGTAACCCGCGCGGTCACCTCGTTCGCCGGCCGGTACCTCCCGGACGACGCGCGGGTGTGTGTCGGTCTGTCGGGCGGCCCGGATTCGCTGGCGCTCACCGCTGCCGCCGTGCGCGCCGGACTCGACGTGCACGCGCTGATCATCGACCATCAGCTCCAGGACGGCTCCGATCATGTTGCGGCACAGGCCGCGACGGCCGCGGAAGGTCTCGGTGCGCGGGCCGCGGTGATCAGGGTGGAGGTGTCCGGGCCCGGTGGGCTGGAGGCCGCTGCGCGGGATGCGCGGTATGGGGCGCTCGATCGGGCGCGTGAGGGACGGCCGGTGCTGCTCGGACATACCGCCGACGATCAGGCCGAGACCGTGCTCCTCGGCCTCGCGCGCGGTTCGGGTGCCCGTTCGATCGCCGGCATGCGGCCCTGGCGTGCACCCTGGGGCCGACCGTTCCTCGATGTGCGTCGCACGGTCACCGTGGCGGCCTGCGCGGAACTCGGGCTCGCCCCGTACGACGACCCGCACAACGCCGACGCGCGCTTCACCCGGGTCCGGCTGCGCACCGAGGTGATGCCGCTACTCGACGAGGTACTGCACGGTGGCGTCGTCGAGGCCCTGACGCGGACGGCACGGGGCGTGCGGGCCGACAACGACGCGCTCGATGCCCTCGCGCTGCAACTTCGGGAGCGTGCCGAGAAGCCGCCCGGCCCGTCCGTGACGGCGCTGAGTGAGGCGCCGGTGGCCCTACGCACGCGGGCCTTGCGGGCCTGGCTGCGCGACGTCGGCGCCACCGAACCGACGGCACGGCTGATCAACGCCGTCGACGGTCTGGTCACCGGAGAGGTGACCGGGCGCGTCGCCATCGGCGGCGACCCGGAGCATCGCGCGACGGTGGAGGTGCGCGACGGACATCTGATCGTCGGTGCGGAACCCCGCTGAACGAGAAGCGCCCGGGGCACTGACTGCCACCGGGCGCTTCCCTCCCCTCAAGAGCCGTGATCAGCGTCGCGGCTTGTCCTTTTTCGGCGCCTTGAACGGCGAGTTGATGGTGTTGAAGTACTGCATTCCGGAATTGATCAGGGTGCCACCACCGCCGATGATCAGTCCGCCGATGGAACCGACGCTCGCACCGGCGAGCATCGCGGGGATGCAGCCGACCCCGAAGAACGGCAGACCGAGGACGCAGCCGACGGTGCCACCGACCACGGCGCCCACGGTCGTGGCGACGATGGAGCTGACCGTCATACCGGCGCTCATCTGCTGGTTGAACCGGGCGAGTGCCTGATCGTCGCGCTCACGCTTGGTGCGCGGTTCGGCCCACTGGCTCATCTGCTTGTCGGCTACCTTGCGCACGCCGGCGACCTCGGCAGGCGCGACCGTGGTGGACTGACGCTTGTCGGTGACCGGGGTCAGCACTGCCCGGTGATCACTGCTGCGTGCCTTGATCGGGAACTGACGGTCCTCGAGCCGGTAGTTCAGGGGCATCCCGAACACCGTGGCACCGGCCTTGTTGCGGATGGACAACCGGTTGTCGTCCAGTGTGATCGTGCCATTCGTCACCGCGATCCGGACGTCGCCACCTGCGCGGGACACCTCGTATCCGACAGGAGGTGTGGCTGCCTTGGGGGCGGCGTGGGCGAATGCCGGGACGGAGGCCATGGCCAGCAGTGTGAGGAGGACTGCTGTGACAAGGCGTTTCGGCGTGCGGCGGCTCATCGATGTCGGATGCAAGGAGTGACCTTCCGTGATGTCTCGGTCCGCACACGGGCGGATGGGGCTCTCATCCCTTGGTCCCGAACACGACAGCTCTGTGTGACAAGTGATGCGGTTTCACGTCCCCGACGCAGCCAACGTAAGCAGAATGCAGGGGCAACGCAAATCATTCGGCGTGTGAATGAACGACGAAATTTGTTCTCGGGCTTGGCAAATCGGCAGGCTGCACACAAATACCGTACGCATTGAACTCAGAATTCAAGAGCGTGAAGGTTGGGTGAACGTATCGAGAGTGGTCGGAAGCTGCTGTACCGCAGCAGTATTCACGGGTTGTGGTGCGCATGTGACTCGTGTGTTCGCCGGAAATCAGTGGTATGCCGGTGATTTCAGTGGCACGTGACAGGGCAGGCCCGTGCTGCGGTGTGGTTTTGTGTGGGAAAAACAGGTGAAAATGTTGTTCATTCGGATAGCCGACGAACAGAGGTTGCACTTCGACGCGGGCGGCGCGTCAAAGCGCAACCTTTGGTGCGATTCAGGCTCCCGGGCGGTTCCGGGGCAATCGGCGCACAAGGGGCGGTAATTCCCGTGACGCCGCAGTCATGCCAAGCTAGATGGGTGCAGCCCAGTGAGCCTTCGGACAACGTGATCGCGCCCCACGGCACCGACCCCTACGGCGACGACATCGAAGCCGTGCTGATCTCCGAGGAGCAGATCCGGCAGCGGACTCGCGAACTCGCCGATTCGGTCGCCGCGCGGTACGCGGGCATCGCCGACGACCTGGTGCTCATCGGCGTTCTCAAGGGCGCCATCATGTTCATGACGGACTTCGCCCGCGCCCTGACGATCCCCACCCAGATGGAGTTCATGGCGGTGTCGAGTTACGGCTCGGCCACCTCGTCGTCCGGTGTGGTGCGCATCCTGAAGGACCTCGATCGTGACATCGCCGGCCGCGACGTCCTGATCGTCGAGGACATCATCGATTCCGGCCTCACGCTGTCCTGGCTGATGCGCAATCTCGCGACGCGTTCGCCGCGATCGCTCGAGGTGTGCACACTGCTGCGGAAACCGGAGGCGGTGCGGTCGCCCGTGGAGGTCGCCGACGTCGGTTTCGACATCCCGAACGAGTTCGTCGTCGGATACGGCCTCGACTACGCCGAGCGCTACCGTGACCTGCCCTACATCGGCCGACTGCGTCCGTCGGTGTACGAGCACTGAACCTGCGCATCACACGCTGTCGTGTGCCTCCGCTGATCGAGTAGCGACCGATCCGCTGGTGACCCACGCTGATCGAGTAGCGACCGAGCCGCCAGGCGAGGTCGTGTATCGAGATCTCGAGACGTTCTCGGCCGGCGCCTCGACCTTGCGGCAGGGCCGGCGCTGCGAGCTGCTCGATCAGCGGCAGGGCCGGCGCCTCGACCTGCTCGATCAGGAGAACCGGAACGGTTTCTCCCGGTCGTTCGTTGACCGGTAGCCTCTAAAGAGGCGCGCACAGCCACCAGGTCGACGGGAAAGGACAGTGGGAACGGACGCGGGGTGCTCATCGCCACCCGACGCGACCTCCACCAACACGCATGAATCGTAAGGCAGTATTCCGAAACCTCGCCATCGTGGTGCTGATCGTCGCTGCTCTGTGGGGCTGGAGCGCGATGCGCGACAGCGGGCGCGAGTTCCGGTCCGTCGACACCTACAAGGCTCTCACCGAACTCAACAAGAAGTCGAATGTCGAGTTCGTCCAGATCGACGACCGTGAACAGGCCCTGCGGATCTCCTTGAAGAAGGCGATCGCGATCGACGACAAGGGCACCACGTCCGACAAGATCAGCGCGAAGTACCCGGCGCAGGCCGGTGAGCAGGTCTTCGACTCGGTCACCGCGACCGGCGCCGGTTACCAGACGAACGTGAACGAGCAGTCGGCCTTCTGGCAGATCCTGCTGTTCATCCTGCCGATGATCATCCTGTTCGGCCTGTTCTTCTTCGTGATGAACCGCATGCAGGGCGGTGGCCGCGGTGGCGTCATGGGCTTCGGCAAATCGAAGGCCAAGCAGCTGTCCAAGGACATGCCGAAGACCACCTTTTCCGATGTCGCGGGCGCCGACGAGGCCGTCGAGGAGCTCTACGAGATCAAGGACTTCCTGCAGAATCCGTCTCGCTATCAGGCGTTGGGCGCGAAGATCCCCAAGGGCGTTCTTCTCTACGGTCCGCCCGGTACCGGTAAGACGCTGCTCGCGCGGGCCGTCGCGGGCGAGGCCGGTGTGCCGTTCTTCACCATCTCCGGTTCGGACTTCGTGGAGATGTTCGTCGGTGTCGGTGCCTCGCGTGTGCGCGACCTGTTCGAGCAGGCCAAGGCCAACAGCCCGTGCATCATCTTCGTCGACGAGATCGATGCCGTCGGCCGGCAGCGCGGCGCGGGTCTCGGCGGCGGCCACGACGAACGTGAGCAGACACTGAACCAGTTGCTCGTCGAGATGGACGGTTTCGGCGACCGCTCGGGTGTCATCCTGATCGCCGCGACGAACCGCCCCGACATCCTCGACCCGGCACTGCTGCGTCCCGGCCGCTTCGATCGCCAGATCCCGGTCGGTAACCCGGACATCGCGGGCCGCCGCGCGATCCTGAAGGTGCATGCCAAGGGCAAGCCGATCGACTCCGACGCCGACCTCGACGGTCTCGCCAAGCGCACGCCCGGCATGTCGGGCGCCGACCTCGCGAACGTCGTCAACGAGGCCGCGCTGCTCGCCGCACGCGAGAACAAGACGACCATCACCGCCGAGATGCTCGAGGAGGCGGTCGACCGCGTCATCGGCGGTCCGCGCCGCAAGAGCCGCATCATCAGCGAGCACGAGAAGAAGGTCGTCGCCTACCACGAGGGCGGCCATACGCTCGCGGCGTGGGCGATGCCGGATCTCGACCCGATCTACAAGGTCACCATTCTGGCCCGCGGCCGGACCGGTGGTCACGCGCTCGCGGTGCCCGAGCAGGACAAGGACCTGATGACGCGGTCGGAGATGATCGCGCGCCTGGTGATGGCGATGGGTGGCCGGGCCGCCGAGGAACTCGTCTTCCACGAGCCGACGACCGGTGCGTCCTCGGACATCGATCAGGCCACGAAGATCGCGCGGGCCATGGTCACCGAGTACGGCATGAGCTCCAAACTCGGTGCCGTGCACTACGGACAGGAACAGGGTGACCCGTTCCTGGGTCGCTCGATGGGCAATCAGGCGTCGTACTCCTCCGAGGTCGCCAGCGAGATCGACGACGAGGTGCGCAGGCTCATCGAGGCCGCCCATACCGAGGCGTGGGCCATCCTGTCGGAGTACCGCGACGTCCTCGACGTGCTGGCCACCGAGCTTCTCGAGAAGGAGACGCTGACCCGCAAGGATCTGGAGAAGATCTTCGAGAGCGTGGAGAAGCGTCCGCGGATCACCACGTTCAACGACTTCGGCGACCGCACCCCCAGCGACAAGCCGCCGGTGAAGACGCCGGGTGAACTCGCGATCGAGCGCGGCGAGCCGTGGCCGCCGGAACCGGCCGAGCCGCCGGTGCCGGTGGGTGCCCCGGATCCGTCCGGTTACCCGAACCCCGGTGGGCCGCAGCAGTATCCGGGCTATCCGCAGCCGGGTCACCCCCAGCAGGGGTATCCGCAACCCGGGTACCCGCCGCAACAGACACCCGGATATCCGCCGCAGTACGGCGGCGGATACGGCGCACCGCCGCAGCCGCCGACCGGCGGCACGCGGCCCGACTACGGCGCACCGCGCGACTGGTCGGCACCGGGCTGGCCGCCTGCCGGACCCGCTCCCACACCGGGACAGTCGCCGGGGCATCAGGCGCCGGGTTACGGACCCCCGCAGGGCCCGAACGGAGCGGCACCGAACGGGACCGGCCCCAACGGGACCGCACCGCACGGTCCGAACGGCGAGACCGGCCATCGCGACGACAGCGGTGACGGTCCCACGACGTAAGCGAGTTGCACGGCCCGGTGCACAACGGGCCGTACGCACCTCCACCCGAGACGCCACCCCGGAGAGACGGGATCAGACACGATGACGATCAGCTCACTCGACAATCGCGACGGCGCGGGCGACCAGTTGAACGGCAGTACGCCGCGCGACGAGCCCGAGGTCGACGACGCGGGCGGTCGCTTCGATCTGGCACGTGCCGAGGCCGCGGTCCGCGAACTGTTGATCGCGGTCGGCGAGGACCCCGACCGCGAAGGTCTCCGCCGAACGCCGCACCGGGTGGCGAAGGCCTACCGCGAGGTGTTCGCGGGGCTCTACACCGATCCCAGCGACGTACTCGCGACGACCTTCGACGAGGATCACGACGAGCTCGTACTGGTCAAGGACATCCCGATGTACTCGACGTGCGAACACCACCTGGTGGCGTTCCACGGCGTCGCGCATGTCGGTTACATCCCGGGAACGTCCGGCCGGGTGACGGGATTGTCGAAGCTCGCCCGTCTCGTCGACCTGTACGCGAAGCGCCCGCAGGTGCAGGAGCGGCTGACCAGTCAGATCGCCGACGCCATCGTGTCGCGTCTGGATCCGCGCGGGGTGATCGTGGTCATCGAGGCAGAGCACCTGTGCATGGCGATGCGTGGCATCCGTAAGCCGGGTGCCACGACGACGACCTCGGCCGTCCGCGGGATCTTCAAGACAAGCGCGGTCTCACGCGGTGAGGCCCTCGATCTGATCTCGCGGACCTGATCCGCCGGATCGTCGCCGCATGCCCAACAATCTGATCCGCTCGCCGCGGTCCGCCGATCGCTGTCTCGTCATGGGTGTGATCAACGTGACCGCCGATTCGTTCTCCGACGGCGGCCGGTACCTCGACACCGACGCGGCGGTGGCGCACGGTCGGGCACTCATCGATGCCGGTGCCGATCTGATCGACATCGGTGGCGAGTCCACCCGGCCCGGGGCCGCCCGTGTCGACCCGGCAGAAGAGGCCCGGCGTGTGGTTCCGGTGATCGCCGGTCTCGCCGATGCCGGGATTCCCATCTCCGTGGACACCATGCGATCGGAGGTCGCGGTCGCGGCCATCGAGGCCGGGGCGTCGATCGTCAACGACGTGTCCGGAGGACGCGCCGATGCCGCGATGGGCCGGGTCGTGGCGGAGGCCGGCGTGCCGTGGATTCTCATGCACTGGCGACCCGTCGCGGAGTCCGCCGGCGCCGCTCGCGACGCGTTCACCCACGGCATCGGCGACGCCGGACGCTACCGGGACGTGGTGGCCGAGGTGAGCGGAGAGTTGCTGGCACAGGTGGATTCCGCGGTCGCCGCCGGCGTCGATCCGGATCAGATCGTGCTCGACCCGGGACTGGGCTTCGCGAAGACCGGCGAGCACAACTGGGCGCTGCTGCATGCGCTGCCCACATTGGTCGGGCTGGGTTTCCCGGTCCTGGTCGGGGCATCACGAAAGCGTTTCCTGGGCACCTTGCTGGCCGACGCCGACGGACCCCGTGCACCGGACGGCCGGGAGATCGCGACGGCCGCGATCTCCACACTCTCGGCGGCCCACGGCGCGTGGGCTGTCCGTGTGCACGACGTCGCCGCGAGCCGCGATGCGGTGGCCGTCGCGGCGGCCTGGCGATCGGGCGGGCGGCGCGGATCGGCGCACGGCATCGAGGTGCCGCGAACGAGCGAGGAGGACGGCTGATGGCGGACCGTATCGAACTGCGCGGCCTGGTGGTGCGGGGCAATCACGGTGTCTTCGATCACGAGCGGCGTGACGGCCAGGACTTCGTCGTCGACATCACGGTGTGGATCGATCTGTCCGCGGCCGCGGACAGCGACGACCTCGCCGACACCGTCGATTACGGCCACCTCGCGCAGCTCGCCCACGACGTCGTCGCCGGTGAGCCACGCAACCTCATCGAGGTCGTCGGCGCCGAGGTGGCCGAGACGATCATGAACGACGACCCGCGCATCGCGGCGTGCGAGGTGACTTTGCACAAGCCGTCCGCGCCGATACCGCTGCAGTTCGACGACGTCGCGGTGGTGACGCGCCGGTCGCGCAAGGGAATGGCGGGCCGGTGACCACGCAGCGCAGCCGTGCCGTGCTGTCGGCCGGATCGAATATCGGTGACCGGGTGGCGCACCTGGCCGCCGTCGTCGACCGGTACGCCGACGATCTGGTGGCCGTGTCACGGATCTACTCGACACCACCCTGGGGCGGCGTCGACCAGGACGACTTCCTCAACATCACGCTGATCGTCGAGGGCGCACGAGCGCCCGAGGACTGGCTGGCCGTCGGTGCCGAACTCGAGCAGGAGGCCGACCGGGTCCGCGAGGTCCGGTGGGGACCGCGCACCCTCGACGTCGACGTGATCTCGGTCGACATCGACGGCGAACCGGTGATCGCCGACGATCCGGTACTGACGCTGCCTCATCCGAGGGCCGCGCAGCGCGCCTTCGTGCTGGTGCCGTGGCTGGAGATCGACCCCGCCGCCACGCTCTGGACTCCGGACGGCGTGCGGGCGGTGGCCGACCTGATCGATGCCGTCGATCCGGCCGAGCGGGCGGCGGTGGTGCCCGTCGCCGACCCACCAGCCGATGGTCGGGGCAGTGGTGCGACAAGCCGAGGCCGGGAGGCGCGATGACCGATCAGCACCGACGACACGATGTTCGCCCCCCGGGCGACGATGAGCCCGGTCTCGGTCCGACTCGGGTGCGTGATCTCGCCGTCATCGCGGTGGTGGTCGGGGTGATCGCCTGGATCCTGGTCCGCTACAACTACGGCAGCCTGCCGCCGATGCCGCTGCTCGCCGGGATCGTGTTGTACATCCTGGCGGCTCTCGAGGTGGTCATCGCGTTCATCGTGCGGTCCCGGGTGGCGTCCCGCGATGTCGGCCCGGCACATGGGCAACTGCATCCACTGACCGCCGCCCGCGTGCTCGCGCTCGCCAAGGCCTCCGCCATTCTCGGCGCGATCGCCATCGGCGTGTGGACGGGACTACTCGTCTATCTCCTCAATCAGCACGACCTCGCCGCTGCCGATCACGATCGCCCGGGAGCGATCATCGGTCTCGTCGGCGGCGTCCTTCTCGTGGCCGCCGCGCTGTGGCTCGAGTACTGCTGCCGCGCACCCGACGATCCGACCGACGACGCGATCGGAGACGGCTCACCCGGCCGTGCCTGAGAACGGAGAATCGTGACTCTCCGCTTCAGGTTGGCCAAGATCGGCGCGTGCAGACGGTAAGTTCACCCACATGACCTCTACTGGCCGCTCCTCCGAGTCCCGGCGTGCCGGCCGATCGGTTGGCCAATGGTTATTGGGTCTGCTGATCGTCCTGGCCCTCGCGGCCAGTGTGCTCATGGTGTTCACCGACCAACTGTCGATCACCGGTTCCCTGGCCGTCATCGCCGCTCTGTGGGCGGCCGTCATCGGCGCCATCCTGGTCACCAAATTCCGCAGGCAGGCCGATGCCGCGGAGTCCAAGAGCCGCGACCTGCGACTCGTGTACGAACTTCAGCTCGAACGAGAGATCGCCGCGCGCCGTCAGTACGAACTCGACGTCGAGTCCACCATCCGCAAGGAGATCCGCGACGAGTCGAATGTCGAACTGGCCGACCTGAAGGCCCAGGTTCTGGCCCTGCGATCCAGCCTCGAGATGTTGCTCGGCGAACCGCTGCCGGACAGTCGGGTGGCGCTGCCGAGTGAACGGCTGCGTGAGCTCGCCTCCGGCATCGGACAGAGTCACCGCCACGGATCGGACGACGACTCCCCGTCCCGCTTCGGCCTCACCGACGACAGCGCGATCGCCGCCCGCGACTTCGCGGCCACCGCTCCCGAGCCCGGTCGTCGTGAATCGGGCTTCGAGGACGCCCGGCGCGGTGCACCGGACACCAACCCGAACGAGATGACCGAGGTCATCCCGATCATCTCCGACGATGCCCCCATCTCCGGCCGGATCGCCACCGAGGTGCCCGCGGAGGAAGCCGACGACGAGGTCGTCGAGGCCGTCGCGGTGCCCGAGACGCAGCAACCCGAGACCCGTGCCTGGGCGCCGTTCGAACCGTCCTCCTTCGGCCAGGGAGCAGAGGGTGGGTCGGTCGAGGTCGAGGAGACCGTCGAGTACGCGGAGGCCGATCCGGTCGCCACCGATCCCTCCGCCTCGGGATCGCCGGTTCCGCCGGTGGTCTTCGGGGACGACACACCCACCGACGAATGGCCGGCGCAATCCGCCGGCGACGCACCCGCCGCGCACCCCGGGGCCGAGGCTCCCGCACCGGCCGCAGCCGGTGCCTACGGCTACGGCCAGTACATGTCGCAGCAGCAGTCCACCGACGAGGCGGAGCCCGGTCACCTCGCGTACGGCGCCGTCGCACCCGATTCGCCGTTGCGTGCCGACACCCCGGATGCCCACACCGATGATGATTCCGCCGACGGGACCGAGAGCCCCGAATCGCCGGAGGAGCAGCCGTCGTTCGCGGGTTTCGGCCGGCACGAAGGTGGTGACGCGCAGTCCGTACCGGGCCGCCGGCGCCGCCGCGCCGAGGACGACGACAATGCCCACTCCGCGGGTCTGCCGGTGTCCGAACTGCTCAGCCAGCTTCGGCAGTCGCAGAGCCAGGATGCCGGTCGTCGGCGGCGGAACGACTGACATTCATCGGTTCCGGTACGCGGATTCTTCAACCGCCGATCGAGTAGCCCGAGGCGCCGGCCGAGGGCGTATCGAGATCCCCTCATTCATCCGAATTAAGCCCTTGCGTCCCCGACGCACCGGCTTTACTGTTCTTCTTCTGCGGCGTGACGCATCGCCCGGTGTGAGCCGGGGAAAGGCGGGCCGACCAGCCCGTCGCCACGAGAGATCGTGGTACCTCACGCAATCCGAGCCGGTCGCCTCACCTCCGGGTGGGGCAGGCGACGCGAGTCGTCGGACCGGGGGAGGCCGATACGGTGACCCCCACCCCCGTACGTGACGGGGAGGTCCGATGGATGACGAGTGTCGTTGCGGCAGAGGAGGAATGACAGTCCGAGGTTGTCAGCCAAGGGCGTGTTCCATGACCGTCGGCGCGGGGAGACGTACTCCGGGTTCGGCGGAAGAGTGCCAGTAGGACCGACATCCGAACGCTCGGAGGGTGTGAAGCATTCTGTGGCCCAAAAGGTTACGGAACTTCAGGGAAAGCGCATCCTCGGTCACCGCATGACTAGCTCAAACGGAAGAGCTATCGACTTTGGATCGACAGGTTGCCGGTTCGAATCCGGCGTTGTGCCTTCACAGAAGCGAAAGCCTTTCCCTGCTGCGAGGCGAAAGCGCCTCTAATGCTCGGCCCGCGAGGGAACCGAGCCTGCCGGAAGCCCGCAAGGCGACCGGGAGTTCATGCGAGAGTAGTGCACCGCAGGGGCCGTACACCCCTGCGCGGAGCGAAATCGGTGGAGTGGCCCGCAGCATGAGGACTGGTCGGCCCAACCGACCGGGCGTGGTGGATACGGCAGGAATGTCGTGGAAAAGGCGGGAAACGGATAATCCGTCGAAAGGCCACCGGGAGGTGCCGCATATTCTCAGCGGCGCCACCACAACTTTCTCCCGCGGCATCGACCGTGGGGCTGTGGTGAGGCCGGTCACAGGATGTGGCCGCGCGGCCCCGCAATGCTTAGTCTTTGGAGGCAACGTCCGGTACCCGGGCACGCGATCATGATGCGAATAGCATCGTCGCCTGTCGGGACTGGAACGGACAACTCGGAGGACTGTGATGACCTCGCCGACAGCTGGTCGTGGACCCGGCATGGGCTCGGGTGCTGCTGACCCGTACCTGCAGGGTCTCTCCAATCTGCCTGCTCCCGCGCGGCTCACCGTCGGCATCGTCTCCGCCGGTCGGGTCGGCACGGCTCTCGGCGAGGCTCTGGAGAAGGCAGGCCATGTGGTCGGCGGCGTCGTCGCCCGTTCCGCAGCGGCCCGCGCGCGGGTCGCCGAACGTCTTCCGGACTCCCAGATCCTCGATCTCGACGAGGTGGTGGGTCGCTGCGAACTGCTGGTCATCGCCGTCCCGGATGCTGCCCTCGATCAGGTCGTCGCCGAGATCGCGGCGACCGGCCGCCTCCGTCCGGGCACCCTCGTCGTCCATACCGCGGGCGCCCACGGCGTCGAGGTCCTCGAACCGCTGACCGACATGGGTGCGATGCCGCTGGCCATTCATCCGGCGATGACCTTCGTCGGCGCGCGGGAGGACACCGCCCGGCTGCACCAGGCCTGCTTCGGCGTCACCGCGGCCGATGAGATCGGTTTCGCCATCGCGCAGTCCCTGGTGTTCGAGATGGGCGGCGAACCGGTGCGCATCTCCGAATGTGACCGTGTGCTCTACCACGCAGCCCTCGCGCACGGCGCGAATCATCTGGTCACGCTCATCTGCGACGCGGTGCGGGCACTCGACGCCGCCATCGACGGCGGGCCCGACGGCCCGGCCCGAGACACCGCGACCGTCGACGGCACCAGCGCCCGGCTCGCCGAACGCATCCTGGCGCCACTGGTGGGCGCCGCTCTGCAGAATGTGCTCGAACTCGGGCCCGATGCCCTGACCGGACCGGTCGCGCGCGGTGACGCCGAAGCCGTCGCCGATCATCTCGCCGCACTCGGCGCCCTGCCCGGCACGCCGGGGGTGCAGGCGCGACTCGTCGACGCCTACCGGGTGATGGCCGCCCGGACCGCCGGCTACACCGATGCCCCGGCAGCGGTGCGAGAGATCCTGGAGGCCTCGTCATGACCACCGAACTGCCCGAGAAGTCGTTCGTGCCCGGTGAACTCACCGTGCATCGTGACCCGGCCACCATGCAGCGCATCAGTCGTGCTCTGCGCCGCGCGGGCAAACGGGTTGTCCTGGTTCCCACCATGGGGGCATTGCACGCCGGACATCTGGAGCTCGTCCGCGCCGCGAAAGCCAAGGGCAACACCATCGTCATCGTGTCGATCTTCGTCAACCCGCTGCAGTTCGGTGCGGGCGAAGACCTCGACGCCTACCCGCGGACCTTCGACGACGACCTCGCCCTGCTCCGGCCGCTCGGCGTGGAATTGGTCTTCGCCCCGACGCCCGCGGATATGTATCCCGACGGTCCGCGCACCACCGTGCAGCCCGGTCCCACCGGCGCCATCCTCGAAGGTCTCTCGCGGCCAACGCATTTCGCCGGGATGCTGACCGTGGTGTGCAAGCTGCTGAACATCACGATGCCGAACACCGCGTACTTCGGTGAGAAGGACTACCAGCAGTTGGTGCTCATCCAGCAGATGGTCACCGACCTGAACATGGATGTCGAGATCGTCGGTGTGCCGACCGTGCGCGAAGCCGACGGTCTGGCGCTGTCGTCCCGCAATCGGTACCTCACCGACGACCAGCGGCACCTCGCGACCGCTCTCTCGGCCGCTCTCACCGCGGGGGCGCATGCCGCCGCCGGGGGACCGGCCGCCATCCTCGATGTCGCGCGTTCGGTCCTCGACGCCGAGCCCGGCATCGACGTCGACTACCTGGAGCTGCGCGGCCGTGACCTGGGTGAACCGCCCGAACTGGGGGACGGACGACTGCTGGTCGCCGCGCGCATCGGCAATACCCGCCTCATCGACAATGTCGGCGTCGCCATCGGCACCGGCTTCAGCGGCCGGGATCCCGAACGCCTCGCCGGCGCCCCTGACGCTTCCGACACCACGACCTCCGGCCGAACTGAGGAGTAGACCATGTTCCGCACCATGATGAAGTCCAAGATCCACCGCGCCCGCGTCACGCAGGCCGACCTCCACTACGTCGGGTCGGTGACCATCGATCAGGATCTGCTCGACGCCGCCGACCTGCTCGAGGGTGAGCAGGTGACGATCGTCGACATCGACAACGGCGCACGCCTCGAGACCTACGTCATCGCTGGTGAGCGCGGCTCGGGCGTCATCGGAATCAACGGTGCCGCAGCGCATCTCGTGCATCCGGGCGACCTCGTGATCATCATCGCCTACGGCATCCTGAGTGAACAGGAACTGCGCGAGTATTCGCCGTCGGTGGTCTTCGTCGACGAACTGAACCGCGTGGAGGAGACCGGACACGACCCGGCCCGTGCGCCGGAGGGTTCGGGGCTGCTCGACCCCCGTGAACTCGTGCACTGACGATGCTGCTCACCATCGACGTCGGCAACACCAACATTCATCTGGGGGTGTTCGCCGGTAGTGGCGATCACGCGCACCTGGTGCGGGACTGGCGGATTCACACCGATCCCAACATGACCGCGGACGAACTGGCGCTCACGATCCGCGGACTGCTCGGCGACGATCAGGACCAGATCACCGGGGTGACCGCGTTGTCCACGGTGCCCTCGCTGCTGCGTGAGTTGCGGGTGATGGTGCCGCGCTACTTCGAGCACGCCCACCATGTGCTTCTGGAACCCGGTGTGCGGACCGGCGTGCCACTGCTCGTCGACAATCCGAAGGAGGTCGGCACCGACCGGGTGGCGAATTGTGTTGCCGCGCAGGCCAACTATCCGGGCCCCTGCATCGTGGTGGCACTGGGCACCGCGACCGTCGTCGACGCGGTGTCGGCCAAGGGGGAATTCCTGGGCGGTGCGATCGCCCCCGGCGTGAACCTCGCGGTCCAGGCGCTGTCGGAACACACCGTGACGGTGCGCAGGGTCGAGTTGCAGCCGCCGCGCAGCGTGCTCGGCAAGAACACCTCCGAGGCGCTGCAATCGGGGATCCTCTACGGCTTCGCCGGGCAGATCGACGCTCTCGTCGACCGGATCCGCGACACCGTCGACGGATTCGACTCCGACGACGTCACGGTCGTCGCCACCGGGTTCCTCGCTCCGCTCATGTACGACGAATGCGAGACCCTCACCACGCACCATCCCTACCTCACGCTCGACGGTCTGCGCCGCGTCTACGAACGCGTCCGCGCGCAGCGCAACCGACGCTGAGCGAGGCGATTGTCGCCGATCTCCCCGAGAACGCCGGTGGCCGGGAACCTCGGAGGAGGTACCCGGCCACGGCATGTGCGCTGTCGCGCTGTGTGTTCCGTCAGATCACGGGATGGTCAGCACCTGTCCGACGTTGATCAGATCCGGGTTCGGGATGTTGTTGAGCTTCGCGATCTCGCCGTAGCGGTTGCCGTCGCCCAGGTACTGCTCGGCGATGGCCCACAGGGTGTCGCCGGAGACCACGGTGTGAGTGCGCTTCTTCGGAGCCGGCGGAGGCGGCGGAGCGGCCGGGGCCGGGGCGGGCTTGGCCTCGATCGGGTTGTCGGTGACGGTGTCCGACTGCCACAGCGGTGTGTCGCCCTCGTAGAGAACCGCATTGCGGTCGTCCTGCAGCACCAGGCGGACGTTGGCACCGGTGGTCTTGGTCGACCAGATGCCGTCGCCGTTGCCGTTGTAGACGACGAAGTTGCCGTCTTCCTGCACCGTCGCGCGGACGCCGCCCTTGCCGTTGGTCTTGGTCGACCAGATCGGGTTGCCCTGATCGGCGAGCACCAGGTTGCCGTCGTCCTGGAAGGACAGTGTGTAGGCGCCGTTGGCGGAGGTCAGCGAGTCGCCGGTGCCGAGGCGGTCGTTCACGGAGAGAGTGTCGGTCACAGTAATCCGATCTACGTGCGGATGAAGACATCGGTCGATGTCGACGTCAGACAGTAATGCGCCCATCGTGCGCGGTTCCGCATTTCGGATGAACGGAGAACAAAATACTCACGGTGAGTCAGTCCTCTGGCGCGTGACGGGACCGTGTGGCAAACTCTGTGCCGTGATCATGAGCTGTCAGGAGTGTTGTCAGGGCTGAGTCCGCGTCATGCGGCCGCCCTTCGTCGACGACCCCCGCTCATCTCGATCTCCTCAGGACCCATCATGACTGCCACTCTGGCCGCCCCTTTCTCCGTTTCCGTCGCTGACACCGCACCCCGCAAGCTGTCGGCCCAGCCGCTCGAATACGCCGCGCTCGTCGCGTCGGGTCTGACCCCCGTCGACGTGCGTGGCCAGCACAAACGTGACCGGGACGGCGTGCTGTCGGGCGCCGTCGCCATCGATGCCGCCGATGTGCTGCGACGCCTGATCCCGGGCACCGCCGACTCCCTGCGCACCGCGGCGACCGATGCTCGCTGGCTGCTCGTCTCCGACGACGGGCACGAAGCCGAATGGCTCGCCTGGCATCTGCAGGCGCAAGGCGTGGACGGCGCGATCTTCGTGGTCGGCGGCTACCACGCGTTGCGTCGGCAGCAGGTCGCCGGCCGGATCAGTGACCGGGAACTCGCGGCGATCGCCGCGCACTGACGACGCCCGAACGGGGGCACCCAGACCGATCGGCCGATCCGATATCTTTGTGGCGTGAGTGAATCCCCCGCCAGCACCGACATCGACGACGACAACACCCCGGAACAGCTCCGGATCCGTCGGGAGAAGCGGTCGGCGATCCTCGGCGACGGACGTGAAGCCTATCCCGTCAGTGTCGGGCGCACCCACTCCCTGGCCGAACTGCGCGAGCGCTTCGGCGACCTGGAGGCGGGCGCCGAGACCGGCGAGGTGGTCGGTGCCGCCGGACGCGTCATCTTCCTGCGCAACAAGGGCAAGCTCTGTTTCGCGACCCTGCAGGAGGGGGACGGGACCCAGTTGCAGGCGATGATCAGCTTCAACGGCGTCGGCGAGGAATCGTTGGCGCGCTGGAAGTCCGAGGTCGACCTCGGCGACATCGTGTTCGTGCACGGACAGGTCATCAGCTCGCGCACCGGCGAACTCTCGGTCATGGCGGATTCGTGGGAGATGGCCTCGAAGGCATTGCGGCCGTTGCCGGTTGCGCACAAGGACATGAATGAGGAGTCGCGGGTACGGCAGCGCTATCTCGACCTGATCGTGCGTCCGGAGGCACGTCAGATCGCCCGCACCCGCGTCAAGGTGATCGCGGCACTGCGTGAGGCGCTCGACCGCCGGGATTTCCTCGAGGTCGAGACCCCGATGCTGCAGACGCTGCACGGCGGAGCCGCGGCACGCCCGTTCGTCACGCACTCCAACGCCTTCGACATCGATCTGTACCTCCGTATCGCACCCGAGCTCTTCCTCAAGCGGTGCGTCGTGGGCGGCATCGACCGGGTCTTCGAGATCAACCGGAACTTCCGCAACGAGGGTGCGGACTCCACGCACTCACCCGAGTTCGCGATGCTGGAGACCTACCAGGCCTACGGCACCTATGACGATTCCGCGATCATGATTCGTGAACTGGTGCAAGAGATCTCACAGGCCGCGCTCGGCACCCTCACGCCGACGATGGCCGACGGCAGCACCTACGACCTGTCCGGCGAGTGGACATCGCTGGAGATGTATCCGTCGCTGTCGGAGGCGCTCGGCCAGGAGATCGTGCCCGATGCCGACGGCGCGGGCACCACCGTCGACGAACTGCTCGCGATCGCGGCACGCGTCGGCCTCGACATCCCCAAGGACAAGGGGTACGGACACGGCAAGCTCGTCGAGGAACTGTGGGAACACATGGTCGGCGAGAAGCTGTCGGAACCGGTGTTCGTGCGGGACTTCCCGGTGGAGACGTCGCCGCTGGTGCGCGCGCACCGCAGCGTGCCCGGGGTCGTCGAGAAGTGGGACCTCTACGTGCGTGGCTTCGAACTCGCCACCGGCTACTCCGAGCTGATCGACCCGGTCATCCAGCGTGAGCGTTTCGCCGATCAGGCGCGCCTCGCCGCCGCCGGCGACGACGAGGCCATGCGCCTCGACGAGGAGTTCCTCGCCGCGATGGAGTACGGCATGCCGCCCACGACCGGCACCGGCATGGGTATCGACCGTCTGCTGATGGCACTCACCGGCCTCGGCATCCGCGAGACCATCCTCTTCCCGCTCGTCAAGCCGATCTCCTAGCAGTCACGCGCGGAAACGCGTGTCACTTCGACGGATTCGGGTTGGTGATGTGACGGATCCGCGCCAGGACCCACGCGGGTCGCGTCGTGACGTCGTGCCAGGTGAAACGCAGAACCGTCCATCCATTCGCGATGAGCACGTTCTGCCGTTCGCGATCATGCTGGAAGGCCTCGGCATCGCTGTGGAAGGCGAAGCCGTCGATCTCGATGGCCAGTTTGTGGTCCGGGAAAGCGAGGTCGAGCAGGTATCCGCAGGCCGGCACATTGGTGGACCAGCCGGTTAGTTCCGACGATCGGAGCACTGTGACGGCCTGCCGCCCGGCGACGGATCGTGCGCCGGAGGACATGGCGGACAACATCATTCGTGATCGCGATGATCCGACGTGCCCTGCGTTGCGCCGTTGCGCGACGACCAGATCGGTGATCGCGACCCGACCCTGCAGAAGTGCTGAGTGCATCACGCGGACATCCACGTCGACCGACGCATCGAGCACGGTGAGCGGTATCGCCGTCACCCGGAGCCCGTCGACGATCATCAGGTCGGCCGCATCGGCGGTCCGGTGCCAGATCCAGGTGCCGGCGACCTCACTGCCGTGGCGCCCGTGCGGCGCGATCACCGTCGGTACGGCGGGTGCATGCGCGGTCAACCCATGCCACCAGGCGGCGGCCGCACCCGCGAGGGCCGCCCCCGGGCCTGCGGAGAGCACCGCGATCCGCATCCGCCGCCGGTCGTTGACGCGCCGGTCCGCGGTCCGGTACACCCCGCGTACCACCCGGATCCACTCGCCGTTCGCGACGCGATGCCGGGCGCCGTCGGAATCGACGCCGTGCGCGGCTGCCTGCGCCGCGGTGAAGACACCCTCCTGTGCGGCGATCATCGAGCGCAAACGGTCCATTCTCTTCCGACGCACACCGACCCCCGTCGGTTCCCCTCGACGAACCCCGGGGAGAGTGGCCGGACCTAGAGGGAGCGTTTGAGGATTTTGCCGGAGGGGTTGCGGGGGAAGGCGTCGACGAAGACCACCGACCGGGGCACCTTGAAGTTGGCGAGGTGTTCCTTGCAGAAGGCGATCACCGCGTCCTCGTCGAGTGCGGCATCGTCGCGCACGGTGAGGAAGGCGCGTCCGACCTCGCCGAGTCGTTCGTCCGGGACGCCGATGACGGCGGATTCGGTCACTCCGTCGAGGCGTGCGAGAGTCTGTTCGATCTCGGCGGGATACACGTTGAAGCCGCCACAGATGTACATGTCCTTGAGGCGGTCGGTGATCGTCAGGTTGCCGTGTTCGTCGAGGGTGCCGATGTCACCGGTGTGCAGCCAGCCGTCGGCATCGATCGTCGCGGCCGTTGCGTCGGGGTCGTCGAGGTAGCCACGCATCACCATGTCGCCGCGAGCCAGCACCTCACCCTGGTCGGACAGCCGGATCTCCATGCCGGGGAAGGCCCGCCCGCAGGTGTGCGCGACGGTGGCGTCGTCATCATCCGGCGTGCAGGTGGAGACGAATCCGCTGGCCTCGGTGAGTCCGTAGGCGGTCACCACGGTGTCCACGCCGAGGTCCGATTGCAGTCGCTCGACCAGGACGATGGGCACGATGGAGGCACCGGTGATGACGATGCGCAACGACGAGAGGTCGTGGTCGCCGCGAGCCGGGTCGTCGAGGATGGTCTGGAAGATCGTCGGTGCACCGGGGAACACCGTGGCCCGATGTTTGTCGACGAGTGACATCGCCGTTGCGGGTGTGTAGACCGCGAGCGGGATCATCGTGGTGCCGAACAGCGTGCACGGCAGGATGCCCGCCTTGTAGCCGAAGGTGTGGAAGTACGGGTTGGCCATCAGGTAGCGGTCGTCGGGGGAGAGCTGCGCGTTGGCGCCCCAACCGTGCGAGCCGGCCATGGTCTGCCGGTGTTCGGCGAGCACACCCTTCGACTTCCCGGTGGTTCCCGACGTGAACAGGATGTCCGAGAGATCTTCGGGCCCAACGGAATCCGCTCGACGATCGGCCTCGGCGCGGGTCTCGTCGGTCGCGCGGGCCAGGAAATCCGACCAGTCGACGGCGCCGTCCGGCGCCGCGGAACCGTCCAGCTGCACGCCGACGACCACGTCCGGGAGGCGTTCGGCATGGTCGCCGAGCAGGTCGGCGAGGTGATTGGCGCCGACGAACTCGCCGGACACCACGACGGCCCCGGCGTGGGATCGTTCGATGATCTCGATGGCCTCGCCCGGGGTGTACCGGGTGTTGAGGGGGACCAGTACCGCGCCCGCGTACTGCGTGCCGAGTGCGGCGACCGGCCAGTGATGACTGTTCGGGGACCAGATGGCCACTGTGTCGCCGGGTTCGACACCGGAGTCGATGAGCGCGGCGGCGAAGGTGCGGGCCTCGTCGAGGAGTTCCTGCCAGGTCAGTTCGACCGGGGCGCCCCATTGTCCGTCGATGATCGCCGTTCGGCCGGGCCATGTCTCGGCCGCCCGACGGAGAGCAGCAGGGGTCGTCAGGATGTCCTCCATGACGCCTAACCTAGCAAATGCTTGGTAGGTTATGCTAGCGAACATGACCTCGATCAATCTGGCCGATCGGTCGGTCGACCTCGGCGAATGGGCGGCCTCGACCCCCGATGCCGCCGAGTCGTTCGCGCGATCGGTGCGTGCGTGGCTCGACGAGAATCTGGCGGGCGAGTTCGCTCACCTGGCCGGTCGTGGTGGCCCGGGCAGCGAGCACGAGTTCTTCGAGGACCGGCTCGCCTGGGACCGTCATCTCGCGCAGGCCGGCTGGACCTGCCTCGGCTGGCCCACCCGCTACGGCGGTCGCGGCGCGACCCTGGAGCAGCGGATCATCTTCCATCAGGAGTACGCGCGCGCCAACGCGCCCGCCCGGGTGAACCATCTCGGCGAAGAACTCCTCGGCCCCACGCTCATCGAGTACGGCACCGAGGAGCAGAAGGAACGGTTCCTGCCGGGCATCGTCAACGTGACCGAGTTGTGGGCGCAGGGCTACTCGGAACCCGGCGCAGGCTCCGACCTCGCGGGCGTCGCCACCTCGGCGGTCCTCGACGAGGACCGCGGGCAGTGGATCATCAACGGCCAGAAGGTCTGGACGTCGCTCGCGCATGTCGCACAGTGGGTCTTCGTGATCGCGCGCACCGAGAAGGGCTCCAGTCGTCACCAGGGACTGAGCTTTCTGCTGGTCCCCATCGACCAGTCCGGCGTCACCGTGCGGCCGATCCAACAGCTCACCGGCACATCGGAATTCAACGAGGTGTTCTTCGACGACGCCACCACCGACGCCGACTTGATCGTCGGTGCGCCGGGCGAGGGCTGGCAGGTCGCGATGGGCCTGCTGCAATTCGAGCGCGGCGTGTCGACACTCGGTCAGCAGGTCGGCTTCGAGCGTGAGCTGGAGAACCTCATCGAGGTTGCGAAAGCCAATGGGGCCGTGCGTAACCCGGAGATCGCGTCGCGTCTCACCCGGGCATGGCTCGGTCTCAAGGTGATGCGCGCCAACGCCCAGCGCACCCTGGCGGGCGACATCGTCTCCCAGGCAGGGGCCGCCTCGGTGTCGAAATTGCTGTGGGCCAATTGGCATCGGGATCTGGGGGAGTTGGCGATGGCGGTCGTCGGTGCGCCTGCACTGCTCGGTCCGACCCACACCACCGAGGGTGCGGCCAACGACATCACCGATCCCGATCACGTCGAACTCGACGAATGGCAACGTCTGTACCTCTTCACCCGCGCCGACACCATCTACGGCGGCTCGAACGAGGTGCAGCGCAACATCATCGCCGAGCGCGTGCTCGGCCTACCCCGAGAGGCGCGCGCATGAGCGAGCAACGTCCCATCTCACCGCTGGCCACCCCGCCGGAGGAGATCGGCGGACACGATCTGCTGGCGGGCAAGAAGGTGGTCGTGACCGCAGCGGCGGGCACCGGTATCGGTTTCGCCACCGCCCGACGGGTCCTGCTCGAGGGTGGCGACGTCCTGGTCTCCGATTTCCACGAGCGGCGACTGGGTGAGACCGTCGACAAGCTGTCGGCGGACTTCCCGGAACGCCAGGTGACGTCCTTCGTGTGCGACGTCTCGAGCACCGATCAGGTGGATGCGCTCATCACGTCGGCCGTCGATCAGCTCGGCCGCATCGACGTCCTCGTCAACAACGCGGGCCTCGGTGGCGAGACGCCCGTCGCGGACATGACCGACGAACAGTGGGACCGCGTCCTCGACATCACCCTGAACAGCACCTTCCGGGCGACCCGCGCCGCGATGCGGTACTTCCGGGCGGCGGAGCACGGTGGGATCATCGTGAACAACGCGTCGGTCCTCGGTTGGCGCGCACAGCGCGGACAGGCCCACTACGCCGCCGCGAAGGCCGGTGTCATGGCGCTGACCCGATGCGCCGCCGTCGAGGCCGCCGACTTCGGTGTCCGTATCAACGCCGTCGCACCGTCCATCGCGCGACATCCCTTCCTGGCCAAGGTCACCAGCGACGAACTGCTCGACGAACTCGCCTCCCGCGAGGCGTACGGGCGCGCGGCCGAGGTGTGGGAGATCGCCGCGACGATCGCGATGCTCGCCAGCGACTACACCACCTACCTGACCGGTGAGATCGTCTCGATCTCCAGCCAGCGGGCCTGAACCCGAATATCCACCAGGAGAACAGATGTCCACACCACAGGCATACATCGTCGACGCCGTCCGCACGCCGGTCGGCAAGCGCAACGGTTCCCTCGCGAAGGTCCATCCGGCCGACCTGGGAGCGCATGTCATCTCCGCGATCGTCGAACGCACCGGGATCGATCCCGACGTCGTCGACGACGTGGTCTTCGGCTGCGTGGACGCGATCGGCCCGCAGGCGGGCAACATCGCGCGCACCGCGTGGCTGGCCGCGGGGATGCCGCTCGGCGTGCCCGGGACGACCGTCGACCGTCAGTGCGGATCGTCGCAGCAGGCCATCCATTTCGCCGCCCAGGGCGTACTGAGCGGTACCCAGGACGTGGTGCTCGCCGGTGGTGTGCAGAACATGAGCGCTATTCCCATCTCGCAGGCCATGATTGCCGGCCAGGAGTTCGGATTCACCACGCCCACAGCCGAATCCGTGGGCTGGCAGAAGCGTTTCGGCGACGCCGAGGTGTCGCAGTTCCTCGGTGCGAACGCCATGGCCGAGAAGTGGGACATCAGTCGTGAGGACATGGAACGCTGGTCGCTGGGCTCCCATGAGCGCGCTCGCGCCGCGATCGCCGCGGGCCGCTTCGACAACGAGTACGTCCCGCTCGGCGACTGCGTCGTCGACGAATGCCCGCGCGAGACATCGATGGAGAAGATGGCCGGGCTGCAGCCGCTCGCCGAGGGCTCCCGGCTCACCGCCGCCGTCGCCTCGCAGATCTGCGACGGCGCCTCGGCCACGCTGGTGGTCTCCGAGAAGGCGCTCAAGGAGTACGGACTGACCCCGCGGGCCCGCATCCACCATCTCTCGGTGCGCGGCGACGATCCGGTCATGATGCTCTCCGCGCCGATCCCCGCGACCGCCTACGCGCTGGAGAAGAGTGGCCTGGGCATCGACGACATCGACGTCGTCGAGATCAACGAGGCCTTCGCGTCCGTCGTGCTGGCCTGGCTCAAGGAAACCGGTGCCGATCCGGCGAAGGTCAATCCGAACGGCGGAGGAATCGCGCTCGGACATCCGCTCGGCGCGACCGGCGCGAAGTTGTTCGCGACGCTGCTCAACGAACTCGAGCGCACGGGCGGACGCTACGGCCTGCAGACGATGTGCGAGGGCGGCGGCACCGCCAACGTCACCATCATCGAACGCCTGGGCTGACCCCTTCCCGCTGGTGAGCCGTGTCTTACCGCTGGTTGAGCAGCGTCGAGCCGCCAGGCGAGACGCGTGTCGAAACCACGCGCCGCGGCTTGGTTTCGACACGCGTCGGGCTCGCTGCGCTCGCGCGGCGCTGCTCAACCGGCGGCGGGAGCTCGGCCGGCTCCCACAGAATCTGACAACATTCGTACCCATGGTGGTCACGGCCGTGTGACCTGACGCATACTGGTATGCGACAGAAATTTCTGTTTGTTCCAAGCCGTGATCCTGGAGGAAGTATGACCAAACCAGCCGACGTGACCGTTGGGCAGGCCGGACGGGTGTCGTCCGAGGCCCACAGCATGACCGAGCTGCTGGAAATCCAGCGCGCGGCCTTCCTGCGGGACGGCATCCCGGATGCCACCACGCGTATCGACCGCATCACCCGGCTGGCCGCTCTGCTGCTCGACCACGCCGAGGAGATCGCGGAGGCTCTGGAAGCGGACTTCGGTAGCCGTCCGCGTGAGCTGTCCATCGCCGCCGACATCGCGGGCTGCCAGATCGACCTGGCCCATCAGCGCCGTCACGTCGCGAAGTGGATGAAGGAGACGAACGTCGCCAAGGTCCAGGGCGCGCTCGGCTTCAAGCAGCGTCTGCGTCACGACCCGCTCGGCGTCGTCGGCATCATGGGCCCCTGGAACTTCCCGTTGCAGCTGACCTTCGTGCCCGCCGGCTCGGCGTTCGCCGCGGGCAACCGGGTGCTCATGCGTCCGTCGTCGATCACCGCCCGCACCACCGACGTGATCGCCAAGCATGCGCCGCAATACTTCTCGATCGAGGAGTTCGCGGTCATCACCAGCAAGCACGGTTCGGGCTCGGACTTCGCGAAGCTCACCGTCGACCACATGTTCTTCACCGGCTCGCCGGAGGTCGGCGCGTCCGTGGCCGTGGAGGCGGGCAAGAACCTCGTTCCGGTGACGCTGGAACTCGGCGGCAAGAACCCCGGAGTCGTCGACATCGATGCCGACATCGACAAGGCCGCCAAGCTGTTCGCGGACGCGCGTGTGGTCAACGGCGGTCAGGTCTGCCTGTGCCCGGATTACGTTTTCGTCCCCGAGGCCAAGGTCGGCGAGTTCACCGACAAGGTGCTGGCCCGGTGGCGTGACAAGTTCCCGACGATCCGTTCGAACCGCGAGTTCACCTCGACGATCAACGAGAAGAACTACAACCGGATCGTCGGCCTGATCGACGACGCGGTGAACCTGGGTGCGACCAAGCATCAGGTGATCCCGGCCGGCGAGAACCTGCCCGACGCCGAGACCCGCAAGATCCCCCCGACGCTCCTGACCGGTGTCAAGGCCGGCATGAAGGTCGAGGAGGACGAGGTCTTCGGTCCGGTGCTCACGGTGTACCCGTACCGCCAGCAGTCCGAGGCGATCAGTCACATCACCGCTCACCCGCACCCGCTGACGATGTACTGGGCCGGCGACGACAACGAGCGCTTCCAGAAGCTCGTCGACAGCACCCGCAGTGGCGCCGTCAATGTCAACGACTTCGCCAGCCACCTGTTCAGCGGCGGTCTCCCGTTCGGTGGTGTGGGCAAGAGTGGCATGGGTAACTACCACGGCCACTTCGGTTTCCAGACCTTCAGCCATGCCCGCGCGGTGACCGTGTCGACGATGCCGTTCACGGTCGCGGAGATGATGTCGCCGCCGTTCACCAATCGCGACAAGAAGATGACAAACGGTCAGCTGAGCCTGTGGAGCAAGCTCAACAAGCGCGCGATGAAGAAGAACAAGCGCTGACGGTGTGACGCACTGCCTTGGCCGGGACCGCGATGTGCGGTCCCGGCCAAGCGCTTGTTTGGTTCCTTGCTAGGCTGGGCGAATGGCACCTCGTGGCGGCACCGCAACCGGATCGTCGCGGCGCGACGAACTGCTCGCGACCGCGGGCAAGATGTTCGCCGAACAGGGACTGCGCTCGACCACCGTCCGGGACATCGCGGATGCGGCGGGCATCCTCTCCGGCAGTCTGTATCATCACTTCGACTCCAAGGAGTCGATGGTCGACGAGATCTTGCGCGACTTCCTCGACCAGCTCTTCGCCCGATACCGCGAGATCGCCGCGGCATCGCTGAGCGCGACGGAGACCCTGCGGCAACTGGTCGTCGCGTCCTTCGAATCGATCGACGCGCGCCGCAACGCGGTGGCGATCTATCAGGACGAGGCCAAACGTCTTGCCGCGCAAGATCGTTTCGATTACATCGGCGAGCGCAACGCCGAGTTCCGTGAACTCTGGCATGCCGTCCTCCGACGCGGTGTCGACGATGGCGAGTTCCGGGCCGACCTCGATGTCGAGCTGGCTTACCGATTTCTTCGCGACACCGTCTGGGTGGCCGTCCGCTGGTATCGCCCCGGCGGCCCGATGACGGTCGACGACATTGCCGGCCAGTACCTGTCGATCGTGTTGGACGGCATGTTGCCGCGCTGAGTCGGCACCTTCCGTCCACCGCGCCGAGCCTGTCGTCCGGGCAGTGGATGATCGCATGACAAAGGGTGACGCGGCACATATGCGTCATGCATTACTTGAATCGTGGTCGGACCTCCATATTTGGATAAACTGAAGTAACGCTTTCGAATCTCATGTGACCTTTCGTGGGTAATCAATTGTCGACCGGTAATCCATCGGGCGGTCATTCATTCGACCTACGTGGGTAAATGGGCTGGAATTCAGTCGTGGGTGTGGTGTAACAATCATGCGGAACATTGTTGGGCATATTTCTGCTCAATTGGCATTCGCGAGGGGGACACCGCACCGATGAGTCAGCCACCTGTCAAACGTCGGGCGCGCCATGCCCTGAGGTCCGGCGATCGTCGATCTCCGGTACTGACGACCGTTACGTCGGCCGTGCTGGCGGCCGCTCTCGCGAGCGGTGTCGGTGCGGGTGCGGCTTCCGCGGTCGAACAGGGCGGTACGACGCCGGAGCAGGGGGCTCCGGAACAAGGTGGCACCACGCCGGAACCGAACGCTCCCGAACAGGGTGGGACCACACCCGCTCCCCCGCCTCCGCCGCCCGCGAACGTTCCCGGTCGCGGTTCGATTCCGGCGCCACCGCAGGAGGCGCCCTACCAGCCGTACACACCCGAGGTGACGCCGCAGTACGACGATGCCTACAACCCCGTGCCGAACGGCCCCATCACCCCGCCGAAGCGAGCTGCCCCGGTGCGTCCGATCGCACCGCCGCCCAACAAGATTCGAGTCGGTAACTTCATCACGCCGATCCCGCGCGGGATGAGCGACCGCGACGTGAACTCGATCAACGCGTGGTCGGCCTATGGGGAGGCGAAGATCGCTCAGAATCTCATCGCCGTCGGCGTGCCGGAGGACAAGGCCACCAGGCAGGCCGCCGCGACGATCATCGGTGTGATGATCGGTGGAACCGCGGGCGCCGCCGCGCTCAGCCTTCCGGGTGCAGCGGGTGGCGCACTCGTCGGCATTCCTGTCGGCGCAGTGGTCGGAGGGCTCTCCGGACTGCCCTTGGGGCCTGCGGGCATTGTCGGAGGAGCAAGCATCGGTTTGCTCGCCGGTCCTGTCGTTGGCGGTGTAGGCGGTGCGGCTGCGGGAGCGACGGTCGGCGGAGTGATCGGCGGAACCTTAGGCGGTGCGGTGGCATACGCCCTGGGGGCTGGCGACCCAGGTGCACAGCCGAAGGAGCCGTGGAAGCGTGATCGTCCGCGGGCACCGCAGGCCGAGCCGCAACCGAATCCGGGTGCGAACCAGTTCGAATTGAGATTGCCGACGCAGAATGCGTCGCGGATGGGGCTGCCCTCCGTTGATTATGTGGTGAAAGTCAATGGAGATGTGCGCGGAACAGTCGGCGGTCATACGTTCGGCTGGAGCGCGGAGCAGGCTGCCGGACCGTATAGGGTGCTCGGGTCGGGTATCGAGAAGGCTTCACGTCAGCTCACGAGGCAGGGTGTTGCGCAACTCCAGGCGGTAGTGCCAGGAATGCGAGTCGACTGGCCGCAAGAGAATTCGAAATAGCACGAATCGCCGGCATAGAGCAGGTAAGGGGTGTCGTTAGTGAACACAGGTATTAAGAAGTCGATCTCGCGTCTGACCATCGTCGTGATGGGTGTCGCGTGCGCGATCATCGGCATTACTCCCGCCCAGGTCGCGGCCAAGCCCGGTCCCGCACAGCTGATCTGGTCGACTCCGGCCGGTGAGAACATATGGGCCGTTGGCGGTAACAGCGGCTGCCGTGGGCCGATACGGGTGACTCTGAAGACGGACCCGCGGCAGAAGGGCACGGTCCTGGCGACTTTCACGCCGGGCCCGTTTGTTGGTGACGGACCATCCTGGCGGCGCAACCCGGTGTGCACGATCGATGTGAGGGCCGCCTTCGGCTTTATTGAGTACTACAACCCTCGGTGGCGTCACATGGGGACAGTGACCGCAGGGCCCAGAGGAGGGAAGTCCCTGAGTCGAGCGCTGCGTCCGGGCTCCGGAGTGCAACTGCTCTCCTTCCAGGGCCCCGGGCCAATAGCGTTTCCCAACTGGGCATTCGTCGTAGTGCCGTAGCTCGGGCGCCCTATCGGCTGCTCGGGCCGGGCATCGAGAACGCGGCGAGGCAGTTGACCAAACGGGGCGGGCGAAGCAATTGCAGTCTGTTCTCCCCGGGGTGCGAGTCGACTGGCCACAGGAGAACGAGACCACTGTTACAGACAGATGAGTGCCACCAGAGGAGTCGTTGTCATGGTCGGAATCAAGGGATCGATCACCAGAGCAGTCGTGATGTTGGTTGCGGCTGCTTCGGTAGCGATCGGTGTCAATGGGGCTCCGGCAGCCGCCAAGCCCCGCCCGGCTCAGGTGTTGTGGACCGCATACACCGACCAACTGTGGGGGGTTGGTGCCAATGGGTGTACCGGATTCATCCATGTGGTTCTGAAGACGGATCCGCGCGAGAAGGGCGCGGTCTGGGCGACGCTGATTCCGGGCTCCTTCGTTGGTGCCGGACCCGGCTGGCAGCGTCGACCGGTATGCACAGTTGATGTGTTGGCGAGCATGAATCCCGGTGAGTACTGGACATTCCGGCGAACCCACGTCGGGACGGTCATTGCCGGCCCGAGGGGCGGAAAGCCGGTTACGAAGAAGCTGCGCCCTGGCTCCGGAATACCGGCCTTGTTCTTCTTGAGCGCCGGAATCACTTACCCCATCGGGGCGGTCGTGGTCGTCCCGTGACCTCGAAGTGCGTCGCGAAAATGACGTGCTTCGTCGCCGACAATGGCACCCGTTGGCTGCGACTACCGCGCCTCGGACGCGATCGGGCAGCCGTGTGCCAGAGGGCGCAATAGCTGATCACTGTTATAGAAGTGTTCGAGTTCGACGATCCGCAGGTCGTCGGTCAGGCGCACGACGGTGGTGCCGAACATCTCGATGAGCTCGCCGGTCGGCTCGTGGTCTCGATACTCGCCGTCGAAGTGACCCCAATGCCGCCAGGTGAAACTGACTGTCGGTGGGCCGGACAGCAGTTCGGTCAGCTCCCAGAAGAATCCGCCGGGCAGTGCGGTGTGGAATCGCGAATGGGAGGATTCGAAGCTCTCGGATTCGGTGTCGTAGAACATGCTTTCGCCGATGAGTACGTTGTAGCTGCCGATCCGCACGATGTCGTCTGCGGTCGCCCAGGGGCCGCCATTGACCCGCGTACGAAAATTGGGGACGTCCATGGATACCCAATCCGCGGCGTTGCCTTTATGCGACACCTCCATTTCGAAGACCTGGACGAGCGACTCGACGGTGGCCTCCAAGGACCCGGGTTCGTGCCGGGTAACACGCTCGGCATCCATGCGTGGCTCGAAGTCCGCGTAGTCCGGGTGGCCGCCGCGCCACTGTCCTGGATCTGCGGCGGCGATCACGGCCGTACGGCCCTGTAGCCATAGGGGTGCATCGGTTGTGGAGGTCATTGTCATGCCCCTTCGGTCGGTGTGTTCGGTCCCCGCCCGGCGCTCAGACTACCGATTCGGAGGCGTGGTCGCCGAGATCGAGCGCACACCGCGGGTTGCTCGAAAAGTGTTGATGGGCAACAGGTTCGATGCCTGAGCACGTAACTATGGAGCGCACGGCTGCCACCTCGGGCGTCGGCGTCGCAAGCGCGTGGACGCGGGGTCGACTCCGCCTTTCGTGGGCCGGTGTGAGCCGGCGGGTGCACGCGATGCCGATCCCTGCATAACCTCCGCAAGATAAGGTAGCCTTACCTTGCTTCTCGGGCGTCGAGATCATACGGTTCTTGCATGACGACCGTCGCGGACACACCGCAGACCACCACGGCCGGCGAAGATCCTTCGGAGGCGCCCGCAGCTCCGGACCGGCGAGCCGAGGCCAAGGCGAAGTCGGCTGCATTGGCCGATCTTCTCGCGCCCGTACGAACGCGCACGATCATCGCTCAGCTCATCCAGGTGATCGCGTCCGCGGCCTCGGTGGTGCCGTTCATCGGCATCGTCGAATTGGGCCGTGCCCTGCTCGCTCCCGGTCCCGTCGACACCGGGCGGGTCTGGGGTGTCGTGGGCCTGATCGTCGGCGGGCTGGCCGCCCGTGCTCTGCTGAGCTTTCTCGCGTTGGCGGTGACACACTTCGCCGACCTCGATCTCCAGGCGAGTCTGCGCGTCCGTATCGCCGACAAACTCGGGCGGCTACCGCTCGGCTGGTTCAGCCGGACGAGTTCCGGTGCGGTCCGCAAGTCGGTGCAGAGCGATGTCTCCGAGCTTCACTATCTGGTCGCGCACGCGAATGTGGAGACGACCTCGGCGGCGGTCACCCCGCTGTTCGGTCTCGCGTATTGCTTCTACCTCGATTGGCGGCTCGGTCTGCTCGCCATCGCGACGCTTCCGCTGTACGCCCTCGCTTACGCGTGGATGACCCGCGACATGAGCACCCACATGCAGAAGATGGACGAGGGTGTCGCGAAGATCAGCGCCACCATCGTCGAATTCATCGCCGGCGTATCCGTCGTCAAGACCTTCGGTCAGACGGGCAAGGCGCATAAGCGTTTCGTCGATGCGGCCGACGAGTTCAACGATGATTTCGCCGGCTACATCGGCCCGATGCTCCGGGTCGAGGCCGTCTCCTCGGTATTCCTGTCGGCCCCGTTGATCCTGCTGGTGAATCTGGGCGTCGGTTACTGGATGGTGGACAGCGGTTGGGTCGAGCCGATCGAACTCGTCGGATCGACCTTGATCGCGATGGTTCTCCCGACGGCTTTGCTCACTGTTGCGACCGCCGTCCACACGCGTCAGCAGGCGGCGTCGGCCGCCCACCGGATCAGCGACCTGCTCGCCGAGCCGGAACTGCCCATCGCGCAGAATCCTCAGCGGCCCAACGGAAATGATGTCGAGATCGACGACGTGACGTTCACCTACCCGAGCAGGCTCGGCGGAAGTCCCGGCGTCACCGCGCTCACCGACGTGTCGGTGCGGTTGCCCGCGGGCACCCTGACCGCGGTGGTCGGCCCCTCGGGCAGCGGAAAGTCGACACTGGCCACCTTGCTGCCGCGCTTCGGCGACCCGGACAGCGGAGCCGTGCGGATCGGCGGCGTGGACGTCCGCGACATCGCGCCCACCGAGTTGTACCGCCACGTCGGATTCGTCCTCCAGGATGTGCAGCTGTTGACGATGTCGGTGGCCGAAAACATCCGCCTCGGACGCCCGGATGCCACCGACGACGAGGTCCGGGACGCGGCGCGCGCCGCCCAGATCCACGACCGGATCCTGGAACTACCCGACGGCTACGACACCGTGGTCGGCACCGGCGCGCACTTCTCCGGCGGTGAGGCACAACGGGTGTCGATCGCTCGCGCGCTGCTGGCCGATACCCCCATACTGGTGCTCGACGAGGCGACGGCCTTCGCCGATCCGGAGTCGGAGGCCCAGATTCAGCAGGCCATCGCGACCCTGGTGGCCGGTCGGACGGTGCTCGTCATCGCGCACCGCTTGGGCTCGATCACGCACGCGGACAACATCATCGTGCTCGATCACGGCAGGCTCGTGGAGCAGGGCACGCACGACGCACTGAGGTCGGCGGGCGGCCTGTACGCCGCCATGTGGGCTACCTACCAGGCCGGTACGACCCGGCAGGACGAGCAGATCGCGCGCACCTTCGACGGTGCCGCCGAGGACGCGGGGGACATCCGATGATTCGCGGTTTCTACACCATCCTGGCCTCCGAGCGCACCCGCATGACGATCTTCCTGGCGTGGGTCGCCACCTACGGCATCGCCCAGGGGCTGGCCATGCTGACGCTGGTGCCGATCGTCCGGCACCTCCTCGACGGAAACTTCGATCAGGCTGCGACATGGTTGTGGCCCTTGGCAATTCTCGTCGCCATCTGTGCGGTGAGCGCCTACATCCAGGCGATGAAGGGGATGCAGATGGCAGTCTTCGCCATGCGCATGCTCCATCACCGCATGGGGGATCACATGGTGACCCTGCCGCTCGGCTGGTTCACCCGTGATCGTGTCGGCGACGTGTCGCAGATCGCCGTCAAGGGCACCATGTTCGTCGGCAGCACGGGCGCCCACTACCTGACGCCGGTGGTCGCGAACACCGTCAGTTCGGTGGTCGTGGTGATCGGTATGTGCTTCTTCGACTGGCGCCTCGGTCTGCTGATGATCGCGGGTGCCGTGCTGTTGGCCGTCGTCGGACGAGCGTCGAGCGCGGCCCTGGCCGGCGCGGAGAACCGCAAGCGCGCAGCCACCGTCGACGTCAACAACCGGGTCCTCGAGTTCGCCCGCTGCCAGGCGGTACTGCGGGCCTTCGGTGACTCGGGTGCGCATCACGAGCCGCTTGCCGAATCGCTGAAACATCAGGCCACGATGGGCCGCGCGATGCTGTGGCGATCCGTTCTGGGCATCCTGTCGAACGGTGTTGCCGTACAGGTGGTCTTCAGTGCGGTGCTCGCACTGGGAGCCTGGCTGGCAGTGAGCGGCCGCATCGAGCCGGCCCTTCTCATCGCCGTATTCGGTCTTGCCGCACGCTTTTTCGGGCCGATCGGCGAACTGGCCGAACTCGGCTCCACGCTGCGGATGTCACGCGACGAGATCAACCGGATCACCGGTGTGCTCGATACCGAGCAGATGCCGATGCGTGACGATCCGCAGTCCGTCGTCACGCCCGGCCAGGTCGAACTCGATGGAGTGGCCTTCGGCTACGACCCGCAGAACCCGGTCCTCCGGGACGTCTCCTTCACTGCTCGTCCCGGCAGCATGACCGCACTCGTCGGGCCGTCCGGCTCCGGCAAGTCGACGATCTTCCGGTTGATCGCCCGCTTCTACGATGCCGAATCCGGTGGTGTCCGTGTCGGCGGCGTCGACGTCCGCGACCAGGACACGGCCACACTGATGGGTCAACTGTCGCAGGTCTTCCAGGACGTCTACCTGTTCGACGACACACTGTGGGAGAACATCCGGATCGGCCGACCGGATGCGACCGACGACGAGATCCGCGCCGCGGCGGAGACGGCCGGTGTGCTGTCGATCGTCGACCGTCTGCCGCACGGCTGGGACACGCCGGTCGGCGAGGCCGGTTCGGCGCTGTCCGGCGGTGAGCGGCAACGTGTCTCGATCGCCCGCGCGCTGCTGAAGAACGCCCCGATCGTCCTCTTCGACGAGGCCACCAGTGCACTGGACCCGGAGAACGAGGCGCACGTCGCGGCGTCGATCCGGGCGCTGGCCGACCGGGCCACGGTGCTGGTCATCGCGCACAAGCTGTCGACCGTGATCGCTGCGGACCAGATCATCGTCCTGGACGACGAGGGTCGCGTCGATGACGCGGGCCGCCACGATGACCTGATCGCGCGCGGTGGGCGATACGCCGAGTTCTGGCAGCAGCGCACCGCAGCCGCGGGGTGGACCCTCGCGACCGGGCAGAGCTGACCCGATCCCGTTCCCGCGCATCGGTTTCCGTTCCGCTTATTGGATCCAATAAGCGGCTGGGAAGCCGGTAAGCGGGAGCACACACATCACGCCGCCAGGAGCCCGAGACGACGCAGCACTGACCGCAGCAGCGCTACCAACTCTCCGGCTTCGAGCGTGGCCCACGTCCAGCGCACCATCCTGGGGCCGCTGCCGACGATGTCGTCTTCGCGCAACTTCTCGCGGACCACCGCGTCCTCGACGCTCTCACCCGGCCGGCGCAGCCTTCCGTACTTGTGCAGACCGTCGAACTCTCCGACGGCGAGCCAATCCCAATCAAAGTCGGTGACATACGTTGCCGATCGCACGGTCACCCGATGTTGCAGTCGCGGAAGCGGGATGCCACCTTCGATCATCTGGGCGCGGCTCCACGACTCGCCAACGCTCTCGGACCGCGCATCGGCGAAGCTCAGTGCCTGGCGGACGATGTGCGCGCCTCGGCGGCGTCGACCCGCGACGATGTCACCCATCAGATCTCGGTCGGCGCCCATGCGGAGAGCCTGATCGAAGACGGTCAACGCTTGCGCGAATGTGCCGGTGGCCGCCACGTCCACAGCCGTCCGTTCGAGCCCGGTGACCGCGAGCCCGTCGATGGACACCACCTCCGCCTCCGACAGCGGAGCGGCGTGGAGATGACGATGTGCTCGCAACGACCCTCCCGACGACCTGCCGGTCGTCACGTGCACACGGCGAAGGTCAGGCTTCAACAGCGGCAGACCGTGCAGCGCGGCCGCCGAGACGTGACTGATCGGATGGGTTCGGCCACCGGTCAGCTCGGAGGTGACCACCGCGATGGCGCGCAAGCGGTGCAGATGCTGGGCGCCGTCGACGCCGTCGAACCGGTCACTGCGCTCGACGGCGATGCCCGGGCTCAATCGGAGGAGGTCGCCACGACGCACGGCGTCGGTGAGCTGGTTGTCGGTGAATCCGACCCGCAGGGCGGCCTGTCGGCGGATGAGTCCGAAGGAATCGACTGGATACGAGGTCATGATGGTTCGACGCCACCAGTGCGCCGGCGGTTCCGCTCCGCTGTTCCCGCTCCGGCGCTTCCGTTCCGCTTATTGGATCCAATAAGCGGCTGGGAAGCCGGTAAGCGGGAACGCGACGAGTTACCGGCGTTGCCGATTACTAGGAGTTCCCAGTACTTTGTGATGGGGACAACAGATCGGCGAGGAGTGGTTATGGCTTCGGAGTACAGCGACAGCACGCGGGCGGCGATCGTCGCCGCACGTGAACACTCGATCGGTGCGATGCTGCACCGCACGGCGTGCCGCTTCCCGGAGAAGACCGCGATCATCAACCGCGATCGCACGATGACCTTCGCCGAGTTGGACGACGCCGTGAACCGGTGCGCCAACGCGCTGATCGCGCACGGCGTGCAGCAGGGCGATCGGGTGGCCCTGATCAGTCATAACTGCTGGGAGTTCGTGGTTCTGAGCTTCGCCACCGCGCGGATCGGTGCGGTGCTGGTGCCGGTCAACTTCGGGCTGGGCGCCGAGGAGATCGCGTTCATCCTCGATCATTCGGGTGCGCGGATGGTGGTCGCGGAGGATGCGCTGGCGCCGACGGTGAGTCGAGCGCTGGAGATGTCCGGCGCGACCGACGTCGTCCGGGGGTGGATCGGTTTATCCGGTGCCACACCGGATTCCGGGTGGATCGGGGTGAGCGAATGGATGCTCGACGGTGACGCCACTCCACCCGCGGTGACCGTCGGCGACGACGACCCGATCCGGTTGATGTACACCTCCGGTACCGAGTCCCGGCCGAAAGGTGTTCTGCTGTCGTCGAAATCGCTGATCTCGCAGTATGTGTCGTGTGCGATCGACGGCGGCATGGCCGGCGACGACGTCGAGGTGCACGCTCTCCCGCTGTATCACTGCGCGCAGATGGATTGCTTCCTGTCGGTCGACGTTTATCTCGGTGCGACGAGCATCATCCTTCCGGGCCCGGATCCGGCACTCCTGCTCGAGACCATCGAGAGCCGGGGCGTCACGAAACTGTTCTGCCCGCCGACGGTCTGGATTGCGTTGCTGCGCCATCCGGACTTCGACCGCCGCGATCTGTCCTCGCTGCGGAAGGGGTACTACGGGGCGTCGCCCATGCCCGTGGAGGTGCTGCGTGAACTCGGTGAGCGTCTGCCCGGGGTGTCGCTGTGGAACTTCTACGGACAGACCGAGATGTCGCCGCTGGCGACGATCCTGTTGCCGCACGAGCAGATCGAACACGCCGGGTCGGCGGGACGCGCATCCCTGAACGTCGAGACGCGCGTCGTCGACGACGAGGGCAACCCGGTCCCGACGGGTGAGGTCGGCGAGATCGTGCACCGCAGCCCGCATCTGTGCCTCGGGTACTACAACGACGAGACCAAGACCGCGGAGGCGTTCCGGAACGGCTGGTTCCATTCCGGTGACCTCGGGGTCGTCGACGCCGACGGCTACCTGGCGGTGGTCGACCGGAAGAAGGACATGATCAAGACCGGCGGCGAGAATGTCGCCTCCCGGGAGGTCGAGGAGGCCATCTACCTCCTCGACGGCGTCGCCGAGGTGGCGGTTTTCGGTGTGCCGCACCCGAAGTGGATCGAGGCGGTGTCGGCCGTGATCGTCCCCAAGGAGGGTATGGCCATGACCCGCGAGCAGGTCGACGCACACCTCGAACCGATCCTCGCCGGCTACAAGCGACCCAAATACGTCGTTTTCGCCGACTCGTTGCCCAAGAACCCCAGCGGCAAGATCTTGAAGAAGAACCTGCGCACGACGCACGCCGACCTCGCGACGTGACACCCCCGCTCACCGGCTTCGAAGATGCTGCCCCCGTGGGGTGAGCATCAACGAAACCGGTGAGCAGGAAGCGTGATCAGGCCAGGTGGGACAGCGCGGACAAGCGCTGGTGGGCCTGCGTCATGATCGACTGGATCAGGTCATCGCAGCTCGGCAGGTCCTCGATCATGCCGACGACCTGGCCGGAGGCGAGCACACCCGCGTCGGTATTGCCCTCCACCAGACCGGCTTTCAGCAACATCGGGGTGTTGCCGGCCATGATGATCTGCTGCCAGGTGCGTTCGCCCGACTTCTTCATGGACCGTCCGTCACGCAGCATGGTGGTCCAGCGCATACCGGTCATTTGCTTGAACTCGTTGGCGTTGCGGGCCGCGGCGATCAATGCCTTTGCGCGACTGCCGCTTTCCAGTGCTTCCACCAACTCGGTACGAAGCACGCGATGGGGCATGCCGTCGACCTTCAGCGACACCACGGTGTCCTGGAGACCGCGTTTGAGGTACTCCTGCTTCACGCTGTCGGGGACCGCGCTGTCCGAGGTGAGTAGGAAACGGGTGCCCATCGCGACGCCGTCGGCGCCGTAGGCGAGTGCCGCCACCAGCCCGCGACCGTCGAAGAACCCGCCGGCCGCGACAACCGGAATGCTGGTGGTGCCGGAGGAATCCGAGAGTGCGTCGACGACCGACGGCAGCAGCAGGGTCGTCGCCACCGGACCGGTGTGCCCGCCGCCCTCTCCGCCCTGCACGATCACCGCGTCGGCACCCCAGCTCGCGACCTTCACCGCGTGCTTCGCGGCGCCGATCGACGGGATGACCACCACGCCGTTGTCCTTGAGCTTGGCGATCAGTTCCTTCTTCGGCGCGAGCGCGAAGGACGCGACCTTCACCTTCTCCCGGATCAGCAGGTCGATCCGTTCGGACGCATCCGTGGCGTCGGCGCGCAGATTGACGCCGAAGGGCTTGTCGGTCAACGACTTCGTCTTGGCGATCGCGGCTTCCAGCTCGGCGAAGGTCATCGTCGCCGACGCCAGAATGCCCAGACCGCCCGCGTTCGCGGTCGCCGCCGTCAGAGACGGACCGGATACCCAGCCCATGCCGGTCTGCACGATCGGGTAATCGATGCCGACCAGTTCGGTGAACCGGGTCGACAGGGTGGCGGCGCGGCTCATTTCACTTCCCGGTTCCGGACACCCTTGGGATCGATGACCTCCCGGATGATCCGCAGTTCCTCGTCGCTCGGGGTACGCGTCTCGGGTGCGTCGTCAAGTCCGGCCACCTCGAAGGAGGTGTTCTCCGCGACCTCGTCGGCACTCACCCCGGGATGCAGGGACAGCGCGCGCATGGTGTGGTCGGGCCCACCGAAGTCGAAGACGCCGAGATTGGTGACCACCCGGTGGATGTTCACGTCGTCGAAGGCCGGGTTGTCGGCGTCGACCTTGTCGAAACCGAGGCCGGCGACGATGTCCACATCCGCGAAGACCCGCGCCGAATGCCGTGCCACCCAGTAGCTCGTCGGATGGTTGATGGTGTTGCCGGGAGCGCCGCGCACACCGAACATCTGCCGCGTCGGCTGCTGCAGCGGACCGAAGGCCGACAGGTTCTGGTTACCGTGCCGGTCGATCTGGTTGGCGCCCATGACCACATGGCGACGACCCGAGGCGACGACGTCGAACACCTTGCGGAACGGCATCCAGCCCTCGATGGGGCCGGACTTCCCGATGGCTGGGGTGTCGGCGAGGATCAGCGCCTCACCGTCGGTGATGAGCAGGTCGGGTTCGCTGGTGAGGCGTGCCAGCCGGGCGCCGAGCAGTGGCGTCGGGGCCATCGGCGAGGCCATGATCTCGCCTGCGCCGGCGAAGATGTCGGCGCAGGAGATCACGCAGTATTCGGCGCGGGTGATGTCGGTGGGGGCGCTCACTTGCTCTCCTCCTGCTCGGTCGTCCACGCGGCGACCTCGGCTTGATAGGTGGGCTCGTCGACGTCGAGGAAACGGCTCCGGAAGGCCTGCCAGGTCTCCGGATCCTTTGCCGATTCGACGTAGAACTGCTGGAACTTCTCGTCGCGTCCGTAGGAGCCGCTGAAGGTGAAGTGGGCGCCGTTCGGCGTCTCGACAACCCGGTCGACGTTCATGCGACTGACCAGGAGCCGTTGCGTCGGAAGCTCGTCCACGAGTTCTTCGGTGGACACCAGCTTGTCGGTCTCCAGGTAGCGGCGCTTGGCGGCGGCCAGGTACAGATCGTCGAAGTACGGGTCGACGCCGGTGTAACCCGCGTTGCCGTGTTTGTCGGCGAGATCGAGATGCACGAACGCGGCGTCGAGTTCCAGTGCCGGCATGGCGATGAGAGTCTGCGTGCGGCCGTCGGCGTCCGGGTACGGGGAGGTGACCGTCTTGAGTTCACCCTCCCAGAACTTCAGCACGTCGGAACCGAGTCCGGCGCGGATCGGTAGGAAGGGGAGTCGGGCGGCAGCCGCTTCCAGGCCGCATTTCACCATGCCCTCATCCATTTCGCGGGCCTCGATCAGGCCGTTGGTCCGCGCATGTGCGAACCACGGATCGTAGAACGGGGCCGAGTCGAGGGAGACGAATCCGTAGTAGGCCCGCTTGACCTTGCCTGCCGCGCAGAGCAATCCGAGATCGGGCCCGCCGTAGGTGACCACGGTGAGGTCCTTGACCGCGGACCGTGCGATGGCGCGCACCAGGGCCATCGGCTTGCGCCGGGAACCCCAGCCGCCGATGCCGATGGTCATGCCGTCGGACAGTTCGCCGACGATCTCGTCGAGCGTGCTCGTCTTATCTGTGGGGGTCACTTGGCGCCCTTGGCCTTTCCGGTCTCGACTGATTTCGACTTGTCCCGCTCGCTGCCGCTCCCGGCGACAAAAGCGTCGCGGTGTTCGTCGGCGACGCCCGCGAGATTGAGTTCGTAGGTGTACCGCTGCTCGAGGAGGTAACTGGTCTTCACGTCGACGGGGTCGATGTTGTTGATGGCGGCCTTCGCGGCGCGGATCACGCGCGTGTCCTTGGCGGCGATGTCCTCGGCCACCTCCATGGCGGCGCCGAGTAGTTCGTCGCGAGGGACGACGCGATACACCGAGCCGTACTGCTCCAACTGCTGGGCGGTCGCGTTCTTCGCGGTGAAGTACAGCGTGCGCATCATGTGCTGCGGGACGAGGCGCGCGAGGTGCGTGGCCGCGCCGAGCGCTCCGCGGTCGACCTCGGGGAGTCCGAAGACCGCGTCGTCGGAGGCGACGATGACGTCGGCGTTGCCGACCAGGCCGATGCCGCCGCCGACGCAGAAGCCGTTGACCGCGACGATCACCGGCACCGCGCAGTCGTAGACGGCGGAGAAGGCGGCCGCGCAGCCCTGGTTGGCGCCGATCAGAGCGCCGAATCCATCGGTGGCCTGCATTTCCTTGATGTCGACGCCGGCGTTGAAGCCGCGTCCCTCGGCGCGCAGGATCACCGCGCTGGTGGACATGTCCTTGCCCGCCTCGGTGATCGTGTCGGCCAGCTCGAACCATGCTGCCGACGGCAATGCGTTGACCGGCGGGAAGTCGACGGTCACCGTCACGATCCCGTTGTCGGTGCGTGTCGTGGTGATCGGCACACCTGCTCCTCTCGAGGCTCCGCGGAACCAAGCAGTCCGACCAAGCAAATGCTTGGTTGTTTGGTAGAGTAGCACCCATGGATGGACAGACGCAGACGGCGCCGCCCTCGGCGGATCTCGGTCTCGAGGGCAAGGTCGTGCTGGTGACGGGTGGCACGCGCGGTGTGGGTGCGGGGATCACCCGTGCGCTGGCGGATCTGGGTGCCGTCCCGGTCGTGTGCGGGCGCAACCCCGGCGATGACGAGTCGATCGAGTTCGTTGCCTGCGATGTCCGCGATCCCGACGCGGTCGAGGCGATGGTCGCAGCGATCGTGGAGAAGCACGGGCGCCTCGACGGAGTGGTGAACAACGCGGGCGGATCGCCGTTCGCCCTCACCGCCGATGCGTCACCCCGGTTCACCGGCAAGATCGTCGACCTCAATCTTCTTGCGCCGCTGCAGGTTGCCCGTGCCGCGAATGCGGTGATGCAGCAACAGGATCAGGGCGGAGCCGTGGTCAACGTGTCGAGTGTGAGCGGGCATCGTCCGTCGCCGGGGACCGCCGCCTACGGTGCGGCCAAGGCCGGCCTCGACAGCGCGACCACCTCTCTTGCCATCGAATGGGCGCCGCGCGTGCGGATCAATTCGGTGGTCTGCGGTCCGGTGCTCACTGAGCAGTCACACCTGCACTACGGCGACGATGCGGGTGTCGAGGCTGTCGCGGCGACCATCCCGATGGGCCGTCTGGCCGTTCCGGCCGATGTCGGGCATGCGGTGGCGTTCCTGCTCAGCCCGCTCGCCGGATTCATCACCGGTTCCACGCTGACCGTGCACGGTGGCGGCGAACTCCCCGCCTTCCTGTCGGCGGCCACCGCGGACAACCGCGTCTAGCAAACGATTCGATCCATCAAGTAACGACTGAGGAGATGTGTTGGCTGACAAGCTGAATGAGGGCCGCGTCGCGATCGTGACCGGCGCCGGACAGGGTATCGGGCGCGCCCACGCGCTGGCCTTCGCCGCCGACGGCGCACGGGTCGTGGTCAACGACTTCGATTCCGACGCCGCGCACGCCGTCGCCCAGGAGATCGTCGACGGTGGTGGCGAGGCGATCGCCGCGGTCGGCGACGTCGCCGACTGGGATGCGGGAGCCGCGCTGGTCGAGAGTGCCGTGTCGTCCTTCGGTGGGCTCGACATTCTCGTCAACAATGCGGGATTCGTGCGCGACCGGATGCTTGTCGCGCTGTCCGAGGACGAGTGGGATGCGGTGATCCGGGTGCACCTCAAGGGGCACTTCGTCACCCTGCACCATGCCGCGGCCTACTGGCGTGCGCAGTCGAAGGCCGGTGCGCAGCGGGACGCGCGCATCATCAACACGTCGTCGGGCGCCGGATTGTTCGGCTCGGTCGGGCAGGGCAATTACGTTGCGGCCAAGGCCGGCATCTCCGCGCTGACCATCCAGGCCGCCGCCGAACTCGGTGGTTATGGCGTCACCGCCAATGCCATCGCCCCGGCCGCTCGCACGCAGATGACCATGGGCGCCGGCGACGCCATGGCCGCGCAGATGGCCGCACCGAGCGACGGTTCCTTCGACGCCATGGACCCGGCGAACATCTCGCCGCTCGTCGTCTGGCTCGGCTCGCCGGAGTCGGCATCGGTCACCGGACGGGTCTTCGAGGTGGAGGGCGGCAAGGTCACCGTCGTCGACGGCTGGCAGCGCGCCGCCGAACAGGACAAGGGATCCCGCTGGGAGCCCGCCGAACTCGGTGCTGTCGTCACCGATTTGCTGGCGAAGTCGCCGACCCCGGTTCCCGTGTACGGCGCCAGGTAGAGTCCAGATGATGAGCAACGACGATCGTGACTCACGGCGGATCGCGGCGGCCCACGCCTACGTCGATGCGCTCGTGAGTCACGACCCGTCGGGAGTCTCGCTACATCCCGAGTGCACCCGCGTCGAACTCGGTGTGAAGACCGGCCGTAATGGCGCACACATCGCGCGCAGTCTGGCGCGCGGTCCGCAGTTCCGGCTGATCCATCGGGTCAGTGATTTCACCGCCGAGGTCGATGGCCCGACGGTGTCCACGCGCTACTGGGTTCACGTGCAGCCCAAGGCATTCGGGCTGGCCGCTCCGGTATCGGAATCCTTCGTCGTCGACGACGAGAACCGCATTCGCGCCATCATCGCGAAATTCGGTGTGCCCCGGCGTAAACGCTGACTCCCCGCTGACTTCCGCATCCGCTGATCGAGTTGCGTGGGGCGCCGCAAGTGGGCGTTTTTCTGCTGATCGAGTAGCCCGCGAGCGCAGCGAGTGGGCGTATCGAGATCCCGGACAACGGATCTCCATACGCGTCCTCGCTGCGCTCGTTCGCTACTCGATCAGCGGAGGGCTGCCTCGGGCTACTCGATCAGCGGATCGGGAACCTAGCTACTCGGGGCGCGGACGACCATCGGGACGCCGGGGAAGTAGCCGGCCATCTGCGAGCGGGATTTGCGCAGTGCCGCGGTGCCGAAGCCCTTCTTGCGGTGGTCGGGGTGAATCCAGATGCGGACGTCGACCTCACCGCCGTCGGTCAGCTCACCGAAGACCAGGCCGACCTTCGCGGGACCTTCGACGGCGACCAGCCACACGGCGTCCTCGTTGGCGACACGGTCGGTGGCCTTGGCGATCTCGTCGGACACCTCGCCGGCGGGCGAACCTGAGCCGTCTCCCGCGACGCGCAGTTCCTCGGTGCGGACGGTGAAGAGATCGGCGTCGTCGGCAGCGGCGAACGGGCGCAGGTCGAGGCTGTCGCCGCTCGAGGCGGGACGCTCGGCGAGGGTGAAGGTGATCTCCTGGTTGAGATCGTCGAGTTCGGCCTGATTCTTGCGACGCTCGTCCTTGGTCAACTGGTCGAGGGACATCCCCAGGACGGCCTCGGCGCCGAGCGTGGACTTGCCGAGCAGGGTCGCGATGGCCGCTACGGCGTCCGCACGGTTGTCGGCGTCCACGATCGCATCCAGGACCTCGTGCCGGCGGTCGAGGGCGGTGAGCAGTGCGTCGGTGATGTCACGGCGGGCGGTTGCCTGGTCAAGATCAGTCATACTTGTCGATCCTAATGCCCCGGTGCCGATTCGGCTGGGGAGCCGAGGCATCGATGTCCGCACAATAGTGAAACATGTTCTAGCGCGATGACGGCCGGGGATCGCGCAGCCGCGCTGCATGTCACGGCACTTCTTGGTGCGCACTTCTTCCGGAAATCTGCAACACGTCCTAGTCTGAGACGCATGACTGACGTTCACGGCTCGACTGAGGGATTCGATCACCTGCGCGGCGGTACCCACCTGGGTGACCTTCTGGTCGCCGCACTGCGACGGCATGCCGATCGGAACGTCCTCACGCTCGGCGACACCGAACTGACCGGTGGCGAGATGGCCGCCGCGATCAGTCGCTATGCGCAGGCGTTCGATTCGCTCGGCGCGGGCACCGGCTCCACCGTCGGACTACTCGCGCTGAACCGGCCGGAGGTCCTGCTGGTGATCGGTGCCGGACAGACGCAGGGGTGGCGTCGCACCGCCCTGCATCCACTGGGCTCCCTCGACGATCACGCCTACGTCCTCTCCGACGCCGGCGTGACCACGCTGGTCATCGATCCGGTGCCGATGTTCGTCGAACGCGCGGCCGCACTGATGGAGCGCGTCGACAGCCTCAAGCAGATCCTCACGCTCGGACCGGTCCCCGGGGAACTCGCGGAGTGGGGCACCGACATCATCTCGGTCGCCGACACCTTCGAACCCGAGCAGCTGGTCGCCGCGGAGCTGGCGCCCGAACACATCGTGTCGATCACCTACACCGGCGGTACCACCGGAAAACCCAAGGGCGTCATCGGAACCGCCCGTGCCATGTCGGCCATGACGCAGATCCAGCTCTCGGAATGGGAGTGGCCGGAGAACCCGCGGTTCCTGATGTGCACGCCGCTCTCCCATGCCGGGGCCGCGTTCTTCTCGCCCGTCCTGATGAAGGGCGGTTCGATGGTGGTGCTCGCCAAATTCGATCCGGCCGAGGTGCTGCGCACCATTGAGGAACAGAAGATCACCGCCACCATGCTGGTGCCGTCGATGCTGTATGCCCTGATGGATCATCCCGATTCGCACACCCGTGATCTGTCGTCGCTGGAAACCGTGTACTACGGTGCGTCGCCGATGAATCCGGTGCGCCTGGCCGAGGCCATCAAACGGTTCGGACCGATCTTCGCGCAGTATTACGGACAGTCCGAGGCGCCGATGGTCATCAGCTATCTCGGCAGGAACGATCACCCCGTCGAGGGGCAGGATCAGCGCCGCCTCAGCAGCTGTGGCCGACCGTCCGCATTCCTGCGGACCGCGCTTCTCGGACCCGACGATCAGCCGGTCGCACAGGGTGAGCCGGGCGAGATCTGTGTCGCCGGACCGCTTCTCGCCGGCGGCTACTGGGGTCTTCCCGAGCAGACCGCCGACACCTTCCGCGACGGCTGGCTGCGTACCGGGGATGTGGCCCGCGAGGACGAGGATGGGTTCTGGTACATCGTCGACCGCACCAAGGACATGATCGTCACCGGCGGCTTCAACGTGTTCCCCAGAGAGGTGGAAGACGTTGTCGCCGAACATCCCTCGGTGGGTCAGGTCGGCGTCATCGGCGTCCCCGACGACAAATGGGGTGAGGCGGTCACCGCGGTGGTGGTGCTGCGTACGGATGCCGACGACGCGGAGCGCGAACGGATCACCGCCGAGATCCAGGAGGCCGTGAAGGCCCGCAAGGGAGCCGTGCAGTCACCCAAGCAGGTGATCTTCGCCGAGTCGTTGCCGCTCACCGCGCTGGGCAAGCCCGACAAGAAGGCTCTGCGCGCCCGGTTCTGGGAGGGTGCCGAGCGCGGGGTCGGATAGCGCCGGCGGTCAGCGGTAGCGGACGTCGAAGGACTGCACGCCGTTCAGCCACCCCGAGCGGAGGCGTTGTGGTTCACCGACTTTTTCGATGTCCGGGAGGACGTCGGCGATGGCGTTGAAGATCAGCCCCAGTTCGAGCCGGGCCAGGTTGGCGCCGATGCAGTAGTGGGCGCCGCTGCCACCGAAGGACAGGTGCGGGTTCGGATCACGCAGGATGTTGAAGGTGAATGGGTCGTCGAAGACGTCCTCGTCGAAATTCGCCGAGCTGTAGAACAGTCCGGCACGCTGTCCCTTGTCGATCTGCACACCGCCGATCTCGGTGTCGGACAGGGCGGTTCGCTGGAAGCAGTGGACCGGGGTGGCCCAGCGGATGATCTCGTCGACGGCCGAACCGGGACGATCCCGCTTGTAGATCTCCCACTGCTCCGGGTTGCTCAGGAAGGCGTTCATGCCGTGGGTGGTGGCGTTGCGGGTGGTCTCGTTCCCCGCGATCACCAGCAGGATGATGAAGAAACCGAACTCGGCCTCGTCGAGTGCCTCGCCGTCGATGTCGGCCTGCACCAGGGTGGTGAGGATGTCGTCGGCCGGGCACTTGCGGCGGTCCTCGGCCAGTCCGTACGCGTACCCGAGCAGTTCGGCGTTGGCCATCTCCGGTGACAGTTCCGGGCTCGGATCGTGGGTATTGATGATGGCGTTCGCCAGTTCGAAGATCCGGTCGCGGTTCTCCTGCGGGAACCCGACGAGATCCAGGATCGCCTGCAGCGGAAGGTGAATTGCGACATCGGTGACGAAGTCGCCGCTGCCCGACGCGGCCGCTTCCTCGACGATCCGGTGCGCCGACTCACGCAGACCGTCGGTGAGCGCGGCGACGGCCTTGGGGGTGAAGATCCGCGACACGATCTTGCGGAGACGCGTGTGCTCGGGTGGATCATGGTTGATGAGAAGGGCTTTGGTGAGTTCGAGTTGTTCGGCGGTGATCCCGTCGGGCAGGCGCATGACCGCGCCCTTGACGTTGGTGGACCAGAGCGCATTGTTCTTCGAGATGTCGCGGATATGGGCGTGCTTGGTTATCGCCCAGTAGCCGTCGTCGCCGAAGGTCGAGTCCTCCGCGGGCTGCTCGTTCCACCAGACCGGAGCGGTTCGGCGCAGTTCCGCGAACTCCTCGATCGGCATGCCTCGTTGCAGCACGTCGGGGTCGGTGAAGTCGAAGCCCGGCCCGAACGGACAGACTCCCGTGGTCGTCGTCATGGGAAACCTCGCAGCTAGAAGGACTGAGCGCAGCAATGAATGTGCGCTCCGTCACCACACCATACACTAACTCATTTGATGTATGGTCGCCGTTTCCGTCGCGGTCCTGCACGGCTGCGCAGGTAGGGTGATGGGCTACTGGTGACCGACGAGAGGTGTGGATCGATGCGCACGCATGGCTGGGGTGGACGTGTGCCGGCCAGTGACGAGGAGGCGGTCGCGCGCATCCTCGCGGCCACCCGTCGCTGCATCGACGAGCAGGGGTCGAGCGTGGGACTGGCCGATGTCGCCCGCAGTCTCGGAGTCACCCGCCAGACGGTGTACCGCTATTTCCACGGCACCGAAGAACTGCTGTCGGCCACGGCGCGTGATGCCGCCGACGAATTTCTCGGCCGCGTCGAGGAACGTCTCCGCGGTATCGGCGAACCCGACCGCGCGGTCGTCGACGGGATCTGTGTGGTCCTCGACGAACTGTCCCGCGATCGCTACGTGGGGCTGATGCTGGGTGCCGGTCATCTGAGCCTGCCCGTGATCGGCGACATCACCTCGGAGATGGCCCGCGGCCTGGCGCACTCCACCGTCGAGCGTTTCGATGTCGATTGGGCCGCACACGGATTCGGCGACGACGACCTGAACGACGTCGTCGACATCGTGCTCCGCACCCTGCAGTCGATGGTGATCGATCCCGGTTCGCCGCCCCTGGCCGGTGACGACCTGCGCCGCTTCCTCGATCGGTGGACCGGCGCCGCTGTGCGCGCCCTGCCCAGCCGCACCGACCTCGCCGCGATCGACCGCTGATCGAGTAGCTTCCGAGCCCCTTTCGCTGATCGAGTAGCGTCCGGTCCCTTTCGCTGATCGAGTAGCTTCCGAGCGCAGCGAGGCAGCGTATCGAGATCTGCCGTGCGAGATCTCGATACGCGCTCGGCCGGCGCCTCGCGCTACTCGATCGGCGGGCGTGCGCCCTGGTCAGTCGCCGAAGACGTTCCAGCAGATGCTGTTCCGTCGTCGTTGGTCGTCGAGGACGAGATCGCGGAGATGGTCGGGGATCTGATCGCGTTGCCAATCCCGCTCGTCGCGCCTGACCTGTTCAGCGGTGTCGCCCGCCGCGACCATGACCGCGCGGATCGCGTAGGCGGCCGCTCCGAGGTCGTGTTCGGCGACGTGTGCCACGCAGGCTGCCTGGCCCGCCGCGTACGCCGCGAATCGGGCCGCGCCGGTCAACGGACGCGCAGCACCCATCGCATGTCCGCCGAGTGCTCGCGTCGCCATCATCGGCGTTTCGCCGACGGTCCACGCACGAGCCGCGGCGATAGCCTCGCGCGGCCGGTTGTCGTCGGGTGCGACGGCGGTGAACAGCGGCAGGACATGTTCGGCGCAGAGAGCGGCCCACAGTGCCAGGTGCCGGTGGTCGGCATCGCTGAGGCTGCCGCCGCGCCGGATGGTGACGAGACGTGGATCGCGGACCTTCGGCAGGATCATCGGTGCGGGTCAGATATCGGTGAACGAACCGCCGCGTCCCTTGCCGGACGCGAAACGGCCCGCGCCGTCGATGCCGTCGTTCATCAGCGAGGTGAGTCCGATCCGCAGTTCGTCGCCGAGAGCGGTGGCCTCGTCGTGGCTCCACTGGGAGCGCGCCGAGCGGCGGTCGCCGCGCATGCAGGTGGCGGGCATGCGTGCGATGTCGTGGGCGAGTTCGATTGCGGCGCTGCGTACGTCGGCGGCCGGGACGACCCGGTTGACGAGCCCGAAGGACAGCGCCTCGGCGGCGTCCACCGGGCGTCCGGTGAGAATCAGGTCCATCGCGCGGCTGTGTCCGATCAGACGTGGCAGGCGGATGGTGCCACCGTCGATCAGCGGCACGCCCCAGCGGCGGCAGAACACGCCGAGCGTGGCGTCGTCGGCGGCGATGCGCAGGTCGCACCAGAGTGCGAGTTCGAGCCCACCGGCCACCGCGTGACCGTTGATCGCGGCGATCACCGGTTTGTCGAGGTCCATGCGCGTCGGTCCCATCGGGCCGTCGCCGTCCTCGGTCACCGAGTTGCTGCGTTCGGTGCCAACCGATTTCAGGTCGGCGCCCGCGCAGAACGACGGGCCGTCACCGGCCAGGACCGCGACCGCGGCATCCGACTCCTCGAAGTCCCGGAAAGCGGCGGCCAGTTCGGCGGCCATCGGGCCGTCGACGGCGTTATGTCGATCCGGTCGTGCCATCACGACGATCATCACGTCGCCGTCGCGTTCCACGCGCACATCGCTCATCGGTTCACCCTCCCATAGCGGGCGTGGTGTCGCCGATGCGGCATCGGATCACCTGGGTGAGCAGATCACCACCGGAATGGTCCGCTCGGTCCAGGCGGCGTAGGCGTCGAAATCCGCATACATCTCCACGAGGTCCGGCCACAGTTCGGTGCGTTCGGCCTCGGTGGCGGTGCGTGCGACCATGTCGACGGTGTCGCGGCCGATCTGCACGGTGACATTCGGATCGGCCTGCAGATTCAGGTACCAGGCCGGGTTCTTCGCCAGCCCGCCCTGCGAGGCGACCACGACGATGTCGTCACCGCGTCGCAGGTACAGCAGAGGTGCCGTACGGGGTTCGCCGGTCTTGCGGCCGATCGTCGTCAGCAGGCAGACGGGCGCGGGCTTGCGCAGGGCGGCGCCGACGCGCCACGTATTGCCCAGCCTGCCGCCGGTTGCCTTGTAGAGCTTGGTGTTCAGCCGCGAACCGGCCTTGATTACTTTGGCGACGATGGGCGAATCGAGTTGCTTCGGACGGTTCGCGGCATCCACGTCAGATCCGTTCGATGATGGTGCCGGTGGCCATCGCGCCGCCCGCACACATGGTGACCAGAGCCGTCTGCCCGCCGGTGCGCTCCAACTCGTGCAGGGCGGTGGTGATGAGGCGGGAACCGGTGCTGCCCACCGGATGTCCCAGTGCGATGGCGCCGCCGTTGACGTTCACCTTGTCCAGATCGGCGTTGTGTACCTGCGCCCAGCTCAGGACCACGGAGGCGAAGGCCTCGTTGATCTCGGTGATGTCGATGTCGGACATCGCCATGCCGGCCTTCGCAAGGACGCGCTCGGTGGCCTGCACCGGGCCGTCGAGGTGGAAATGCGGTTCCGCGCCCACGAGGGCCTGCGCCTTGATGCGGGCACGGGGCGTCAGGCCCAGTTCGCGGGCCTTGGCCTCGTCCATCAGCAGCACGGCAGCGGCACCGTCGGAGATCTGCGACGAGGTGCCAGCGGTGTGGATGCCGCCCTCGATGACCGGCTTCAGCGCCGCGAGCGATTCGCGGGTCGTGTCCCGAAGGCCCTGGTCGCGCGTCACGTCGATGATGTTGCCGGTGTACTCGCCCTCCTTGGTGCGTTCGGGCGCTTTGAGGCTCAGAACCTCACGGACGAAACGGCTTTCGTTCCAGGCTCGCTTGGCGTTCTCCTGGCTGCGCACACCGAGCGCATCGATGTCGTCGCGGGTGATGCCGCGCCGCTTGGCGATGCGCTCCGCGGCCTCGAACTGATTCGGCATGTCGACGTCCCACGATTCGGCGTGATACGGCCCCGCAGCGGTGCCCACGTTCGCGCCGAGGGGAACGGTCGACATCATCTCGATGCCGCAGGCGACGCCGACGTCGATGGCGCCGGTCGCGATCAGTCCGGCGATCAGATGGTTGGCCTGCTGTGCCGAGCCGCACTGGGCATCGATGGTGGTCGCGCCGGTGTGTTCGGGAAGTCCCGCCGACAGCCACGCCTTGCGGGTGATGTTGCCCGCCTGTGACCCGGCCTGGGTCACGCAGCCGCCGATGGCCTGCTCGACGAGCGCCGGATCGATACCGGCCTTCTCCAGCAGTCCGCGCTGCGTCAGGCCGAGGAGCTCCTCGGCGTGGAAACCCGACAGCCAGCCGGCGCGCTTGCCGATCGGCGTCCGGACTGCTTCGACGATTACCGGCACACCCATGTCCGATTCCTCTCGATATATGCGAACTGTGGATTCAAACTAGAACAAGTTCTCTCGCTGGTCCATGCCGGGTCCCGGTGCTCGGCGGGAACGAGTTCCCGATACGTCGCCGCAGGGTGACGCTGTACTTGTGTGCTGGCTGCGGCCAGGTGTTCGAGGTCGGGTCAGGCATGGTCGAACCGGGAGTTCGACCGGCAAAACTAGAACAAGTTCTCGTGAGGTCTTCGCCACACGCTCGGACTGTGCTTCAATGAGATTGAAACAAGTTCTAATCTCAACGCGAGGTGGTGTGACGTGACCCAGGCACAGGGTACGCAGGCCGGCGACGACATCACAGATGGCGCCGCCAAGTGTCCTTTCATGCATCAGGAGGGCTGGGATTTCACCAGCCCTGACCTGCTCGAACAGGGCATCCCTGTCAAGGAGTTCGCAGAGCTCCGCAAGACCGCCCCGGTGTGGTGGAACGCGCAGGAGGCAGGCAAGGGCGGTGGTTTCCACGACGGCGGCTACTGGGTGATCTCCAAGCACGCGCATATCCGGGAGATCTCCAAGAACAACGACGACTGGGCCACCAGCACCAACGGCGTCATCATGCGTTTCGAGGACGACATGCCCGCCGAGCAGATCGAGGTCACGAAGGCCCTGCTGATCAACCACGATCCGCCGGAGCACACCCGTCTGCGCAAGATCATCTCCAAGCTTTTCACCCCGAAAGCGGTGCACGAACTGGAGGAGAAGCTCGACGCCGCGGCACGCAAGATCGTCACCGAGGCGGCCGAGACGGGCTCGGGCGACTTCGTCCACCAGGTCGCCATCGACCTGCCGCTGCTGGCCATCGCCGATCTGCTCGGTGTGCCGCAGGAAGACCGGATGAAACTGTTCGACTGGTCGAACTCGATGATGAACGCCGACGATCCGGAGTTCACCACCGACCCGATGACCGCGAACGCCGAAATCCTCGGCTACGGCTACCAGATGGCCGAGGAGCGCCGGAAGTGTCCGGCCGACGACATCGTCACCAAGCTGGTCAACGCCGACATCGACGGACAGCATCTCGACGAGACCGAGTTCGGCTTCTTCTTCATCCTGCTGACCGTCGCGGGCAACGAGACCACCCGTAACGCGATCAGCCTGGGCATGAACGCGTTCCTGGAGAACCCCGAGCAGTGGGAGATCTTCAAGAAGGACCGCCCGGCCACCGCGGTCGACGAGATCGTCCGCTGGGCGACGCCCGTCAACGCCTTCCAGCGGACGGCCAAGCGCGACACCCAGGTGGGCGGTGTGGACATCAAGGAGGGTCAGCGCGTCGGAATGTTCTACGGCTCGGCCAACTTCGACGAGGATGTCTTCGACGACCCGTTCACCTTCAACATCCTCCGCGATCCCAATCCGCACGTCGGATTCGGCGGCAACGGTGCGCACTTCTGCATCGGCGCCAACCTCGCGCGGATGGAGATCAACCTGATGTTCAACGCGATCGCCGACCTGATGCCCGACATCAGTCGTCTGGAGAGCCCACGTCGTCTCCGTCACGGATGGATCAACGGCGTCAAGGAACTCCAGGTCGACTACGGCACCAAGTGACGACGCAGGACGCGCCCGCGTACCTGAACATCGATCGGGAGAATCACCCGGCGGTGGTCGCGGGCCGGCGGTCTCGGGAGTTCGTCGCGGCACGGGACAAGCAGGCGTGGGTCGAGAACTTCGCGGCCGACGGGTCCGTCGAGGATCCCGTCGGACCGTCGATGTTCGACCCGGAGGGCAAGGGCTTTCACGGGCACGACGAGATCGCCGAGTTCTGGGACAAGTCGATCGCCACCACCGAGAGCATCGAGTTCGTCTTCGACGACGAGATCATCTGCGGTAACGAGGTCGCCTACGTCGGGAAGATCGTCACGCACATCGCGGGCCACATCTCCGAGGCGCACGGGGTCTTCACCTACCGTGCCGACGCCGACGGGAAAATGGTTGCCCTGCGGGCATTCTGGGAAGTCGAGAAGACGATCAACTCGGTCCGCAAGGCCTGATGATTCGATAGATCCGTCCGCCCCGCCGACTCGGCGGGGCGGACGTGTCATGTCGGTACCCGGTCGAGGGGATACGCTTCTCGGAGATCCGGCGTTACGGCGGGCTGTGCTCCGCCGAAGAGTTGATGAGGGTGTCGGTGGTGGCATCCGCTCACTGAAGGGGCGGACAGCGGGATTCGACGAGGTGTACCGCGAACATGTGGCGACCGTATGGCGCTACGTGCGACTGCGTGTGCCCGACGACTCGGATGCCGACGACGTCACGGCAGATACCTTCGCGAAGGCGATGCGCTCCTGGGGCCGCTTCGATGCGGCGCGTGGCACCGTCGGTGCGTGGCTGACCGGGATCGCTCGGCACACGGTCGCCGACTGGTGGTCCACGCGCGGCCGCGAGTTCCCGGTCGCGGATGTGGATCCGGCGGCCGAGCGGTCCGATGATCGGCAACTCGACCCGGAGGGAGAGGTGCTGCGCCGGGATGCGGCCGACGACATCCGCAAACACCTGTGGATACTCACGCCCCGCGAGCGCGAGGCCATCGCCATGCGATTCGGTTCCGAGCTGTCATCCGAGGATATCGGTGCGGCACTCGGTATTTCCGCGACGGCCGCTCGCATGCTGGTGTACCGCGGCGTGGCGAAGCTGAGGGAGGTGATGCCGCGATGACGTCCTTCGACGACGGTCGCCCGGACGACCGAGAACTCGCGGCCGCCGACCGACTGGATGCCGACATCACCGCCCTCCTCACCGGGCGCACCGAGCCGGGGACCGTCGAACCCGATCTGGTGCGGTTGACCAACGGGTTCCGCGTCGATCCACCTGCATCCACCTATGCCGCAGTCGACCGTCGGGTGCGCGCCCCGCGTCGCCGTTGGATCTGGGCACAGGCCGCCGCGATCATGCTCGGTGTGGTCCTGATCGTCCACGGCCTGTCGACGATCGTGCTCGGAGAATGGATCTCGGAGTCACTGGGGGAGCCCTTCAGTCACCATGCGATGGTCGACGGCGGACTCGGCTACATCGCCATCGGCGCCGCATTCGCCGTTGCCGGAACCCGACGGCGCTGGCTGCCGGTCGCGGTGTTCGCGGGTGTTCCGTTCGGTCTGATCATGGGCGGTCGCGGACTGCATGAGGTCGGGACGTTCGCGTGGGGTGCCGTCGCGCACGGTGCCGTCGGAGTGGCGGCGATCGTGCTCCTCGTCACCTATCTGATGGTTCGTCGTTACGGGCGGGACGACTAACGGGAAGTAGAGGTATGACAGCCTCGACGATCCGTTCCGATCGCGAGGGATCGACCGGTCCGTTCGCCGGCCGATTCCTCACCGAAGCCGCACCGACGTGGAGCAGGGTCGTGCTGGTGGTGCTGTCCGTCCCTCAACTGGTGACCGGGATCTGGGCGGTGAGCGCACCGCAGCACTGGTACGACACCTTCCCCGGCTTCGGCCCGTTGCTCATCGCCGCGGAACCGCCGTTCAACCATCACCTCGTGAATGACGCGGGTGCCGGATTCCTGGCGACAGGAATCTTCCTGTTCGTCGCGGCGATGTGGGGGCTGCGTCCACTGGCGCTCGTATCGGCAGCCGCGCTGGCGGTATTCGCGGTGCCGCACTTCATCTATCACGCACTGAATCCCGCGGAACTGTTGAGCGACAGCACCAATCTTCGCAACAGCATCATCCTGTTCTTTGCCGCGGCAGCACCTGTCGCGGTCGTCATCTCCCTCGTGGTGTCCGCACTGCGGGGGCGCACGAGAGGAGAAACGTCATGAGAGCACTCCGCAGAATCGCCGGGTACGTCCGGGTCTTCGCGGCGTCCAAACGTCACCGGACCGACCTGTACGGCTGGTTGATCCGGCGGCCGCAGATACTCGTCGCGACGATGATCTACGAGGTGTCGCTGCTCGTCACCAACCGGCTCGACCCCCGGCTGAAGGAGCTCGCGGAACTCAAGACCGCCGGGCTGGTGAACTGTGAATACTGCCTCGACATCGGCTCGGCCCTCGCCGCCCACTCCGGCGTCACCGAACAGCAGATCCGTCAACTGCCCGTGTTCCGCGACAGCTCCGCCTACTCCGAGCAGGAGAAGCAGGTTCTCGAGTACGCGGAAGCGATGACCCTGACGCCCGCGGTCGGGTCGGACCTGGAGGATGTTCGCAAGAAGCTGTCGGAGTGGATGTCCAAGGCCCAGATCGCCGAACTGGCCGCCGTCATCGCGTGGGAGAACCAGCGCGCTCGCCTCAATCAGGCGCTCGGCGTCCGACCGACCGGTATGTCCGAGGGCGGTGCCTGCGCGCTTCCGGAGCGGTGAGCGCGTTCCGCGGAACGCGGGCGCTGAGCATCGACGCCGGTGCCGATCGCTGATCCCGGACTACCCTGAAGCGCAGGGCCGGGTGATCGGATCGGAGGTGGACGTGGCCGTTGCAACGCAGACCGCGCGAGCACTCGACGAAGCCGAGGCACTCTGGCTCGACGCACAGGGCCGCACCTCAGCGGAGATACTCGCGACGCCGAGTGCGTGTGACGGCTGGTCCGTGGCCGATCTCATCAACCACGTGATCGGCGGGGCCGTCCGGTATCGGCTGATGCTCGAACACGCGGATATGGAGGCGATCGCGGACACCCGCGGCCGCGACTATCTGGGCAACGACGCCGCCGCGTTCACCCTTGAGGAGGATCGCTTCCGCGCGGTCGCCGACGAGGTGAACCTCTCGGTGATCGTGCAGCATCGGGTCGGCCCCCGGACCGGGCGTGTGCTGCTCGACATGCGGGCGCTGGAGCTGACGTTGCATGCCCACGACCTCTGCCGGAGCATCGACGTCGATTGGCGGCCGGGCGACGCGCTGTTGAGTTATCTGCTCGATCACACCCAGACCATCGACGAGCTACGCGCATACGGTCTGTACGGGCCGCGCACCCGGCCGCGCACGGCGGCACCCGCAGACGTGCTGCTGGCGCTCGCCGGGCGCTGACCCGCGCTTCGGGGCGTTAGTGCTGCGGCTTGTCCGCACCCACCAGCCACATCGAGAAGTATTGCGATCCACCGCCATACGCGTGGCCGAGGGCCTTGCGCGCGTCGGCGACCTGATGGTCGCCGCCCTTGCCCATCACCTGGATGGCGGCCTCGGCGAAGCGGATCATGCCCGATGCGCCGATCGGATTCGACGACAGCACACCGCCGGACGCGTTGACGGGCAGCTTGCCGCCGATCTCCGTCTCCCCGTTCTCGGTGAGCTTCCAGCCCTCGTTCTCCGGCATGAAGCCCAGGTTCTCCAACCACATCGGCTCGAACCAGGAGAAGGGGACGTAGATCTCGGCGGCGTCGATCTCCTCGAGTGGGTTGTCGATGCCGCCGGCTTTCCACAGGGCGGCCGCCGCGTCCCGGCCCGCCTGCGGGTTCACCACGTTGCGGTGCGCGAAGGACAGCGGCTCGGTGCGCATGGCCGTGGCGTGTACCCAGGCCACCGGATTGCCCGCTGCGACAGCATCATCCGAGGCCTGCTCATCGCCGATGACGACCGCGCAGGCGCCGTCCGATGACGGACACGTCTCGTCGTAGCGGATCGGGTCCCACAGCATCTGCGACTCCATCACGCTTTCCTTCGTGATTTCCGGCTGATGCAGGTGGGCGAGAGGATTCTTGGCGCCGTTGCGACGGTCCTTCGCCGCGACGATGGCCCCGATGTACTCGGGCGCACCGGACTGACGGATGTAGGAGCGGACGTGCGGGGCGAAGAAGCCGCCCGCACCCGCACCCACCGGCTTGGTGAACGGCACCGGAATCGACAACGCCCACATAGCATTCGACTCCGACTGCTTCTCCCACGACACGGCCAGCACTCGCCGGTGCACCCCGGCGAAGACCAGGGAGGCGGCGACGTTGGCGGTGGAGCCGCCGACGGAACCGGCGGTGTGCACACGGATCATGCGTTTGCCGACGGCGCCGATCGCCTCGGCCATCGCGAGTTCCGGCATCATCGTGCCCTCGAAGAGATCGGGGGCCTTGCCGATGACGATCGCGTCGATGTCGTCGATGGAGACCTTGGCGTCGGCCAGCGCGGCGTCGATGGCCTCACGGCACATGCCCGCCATCGTCACGTCCTGACGCTTGGCGACGTACTTGGTCTGGCCGGTGCCCAGGACCGCGGCGCGGTTCTTGTGTGCCATCAGTTGTTCTCTCCCGCGAGTGTGACGACCATGTTCTGTTGCAGCAGTGGTCCGCTCGACGCGTGCGCGACGGCGGTGCCCGCGTTGCCGGTCAGGATCTCGTGGGCGGCATAGCCGACGCGCTGGAGGCCCGCGGAGAACATCGAATTGCCTGCCAGGGACCCGCCGGACGGGTTGATGCGCACCGAATCCGGGAGCTGCATCGCATTGCGGACGATCAGTTCCTGATGGGTGAAGGACGCGTTGATCTCGGCGACGTCGACGGCGCGGCTCCGGTCGCCGAAGGCGGTGTCGGCGGCGAGTGCGGTGGACGGTGAGACGGTGAGATCGCGTGCGCCGAAGTTCGGTGTGTCGATGCGATGATCCCAGCCCGTCACGAACGCCGGGTTCGCGACGAGTTCGCGTGCCTTGCGCTCACTGGCGATGATGACGGCGGCCGCGGCGTCGGTGTAGGGCGCGATGTCGTGGGCGCGCAGCGGATTCGCGACGTAATCGCTTGCGAGGAGTTCGTCGGCGGAGGCACCGGTGGTCCGCGCGGCGACCGCGGCCATGTCGGCTTCGGTCCACGTGCCCGCGTCGAGTCCCGCCCGGGCCTGCAGCGCACCGAGAGCTCGGGCGTCCGGCCATAGCGGCGCAACGGTGTAGGGGTCGGTCTGCAGGGTCAGTGTCTGATCCATGTTGCCCGCGGTGGCCTTGCCGAATCCGTAGGCCAGAGCGAGATCGACCTCGCCGGTGGCGATCTTGACCCACGCCTCGTACAACGCCCAGGCGCCGTCCATCTCGACGTGCGATTCGTTGATCGGGGGCATCGCGCCGATCGAGTCGATCGCGGAGATGAACGAGAAGGCGCGTCCGGCAAGGTAATCGGATGATCCGCTGCACCAGAACTCGATGTCGGTGCGCGACAGTCCGAGCTCTGCGTACAACTTGTCGAAGCACGGGATGAGCATCTCGACACCGTTGGTGGTGCCGTGTGTCCCGACGACGTTCGGGCTGTGTGCGAACCCGACGATCGCGATCCGGGGGAGGGTCACGAGAACTCCTTGCTGGAAGTGATGGGCGCCGGGAGCGAAGCGAGCGGGCCCCTTTGGTAAAGGTGAACGGTCACAGGTGATCCCGGTACGTGTCGTATTCGGCGTCGGGTTCTCCGGTCGGACGGAAATGGCTGATGCTGCCCATCGACAGTTCGCGTTCGGACTCGGGTTGCCAGACGGCCTTCACACGCATGCCCATCCGTACGTCCTCGGCGGCGCAGTCGAGGATCAGATGGAGGAAGGGGATGTCGGAGCCGTCGAGTAGTACGTAGGCGGCGACGTAGGGCGGCTTGATCTTCTGGCCCTGGAACGGCACGTTGACGATGCAGAAGGTCGTCACGATCCCGGTGTCGGGCAAGATGACTCGTTCGACCGCGGGGGAGCCGTCGGAGGGACTGACCGCGCGGGGCGGGAAGTAGACGCGACCTTCGTCGATGCCGCTGCCGATGCGGCTGCCGCGGAGTTCGCCGATGCGCATGCCCTCGAGATACCAGGACTCGGATTCTGTTGCCGAGTGGATGATCTCGGTGGTGATCGGTGTCGTGATCACCACGAGGTCGCCGTCGGCATTGTCGGCCTCGTTGGCCGGAGCGGTTTCGGCGGTGTCGCCGAGTGCGAAATAGGCGATGTCGTCGATGCGTCCGACCCGGGCCGGACTCCAGACCGCATGCACTCGCGCGCCGGTTGAGAGTTCGTCGGCGGATGCGGCCTTCACGACATGCAGCATGGCGGTGTCGGCACCGTCGAGCTTGATGAGGGCCCAGGCGAAGGGTTCATCGAGAGGCTGCGGGGCGGTCGGTTCCGCTTGCCAACTCCACGATGTGATGGTGCCGGTGGCAGCGACGTCGACGATCTCGGTCGTCGGTGCGCCACCGACCGGATCGAATTCGAGCGGCGGGACCGAGACGGTGCCGTCGGTGCTGCGGGAACCGACGATCCGGCCATCACGGAGTGCCAGTGCGAACTGACTGAGCACCGGACCCAGGGAGCGGGTGTAGGCGAAGGAGTTCGTCAGCGGCGCGGACAGGATCTCGGACTCCGGTTCCGGAACCTCCGCGACCGGACTGGCCGGCGTGGAGCGGGGCGCTGTTGTGCTTGTGGTCACTCATCGAGTAGAACACGTTCTAGTATTGGGGCACAAGATGCACGTCACGGACTCGCGACCCGCGCACGCGGGCCATCACCGAAGGGCACGACTGTGAAGCTCGGATTGCAGCTCGGCTACTGGGGCGCCGACCCGATCGTCAACGCGCCGGAACTCATCGCGGCAGCGGAGGAATCGGGATTCGACGCGGTGTTCACCGCGGAATCCTGGGGCTCGGATGCCTACACGCCCCTCGCATGGTGGGGCGCCGCGACCGAACGGATTCGATTGGGTACCGCGGTCGCGCAGCTGTCCGCGCGACCGCCGACGTCGCTGGCCATGCATGCCCTCACGCTCGATCACCTGTCCGGTGGCCGGCACATCGTCGGCCTCGGGGTGTCCGGTCCGCAGGTCGTCGAGGGCTGGTACGGAGAGCCGTTCGCCAAACCTCTGGCGCGCACGCGTGAGTATGTCCGGATCGTGCGGGAGGTGCTGGCGCGCGAAGCTCCGGTCACGTCCGGTGGTCCGCACTATCCGCTGCCGTATCCGGCGGACGGTCCCGGCGCGACCGGGCTGGGCAAGTCGCTCAAGCCGATCACCCACCCGCTCCGCGCCGATCTGCCGATCTGGCTGGGCGCCGAGGGCCCGAAGAACGTCGCGCAGACCGCCGAGATCGCCGACGGCTGGCTGGCCATCTTCTTCAGTCTTCGCCTGGCCGATCAATATCGGGAATGGCTCGACGAGGGCTTCGCGCGGCCGGGCGCGCGGCGCACGCGCGAAGATTTCGAGGTCGCGGCCACCGTGCAGGTGGTGATCACTGAGGATGTCGCGTCCGCGGTCGAGCGCTACCGGCCGTCGACGGCCCTGTACGTCGGCGGAATGGGCGCGAAGGAGAAGAACTTCCACGCCGAGCTGTACCGGCGAATGGGCTACGGAGACGTCGTCGACGAAATCGGCGCGCTGTTCCGCGAGGGCCGCAAGGCCGAGGCGATGGCCGCCGTACCCGACGAGATGGTGCGGGAGACGATGATCGCGGGGACCGCCGACGAGGTACGCGCCCAGATCAAGCAGTGGGAGGAGGCCGGGGTGACGATGCTGATGGTCACCGCGCGCGACACCGACACGATCCGTCAGTTGTCGACGCTGGTCTGATCGTTGGTGCGGTCTGCGGCCTCGCGCAGGATGTCGTCGGCGGATCGAATGGTGAAGTCGCGCAGCCATTTCGCGGGCTGACCTCGATCGGGCAGATGCCGGCGAACGGCGGCATAGGGGAGTTCGACCAATGCGAACAGCACGCGATCCATCGCATCGCGGTCGTCGCTGCCGACGCGACGCCGAGCGTAATCGCGGAGAACGTGCATCGCCGCGCCGTTGAGGTCGGCCAGTTCGGTCGCGAGGGTGTCCGGCCAGTCGGCGACGAGGTCGTCCTTGCCGTACTGCAGGAGTACCCGTGTCTCGCCGGGATGTGCTGCTGTCCAGTCGAAGCAGTGGGCGACTGCCGCGTGCGCCGCTGCCTCGACGTCGTCGTGCTGTAGCGCCTCGACGAGTCCCTGCTGATAACGGGCGATGGTGCGCAGCCACAAGCGAGCGAGCATCTCGTCACGGCCGGCGAAACGGTGATAGAGCGACCCCGACGGAGCGCCGATGGATCGGGCCACCGCTGCCGCCGTCGCGGCGGACGGGCCACCGGACGCGATCAGGTTCAGTGCCGCGTCCAGGATGTCATCGGTGCTGAACCGAGGTGTTCGACCCACGCGTACGGACCATACTCGTGCCCTGCGCCGTCGCGACCAGCCGCCGCTCGCCGTCGGCCGCGACGATACTGATGTCGCACCGGGCAACCGCTTTCGTTCGTCCCGCGCGCACGAGCGTGGCATCGGCGACCAACTCGGTGCCGTCGCGAGCCGGGGACAGGTATTCGATGGAGAAACCGCTGGTGATGATGTCCGGTCCGAGGCCGAGGGCGCCAGCATACGTCAGCGCGTTGTCGGCGAGGTAACTCAGCACCCCGCCGTGGATGTAGCCGAACTGCTGGCGGAGTTCGTCCCGAACCGGCAATGTCAATTGCGCGCTGTCCGAGTTCATTTCGGTGATCCTGGCCCCCAGTAGAACACTGAACGGCTGGGAGTCGAGCACGGCCTGTGCGTCGTCGAGTGCGAACATAATTAGAGAGTGTGCTCTAATTGAGGGGCTGTCAAGAGGAGATGGTGGCGAGGTCGTAGTGCGGCACGATGAGGAGCAGCGACTGTCGTGAACAAGGGGATGGAGTGACTTCGTGGACTTCCATGACGAACTGGTCCGATCCGCGCGCGAACTGGAGCACTATCTCTTCGATGCGACGACGGCGGCTCCCGCGACTTCTTCTCTCGGACCCGATTGCCCGACCGGCTGGTACACCGTGCCACCCGGCGCCAGGTCTCCCTGGAGTCACATGCACGACGTATCCGTCACCGTCATCGACTGTGGCGTGGTTGTGGCAACCGCTTGGGCCGACGACCCCGACACGTACGTGATCCCCCTCGGAGCTTCCGGCTTGATCGCCCAATTCCAGGTCGATCGCTGGATCACCATGCTCGATCTCTATCTCGACACGCCGTCCTGGCGTGAGAAGGCCACCCGCATCGGCGCCCATGTCCGGCTCGTTGCCATTCCTGATCGGAACGCCTAGGTCCGAGAGCTTCCTCGGCAAAGGCTTTGATTAGCAGGAGAATTCGCGGCCATCCCGGGGAGGATGAGTTGGCAGGATCAACTTTGTCGGTGGCGTGCGGTAATGTCAGCGCCAGCAGGATCGAGTAATGAAATCGACCGGATCCTATGTCCGGCCGAATCCGATGAAGAGTTACCAGAGATGAGGCGATGTCCTGCACGTCCATTCGTCATCTCTGGGAGGTAGTCGTGCTCGTCATCAAAGAGTTGGACCGTGTGGTGGATTCGTTCCGCGAGGCGCACTGCGGTGAGGATTCGGACCCGACCGGGTCGCTCAGGGCGGTACTGAGGCTCCGCAACCTGATCGACCACCGCGCCGCGATGCTGGTCGGCCGGATCGACCGGGATGTGGGCCGCCGCAGCCGAGAACTGTTGATCGGCATGGGATGTGCACCGGCGGTCGCGGCGCGTCTGCTACGAATCGCCCGGGCAGCGGTGCCCGTGATCGATGCACACGCGGCCGATGGCGGAATCTCCGCGGAACACGTGGACGCCGTCGTACGCGGAGTCACGCACATTGAGGGCCGTACTGCCGAGCGCATCGATGTCGATGTATGTCGTACCCACGCCATCGATCTGCTGGCGCAGCATTCATCTGGTGCAACGCCGGCAGAGATTCTCGACCGCGCGCGACGCATCGGCAACGAAGTCGCTGCCGAATCCGGCGGACTACCCGCGGCCGAGGATCGTTCGATCCACACACTCGACCACGGCCGCGACTCCGACGGACGCACACGTAGGCCGGCGTACAACAGGAGGACTCTGAACCTCGACCGTCTCGCCGCCTGATCGCCGGCCCTCAGTGATCCCGAATCACGGGACCACGCATGATCTTTGACAATTCCACAGTGTGTGGTCTCAACGCGCGGAGGATCACTCCCCGGTGAAGACAGGCTTCTCCTTGTTGGCGAAGGCGCGCGGGCCGACCTTGGCATCCTTGCTCCGGAACACCGAGATGCCGATCTTCGACTCGACCTGGAAGGCCTCCAACTCGTGCATGCCCTCGGTTTCACGCATGGTGCGCAGGATGCCCTGCACGGCGAGGGGACCGTTCGCGGCGATGGTCTCGGCGATCTCCATCGCCTTGTCCAGTGCCGTGCCATCCGGGACGACGTAACCGATCAGGCCGTACTCCTTGGCCTCGGCCGAGGTGATGTGACGCCCGGTCAGCAGGAGGTCGGCAGCGATCGTGTACGGGATCTGCCGGGGAAGACGGACCGCACTGCCGCCGAGTGGGAAGAGCCCCCAACGGGCCTCGGCGACACCGAACTTCGCACTCTCCGCGCCGACGCGGATGTCGGTGCCCTGCAGGATCTCGGTGCCGCCGGCGATGGCCGCGCCCTCGACGGCGGCGATCAGCGGCTTGGTCAGGCGGCGGCCCTTGAGCAGGGCGGGCAGGGAGGCCGGGTCCCAACTGCCCGACGACGCGGTGTCGCCGGGGGAGTTCTGGTTCATCGCCTTGAGATCCATGCCGGCACAGAACGCTCCGCCCGCGCCGGTGAGGATGGCGACCCGGATCTCCGGATCGTTGTCCACGCGGTCCCACGCCTCCACCATGATGCGCATCATCTCCGACGACAGGGCGTTGCGGGCCTCGGGACGATTGAGCGTCACCACGAGGATGTGGCCGCGCTGCTCGACAAGGCAGTGCGGGGAACGGTCGGTCGCGGCGTCGGAAGAGACGGTGGGAGTCATCGGCGGTCCTTAGCGAAACTAGGCATAATCCCTGCTTGATCCGAACGATAACACGTTCTAGTTTTGATGCCATGGCCTACACGATCGCCGATCTCGTCGAGCATGCTGTCGACCTCATGCCCGAGCGCACGGCGCTGGAATCCGGGGACCGCTCCCGCACGTATGCGGAGCTCGACCGGCGAGCCAACGCGCTCGCGCACAAGCTTCGCGAGGTCGGCGTGCAGCCGGGGCAGACAGTGGGCCTGTACAGCAGGAACACCATCGAATCCGTCGAGGCGATGCTCGCGATCTTCAAGGCTCGTGCCGTGATGGTGAACGTGAACTTCCGCTACGTCGAGGCCGAACTCGATCACGTCTTCGCCGACTCCGGCATGGTGGTACTCATCCACGAGAGGCAGTACACCGAGCGGGTGTGCAACACGTTGTCGAATGGCGGCAACCGGATGGCCGTCGCGCACCGGATCGTGATCGAGGACGGCAGTGACCTCGATCCGGATTGCGCGGTTGGTGGCAGCGCTGTGGCTGCCATCGACTTCGAGGATGCGATCGCCACCTCGTCCGCCGACCGGGACTTCGAGGCGCGGTCCGACGACGACCTGTACATGCTCTACACCGGCGGCACCACGGGAAAACCCAAGGGAGTGGTGTGGCGCCAAGAAGATGTCTGGCGGGTGCTCGGGGGCGGAATCGACTGGTACACAAGCGAACCCGTAGCGGACGAATGGCAGCTGGCCAAGACCGGTGCCGAGGGTGGTCAACTGGTCCGGTATCCGATTCCGCCGTTCATACACGGTGGCTCGCAGTGGGCGGTCTTCCAGTCGCTCTTCGCGGGTGGCAAAGCGGTGGTCTACCCGGAGTTCAGCGGCACGAGTGCGTGGGAGATAGTCGAGCGTCACGGCGTGAACGTCATCTTCATCACCGGAGATGCCATGGGGCGTCCGATGATCGAGGCACTCTCGGATGCCGACGGCCACGACCTGAGTTCGGTGGTGTCGATCGCGTCGTCGGCCGCGCTGTTCTCGCCGAGCATCAAGGATCAGTTTCTCGACCGCTTCCCGAACGTGGTCATCGTCGACGCCATCGGGTCGTCGGAAACCGGTTTCGGTGGGCTCGGCATCGCGAGCAAAGGCGCCGCGCATACGGGCGGGCCGCGGGTGAAGGCGGATTCGCAAACCCATGTCCTTCGCGAGGACGGCACGCAGGTGGAACCGGGGAGCGACGAGATCGGCATGATCGCTCGCACCGGACACATCCCGTTGCGCTATCACAACGATCCGGAGAAGTCGGCGCAGACATTCAAGGAGTACAACGGGATTCGCTACTCACTGCCCGGCGATTTCGCGCAAGTGGACGCCGAGGGCAACATCACGATGCTGGGCCGTGGCTCGGTGTCGATCAACACCGGTGGCGAGAAGGTCTTCCCGGAGGAGGTCGAGGGAGCGCTCAAAGCGCATCCGGACGTGTTCGACACGGTGGTCGTCGGTGTCACGGATGAACGCTGGGGGCAGCGCGTCGCCGCGGTCATCGCCGGCCGGGACGGTGCCCGTCCCAGCCTGGCCGATCTCAACGAGGTCGTCCGGAAGGAACTGGCGGGCTACAAATGTCCCCGAAGTGTGTGGTTCGTCGAGGAGATCAAACGTTCCCCGGCGGGCAAGCCCGACTACCGGTGGGGTGCCGGTATCACTCAGGAACGTCCCGCAGATGAGGCGTTGAGCACGCCGGAGAAGAGCTGACATGCGTACCGAATTGGCTGACCGTTTCGGCATCGAGTATCCGATCTTCGGATTCACCCCGAGTCAGGACGTGGCCGCCGCCATCAGTCGTGCGGGTGGTCTCGGCGTCCTCGGCTGCGTGCGATTCAATGAGGCCGACGAACTCGATGCGGTCCTGGAATGGATGCACGAGAACACCGACGGCAAGCCGTTCGGCGTGGATGTGGTGATGCCCGCGAAGATACCGACCGAGGGCAGCAAGATGGACCTCGACTCGATGATCCCGCCGGAACACCGGGCCTTCGTCGAGCGGACCCTCGACGATCTGGGGGTGCCGCCGCTGCCCAACGGGGAACGAGTCGACGCCGGCGTTCTCGGGTGGCTGCATTCGGTGGCGCGCTCCCACGTCGACGTGGCCATGGAGCATGCGCGAAAGTACGGGCAGATCAAGCTGATCGCCAACGCACTCGGATCGCCTCCGGCCGACGTCATCCAGATCTCGCACGACAACGGCGTGCAAGTGGCCGCTCTCGCGGGAGCGAAGGAACATGCGCTGAGCCATGTAGACGCGGGAGTGGACATCATCATCGCCCAGGGCTACGAAGGAGGCGGCCACACGGGTGAGGTCACCTCGATGATCCTGTGGCCGGAACTCGTGGACGCGATGGGCGACCGCGCCCCGGTGCTCGCGGCCGGTGGCGTGGGCAGCGGACGGCAGATCGCCGCAGCCATCGCACTCGGCGCCCAGGGCGTGTGGATGGGCACGTACTGGCTGACCGCGGCCGAGTATCAACTCGGCAAGGAAGAGGGCACGGCCGGACCGTCGACCGTGCAGCAGGCGTTGCTGAACGCGACGTCGAGGGACACCGTTCGTCGCCGTATCTACTCGGGTAAGCCCGCCCGTCTGCTGAAGACCAAGTGGACCGATGCCTGGGATGCGGCGAATGCCCCTGAGCCGCTGCCGATGCCGCTGCAGAACCTACTCGTGGCGGAGGCGCACTCGCGCATCTCGGCGGCCGATAATCCTGACGTCGTCGCGATGCCGGCGGGCCAGATCGTCGGACGCTGCAACGACATCGTGCCGGTGGCGGACATGATCGCCGACATGGTCAGTGAATACGACGAGGCCGTCGCGCGCCTGTCCACGACGTTGTCCTGACCGGCACCGGTGGTGGCCCTGTCCCCAAATCAGAGGACCGCCGCCGGTCCGTGGGACGATCGACCCATGACGCACAGCTCGAACGGCAGGCCCCTGCTCAGCGCGGAGATGGTGCACAACGTGGCATTCGGCAGGCCACCGATTGGCCATCGTGGCTACCACAAGGGCGAGGTGGACGCGTTCCTCGACGACGTCGAGGCCACTATCCGATGGTGGTCGAGTGGCCGCACGACAGAGCTCCCGGCAGATCCTGGAGCCGGTCCGCTGATCACCCCGGACATGGTGCAGGGCGTGGTCTTCAACAAGCCGCCGATGGGAAGGCGCGGGTATCACGAGGGCGAGGTGGATGCGTTTCTCGACGATGTGCAGGCAACCATCGCCCAACTCGTGGATCGCCCGGGACGGTACGAGTAACTGCCTCCCGGCGAGAACCGCGGACTAGCTCTGGATCGCAGGACGAAACCGGCGACCGTCGCGGATCCACGTGGGTGGCGTCGAGTCGTCGCGCAGATGACGTTTCACGGTTTTGAACGTGGCGGTCTCCGGCATGGCATCGACGACCCGGATGCGATGCGGCCACTGCTTGGGGCCCAGATCGTCCTGGGCGGACAGGAACTCGGCGAAATCGTCAGGATCGAGATCGTCGGTGACCAGCACCGCCTCGATCTCGTCACCGATCTCCACGGGTATCCCGTACACAGCCACCTGACGAATACCGGGATGCCGCATCAGGATTCGCTCAATGGGCCCGGTGCCGAGGTTCTCACCGTCGACGCGTAGCCAGTCGCCGAGCCGGCCCGCGAAGTGAAGGTAGCCGTCGTCGTCGACCCATCCGAGGTCTCCTGTGTGGTAGACGCCGCCACGCATTCGTTCGGCGGTTGACTCGTCGTCGCGGTAGTACCCGGAGAAGAGGCCCGCACCTGAGGCGTTGACGATCTCGCCGACGGTGCCGACCGGTACGGGTTCGCCGGTTACGGTGTCCACCACGGCATTCGGTGGCCGCAGAGGACCGAGGGCATCGTCGGGCGTGTCCGGGGTACGGGTGACGGCGACTCCGCCCTCAGTGGAGCCGAAGCCGTCGACGACCCGGCAGCCGAAGCGCTCGGCGAACCGGCTCCGGTCGCGGGCACTTGCCTCGTTGCCGTACATGATGCGCAGCGTGTTGTCGGCGTCATCCGGTGCTTCGTCGGTGGCCAAAATGTAGTGCAGTGGCTTGCCGACGTAGTTGGCGAAGGTGATGCCGTAGCGGCGCACGTCGGCGAGGAAGCCGCGGGCAGAAAACCGCCGTCGCAGTGCAACCGATGCGCCACCCGCCAGAGCCACCGACCAGCCGGCGATGACCGCGTTCGAATGGAACATCGGCATCGCCAGGTAGACGACGTCGGAGGGCGCGATCTCGAACCGCGCGGCGAGCATGGAACCGCTGTCGGCGAACTTGCGCTGTGTGCAACGCACGGCCTTCGGGTCGCCGGTGGTACCGGAGGTGAAGATCAGCATCATCAGATCATCGGGGCTCACCGTGCCGAAATCCGCTGCGCTGCCGTCGAAACCGCTCAGCAGAAGAGTCCAGGCGGGATCGGAGACGTCGAGCAGCGTGGCGTCCGCCGGGATGCTGTCGCCGAGCAGGTCGCGCGTGGTGCCATCGACGAGGACGTACTGACAGTCCGCGAGCGCTGCGTCGGCGGCGAGCGCATCCCCGCGACGGGTGGTGTTCAGCCCGACGAGCACAAAGGCGCCCAGTGCGGCGGCCCCCAGGAGGTAGCTGAACTCCGGAGTGTTCTCCATCAGTACGCCGACATGCGGCGGCCGCGTGGGATCCATCCGGGCCCGCAGGGCGTGGCCGCGTACCGCGGAGCGATCGAGATGGTCGCGCCACGAGGTGAATTCGTCACCGTGCCACAGGCCGGTCTTCCCGCACGCCGCGGAGTGCAGCAGCTGCGCGAGTGTCGCGGGCGACTCCGGGGCGGTCACACCGGGGTCGCGGCGATGTCGGCGCCGATTGCCGCGAGGACGACCGGCGCGGAACCGAGGGCGAACTCATTCTGCTTGGCGCGCAGGAAGTATCGGTGCAGAGGATGGCTGGTGTCGAGGCCGACACCGCCGTGCACGTGCACCGCGGTATGCGAGATACGGTGCCCTGCCTCGGCGGCCCAGAACTTCGCGGTGGCGATGGCGGTGTGGAGCTCCGACTCGGTGGCGGTCGCGCCCTCGCTGGCGTCGCCCGCGAGCATCCACACGGCCTGGGTGGTCGTCAGCGACAGCCCCTGCAGATCGATGTAGCCGTCGGCGAGACGCTGCGCGACGGCCTGGAACGAACCGATGGCGCGGCCGAACTGCTCACGCTCACGGGCGTACTCCGCCGTCAACTCCAGTGCGCGAGAGGCGACTCCGGTCTGCTCGGCGCACAGCGCGAGGGTGAGGCGAGCTGCAATGTCGGTGACGGCTTCCCGTCCGCCGTCGAGGACGTGGTCGTCGGCCACCGGCACGCCGGCGAAGTCGACCTGTGCGGTCGGGATGCGGCCGGTGGTGAGAGTCGGGGTGATGTGTACACCCGGATCGTCGGTGCGGACGACCACGGCGACCGGACCGTCCGGTCCGTCAGCATTGACGACCAGCGCGGTTGCCGCCTGTGCGTACGGGACATCGACCTTCGTGCCGGTCAGGAGCCCGTTGTCGAGGCGGGTTTCCGGGGTGGCGATGTCACGGCCCAGATCCTCCTCGAACGCGACGGTCAGTATCACCTCGCCTGCGGCTCCGGGGCTCACCGCCCATGTTCGCAGGGCCTCGCTGCCGCGTGCGGACACGACAGGCAGGGCGGCAAATGCATGGGGGCCGAAGGGAATCCGGGCCAAGGTGCGCCCGAGTTCCTCGGCGACGACGGCGTTCTCGACGGCGGTGAGGTCGCCGCCGCGATCACCCGCGAGCGAGGACGGCACCTCGAGACCGAGCAGTCCCGCGGTGCCGATTTCGCGCCACAGATCCGTGTCGAGGGGGGCGTCGGCGGCCTCGAGTTCGGCGACCCGCTCGTCGGTGCTGATCGTGCCCGCGATGTCGCGGGTCAGTCCGCGAACATCCTCGGCGGATTCGGGAAGCGTGAAGTCCATGAGCTGGCTGCTTTCGGTGAGAGTCGGCGGGGGATCAGCGGCGCTGGTGGGGAAGTCCGAGTGCGAGCATCGCGATGATGTCGCGCTGGATCTCGTTTGTTCCGCCACCGAAGGTGAGGATCAGTGACGACCGTTGGAAGCGTTCGAGGCGGCCGTGCAGGTGTGCCCCCGGGGTGCCCTGACGCAGCGTGGCCGCGGGTCCGACGACCTCCATGAGCAGCCGGTAGGCCTCGGTGGCGAACTCGGTGCCGAAGACCTTGGTCGCCGATGCGTCGGCGGGACTCGGCGATGCACCCGAGGCCGCGATGGACGCGATCTTCCAGTTGATGAGCTTCAGGAACTCGACCTTCGCGTGCACGCGTGCGAGATTGGCCTGCACCCATGGGGTGTCGATGACACGGTGGCCGTCACCGGCTTTCGTCTGCTGCGCCCAGCGGATGGTCTCACGCAGTGCGGTCTGGATCGGGGCGGCGCTGCACAGGGCGACCCGCTCGTGGTTGAGCTGATTGGTGACCAGCGACCATCCGCCGCCCTCCTCACCGACGACCGACGAGGTGGGCACGCGGACATCCTGGTAGTAAGTGGCGCTGGTGTCGACGCCCGCCATGGTGTGCACCGGTGTGTAGCTGAACCCGTCGGCGGTGGTCGGGACGATCAGCATGGAGATGCCCGAATGCTTCTTCAGCCCGCGCGCCTTGCCCTCGTCGGTGAGCGCCGACGGATCGGTGCGGCAGGCCAGCCAGATGTAGTCGGCATAGGGCACCAGGCTGGTCCACATCTTCTGACCGTTGATGACGTACTCGTCGCCGTCGCGGATCGCGGTGGTGCGCAGCGCGGCGAGATCGGTGCCGGCACCCGGCTCCGAATAGCCGATGGAGAAGTGGAGTTTGCCTGCGGCGATCTTGGGAAGGAAAAACTCCTTCTGCTCGTCGGTGCCGTAATGCATGATCGTCGGCGCGACGGAGTTGATGGTCAGGAACGGAACGGGCGCGCCGGCGATGGCGGCCTCGTCGGTGAAGATCAGCTGATCCATCATCGATCGATTCTGGCCGCCGTATTCGGTGGGCCACCCGAGTGCGAGCCACCCGTCGGCCCCCATCTGTGCGACCACATCGCGGTAGGCGTCGCCCTCACCCAGCTCGCCTTCGCCGCCGGTCAGCGCGGCTCGCCGTTCGTCGGTCATCAGGTTCGCGAAATATGCCCGCAATTCGCTGCGCAATGCGGCTTGCTGCTCGGTGTACGCGATGCGCATGGGGGACTCCCAGAGGTCGAGAAAACATGATCGAATGACAACCGGGCTACTCGCCAAGTTCTGAAACACGTTCTAACCTGTTGTACACAGCCCGTCAACCAGTCCGACGTCAGTAGGGAGTCCGATCATGCGAATCAAGGCAGATTTCGACCTGTGCGAGTCCAACGCGATCTGCGTGGGCATGGCACCGGATGTGTTCGACCTCGACGACAACGATTACCTGGTCATTCTCCAGGAAGATGTGCCGGCCGGGCGCGAGGAGGAACTGCGGCAGGTCGTCGCGAGCTGCCCCAAGTCGGCGCTCTCGCTGGAGTAGGCCCGCCGCGCCTCCCTGGGAATTCGGCAAAGCGGTTTCCCCGGCGCCCTCGTTCATGCTAGAACAAGTTCTAGTTTTTGCACTCTGTACGAAAGGATGCCGACGTGGGGCAGTCATTGGACGGGCGCGTAGCCGTGGTCACCGGAGCGGGTGCGGGTCTCGGCCGGGCCGAGTCGATCGGTCTGGCGGCCCAGGGCGCCACGGTGATCGTCAATGACCTGGCCGCAGCCCTCGACGGCAGCGACACCATCGACGTCATCACCGCGGCCGGCGGCAAGGCCGTTCCGGTCGCGGGCGACATCGCGGACTCGGCCACCGCCACCGAGATCATGCGTACCGCCACCGAGGATCTCGGCTCCCTGGACATCGTGATGTCCAACGCGGGCATCACCCGTGACCGGATGCTCTTCAACATGTCCGATGGCGAGTGGGATCTCGTCGTGCGCGTTCACTTGCGCGGACACTTCCTCCTCAACCGCAATGCGGCGAGCCACTGGCGCAACGCGTCCAAGGCCGCGGGCGAGCCGGTGTACGGCCGGCTCATCAACACCTCCTCCGAAGCCGGCTTGCTGGGCCCGGAAGGTCAGGCCAACTACGGCGCCGCGAAGGCGGGCATCACCGCCCTCACCCTGTCCGCGGCCCGGGGTCTGCGGCGCTACGGAGTGCGTGCCAATGCGATCTGCCCGCGTGCCCGCACCGCGATGACCGAGAACGTGTTCGGCGCCGCACCGGACGACGGTGTCGACCCGCTGTCGCCGGAGCACGTGGTACGGCTCGTCACCTTCCTCGCCGGACCGGAATCCGATCATGTGTCCGGCCAGGTCTTCGTGGTCTACGGCCCGCAGGTGATGCTGATGGCTGCCCCCTCGGTGGAGGAAACCTTCACTGCCGCAGGCGATGCCTGGGATGACGATGCGCTGAGCAAGACGTTGACCAGCTACTTCGATGGTCGAGACGAGAACCGTACATTCTCGGCACGTGGTCTGGTCAACTGACCAAGGAGGCCGCCGGTTGCGTGATAGGTTTCGCGTGAGTTCCTTCGGGGGAGGGTTAAGGAGTGCTGGTGTTAGAGAAGCTGGCAACACCCATGGGCGGTGTTGGCGACTTCGTGGCCCTCGGTGTCGAGTCGGCCCGCGAACTCTTCCGGCGTCCATTCCAGTGGCGCGAGACCGTCGAGCAGTCCTGGGCCATCGCTCGCGTCTCGATGATGCCAACACTGCTCGTCGCGATCCCCTTCACCGTTCTGGTCAGCTTCACGCTGAACATCCTGCTGCGTGAGATCGGCGCACAGGATCTGTCGGGTGCAGGGGCCGCGCTCGGCACGATCACCCAGATCGGACCCATCGTCACGGTGCTGATCGTCGCGGGCGCGGGCGCCACCGCGATCTGCGCCGACCTCGGTGCCCGCACCATCCGCGAAGAGATCGACGCCATGAAGGTGTTGGGCATCAACCCGATTCACCGTCTCGTGGTGCCGCGCATCATCGCGTCGACCGGGGTCGCGGTGCTCCTCAACAGCCTGGTGTGCACCATCGGTATCGGTGGTGGCTTCATGTTCTCCGTCTTCCTTCAGGACGTGAATCCCGGTGCGTTCCTGGCGAATCTGACATTGCTGACCGGACTCGGCGAGCTGATGATCTCGATGGTCAAGGCCGCGCTCTTCGGTCTCTTCGCCGGCATGGTCGGTTGCTATCAGGGTCTCAACGTGAAGGGCGGCGCGAAGGGTGTCGGTGATGCCGTGAACGAGACGGTCGTGTACTCGTTCATGGCCCTGTTCGTGGTGAACGTCGTGGTGACCGCCGTCGGTCTGAAAGCGACGGCGGGCTGACCCATGGTTCTTCCGTTCACCACGCGACTACAGACCGCGCGCGTCGCCATCAAGCGCGCCGGTGAGGACTGGGATCAGATCGGCGACCAGGCGCTGTTCTATTGGGACAGCATCCTCGCCATCCCCCGTGCGATCCGCCTGTACAAGAAGGAGACGCTGCGCCTCATCGCCGAGATCTCCATGGGCACCGGTGCTCTCGCGATGATCGGCGGCACGGTGGTGGTTGTCGGCTTCCTGACATTGTTCACCGGCGGCACCATCGCGGTGCAGGGCTACAGCTCCCTGGCCAACATCGGCGTCGAGGCGCTCACCGGCTTCTTCTCCGCATTCATCAACGTGCGTATCGCGGTGCCGGTGATCTCCGGTATCGCCCTGGCCGCGACGATCGGCGCGGGTGCGACGGCACAGTTGGGTGCGATGCGTGTCAGCGAGGAGATCGACGCGCTGGAAACGATGGCGATCTCCTCCATCCCGTACCTGGTGAGTACCCGCATCATCGCCGGGCTCGTCGCCATCATCCCGCTGTACGCGCTGGCCTCACTGGCGTCGTTCCTCGCGAGCCGCTTCGCCACGGTGGTGCTCTACGGCCAGTCCTCGGGTGTGTACGACCACTACTTCAACACCTTTCTCATACCGTCGGACATTCTCTGGTCGTTCGTGCAGGCCATCTGTATGGCGGTGGCGGTCATGCTGATTCACACCTACTACGGCTACAACGCCTCCGGCGGTCCGGTCGGTGTCGGCGTCGCCGTCGGCAACGCCGTGCGTGCCTCCCTGGTCGTCGTCGTGGTCATCACCTTGCTCACCTCGCTCGCCATCTATGGCGCCGACGGCAAGTTCAATCTGGCGGGATAGGTCGGGGACGAGATGACGAGACGACAGGAACGCGGGCGGGTGACCCGCAGGTTGGCCGCGGCCATCATGGTCGCCGCGCTGATCGCGATCATCGCCGGCGCGTCTGGTGCCTTTCTCGGATGGTTCAAGTCCACCGAGCGGGTGACGCTGGAGACCTCGCGTGCCGGTCTGGTGATGAATCCGGATGCGAAGGTGAAGCTGCGCGGTGTCGAGGTCGGGCGGGTCGGTTCCATCACGCAGCGCGACGGCCACGCGGTTCTCGAACTCGACATCGCCTCCGACCAGATCGGCAACATCCCGGGGAATGTCGTCGCGGACATCAAGTCCAACACCATCTTCGGCGCCAAGGCAGTCAACTTCGATGTACCCGCATCGGGGCCGTCCGGGCAGCTGCGACCCGGCAAGGTGCTGTCCGGCGATCAGGTCGTCGTGGAACTGAACACCGTGTATCAGCGGCTGGTCGGTGTGCTGGCGCAACTGCAGCCGGAGAAGCTCAACGCCACCATCGGTGCGGTGAACACCGCGCTGTCGGGCCGGGGCGATCAGATCGGCGACGCACTCGCGAAGCTGGAACGGCTCCTGGGGAAGACCAATCCGCATCTGCCCGAGCTGAATACGATGCTGCGCGAGACGGCGACCACCGCGAATGTCTATGCGGACTCGATGCCGAATCTGTTGCGCACCGTGGACAACTTCACCTTCATCGGTAACACCCTGGTCGACAACACCGCGAACCTCGACGCGTTGCTCATCAATGCCACCGGCATGGCGAACACCATCGACGGAGTCATCGCACCGTCGAAGACCAAACTGATTGCCGCGCTGTCGAACCTGAGCCCGGTGGCGAGCATGCTCGGCTACCAGTCGCCGGGCCTCGGATGTTTCATCCGGACCGTCGCCATCGGCAGTGACAAGGCGCGGCCGATCTTCGGCGCCCCGTACGGCCTGATGCTGTATGCGGGACTGCTGCCGGGCGCGCAGCCGTACCGCTATCCCGAAGACCTGCCGAAGAACGCGGTGGACGGACCGCCGACATGTGAAGGCGCGCTGAGCGATCCCAACTATTCCACGCCCACCAACTTTTATGTCGGCGACAACGCGCCGAAGCCCTATCAGCCCCGCACCACCCCCAAGGTGAATCGGGAGACCTTGTTCAACCTGCTGTTCGGAGCTCCGCCCCGTGGATAATCGAGCCCGCGCGTTCCGCGCGACCCTGATCAAACTCGGCGCCTTCGTCATCTCGATGGTGCTCGTGTTCGTGCTGCTGGTCGTCGTGTTCAGTCGCTATCGGAGCGGGTCGTCCGATGAATACAGCGCCGTCTTCACCAGTGCCTCGGCGATGAAGTCGGGCAGCAAGGTGAAGATCGCCGGCGTCGAAGTCGGCTCCGTGAACGACATCTCGTTGCAGCAGGACCACAACGTGTCGGTCGGTTTCAACGTGGACAGCAAGTTCCCGCTGCCGAAGACGGTCCGCGCGCTCATCCGATACGAGAACCTCACCGGAGACCGATTCCTGGAGCTGCAGCAGGGGACCGGCGATCAATCCGGCATGCTGTCGCCCGGTGACCGGATCCCGTTGTCCCAGACCGAACCCGCGCTGGACCTCGACAAACTGCTCGGCGGATTCAAACCCCTGTTCCGCACGCTGAATCCGGCCGAGATCAACGAACTGTCGAGCTCGTTGATCGAGGTGTTCCAGGGCTACGACCAACGGACCGCGCTCACTCAACTGCTCGCGAATACCTCGAAGTTCACCAACTCGCTGGCCGACCGCGATCAGCTGATCGGCTCGGTCATCGACAACCTCAACAAGACCATGGCCACGATCGAGGGCGACCGCACCGGCTTCGACACCAGCGTGGATCGGTTGCAGCAGTTGGTATCCGGGCTGTCCGAGCAGCGCGGCACCATCGGCAACGCACTCACCGAGACCTCGCGGCTGACCAACAGCCTCTCGGACCTGCTGGTCACCACCCGCCCGGACATCAAGTCGACCGCGGCCAATCTCGGCAAGACCTCGGGTGAGGTCCTCAAGGCGGAGCCGTACATCCGGGGCGTCATCCGGCGCCTCCCGGAGGACTACAAGATCCTGTCGAACGTCGGCAGTTACGGTGCCTGGCTTCAGCTGTGGCTGTGCCGGATCCGGCTCGTGTTCAACGGTCCCGGCGACCAATTGATCTGGTGGAACTCGGTCGATGTCAGCTCCCAGTCCACACGGCCCGGAGGGCGGTGCTACCCGCGATGAGCATTCCGTTCAGCGGCATCTTCCGCAGTCGGCGCACCACCTCCGAGGAGGCGGACATCGCCCGCGAGGCGAAGCACGGCGGACGAAGCCGCGCGCAGATCGGCATCATCGGTGTCGTGGTGACGGCTCTCGTGGTCATCGTCGCGCTGCAGATGGACAAGATCCCGATGCTCTCGCCCATCAGTACGTACCAGGCCTACTTCGACGACGCCGGCGGCCTCGTGAAAGGCGATATCGTCACCGTATCGGGTGTGAATGTCGGTACGGTGCAGCAGATCTCGCTGGCCGAGACCGACAAGGGCACCAAGGCCAAGGTCGGGTTCCGGATGCGTGACAACGTCATCCTCGGCATAGATTCGCAGGCCGCGATCAAGACCGAGACGGTGCTCGGCCGGCGGAACCTGACGCTGATTCCGCACGGCCCCGGACGGATCAAGCCGGGCGGCGAGATCTCCAACGAGAACACCATCTCGCCGTACTCGCTCGCCGATGCTCTCGAAGGCGCCACCGACACACTGGCCAAGACCGACACCGATCAGCTCAACGACGCACTGTCGACGCTGAACAAGACCTTCGAGAACACCCCGTCGGAGGTGAAGGGCGCCGTCGACGGTGTCGCCCGCCTCTCCAAGGTGATCGCCGACCGCGACAACGCATTACGTGAGTTGCTCGGCCGCGCCAACGAGGTGACGAAGATCGTCGGTGATCGCAGCGAACAGATCAACCGGCTGCTGATGGACGCCAACGCGCTCGTCGGCGAATTGCAGAACCGCCAGGCCGCGCTCGGTGCCCTCATCAGTGGCACGCGGGACGTTGCGGCGCAGATCAGTGGCTTCGTCGCGGACAACAACGAGCAGCTGACGCCGGTGCTGACGCGGCTCAACGGCGTCCTGAAGATCCTGACCGATGAGCAGGGATCGCTGAAGAAGGCCATCGACGGTCTCGGGCCGTACGCCAACCTGCTGGGCGAGGCCGTGTCGTCGGGACCGTACTTCTCCTCGCTCGTCGGTGTGCCGACCTTCGGCGACTTCACGCTCACCTTCATGAAGGTGTTGCAGCAGAAGTACCCGCAGGTGTGGGGAGCGCTCAAACGCATGCTGCCGCTGCCCGAGTCGTTCGAGCTGAAGCCGCAGGCGCCGCTCCCGCCCCCGTACAAGCCGAACCTCACCTATCCGACACCACCGCCGCCGCGTACACCGCAGCCGCCGGCGACGCTGCCGACACACCCGAATCAGCCGAGAGGGGGCCGCTGACATGGCGATCGGCAAACGCGCATGGCAGGCGATCATCGCCGTGCTGCTGGTGATCCTGCTGGCGGTCGGCGGCTACCTCGGCTACGTCAAGGCGACCAAGAAGACGGTCACCGCGTACTTCCCGTCGGTCACCGGGCTCTACACCGGCGATCCGGTCCGAGTGCTCGGCGTGAACGTCGGCAAGGTGACATCGGTGTCGCCGCGTCCCGGCGACGTGAAGGTCACGATGAACGTCGATCGCTCGACGTCGATCCCGGCCGATGCGAAGGCCGTGGTGGTCGCACAGAGCCTGGTGTCGGGGCGCTTCATTCAGCTGACCCCCGTCTACGCGGGCGGACCGAAGCTCAACTCGGGCGCGACCATTCCGATGGAGCGCACCGCCGTGCCGATGGAGTGGGATGACATCAAGGCCCAGCTGAGCAAGCTGACCAAGGCCGTCGGCCCCACCGACGAGGGTGACGGCAAGAAGGGGCTCGGCACCGCGGCGAGGACCATCGACACGTTCGAGAAGAACATGAACGGCAACGGCCCGTCGATCAACGCGTCGATCAAGGAACTCTCGGACGTGCTCGGCACCCTGTCGGCCGGCCGCGGCGACCTGTTCGCCACCATCCGCAGCCTGCAGAAGCTGACCGACGCACTGTCGACCAGCCATGAGTCGCTGGTGCAGTTCAACGGCCGGATCGCCTCGGTCAGTTCGGTTCTCGGGGATTCGACGACCGCACTGGACGGTGCCATGCACAATCTCAACGCCGCCCTGTCCGATGTTCGGTCCTTCATCGACAAGAACGGTTCGACCCTGACCCAGTCGGTCAAGCAATTGTCCTCGGCGACACAGATTCTCAGCGACAAGAACGAGCAACTGCAGGGACTGCTGCACTCCGGTCCGACACAGCTGCAGAACTTCTACAACATCTACAACCCGCTGTCGGGATCGCTCGTCGGTATCTTCGGCCTCGGCATGGGCACCAACCTGATCAGCCTGCTGTGCGGCACCATGGCGGCCAACGACCGGCCCAATCTCGATCCCGGCGAGGTGGAGAAGTGCGTCGAGGTGCTTGCGCCGCTGCTCTCCAACATCACCATGAATTACCCGCCGTTCATGGCCAACCCGGTCAACGGCATCCAGGCGCGGCCCAATCAGATCGAGTACCAGAACCAAAGCGTCAAGCAGAGGGCGCAGTCGTCGATCCGGGAGCGCGACGCCCAGAGCCGCAAGGCGTGGGGCGGCGGCGGGCTCGGCAATCTGCTGGTGCCGTTCGGTGGTGAGGGATGATGAGTCGCGTATCCCCCAAAGTCCTTGCCGTGGCCGCTGTCTCGGCGAGTGTGCTGGTGGCTTCGGGCTGTTCGTTCGACGGCATCAACAGCATGCCCATCCCCGGCGCGCAGGGCACCGACAGCGGATCGTACGAGATCACCGCGATGATCCCGAATGCATCCGGGCTGGTCACCAACGGCCCGGTGATGATCGACGACGCCACGGTCGGCAGTATCGGTTCGCTCCGGGTGAAGGACTGGAACGCGCAGGTCACCCTGCGGCTCAACAAGGGCACGCAGATCCCGCGCGGCTCGCATGTGATGGTCGGGATGACCAGCGTGCTGGGGTCGTCGCACCTGCAGATCCTGCAGCCGGAGAAGCCTCAGGGCGGCTATCTGCGGAGCGGAGACGAGATCCCGCTGGTGAAATGTCCGGAGCAGGACAACATCGCGGCGCCGGAGGGCGAACCCGCGGTGCCCGACATCAATGCCGCGCAACAGGTTCAGGCCTGTACCTATCCGAGTACCGAGCAGGTGCTGAGTTCGTTGTCGGTGGTGCTCAACGGCGGGGGACTGTCGCAGCTCGGTGACGCCGTCCACGAGATCAACTCGGTCTTCGGCGGCCGGCAGGACGCCATCCGGAAACTGGTGCCCGCCCTGAACAAGCTCGTCGCCGACCTGTCCGCGCAGAAGGACAACATCATCTCCGCCATCGACGGACTGAATCGCCTGTCGGACACCATCAATCAGCAGACCCCGACCGTGGAGAAGGCGCTGGCCGACGGTCCGAAGATTCTGCAGCTGCTCGTCGATCAGCGTGAACAGTTCACCGGCACACTCGATTCGCTCGGACGGCTCTCCAAGACCACCAACGACATCCTGACCGCCAACTCCGACGACATCAGGACCATCGTGAAGAATCTCGATCCGGTCCTCGATCAGCTGCAGTCCACCGGACCCGCGCTCACCAAGGCGCTCGGACTGATGCTGACCTTCCCGTTCATCGAGGACACCATTCCGGATGTCGCACGCGGCGACTACGTCAACGGCGACCTCGTCGTCGACCTGACGTTCCAGCGGATGAAGGAGACCTTGCTCGCCTCGTCCGGGCTGGTCGGTCCGGAGGGGGTTGTGGGCGCGCCCGCCGGTGCGGCCAAGCGCGGACTGAATCCGTTCACCGCGCCGCTGGAGGCGGGCGGCGGGACCCCACGGAGTCAGCTCAAGCCGACCCCGTCGGTGAAGAAACCGGCCCGGAACGGGGGACCCCGATGAAGATCACCCGTTTCGTCCGGATACAGCTGATGATCTTCGCGGTCGTCACGGTGATCGCGATGGTGGCGATGGGCCTGTTCTACATCCGGCTGCCCGCGATGTTCGGCCTGGGACAGAACGACGTCACGCTCAAGCTGCCCACCACCGGTGGGCTCTATCAGAACGCGAACGTCAGTTTCCGCGGCGTCAACGTCGGCAAGGTGCGGTCGGTGCAACTCACCCCGAACGGGGTCGAGGCGCACCTGAGCATCGACGGCGGTGCCGACATCCCGGTGTCGTCGAAGGCGTCGGTGCGCAGCGTGTCGGCTATCGGTGAGCAGTTCGTCGAATTCCGGCCGGTGGACGGTGGTCCGTCGGGGAATCTGCGCGACGGGTCGACAGTCGAGTCGACCGACGTCCCGGTCGAGATCTCCACGATGCTCGATCAGGCCGACGCATTGCTGGAGCAGGTCGGCGACACCAAGCTGCGCGCGGTGATGGACGAGGCCTTCCTGGCGTTCAACGGCACGGGCGAAGCCCTGCAGCGCCTGCTGGATTCGATGGCCCTGTTCGTCGACGAGGCCGACAAGAACACCGACACCACCATCGCATTGGTGAAGCAGGCGGGTCCGCTGCTCGCGACACAGTCGCGCACGGCCGACGACATCCGGTCCTGGACAGCAGACGTCACGAAGTTCACCGATCAGCTCCGCGCGAATCGTCCCGAGGTGACCGACATCCTGGAGAAGGGACCGGGTGTCGCGTCGCAGAGCCAGAAACTGTTCGCGTCGATGAATCAGACACTGCCACTGACGATCGCGAACCTGGGGGTCTCGGCCCGGACGATGGCGATCTATCTGCCGAACCTGCGGCAGATCGTGGTGGTGTACCCGCGTCTCATGCAGGCCCTGTTCACGGCACTGAACACCGGTGACCCGCGCTACGGAGCGAACGTGAACTTCTCGTTGGGCTTCCAGGATCCGGGTACCTGTACGGTCGGATTCATGCCCCGTCAAGAATGGCGCTTCGGTTCGGCGCAGGAGGCTCGCGACGTACCGCCCGGCATGCTGTGCCGTGTGCCGCAGGATTCGAACCTCGCGGTCCGAGGTGCGCGTAATTTCCCGTGCGCAGAGTTCCCGGGTCGTCGCGCGCCGACCCCCGCGGAGTGCCGCACCGGCTATAAGCCCGTGAGCGACAACAACACTCCGTTCCCCGAAGGACTGCCGTTCCCGAGTCCGTGGAACAAGCCGGAGAACAAGCCCGCAGCCAACAAGCAGCCGTCCGGACAGGTCACCCCCGGAACCCCGGCGAGTCACAGCGCCGAACCCGCGGTCTACGCAACGGGATACGACCCGAAGACGGGAGACTTCATCGGACCGGACGGCAAGACGTACAACGCCGGGCAGGGACAGAACGCGCAAGGGCAGAGCAGGACATGGCAGACGATGATCACATCGACGGTCCAACCGTGAGTGAACCGGACGACAAGGACGAGACCGGCACCACGAACACCGGCGACGACAGTCCGGCCGAGACCACTCCGGCCGTGACGACCACTCCGGGCGACCGCAAGGACGACGGCGCCGGGAGCGGTGCGCCACGGGTTCCGAAGCGCTCGGCTCCGCTGGGGCGGCGTTCGGGTGGCAAGTCCTCGGGCCGGCGTGACCGGGCGTCGGCGAGGTCCACGGACACGCCCGAACCGGACGCCGCGGTCGGCGAGAGCACGAAATCCGCGGAGTCGCAGCAGGACCCGAGCGATGTGGAACGGTCGCTGACCTATCGCGAGCGTCGTCAGGAACGGGTGGCCGCGGGAGCGGGAACACCGGCGGGCACGGTGCGTTACGCGGGGCGCGACCGTACCGGCGCCGCCTGGTGGACCGTGGGTGCGCTCGCCGTCGTGCTGACCGTCGCGCTGGTCGCCGCATCGATCGCGTTCGGAATCGGACTGAATAGGATGCAGGACCGCAACGATCAGCGGGCGGAGTATTCGTCGTTCGCGCGGCAGATGATCGTCGACCTGACGACGCTGAACCCGAAGAACGTCGACACGGCGATGACGACGCTGCAGACGAAGACCAGCGGCAAAGCGCTTCAGCAGATGCAGGATTCGATGAAGCAGGCCGTCGGCCTGATCCGCGAACAGAAACTCGACACCCGTTCGACCATCATCTCCGACGCGGTCACCGTTGCGAAACCCGATGAGGGCACCGTGATCCTGGTGTCGGGATGGGAGATGAAGTCACCGGATCCGAAGCAGGAGACCGTCGTTCAGACATTCCGGTGGCGACTGCAGCTGACCCGGATCAACGGTGAACTGAAGATGACGAATTTCGAGTGGGTGACGTAATGCGGCTGACAACGGGCAAGATCGTCACGATCGGTGTGTCGATGCTGGCGCTCGCCGCTCTGGTGACCACGGCCTTCCTCGGTTTCCGCTACTGGGACGAGCGTGCGGCGGAGAAGGCCCGCGAGTCCGCACTGGAGTCCGCACGGTCCTACGCGACGACGATGTTCGGCTACACACCGAACAACGTCGAGGATCACATCGCGAAGTCGAAGAGCGTCCTGACCGGCAGCGCGCTGCCGACCTACAACGACCTGGTGACGAAGAGCAACCTTGCCGCGGAGGTCCGCAAACAGGGAGTCGTCTCCGAGGTGACGCTCCAGGACGCGGGCGTCGTGCGGAGTACGCGTGACACCGCGACCGTGCTCATCTTCATGAATCAATCGGTGACACGCGGCGACCGCGAGCTGGTACGCGTCGACCCGAGCCGACTCACGTTCAGCATGGAGCACAAGGATTCTCGCTGGATGATCAATGCCATCGACGTGATCACCGACGATTCGTTCCGCAGCCTCCTGGAGAAGTCGGACAAGCCGCCGTCAGGCGGAGTACCCCTCAATCCGAAGTCGGGTGCGCCCGCGCCGATCCCGGTGCCCACCCCGAGCGGCTGACGTTCCCTTCCGCTGATCGAGTAGCGGCCCCTCCCGCTGATCGAGTAGCGGCCCCTCCCGCTGATCGAGTAGCGGCCCCTCCCGCTGATCGAGTAGACCGAGGCGCTAGCCGAGGTCGTATCGAGATCTGTTGTATGTCGTCGGATCTCGATACGCGGCGTGCTCGCTACGCTCGCGCGTCGCTACTCGATCAGCGGAGGGTGCCGAATCAGCTGGGGCTCTGATAGCCCATCGGCATCAGGATCGACTTGTGCTCCACATAGGATTCGAGCCCTTCGCGGCCGTTCTCGCGGCCGATGCCGGAGTTCTTGTAGCCGCCGAACGGGGAGGAGGGATCGATGGCGTACCAGTTGATTCCGAGGGTTCCGGTGCGGATCTGCTTCGCCACCTCGATGCCGCGCTCGACGTCGGCCGTCCAGATCGAGCCGGCCAGACCGTAATCGGAGTCGTTCGCGATGGCGATCGCCTCGTCGAGGGTGTCATAGGCGATGACGCTGATGACCGGTCCGAAGATCTCCTCGCGGGCGATCGTCATGTCATTGGTGACATTGGTGAAGATCGTCGGCGTGACGTAGAAGCCGTCGTCGAGTCCTTCGGGCCGTCCGCCCTCGAGCGCCGCGACGGCGCCTTCCTCCTTGCCCTTGGCGATGTAGCCCTCGACCTTGTCGCGCTGCTTCTCGGTGATCAGCGGGCCGAGTTTGGTCTCCGGATCGGTCGGGATGCCGGCCTTGAAGCCCTGCGCGGTGGTGACCATCGCCTCGACGATCTCGTCCTGGCGTGATCGGGGTACGAGCACGCGGGTCTGTGCGACGCAGGCCTGACCGGCGTTGATCATTCCGGCGGAGAAGACCAGCATGTCGATGCTGGCCGCGAGGTCCACGTCGTCGAGCACGATGGCCGCGGACTTGCCGCCGAGTTCCAGCGAGCAACGCTTCAGGGTTTCTCCGCAGCGTGCGGCGATGGCCCGGCCCGCAGCAGTCGAACCGGTGAAGGTGATCTTGTCGACGTCGGGGTGATCGACGAGCGCCTGACCGGCCGCCACACCGCCCGGCACGATGGAGATGACGCCTTCCGGGACGCCGGCCTCCGCGAAGATCTCGGCGACCAGGTTGGCGTTGAGCGGGGTCTCGGGCGCGGGCTTCAGGACGATCGAGCAGCCCGACGCGAGAGCCGGCCCGAGCTTGTTGCAGAGCAGGAACAGCGGGACGTTCCAGGCGATGATCGCGCCGACGACACCGACCGGTTCGCGGGTGACCAGCGTTTCGCCGAACAGGCCCTGCCGCTTCTCCTCCCACGGGAATTCGGTTGTCGCCGTGGCATATGCGCGCAGCACGCCGGTGGCCGCGATGCCCTGCATGGTCATCACGTCGGTGGGCGTGGCACCCATCTCGGCGGATACCAGAGCGGCGATGTCGGCGATCCGGGCGTCGATCAGGTCGGCGGCCTTGTTGATGACGGCGGCGCGATCGGCGGGTGAGGTCTGGCTCCAGACACCCGACTCGAAAGAGGCGCGTGCCGCGCGGACGGCCGTGTCGACGTCGGTCTCGTCGGCGAGCGGCGTGGACCCCACGCGTTCGCCGGTGGCAGGGGAGAAGACCTCGAGGGTCTCGGTGGAATGCGGTTCGACCCATGCGCCGCCGATGTACAGCTTCGGCTGATCACCGGCGCCGACGATGTCGGCCGCCGGACTGGATGCGACGGTCTCGGTCATATGACGTGCTCCTGATGGTGTGTGAACTAGTCCACACGCAATAATAGAACACGTTCTAACTTTGCGGCCAGGGTCTAGAGCCGACCAAATCGGATGACATCGGCCATGCCCTCGATCACCTCGTGCAGGACAGCGACCTGTTCGGCGACCGAATCGCATTCGATGAGGCGCTGCCGGTCGGCCGCACCCATCGGCAATTGCGCCGCCCAGCCGAAGAGTCCGTGCGACGCGAGTTCGGCGCCGAGTGTGCCCCGCATGTCGTCGATGGCCTGGAGTCCGCGCTGTGCGGCGACGTCCTCGACCAATCCGCGTATCGCGCCCGACAGTCCGTCGATGGATGCCCGGTCGGCGTCGGTGATCGCGGGTTCCGGCAGCACCTCGACCGTCGCGCGCGGATACGGATCGTCGGGCAGCCACTCGATCACCCGGAAGCGGTGCGTGCCGACGCAGGTCAGCGCCGACCGGCCGTCGGGGAGCCGCTGCAACTGTTCGATGCGGGCGAAGGTACCCACGTCATTCCGGGTTTCGCCGCCCCCGACCTCCTGGCCGCGGGCAATCAGGACCACGCCGAATCCGCCCGGATCGTCGGTGGTGCCGGCGTGCTCGTCGATCATCTGCCGATAGCGCGGTTCGAAGATCCGCAGCGGCAGGACCTCGCCGGGCAGCAGCGTGGTGCCCAGCGGGAACATGGGCACCGTCGACGCCCCGGTGCCGGGCGATCCGTCCGGGGCGTCGGCTTCGCTCATCGTGATTCGATGATCAGGCCGAGGGTTTGGCGTCGAGGACGACCTCGAACTCCATGAGGTCGGCACCCGAGGCGACCGGCTTGGCGCGCTCACCGGCGTGCGCCTCGCGGGCCGGGCCGTTCGCCCACGCCTGGAAGTCCTCCTCGGACTCCCACTCGGTGACCACGAAGTACCGGTCCTCGCCCTTCACCGGACGCAGCAGCTGGAATCCGAGGAAGCCCTTGGAGCCGTCGACCGAGTGGGCCCGGTTGGCGAAACGCTTCTCGAGTTCGGGTCCCGCGCCCTCGGGCACGCTGATCGCATTGATCTTCACAACAGTCATATCCGTCACCCTACTGTCACTGACCCGGGCGGGCACCGCAGAACACTAGGCTGGTGCCGTGACGGAGTCGGTCGGGGTTATGGGAGGCGACATCGAGACGGGTTTGCGTGATCACGGCGGTCCCGTCGACGACGACGGCCAGCCCATCCGCGGCGTGGGACCCATCGTGCTGCTACACGGATTGATGGGGCGTGGCCGGACCTGGCGGCGGCACATCCCGTGGCTCCGCCGATACGGCCGGGTGTTCACCTTCGACGCGGCCTTCCATACCGGTCCCGTGGCCGAGATGCCCACCGCGGCCGAGTTGTCGACCGAACGGTTCGTCGCCGACGTCGCCGAGATCCTGTGCTGGATCGACCAGGGGCCCGCACTCCTGATCGGTCATTCGATGGGCGGTCTGCACGCCTGGTGCACCGCTGCCGACTATCCGGAGTTGGTGTCCGCCTTGGTGATCGAGGACATGGCGCCGGACTTCCGTGGACGCACCACCCGCAACTGGACGCCGTGGTTCGACAGCTGGCCCGACCGGTTCACCTCACTCGAACACGCACAGCAGATGTTCGGTCCCGTTGCGGGACAATACTTCTACGACGCCTTCGACGACGGACGGCTGCACGGTGACCTCACGGTCTGGGCGGCGATCGCCGAGGAATGGGGTGGCCGGGATTTCTGGGAGCAGTGGCGATCGGTGACCGTGCCGTCCCTGATCATCGAGGCCGAGCACAGTGTGACACCGCCCGGACAGATGCGGGCCATGTGTGACGACCGCGACGATGCCGTCTACTTCCGCGTGGAGGGGGCGAATCATCTCGTGCACGACGACGCGCCGGATGTCTACCGCGGCGCGGTCGAGGCGTTCCTGTCCGCGCGTGGGATGTGAGTCCCGACGGTCAGTGTGCCTCTCCGGCAAGGCAATACCTGCCGTCGGTGGTCTGCTCCATCAACCCGTCGACCAGCAGTGAGTCGAGTGCGCGGTCGCGCTGGGCGGTGTCGGTGGTCCATACGGCGTCGAGCAGGTCACGCGACACCGGGCCGTCGGTGCCGCGCACCACATCGAGCAGCAGACCCCGCACCTGACGGTCCGTGCCGGCGAATTTCTGTACCTTCCGGGGCGGTCCGGAATGGGCCGGTTTGCCGAGGCGCACCCAGGTGCACTCGGTCAGGGGACACGCCGCGCAGTCGGGCGTGCGGGCGGTGCAGACGAGTGCGCCGAGTTCCATCAGGGCCGCGGAGAATCGTGGAGCCCGAGCCGAAGGAGTGCCGTCGGTGTTGCGCGGCAACAGATCTTCGGCGTCGGCAAGGTCGCGTCGCGACGGATTTCCGGGCTGTTCGCGCCCGTGTACGGCGCGCACGATGACGCGCCGGACATTGGTGTCCACCACGGGAACCGCCTGACCGTAGGCGAAGCACGCGACGGCTCGCGCGGTGTAGTCGCCGATGCCCGGGAGCGTCAGCATGGTCTCCACATCCTCGGGCACCCGGTCGTCGAACTCGGTGGCCAGCACGGTCGCGCATTCGTGTAATCGCAAGGCGCGCCGCGGATATCCCAGCTTTCCCCACGCTCGAAGGACTTCGCCGGGGGAGGCCGCCGCCATCGCCGACGGCACCGGCCACCGGGTCACCCAGTCGCGCCAGGGTTCGATCACCCGCGCCACCGGCGTCTGCTGCAACATGATCTCGCTGATCAGGATCTGCCACCCGGACAGTCCGTCCGCGCGCCAGGGCAGATCTCGTTCGTGGAGGTCGAACCAACTGAGCAGGGTGACCGGTGGCACACTGTGATTCATGAGCGACAAGTCACCGTCCACGGCATGGCAGACCCTCCGGGAGGGCAACGAACGTTTCGTCAACGGTGAGGCGCAGCATCCCAGTCAGGGTATCGAGGATCGCGCGCGCCTCGTGAGCGGGCAGCACCCGGACGTGGCGCTCTTCGGTTGCGGCGACTCGCGACTGGCCGCCGAGATCATCTTCGACCAGGGGCTCGGCGACATGTTCGTCGTCCGCACCGCGGGCCACGTGATCGATTCGTCGGTGCTCGGCTCGCTGGAGTACGCGGCGGTGGTGCTCGAGGTGCCGCTCATCATCATCCTCGGCCACGACAGTTGTGGCGCGGTGCAGGCAACCCTCGACGCGCTCGACGAACTGAAGATCCCGGGCGGCTACATCCGCGATCTCGTGGAGCGCGTGGCACCGAGCATTCTGGCCGGACGGTCGGAGGGGCTGACCCGCGTCGACGAGTTCGAGGCGCGTCACGTCGTGGAGACCGGACGGGTGATCATGCAGCGCAGCAGGCTGATCGCGGACCGGGTCGAAGAGGGCAAGCTGGCGATCGTCGGCCTGACGTATCACCTCGACGACGGCCGCGTGCATCTCCGTGGCGTGCAGGGCGACGTCGGCGACGACGCCATCGAGCCGATTGGACCCCACGTCTCTTAACCTCAGCTTTAGACTTTTCGCCGGTCAGGGCCCGTTTCCGCGACACGCCGATTCGGGTCGGACGGCCCATTATCGCGGGCCGTTAGCGTGGATGCCGTGATCGAACCGAACGGCCCGCTGCCTCCCGAGATCTATTGGCGACGTCGCATCGTCGCGATCGGTGGTGCCGTCGCGGTGATCGCGCTCGTCATCGGACTGATCGTGTGGTCGACGAGCGGTAACGACTCGGAGCCGACGAACACGGCGTCGACCGCGTCGCCGACGACCACCACCGAGACGACGCCGGAGAGTCCCGAGAGCAGTGAACCCGTGTCGGGTGGCGGCACCGGCGGCGGCGCCGGTTCGGAGTCCAGCGCGGAGGCCCCGGGCTCGGCCGCTCCGGGCGAATCGACCCCTGCCGGGGCATCGGGCGTGCCCGCACCCGTCCCGGCCTCCGGGTTGTGCCCCGACGCCAACATCTCGGTGGTGCTCTACACCGACAAGCCCACCTATCAGGTGGGGGACCAGCCGGTGTTCACCATCGTCACCACCAACGCCGGGCTCACCGAGTGCGCGCGGGATGTCGGCAAGGCCGCACAGAACGTCGTCGTCCGCACCCTCGACGGCACCCGCACGCTGTGGACCGCCCGCGACTGCTCCCCGTTGCAGACCGTCAACAACGTGACGCTCAAGCCGAGCCAGCAGGTCCGCGACACCATCACATGGTCGGGGACCACCAGTAGCCCCGGCTGCGACAAGCCGCGCGTCCCGGTGGGTGCCGGTTCGTATCAGGCCGTCGGCAAGATCGGCGAGAAGGAATCCGCTCCGATCACCTTCAACGTCGTGGCGCCTGCTCAGCAGCCGTAGAAGTTGGCGTAACCGTCACCGATGCGGTGAGACACGCCGCCGCAAGGGCGGTTTCGGCCCGGAGCGGTGACGGTTACGCCACATGCAGCCGCCTCACAATGGATAACACGTCGGCTTCGACCGCTGCCCAATCGTGGACGACCTGCCGATAGGTCAGGCGGATGGTGGTGTAGCCGAGTTCACTGGCACGCCTGTCTCGTTCCCGACCGGCCTCGAAACGCTCGACCCCGGTGTGGAACGACTTGCCGTCCACCTCGATGATCAGGGTGCCGATCAGCAGGTCGACCCGGCCGACACCGGCGATCCGAACCTGCGTCCGGACAGGTAGTCGGTGGCGGCGCAAGCGCAGGCGGACCAGCGTCTCGGTACCGGACTCCGCGCAGGGATCACACAGATCCAGCAGGGCGCGAACTCGTTTCGGGGCAGACGCCAGTGCGGATTCGATGTCGACACGGGACATCAGGCCCTGATTCAGAATCGAATCGCACACCACGACGAGTCCCTCGTCGTCCAGGCAGCGCGCCGCATGGCGGAGGGCCATCGGCACATCATCGACCGCGGCTTCTTCGGGTTGCGGACGTGCATACATACGGCACAGGGTGTTCGGTCGTCGGTGCGCCTGCGAGTTCCCGCGGGCGTGCAGGTGTTTCGCATGTTCGGGGACCCACACCCCGTGCAGGCGCAGAGCCGAGATACAGCTCAGGACACCGCCCGCGCGGACGGCCTCGCACACCGAATCGTCGGCGTACTCCGTCGCGTACCAGCCACGCCGCAGCCGGCGTAGACGTCCGCTGTTCACGAGCCGACGGAACTCGGCTCTGTTGACCGGCAATTCGTGGAGCGGCAGGACGCCGTAGGGAGTCATGCGAGAGAGTCTGCGGCGCACCACCACTCACGTACATCCGGATGTCCACAGACAGGAAGGGTGTGGATGGTGGGTTTGCACAACCGTCACCGATGCGGTGAGATATGGCGCCGCAGGGGTGGTTTCGGCCCGGAGCGGTGACGGTTACGCCACCGACTCACTCGAAGCGTTCGATGCTGCTCTCCGCGAGCCGGGACAGACCTTCGCGGATGTGGCGAGCCCAGATGCTGCCGATGCCCTCGACGGCCTGCAGATCGGCGGCACTGGTCGCGAGGAGGGACTGCAGGGTGCCGAAGCTCCGCACGAGCCGGTCGACGTGCGCGAACTGCAGGCGTGAGATGCGGGCGAGGAGACGGTAGCCCCGCGGACTCATCGCGGTGTCCTGGGCCTCGATGGTGGTGGGATAGCCGAAGGTGCCGGCCAGCAGGGTGAGGTCGAGGAGTTCGGTGTCGCTGAGTCCCTCGATCATCTCGAGGGCCTGCCGCACCTCCTCGGTGCCGGCCGGTTCCGGGCTGGCGTAATAGTCGCGGACGAGGAGTTCGCGCATGGTATCCATGTCGCTGATGAGTTCCTCCAGCTGCAGGCTGACCTGACGGCCGTTCACACCGAGTTCGAGGACGTACTCCTCGATCTCGACGGACACGCGGCGGACCATCTCCATGCGCTGTGCGGCCGACATGGCATCGCGGAGCAGGACGTAGTCCTCGATCTCGGCACGCGACAGCTGCGCGGTCACCTCGTCGAGCCTGCTCTTGTAGCGCTCCAGGGTGGCCAGTGCGACGTTGGCGCGGGAGAGGATCGGATCGGAGCTCTCGACGACCCGCCGCTGCCCGTCGACGTAGATGCTGACGATCGACATCGACGCACTCACCGAGATCACCGGATGCCTGGTCTGGATGGCGGTTCGCTCGGCAGCACGGTGCCGGGTGCCGGACTCCTCGGTGGGGATGGACGGATCGGGGACGAGCTGGACGTTCGCGCGGACGATCCGTTTGCCGTCGGTGGACAGCACCACCGCGCCGTCCATCTTGGCCAACTCGCGAAGTCGGGTGGGGGCGAACTCGACGTCGAGGTGGAAGCCGCCGTCGCAGATCCGCTCGACGTCGGAGTCGTGCCCGAAGACGATGAGGGCGCCGGTACCGCCGCGCAGAATGCGTTCGAGGCCATCACGCAAACCCGTGCCGGGAGCGACCCGGGCCAGGGTTTCCCTGGTCAGTTCGGACATGCCGGTCTCGGGCATCGGGTTTTCCATTCTGCTGGGGCGGGCGATCCGGGATGGCGCCGGGTGAACGCCCGCGGCCGGGCGCCGACGGCCTCGACGGCCGCTGCGACTAGGGTAACGCCACGTGAAGACCCAATTCGTCGTGCCCGAGGACCTCGACCCGATCGAGCGGCACCCCAAGGCCCCCAAGCCGGGTGAGCCGATGCCCCCGCACAATGCGGTCTGTTACGGCTGCGGACCCGAATCGCCCCAGGGACTACGCCTGAAGATGGTCGCCGGTGAGGACTTCGAGATGAGCGCCGAGATGCTCGTCGAGTCCCGATTCGAGGGTGGCCCGGGCGTCATCCACGGCGGCATCATCACCACGGCCTTCGACGATGTGCTCGGCATGCTGCCGCGACTGGTGGGGCCGTCGGCGGTGACCGGGCATCTCGAGGTCGACTTCCTCGCACCGATCCCGGTGGGCGCGACCCTCAAGTTCCGGGCGAAGCTGCTCGGGCGGCAACGCCGCAAGTTGTACGCCGAGGGCTTCGCCTACATCGACGACCCGGAACATCCGGTGGCGCGGGCACATGCCATCTTCATCACTATCAATGCCCGCGCGCATTTCGCGGATCACCTCGCGGCGAGCACGCTTCCGGACGACCAGAAGCAGCGTCTGGCCCCCAAGGACCCGTTCGCCGAGCAGAAGGGCTAGCGGGTCAGAACGGTGCGTCGGCCACCTTCATGAGTGCGGCGCGCACCGCCTGATGCAGGTCGGACACCCGGGTCACCTTGATGCCCTCGGGGAGTTTCTCGTCGGAGCCTGCGGGGATGATCGCGTGCCGGAATCCGAGGCGTTTGGCCTCGGCGACGCGTCGGGCGACCGCCGACACCCGCCGCACCTCGCCGGCGAGTCCGACCTCGCCGATCGCCACCGTGGTGTGCGGCACCGCCACATCCCGCATGACCGAGGCGACCGACAGCGCGATGGCGAGATCGGCGGCTGGTTCGGTGACCCGCATGCCACCGACCGTCGACGCATAGACCTCGTGCTCATGCACCTTGGTGCCGAGGCGGCTCTGCAGCACCGCGAGCACCATCGCGACCCGGGCCGAATCCAGGCCGGACACCGCGCGCCGCGGCGTCGCCATCTGCGTCGGATTGGCGAGGGCCTGGATCTCGCCCACCAGCGCGCGTTTGCCGTCGAGGGTGACCATCGTGGTGGAGCCGGTGACGTCCGCCTCGCGCTGATGCAGAAAGATTCCGGACGGGTCGGTGACCTGGTGGATACCGTCGTCGCGCTGTTCGAAGCACCCCACCTCGTCGGCCGCACCGAAGCGGTTCTTGATGCCGCGCACCATGCGGAGACTGGAATGCCGGTCGCCCTCGAAGGACAGCACCACGTCGACAAGGTGCTCTAGCGACCGCGGTCCGGCGACCGCGCCGTCCTTCGTGACGTGGCCGACGAGCACCACGGCGATGCCGCGGTTCTTCGCGAGGGAGACCAGAGCGGTGGTGACCGCGCGGATCTGGGTGACACCCCCGGTCACCCCGTCGACCCCGGTGGCGACCACGGTCTGCACCGAATCCATCACCACGAGTGAGGGATTCACCGTGTCGATGTGACCGAGGATGGTCGCCAGGTCGGATTCGGCGGCGAGGAAGATGTTCTCGTGCACCGCGTCGGTGCGCTCGGCGCGGAGTCGCACCTGACCGGCGGACTCCTCACCGGTCAGGTAGAGCGCGGTACGGCCGCCGTGCGCCCACTGCTTCACGGCCTCGAGGAGCAGCGTCGACTTGCCGACGCCGGGTTCACCCGCGAGCAGGATCACCGAGCCGGGCACGATGCCGCGTCCGAGGACCCGGTCGAGTTCACCGATGCCGGTCGCGATCGCGTGCGAGGCGTTGGCGTCCACCTCGGTGATGCGGCGCGCGGGACTGGTGGGGGTGACGCCGCTGACCTTCGAGGCCTGTGCGGGCAGTGCGGCGATCTCGTCGACGGTGCCCCATTCGCCGCACTCCGGGCAGCGGCCGACCCACTTGGCGACCGAATGCCCGCATGCACTGCAGCGGAAGGAGGATTTGGGTTTGGCCACGCTGTCACCCTATGTCGCCGCACCGACACGGTTCAGCGGCACACCGGACGGGCGGCGTCCCGGGGTGCCGGTGTCTCACCGTCCGGCCACTGCAGGTCGACCCCGATGAACCGCGGGCGATAGATGGTGACCTCCCGGTACACGTCGCCGCCGGGTGCGGTGTCCAGGCTGTTCACGTTGTAGGAGATGACCAGCCTTGTGGGCGTGGAGAATTCGGGATGAACATGCGCGTTGTAGGTGTACACGTCCGGATCGCCGTAGGTGCCGAGCGGGCCGCCCTCGGGTGTCTCGAACAGGGTCGTCGGCGGACCGAAGGGCCCGGTGGGTGCGTCGGCGAAGCGGCCGACGAGCCGGTTGCCAAGTCCCGCACCACCTTCCATCGTCGTCAGCATGTACCTGCGCGGGGAGATCCGGTGCACCGACAGTTCGGCGGAGATCCCACCGGTCACCCGCGCCGACGAACTCTCCGCCGACGACCAGCCGCGCCCGGTCCAGAACGCGAATCGCCCGCGCAGATCGTCGCCGGTCACCCGTGCGATGTGCAGATACTTCCGGTCGCCGTGGGCCTCGACGCCGTACACGTAGGTGTGGTCGCCATCGGGCAGAACCCATTGACCCCACTGGATTCCGCGGGTGCGGGGCAACGGGGTCACCGACTCCGCCCGTTCCGGCCGCGCGGGATCGAAACGGGCCAGCGACGATCCGACGAAGCCGAAGTCCAGGGGGCCCGGGCCGGTGGCGCCCCACTCGCCGAGCGGTACCTGGATGGCGCCACCGAGATAGGTTGCGGCACCGAACCAATACCAGTGCTCCGGGGTCGTCGGTGCGACGAGGGATGCGGGATTGCCCGGCGTCCCGCCGACGACCGTCCGTAACCGGCCGTCGGCCTCCCGGATGACGAAGGAGTTGTTGACGAAATCCGCGTCCTTCGGACGCGTCGGCGGACGGACCGGCGCGAGGAACGTGTCGGAGAATGCGAAGAGCTCACGGCCGCCGGGCAGCGGGGTGGACCAGGTGGAGTCGCCGCCCGTCCAGCCCGCGCCGGAGTCCGCATAGGCCGTCAGGGCGTCGTCGAGACAATCGATCGAACCGACGGCACCGACCGTCGGCGGGTCAGGTGTGTCCGTGTGCTCCGGCCAGGGCCGGAAGAGTCCGAGCGCGAGCGCGGCGATCGCCACGAGGACGATCAGACGCGGTGCGCTCCCGGCGCCGATCCGCAGACGATGTCCGCGGGGTGGATCAGTGGTGGCCACCCTCGCCGGCCGGTGCCTCGGCCTGGCGGACCTTGTCCTGACGCGTCAGGTAGGTGCCGGTGTCCACCGGGGTGTGGACGGTGATCGCGCCCGCGCGCTCGAAGTTGAACACGAGCGGGACGGTGAGGCCCGTGGCGACGGACTTGCCGGTGCCGTTGAGCTTCACGGAGATGCGCTTGGTCTCCGGGTTGGACTGGCCGCTCTCCGGTTCCAGGATGCCGACGGGCTTGCCCGCCCGAAGGGCGCCGTTGGCGGGGATGACCCGCTCGTCGGAATCGGCCTCGATGGTGACCGTGCCGCCCATGGGGGCGTCGATGGACTTCAGGGTGTCGTTCTCGACCGGATCCTGGTTGCTGATCACGAAGGAGATCTGGAAGGGGCCACCGTTGCCGAAGACCTCGTCGGCCTTGTCGGACGGGTAAACGATCTGCACATCACGCAGCGCGAGCGAGCCGTCGTTGACGCCTGCGCCGTTGACGGCGGGCAGCTGGTTGGCGGTCTGCGAGATCTGACCGGCGCCACAACCCGCGGTGCCGAGCGCGACGGCGATCCCGACCGCGGCGACCGCCACGCTCTTGGCTGCGGTGGTCGTCGGCCGTGCCGAACGCCGAGCGGTATTGCGAAGCACTGACACCCGATTCCTCCCAGGTCCTCGAAGCCGGTCGCATCGTCGCGAACCCTGCACTACGCAGCGTAGTGGGCGCGGGAGCGAAAAGTGCGCTCGGGTGCCGGATTGGTTGTGGAGCGGTCGGCCGGTCACCCCGCGACGGTGCCGCCTCGCGCGGCTCCGAGCGGCCGGGCGGTGCGGCGTCCGGGGGTCACCGGCAGATGGTTTGTGCTGGTCATCTCCGGTCGGCCAGGGGTGGTACGACGACCCCTAGGTGCCCGTGACCTGCACCGTTGTGTGGGGCCTCACAGGCGTCCGTGTTAGACTGGAGTTACTCGAAAGGGGCTCGAACATTGAATTTCAAAGTTGGCGACACCGTTGTCTACCCCCATCACGGTGCTGCCCGAGTCGAAGACATCGTGACTCGGACCATCAAGGGTGAACAGATCGAATACCTCGTTCTGAAAGTTGCCGATGGCGACATGACCGTTCAGATCCCGTCGACCAAGCTTGAGTACGTCGGCGTCCGCGACGTGGTCGGGGCCGAGGGGCTCGACGAGGTCTTCCAGGTCCTCCGCGCCCCGCACACCGAGGAGCCCACCAACTGGGCACGCCGGTTCAAGGCGAACCAGGAGAAGCTCATCTCGGGCGACATCATCAAGGTGGCCGAGATCGTCCGCGACCTCTGGCGTCGCGAGCAGGATCGCGGTCTGTCCGCAGGTGAGAAGCGTATGTTGACCCGCGCGCGCCGCGTACTCGTCGACGAACTGTCGCTGGCGCAGAACACCGACGACGAGAAGGCGACCAGCATTCTCGACGAGGTGCTCGCCGCAGCGTCCTGACGCTTGCCGAACGAATCCGCGTCGTCGATCTGTGTCGTGATCCCCGCTGCGGGATCGGGCACCCGGCTCGGCGAGGCCCTGCCGAAGGCATTCGTCGATCTCGACGGCGCCACCATCATCGAGCGCTGCGTCCGGAACGTGCCGCACGCGCTCGATGCGACGATCGTCGTGGTCGTACCCGCGGACCTGGTCGACCGAGCCCGGTCCCTGCTGCCCGATGACGTGACCGTCGTCGTGGGCGGTGCACACCGATCCGACTCGGTCCGTGCGGGTATCGCCGCGGCCGGAGCGGCCGACATCATCCTGGTGCACGATGCCGCGCGTCCGCTGACGCCGGCATCGGTGTTCACGCGTGTCGTCGATGCCGTCCGCGACGGACATCCGGCCGTGGTACCCGGTCTGCCCGTGGCGGACACCCTCAAGGAGGTCGTCCCCGGTGACGGCACAACGACCGAGCAGGTCGTCCGCACTGTGGATCGCGAGCCGCTCCGGGCCATTCAGACACCGCAGGGCTTCATTCGGGACGCCCTGCTGGCCGCCCACGCCGACGACAGCGGACTGGCCACCGACGACGCCGGTCTCGCCGAGCGTGCCGGGATCGACGTGCATGTGGTCCCGGGCGATCCGCTGGCCATGAAGATCACGACGCCGTGGGATCTGCGCATCGTGCGCGACATCCTCCGGTGAGGGAGGTGACAGACATGAGAGTCGGCATCGGTACCGATGTGCATCGCATCGACGAAGCGGTGGATTGCTGGATGGTCGGGCTGTTCTTTCCGGACGAGCCCGGCTGCGCAGGGCATTCCGACGGCGACGTGGGTGCGCACGCCCTGTGCGACGCGGTGTTGTCCGCGGCCGGTCTCGGTGACCTCGGCACCGTGTTCGGGACCGGGCGGCCGGAATGGGACGGCGTCTCCGGGGTGGCGATGCTCGAACATGTCCGTGGTCTGGTGGCCGAGGCGGGCTTCGTCATCGCGAACGCCGCGGTCCAGGTGATCGGCAACCGTCCGAAGATCGGCCCGCGCCGCGACGAGGCGCAGCGGGTGCTCGGCGACGCGCTCGGCGCCCCGGTGTCGGTGTCGGCGACCACCACCGACGGCCTCGGACTGACCGGTCGGGGTGAGGGTGTGGCGGCCATGGCCACCGCGCTGGTCCTGACCAGGTAAGATTGCTCGTCGTGACCTTGCGCCTGTATGACACCGCCGCACGTGAGGTGCGCGACTTCGAGCCGCTGTATCCGGGCCGGGCATCGGTGTACCTGTGTGGCGCAACGGTTCAGGGCGTCCCGCATATCGGACATGTGCGCAGTGGCATCGCCTTCGACATCCTCCGGCGCTGGCTCGAACACCAGGGCCTCGATGTCCTCTTCGTCCGCAATGTCACCGACATCGACGACAAGATTCTCCGCAAGGCCGCCGAGGCGGGACGTCCGTGGTGGGAGTGGGCGGCCACGCACGAGCGTGAGTTCACCTCCGCGTACGACGCACTCGGTGTGCTCCCGCCGTCGGCCGAGCCGCGGGCGACCGGATTCGTGACCCAGATGGTCGAATACATGGAGCGGCTCATCGAACGCGGTCACGCATACGCGTCGGACGGCAATGTGTACTTCGACGTGGCGAGTCAGCCCGATTACGGCATGCTGTCCGGCCACAAACTCGACGACGTGCATCAGGGGGAGAGTGCGGGGACCGGGAAGCGTGACCCGCGTGACTTTACTCTGTGGAAGGCGGCGAAGCCGGGGGAGCCGTCCTGGCCCACGCCGTGGGGTCCGGGTCGACCGGGCTGGCATCTGGAGTGCTCGGCAATGGCCACCTCGTTGCTGGGTGCCGAATTCGATATCCATTGCGGTGGAATGGATCTCATCTTCCCGCACCATGAGAACGAGATCGCCCAGTCGCATGGCGCGGGCGACCCGTTCGCTCGGTACTGGCTGCACAACGGCTGGGTGACCATGGGCGGCGAGAAGATGAGCAAGTCGCTGGGCAATGTGGTGGCGATACCGGCGATGCTGACCCGGGTGCGCGCCGTCGAACTGCGCTACTACCTCGGCAGTGCCCACTATCGGTCCATGCTGGAGTACTCCGAGGGCGCGCTCACCGAGGCCGCCGCCGGATACCGGCGCATCGAATCCTTCGTGGCACGCGTATCCGCACGCGCGGGTGAGGTCGCCGTCGGCGACGTGCCCACGGAATTCGCGGACGCACTCGACGACGACCTGGGGGTGCCGGCCGCACTCGCAGTGGTGCACAACGTCGTCCGCCAGGGCAACACCGCGCTCGAATCCGGCGACAGCGCAGGCGCGTTGGCCGCGGCCGGGCAGGTCCGCGCGATGATGGGCATACTGGGAACCGATCCACTCGACCCGCGGTGGGCCGCCGATTCCGCGGATGATTCGGCCGCGACATCGGCACTCGATGTGCTGGTGCGCGCGGAGCTCGATCGTCGGGCGCAGGCACGTGCCGACAAGGACTGGCCCGCTGCCGACGCGGTTCGTGATCGTCTCGCCGAGGCGGGTGTCGAGGTCACGGACACGCCGGACGGGGCGCAGTGGTCGCTGAAGGGAGAGTCCTGACATGGCCGGCAATTCCAAACGCAAGGGTGCGATCCGCAAGGACGGCACCAAAAAGGGGCAGACCACGGGTTCCGGGGGCCAGCGCCGCCGCGGTCTCGAAGGTCGTGGGGCCACACCGAAGGCCGTGGACCGGCCGTACCATCCGGCGCACAAGCGGGCCAAGGCCGCCGCGAAGTCGGCAGCCGGACGTGCGGGCGCTCCCCGCAATCGGGGCCGGAAGGACGACGGCCCCGAATATGTGTTGGGCCGCAACCCTGTTCTGGAGTGTCTGCGCGCCGGGGTGCCCGCGACCGCGCTGTATCTGGCCACGAACTCCGAACCCGACGATCGGGTCGCCGAAGCCGTTCAGATCGCAGGCGACCAGGGCATCTCGATCCTGGAGGTGGGCAAGCCCGAGCTGGACCGGTTGTCCGCCAACGGTTTACACCAGGGCATCGCACTGCAGGTGCCCGAGTACCGGTACGCGCACCCCGACGACCTGATGCGGGACGCGCAGAACAGCGGTACACCACCGCTGCTGGTGGCCCTCGACAACATCACCGACCCGCGCAATCTGGGCGCCGTGATCCGATCGGTGGCGGCGTTCGGTGGTCACGGTGTGCTGATCCCGCAGCGCCGAAGCGCCAGCGTCACCGCGGTGGCGTGGCGTACCAGCGCGGGCGCGGCGGCCCGGCTGCCTGTTGCGCAGGCGCCGAATCTCACCCGCACACTGAAGGATTGGGCCGCGGCCGGAGCGCAGATCGTCGGCCTCGACACCGAGGGCGATGTCAGCCTCGACGACTACGACGCGACCGGCCCGACCGTGATTGTCGTCGGCTCGGAGGGCAAGGGGCTCTCCCGGCTCGTCCGCGAGACCTGTGATTCCATCCTGTCCATCCCGATGGCCGGTGACGTGGAAAGTCTCAACGCCTCCGTGGCCGCGGGCGTCGTGCTGTCCGATTTCGCCCGTCAGCGCCGGTCCTAGCCCGGCGGCGATGATCGATCTCAACGCCGATCTCGGCGAGGGAGTCGGCGACGACGAGGCCATGCTCACCGTGGTGAGCAGTGCCAATATCGCCTGTGGCTTCCATGCCGGCACGCCAGTCGGTCTGATCGACACGTGCCGGGCCGCGGTCGAGTGGGGGGTGCGCATCGGCGCTCAGGTCTCGTATCCGGACCGCGACGGATTCGGCCGGGTGTTCATGGACGTCGACCCGCAACGGCTCATCGCCGACATCCTGTATCAGATCGGAGCGCTCGACGCGCTCGCGCGCTCCGTCGGTGGGCGCGTGTCCTACGTGAAACCGCATGGCGCGCTGTACAACTCGATCGTCACCCATGAGCGTCAGGCCGACGCGGTGGTCGCGGCCGTGCGTTCCTACGGCGAGGGGCTGCCGTTGATGGGACTGCCCGGTTCGCTGTCCGTGCGCCGTGCCGAGGCGGACGGGGTGCCCGTCATCACCGAGGCCTTCGCCGATCGTGGCTACCGGAACGACGGGAGCCTCGTGCCCCGTTCCGAACCGGGAGCGGTGCTGACCGAGAGCGCCGAGATCGCCGCACGCGTGGTGCGGATGGTGCGCACCGGAACGGTCGTCGCCGACGACGGTTCGGTCATCGACGTGGCCGCCGAATCGATCTGCTTGCACGGGGATACGCCGGGCGCGGTGGAACACGCCCACGCGGTGCGCGACGCACTCCGCGCCGAGGGAATCCCCATCGGGTCATCCGGGCCGTCCTGACGGAGGGATGCGGGCGTGTGACCGAGACCGGCTCCACCGTCCGGATCGTCGTCTATGTTGGGGTGCATGGCGAGCAGTGACAGCAGTGGCATCCGGGTGACCACCGCCGACGGCGTGGTCGAAGGCGTTCGTGGCAAGCGCAGCCGCCGCGGGACCATCAGCTGGAAGGGCATTCCCTTCGCGGCACCCGCGGTGGCAGGCAACCGGTTCCGTGCACCACAACCGGTCGATCCGTGGCCCGGGGTCCGGCAGTGCCGCGGCTACGGCAAGGCCGCGATCCAGGACAAGCGATTCACGGCCATCGGCCCGGGCAAGTACCAGCCGATGGGTGAGGACTGCCTCACCCTCAACGTGTTCGCGCCCGAGCGGACCTCGAGGCGTCCCCGACCGGTCATGGTGTTCATCCACGGCGGTGCGAACATCCTGGGCACCACGGCCACCCCGCTGTACGACGGTTCGCTGCTGGCCCGCAGCCAGGACGTCATCGTCGTCACCGTGCAGTACCGCGTCGGTCCGTTCGGCTACCTCGATCTCAGCTCGTACAGCACCGACAACCGGCAGTACGACTCCAATCTGGGCCTCAAGGATCAGGTCGCGGGCCTGAGCTGGGTGCAGCGCAACATCGAGGCCTTCGGTGGCGACCCGGACAACGTCACGGTCTTCGGCGAGAGCGCCGGCGGCGCGGCGGTGCTCACCCTGCTGAGCACGCCCGCGGCCGAGGGACTGTTCACCCGTGCCATCGCACAGAGCCCGGCACCCGAGCTGGTCGTCGGTGCCGAGGGCGCGAAGAACTACGCCGACGAGTTCCTCCGCATCCTGCGCGATCCACAGCATCGCCCGAAGGCGATCGACCCGGACGCCGAACCGCTGTCCGCGGAGGAGGCGCAGGCACTGCTCGCCCGGTCGTCGTCGTACGAGATCCATGCCGCGGGCAATCGCCTGATGAAGTTCGCCAACGTCGCGGGTACCGCGGATGCGGTGCCCTACGGTCCGGTCATCGACGGCGACTATCTGCCGATGTCCCCCTTGGAGACGGCCGCCCGTGGGCGCACGCATCCGGTGCCGCTCATCATCGGGACGAACCACGACGAGGGACAGTTGTTCAGCAAACTCTGGAAGATCCTGCCGGAACCGGACCGCATGCTGGCCCGGTTCGAGGTCGAGCAGAGCCGCGAGACGATCGCGGACCTCTATCGAAGTGGCCGCGGCGATCTCGTCGAGCTGGCCGGGGACTCGATCTTCTGGGGTCCGATGGTCGCATTCGCGTCGGGGCACAGCGCGGTCGCGCCGACCTTCGTCTACCGCTACGACTTCGCCACGCGCGTTCTACGGGCCACCGGCTTCAAGGCCACCCACGCCACCGAACTGTTCGCGGTCTTCGGGGCGTACCGCACGGCGATCGGTGCCGGACTCGCCGTCGGAGACTGGGCCTCGACCGGGCGCGTCATCGACGACGTCCAGGACCGCTGGGGAGCCTTCGCGACAGCGGGTGTGCCGGGGGCGGGCTGGCCGACCTACAACACCGAATCCCGACAGGTGCTGATCATCGACGACCCAGACCGGGTTGTCGCGGACCCGGAATCCGCGCGTCGCCGTGCGTGGATCGCCGCCTACTCCCTCACACCGGATCAGATCGGGGAGACCGGCTGATCGTCGCTGTTCAGGGCACCCAGTGGTCCGGCGGGTCCGCCGCGAGGAAGGACACCGCCAGGGGATTGAACAGTTCGGGCGCCTCCAGCGGCAGGATGTGCGTGCCCGGAAGGATGGCCAGGCGTCCGCGGGGGAGTGTCCGGGAGAGGGCGAGGGCATGTTCCGGGGCCACGACACCCGAGTCGCCGGTGACGACGAGCGTGGGTGCGGTGATCGATGCGAAGTGGCTCAGTTCGAAGTTCGGTTCGCGTTCCAGGAGATCGACGATCTTCGCGTAGACGGTGTCGAAGTGCCCGATGCCCTCGGGCGCGGCGAGCCCGTACGCCTCGCGCAACCGATGGACGGATTGGGACCGCGGATCACGGATCTGCTCCAGTGCCTCCGGTGCCGTGTGGCCCGCCGGCTCGATGTAGGTGGACACCGTGATCATGCGATGCACGAGATCGGGACGTTGCCGGGCGATGAGGAGTGCGATCACGCCGCCGTCGGTCCATCCGATCAGATTGGCGGGCACGCGTACTTCCTGCTCCAGATACCGGATGGTCTCGATGACCATGTCGGCGTAGGAGAACGGACCGGGACGATCGGGGGAGTGACCGTGGCCGCTGCGTTCGGGCACGTAGAGGTCGTATCCCGCCGCGGCCAGGTCAGTGAACTGGGCGCCCCAGGTGGAGGCGCCGCCGAACGCGCCGTGGATCAGAACCGTCGACGGCCCGGACGGATCCCCGCCCCGGAAATGCCAGATCGGACGACCGGCCACATCGACATATGTGCCGCCGTCGACCTCCTGACCCGGGACAACCTCAACCACGTCCGCCATCGTTTCAGACCGGCTGCCGCCGTGGGGCTACGGTTGTGACTCGGTTCCACAACGAGGTCCGCAACCCCGACGGGAGACATGACGATGCTCCGACGCCGTTCGTCCGTGCTGCGAGCAGGCCCGGCAGTGTTGTTGACGGCACTGATGCTCGCGCTCGGAGCGTGCGGCAACGACGAGCCCGAGGGAACCCCGGTCGTCTCGCCGCCGACGACCACGGCGACCGCCATGTCGGCACCGTCGTTGCCTCCGCTGCCACCGACGACGCCGGTGTGGCAGCCGCCATTCGTCGACCACGTCGAATGGGTGACCCTCGATCAGGGACGCAGTCTGCAGATCTACCCGACGACGGCGGGTCGGCGCACCGACGGCGTGCGCGACGCCGATGTCGCCTGGCGTGAAGTGCTGGCCGCCGCGCCGGACGCGGATACCCCCGGTATGCGTGCACAATTCGACTGCCACTGGCAGTTCGCCCGCCTCGTCGATCCGGAGAAGCCGAGCTGGAACATCGAACCGTGGCGGCCGGTGGTCACCGAGGAGGACATGATCGCCACCCGATGCAATCCGGGCGGCCCGGAGGAGTAGCCGCGATCAGGACGCGAGCACGCGTTTGGTGACGAAGATGCGGCGACGTCCGGCCCAGCGGCATGCCACGTAGATGACGAAGGAAATCGTCGTCACCACCACCGACGCGGGTAGTCGGGGCGCCAGGGACAGGATGAATCCGCCGACCGCGGCGAGTTCCGCGAACAGCACCGAGAAGACGACCACCCGAACCGGATTCGCGGTGATACGACTGGCCGCGGCGCCCGGCGTGATCATCAGTGACATGACCAGCAGCGCGCCGATCACCTGCACGCTCTGCGCGCACGCCAGCCCCATCAGGACCGCGAACACCACCGAGACGGTCCGCATCGGCACGCCCTGGGCCTCCGCGGCGCGTGGGTCGACCGTGGCGAACCAGACCGGCCGGTAGATGATCGCCAGTCCGACGAGCACCACGACGGCGGTGATGGCGATGGCCGTCAGTCCGTCGATGCCGACGCTGACCACCTGGCCGGTCAGCAATGCGAAGCCGGTGCCCGCACGGCCGTGCAGCGCGAGGAACAGCACACCGAGTCCGAGGCCGAAGGCCATCACCACGCCGATCACCGAATCTCGTTCGCGGGCGCGGTTTCCCAGGAAACCGAAGACCGCGGCCGCGATGACCGCGCCGATGACACCGCCGAGGTTGACGCTCACTCCGGCCAGCAGCGCGGCGGCCGCGCCGGTGACGGAGAGTTCGCTGACGCCGTGCACGGCGAAGGACATCTGACGCGCCACGATCAGTGGGCTGAGCACGCCGGTGAGCAGACCGAGCAGGGCCATCGCGATCAGTGACTGGATGACGAAGTCGCGCTGCAGGAGGTCCGCGGTCACCGAGAGGTTCCAGAAGTCGGCGAATTCGACCTTGGACGCGGCGAGCGGAGCGAGGGTGGTGGGGCCGGTCACGTGGGGAGGTGCTCCTCGATGGGCTGATCGACGCAGTGATGGGTGTCGTCGCCGCCTATGACGACGAGGCGGTCGCGGACACGGACCACGTCGATGTCGCTGCCGTACAACTCGGTCAGCGTCGTCGTGGTCATGACCTCGTCCGGAGTGCCGATCCGGAACCGTCCGTTCACCAGGTACAGCACCCGATCCACATGGGGCAGAACCGGATTGATCTCATGCGTGACGAACACGACCGCGGTGTTCGCGCGATGGCGTCGCTCGTCGATGAGGTCGACGACCAGTTCCTGGTTGGCCGGATCGAGGCTGGCCAGGGGCTCGTCACACAGCAGGAGGGTGGGGTCGGTGGTGAGGGCCTGCGCGACGCGCAGTCGTTGCTGTTCGCCGCCGGACAGCACACCGAGCGGCGCGTCCGCGTAGTCGGAGGCGCCGACCTCGGCGAGCGCGGTGTCCACCAGACGTCTGCGGCGGCGGCGACCGATCAGGCCGAGACCCCACTGGCTTCCGTCGACACCGAAGCCGACGAGGTCGCGGCCACGAATCGACATCGGGTCCGCGTCGTCGGCATGCTGCTGCGGGATGTAACCGATCCGACCGTCGACCCGCATCGTGCCGGACGTCAGCGGATACTGCCCCAGCAGCACCTTCAGGAAGGACGTCTTGCCGGATCCGTTGGGCCCGAGTACGGCGATGAACTCGCCCGCCGTGATACTCAGGTCCAGGTCGTTCCACAGCACCCGGTCGCCGAAGGTCAGGCCGGCGTGATCGAACTCCGCGACCGTCGTGCCGGGGGCCTCGGCGGACGGGACGTCGGCGACCGTCATCGTGCCGGAGGCGTCTTCAGGGCCGCCGCCAGCGCCTCGATCTGGGCGCGCTGCCAGGCCAGGTAGTCGGTGACGCCGTCGGGCAGGGTTTCGGTGAAACGCACGACGGGTACATTCGCAGATTTCGCGACGTCGAGCAACGCTTCGGTGACCGCGTCGACGGCCTGGGTGTTGTAGATGAGGGCCTTGGCGGTGTGCTTTCGCAGCAGGTCCTCCATCGTGGCGCGGTCCGCGGCCGACGGCGACTGCCCCTCCTCGACGGCGGCGGTGAAGCTCTCCGGTGCCACGTCCTCGAGACCGGCCTCGGTGAGCAGGTAGCCGGCCAGCGGCTCGGTCTGTGCGACCTTGGTGCCCGCGTGCGCGCTGCGGATGTCGGCCAACGACGCCCGCAATCCATCGATGCCCTTGCCGAATTTCTCTGCGTTGCTGCGGAATTCGTCGGCATGCTCCGGCGCCTTCTCGGCGAGTGCGTCGGCGATCCTGGTGGCGACCTGGGCGGCGACGGTCAGGTTGTAGAAGACGTGCTCATTGGCGCCGCCGTGCTCGTGTCCGGAGTGATCGTGCCCCGACTCGCCGCCATGGTCATGCTCCGCTTCGGTGCCGTGGTCGTGTCCGGCGTGCTCGTCGCCGCCTTCTTCGGCGCCGTGATCGCCCTCGAAGATGTCGAAGGCGTTCACCGTGATCGCGTTACCGTTCTTCGCGGCGTCCTCCATGTACGCGTCGTAGTGACCGCCATTGAGCACGATGACGTCGGCGTCGGCGGCGGTCGCGCTGTCGGCTGCGGTGGGTTCGAATTCATGCGGGTCGTCGGTGCCGGTGTAGAGGGAGGTCACCTCGGCGTCGGAGCCGGCGACGGCCTGCGCCACCGATCCCCAGACATTGGTGGACGTGACGACGGACGGTCTGCCGTCGGAACCCTCGTCGGTGCCGGAACAACCCGCCAGGACCAGCATGGCCGCCCCGATCGTGCCGACGGTGGTCAACAGCTTCCGACCCATCTTCACCCCTACCTTCACGCAAATGACAATCGTTACCGACAAAAGTGTAGACCTATGATTTTCCGCTGGTCGACACGGGTGTATCCCGGAACGCGACGAACAGCGCTGTGTCATCGGCGAAGGTGTCATTGAGCATTGACATCGTTAGCTTCGCGGTACATCCTGATGGGCATGACGGAATTGCGAGTCGCGAACTACGACGATGTTCTCGACGACCTCTCCACGGCGTCGGTGCATCGCAGCTTCGATCCCTACATCGATATCGACTGGGACGCGCCGGACATGGCGATCACCCCCAACGATCCGCGCTGGGTGCTGCCCGCCGAGGATCCGGTCGGCGGCCATGAGTGGTACCGCAACCTGCCCCTCGAAAAACAGATCGAGGTCGGACAGTGGCGGATGGCCAACATGGTGAAGACCGGCCTGCAGTTCGAGTCCATCCTCATCCGCGGACTGATGCAGTACAGCTTCATGCTGCGCAACGGGGACAAGGAGTTCCGGTACAGCACCCATGAGGCCAAGGAGGAGTGCAACCACACGTTGATGTTCCAGGAGTTCATCAACCGCCTGGGTGTCGACGTTCCGGGCGCGCGCCGGGGCTTCCGGAAACTCTCGCCGTACATCCCGCTCGCCGCGACCTCGATGCCGACCATCTTCTTCATCGGCGTGCTCGCGGGCGAGGAGCCCATCGACCACATGCAGAAGGACGTCCTGCGAGGCGGTGCCCGGATGCATCCGTCGACCTCGGCGATCTTCCAGCTGCACGTCGCCGAGGAGGCGCGCCACATCTCCTTCGCGCACGAGTACATCAAGAAGGCGGTGCCGCAGAAGGGCCGCTTCGCGCGTCTGATGTTGTCGCTGGCGCTCCCCGCGATCATGCGCATTCTGGCCGGCGTCATCATGGTTCCGCCGCGCCGCTTCCGGAAGTTCTTCGACGTCCCGGACGACGTGTTCCGCGAGATGTTCTGGAAGTCGCCGCATTCCTCGGCCGTGCTCTCCGGATTCTTCGGAGACGTGCGGATGCTCGCCGAGCAGAGCGGATTGATGAACCCCGCATCGCGCGCGGTCTGGCGCATGCTGGGCATCGACGGCCGGGCCTCGCGCTACCGCAGCGAACCGCACTATCACCCGGCGGCCTGAACGTTCCCGCTGATCGAGTGGTCTTCCCGCTGATCGAGTAGCAGCCGAGCCGCGAGGCGAGGCAGCGTATCGAGATCCGGTGTGGGTGATCTCGATACGGCCTCGGCTGGCGCCTCGGCCTACTCGATCAGCGAAGGGCCTACTCGATCAGCGGAAGGGGAGCTTCCGTTGATCGAGTAGCGCGTGAGCGCAGCGAGCGCGCGTATCGAGATCTGCTGTGCGGCCTCGATCGCGTCGATTCAGCCACCCAGTACGACGGGAACGACGAACCGGGTCAGCATGGCGCGTTCGTGTTCGGGTGACTCACCCGGCGTCGTCAGGAGTGACACGATCACGCGCACCATCCAGCGGGCGCGCTCGCGGAGGTCGTCGGCGCCGACATCCGGGAGGGTCGCGGACAGGATCGCCTCGGCGTCGGCCTCGATGATCGGCGACAGCAATGCCAGATCGGCCGAGCCGCCCGCGCTGTCGGGGGTGAACCACGCGATCAGCGCCGGATTCGCACGCACCCCGGCCACCGAGGCGACCATCGCGGCGACGATCCGTTCGCCCGGATCGGTGATGTGCCGGGTGGCCGTCGCCACCTCGGCCGCCAGGGCTGCCGCGGCGCGATCCACGTAGGCGGCCAGCACCTCGGTCTTCCCGGGGAAATACCGGTAGAGCGTCGCGCGGGAACATCCGGCCGCATCGGCCAGGGCGCGCATGGTGACCGCCGGAATCCCTTGTGCGACAAACAGTTCTTCGGCGACGTCGAGTATGCGCTGTGCGGCGAGGTCGGCCCGCTCGGGCGCGAGCCACGCCTCAGGCACGGCCGGACCGCGGGTGGAAGGGCACGTAGGTCGGGCGCCGCACGTAGTTGCCCGACGCCCATACGATGCCGTCGGGGTCGACGGCGAAATCCGGGAAGCGCGCGAGCAGTTCGGTGAGCGTGACACGGGCCTGCATCCGGGCGGCGGCCGCGCCGAGGCAGTGGTGGTTGCCGTGGCTGAACGTCAGGATGGTGCGCGGTTTGCGGGTGACATCGAGATCGTCGGCGTCCGGGCCATACACCCGCGGATCGCGGTTGGCTGACGCGTAGCAGAGCAGCACCTTGCGACCGGACGGGATGGTGGCGGTGGGGTAGTCGACATCCCGGGTGGTGATGCGGGCCAGCCCCTGCACCGGAGAAGTCAGACGCAGCAGTTCGTCGACCGCGTCCGGAATCCGATCGGGCTCCTCCACGAGGAGACGTCGCTGATCCGGAAAGCGGTGCAGCAGTTCGACACTGCCGCCGAGCAGGCCCGTCGTCGTGTCGTTGCCGCCCGCGACCATGGTGAAGGTGAACGCCAGGATCGACAACAGCCCGGCAGGATCCTCGGGGTCGTCGGCGAGCCCGGCGGCCACCAGGTGCGACACCGTGTCGTCGGCGGGGTGCTTCTTGCGGAAGGCGATGAGGTCGGTGAAGTACCCGAGCATCTCCATCGTCGCGTCACCCGCCGACATCGCGACGGCGGCCATGCCGCCCTCCCCGGAGGCGGCGCCGACGATCGCTTCGGTCCAGCCGTCGAATCGATCCCAATCCTCCTCCGGCACACCGAGATAATGGGCGACGACCATGCTGGGGAGTGGTTTGAACAACTCGGCCACGATGTCGGCCGGGCCGTCGCCGGACAGTCGGTCGAGCCGGTCGACGACGAAGCCGCGCACGGTCGGTTCGATCTCGCTGACCTGACGCGGGGTGAAACCGCGGGCGACGAGCTTGCGGAACCGTGTGTGGTCGGGCGGGTCGAGCATGACGAGGGGTGGGCTGTCGGTCATGCTGATCGCCTCGAGTTCGCCATAGGTGACCGTGAGTCCCTGGGCCGAGGAGAACGTGGCGGTGTCGGTCGCCGCGGCCAGCACGTCGGCGTGGCGGCTCAGCACCCAGAAACTCTTCGCGTCATGCACCGGGTCCTGTTCGCGCAACGCCTCGTACATCGGGTGCGGATCGGCCCAGGTCGGCCCGGAGCGCAACTGATACGTCGCTCGGGACACATCGATGGTCATGCCGGAAGAATGAGACACATTGCGAAAAGTGTCAAGGGATCGGGTCCGCGTCGCGAACCCGACCGGCCGGACTTCTCTAAGCTGAGGGGATGACGAGTGGTCCCCTGCCGAGGCGCGTGGCTCTCATCTCGGTGCACACCTCACCGCTGGCCCAGCCCGGCACCGGTGACGCCGGCGGGATGAACGTCTACGTGTGGCAGACCGCGACGCGGATGGCGCAGCGCGGGGTGGAGGTGGAGATCTTCACGCGGGCGACGTCGTCGTCCGATGCGCCGATCGTCACCGCGGCGCCCGGGGTCACCGTGCGGCATGTGGAGGCCGGGCCTTTCGAAGGTCTCGACAAGCGTGATCTGCCCGCTCAGTTGTGTGCCTTCACCGCGGGCGTGTTGCGTGCCGAAGCCATGCACCGCCCCGGTTACTACGACCTGATTCATTCGCACTACTGGCTGTCCGGGCAAGTCGGCTGGCTCGCCCGCGACCGGTGGGGGGTGCCGCTCGTACACACCGCGCACACCCTGGCGGCCGTGAAGAACGCGTCACTGGCCGAGGGTGACACGGCCGAGCCGCAACTCCGGGTGATCGGTGAGCAGCAGGTCGTCGCCGAAGCCGACCGGCTCATCGTCAATACGGAAACCGAAGCGGCCGAACTGATCTCGATGTACTCTGCCGACCCGCAACGGATCGATGTGGTGACGCCCGGTGCCGATCTTGATGTGTACCGGCCGGGGCCCGTCGACGCCGCGCGCGCCGAACTCGGTATCGACCCCGGAGAGACGGTGCTGACCTTCGTCGGTCGCATCCAGCCGCTCAAGGCTCCCGATGTGCTGCTGTCCGCCGCCGCCCCGCTGATTCGCGCCGGTCGTGCGGACGGACGCCGCGTGCGGGTCCTGATCGTCGGCGGTCCGTCGGGCACCGGTCTGGAGCGGCCCACCATCCTCATGGATCTGGCGCGTGAACTGGGCATCGACGATGCCGTGACCTTCCTGCCGCCGCAGGCTCCGCAGCGACTTGCGCAGGTCTATCGCGCATCGGATCTCGTTGTGGTGCCGAGTTATTCGGAGAGTTTCGGGCTGGTGGCCATCGAGGCGCAGGCCAGCGGCACGCCGGTGGTGGCCGCGGATGTCGGCGGTCTCGGCGTCGCCGTGGCCGACGGTCGCAGCGGCCTCCTGGTGCCCGGACATCGCATCGATGACTGGACCGCGGCGCTGACGGGGCTGATCGACGACCCGGTGCGGTTGGAGGCGATGCGTGCCGACGCCCGGGCCCACGCGGAGAAGTTCTCCTGGGGGCACACGGCCGATCAACTGCTCAGCAGCTACTCGTCCGCGATGCAGAGCTTCGCCGCACACAATCCGTCGTCCATCGGTGCGGCGTCGATCCGGCGCGGGGCGCGACGCTGGCGCCGGCGGCGGACACGCATCGGTATCGGACAATGATCGTCGGGAAACCGGAAGGACAGTGTGAACCATAACGAGATCCTCGAACTGATCGAGACGACCCTCACCGAACGCGATATCCCGTTCAGCCGCAAGGATTCCGCGGGTGCGAAGGTCGACTACGTGGTCCTGGAATTACCGGGCGAACGCAAACTCAAGACCACCGTGCTGCTGACCGTCGGCACCTACGGGGTTCGTCTGGAGGCGTTCGTCTGCCGCCGGCCCGACGAGGAGTTCGAGGCGGTCTACCGCTATCTGCTCAAGCGCAATCGCCGGCTGTACGGCATCGCATACACCCTCGACAACCTGGGGGACATCTACCTGGTGGGTCAGATCTCCACCGATGCCTTCAGTGCCGACGAACTCGACCGTGTCCTCGGGCAGGTTGTCGAGGCCGCCGACGGCGACTTCAACACGATCCTGGAGATCGGTTTCATCACGTCGATCCGGCGGGAGTGGGCATGGCGTGTGTCGCGGGGGGAGTCGCTGCGCAATCTGCTGGCCTTCGAGCACCTCATCGACAAGGAGTCACTGCCCGAACCCGGCGAACCGCTGCCGGGCCGCTACGTGCCCGGCGAGACGGGTGTCGCGGGCCTGGGTGAACGCGACGGCGAAGGGCCCGCCGACCTGGACTGATCGGACCTTGGGGTGGCCCGCGTCACATTTTGATCGTTCGGCGTCGTAATCTGTCTGCACGGCTGTCGGGGCAACGGCGGATTCGGGCAAATCGGGTGGGATACGCATCTCGATGAGACAATGTTCGTTGCTACGATTGCGGCTGGAATCCACCAACCGGAGGTGCAATGAGCTTCACGAGTCCTTATCCCGACGTCGAGATCCCGAACGTCAGCGTCTACGAGTTCCTGTTCGGCTCCGTCGACGATGCCGATCTCGACCGGATCGCGCTCGTCGATCCGAAGTCCGGAGCCGAAACCTCCTACCGTCAGTTGATCGGGCAGATCAACGCGGCGGCCGGCGCGCTGGCCGACCGCGGCATCGGAGTCGGCGACGTGGTGGGCATGCTGTCGCCGAACATCCCGGCCTTCGCCACCGTGTTCCACGGCATCCTGCGCGCCGGCGCCACCGCGACCACGATCAACGCCCTGTTCACCGCCTCGGAGATCGCCAAGCAGCTCAAGGACTCCCAGGCGAAGATGCTCGTCACCATCTCGCCGATGTACGAGCAGGCCGCGGCCGCGGCCAAGGAGGTCGGCCTCGCCGACGACGCCCTGATCGTCCTCGACGGTGAGGGACTGGAGAAGTCCGGTCATCCGAATGCCGTCGATCTGCTCGGGCCGAATCTGCCCGCGCCCGACGTGACCTTCGACCCCACGACCCATGTGGCCGTCCTGCCCTACAGCTCCGGCACCACGGGCAACCCGAAGGGCGTTGCGCTGAGCCATCGCAATCTCGTGGCGAACGTCGCGCAGATCAAGCCGCTCCAGGGGATGAAGGCCGACGACGTGATCGTCGCGGTGCTGCCGTTCTTCCACATCTACGGAATGACCGTGCTGCTCAACGCCGCACTGCGGGCCCGCGCGAGCCTGGTGGTGATGCCACGCTTCGACCTCGTCGAGTTCCTGGAGAACATCCAGAACCACAAGGTCACCTACGCGTTCATCGCGCCGCCCGTCGCGGTGGCGCTGGCCAAGCATCCCATCGTCGACAATTACGACCTGTCGTCGCTGACCACCATGATGTCCGGCGCCGCACCGCTCGACGACGAGCTGGGACAGGCCGTGGCGAAGCGGCTCGACCTCAACATGCTCCAGGGGTACGGCATGAGCGAGTTGAGTCCGGTCAGCCACCTCATCCCGGTGGACATGGCGATTCTCGATCTGCCGAAGCCGCCGCTGTCGTCGACCGGCTGGGCGATTCCGAACTCGGAGAACAAGATCGTCGATCCGGCCACCGGCGATGAGATCCCGCTGCCGTCGGAGGGCCTGTCGGAACCGGGTGAGCTGTGGGTCAAGGGCCCGAACGTGATGCTGGGTTACCTGAACAACGATCAGGCCACCGCCGAGACCATCGACGCCGATGGCTTCCTGCACACCGGCGACATGGCGCAGGTCGATCCGACCGGATGCGTCTACATCGTCGACCGGCTCAAGGAACTCATCAAGTACAAGGGCTATCAGGTGCCGCCTGCCGAACTGGAGGCGCTGCTGCTCACCCATCCGAAGATCGCGGACACCGCGGTCATCGGTGTGATCGAGCAGGAGACGGGTGAGGAGATCCCGAAGGCCTTCGTGGTGAAGCAGCCCGAGGCCGATCTGACCGAGGACGAAGTGATGGAGTTCGTCGCGGCAAAGGTGGCCCCGCACAAGAAGGTTCGCGCCGTCGAGTTCATCGACGCCATCCCGAAGTCGGCCTCCGGAAAGATCCTTCGCAAGGATCTGCGGAAGTAATCGTCGGATTGTCGGTGCCGCATCCGTGCGCGGATGCGGCACCGATATCTTTCCGTCGTACTGTCGAAGACATGACCGCACAGGATGCGCCGGTGCCGGAGGATCGGCTCGCGATCTGGCGTGGTCTGCTGTTCGGTCAGCGTTCGCTGACCGTGCGTCTGGGAGTGACGATGCGGCGCGAATTCGGGCTCACCATCGCCCAGTTCGAGGCATTGACCACCCTGGAGGAGGCTCCCGGCGGGGCGTTGCCGATGTCGGCCCTCGCGCAGCGTCTGCTCTACAGCTCGGGGTCGGCAAGCCATCTCGTCGACCGGCTGCAGGAGCGAGGGCTGCTGGCGCGGTCCTTCGATCCGACCGACGGCCGCGTCATCATGGTGGCGCTGACGGAGGACGGAGCGGCTCTCGTGGCGGGTGCTCGCGCCGCACACCGGCAAGCGATCTTGGAGGAGTTCGCGCCGCTCATCGCCGATCATGAGGTCGGACCGCTGCTGGACTTCGCGAATCGGTTGGCCGCCCAGGAGGGTGTCGTCCCGCCGGCGAAGAACTGAGACCGCGGAATACGGCCCGATTATCTGTAGTTACAGGTGATGAGTCCGACGGATTCGGCCGTCGGCGCCGATCGTGAGGAGACAGTCGTGCCGACCACCTATCGCAGTGCCCGTGCCCATCGGTTCGGACCGCCGGAGACCATCACGATCGATGAGCTGCCGGTACCGTCCACGACTCCGGGTACGGTGCGGGTCGCGGTCCGGACGGGTGGTCTGAACCCGATCGACGCGCGCAGGCGTTCCGGGGCTTTCGGCGGCGACCTGCCGATGCTGCTCGGCACCGAATTCGCCGGTGTCGTCATCGATCCGGGTGCGGACACGGAGTTCCGCGAAGGCGACGCGGTCATCGGATTCGGCACTCCCGGCGCGGACGCGGACCTCGTCGACGCCCACGCATCGCATCTCGCGCGGAAGCCGGACGATCTGGATTGGTCACTGGCCGGCGGTCTGTCCGGCGTCGGGCAGACCGCGGTGACCATCCTCGACGATCTCGGTCTGCGGCCGGGGCAGACGTTGCTGGTGCACGGCGCGTCCGGGGGAGTGGGAACCGTGCTGGTGCAGCTCGCGGTGGCGGCCGGCCTGCGGGTCATCGGCACCGCCGGGGAGGGCAATCAGGAGTATGTGCGGTCCCTGGGCGCCGAACCGGTGCGCTACGGGCCCGGTCTGCTCGATGAACTGGGGGATCTGGCCGACATCGACGGTGCGGCCGACCTCGCCGGTTCGGCGGAGGCGGGGGAGATCGCCCGGCGCCTTCTGGGGCGTGGTGCGAAAGCGATCACCATCGTGCCCGAGACCATCCCGGCACACGGCGGGCAGATGACCCGGGTGCGTGCGTCCCGTGCCGGGTTGGAGCGACTCGTCGACGCGGTGCTGGCGGGGGATCTGCGGGTGCCGGTGGAATCGATTCCGTTCACCGACATCGCGGAGGCGCACCGCAGGCTGGACGCGAAACACGCCACCGGAAAGCTGGTGCTCGACCTCTCGGACAATCCCTGGCTCCCCGAAGGACACTGACGCCGGGGCATCCGGACGCCGTTCGGCAGAATGGTGCGATGCCCCAGCCTCTCCCACGCCTCGTCCTGGCCGGATCGCTCGTCGCGACGACGCTCCTGACGGTCACGCTGGGGATCACCGATCCGGCCGTACCGCAGTCCTATCCGACGAAGTTCCTGATGTGGAATCTGTGCCTGGCCTGGATTCCGATGGTGTTCGCGGTCGGTATCGCGACCGTCCGCGGCCGCGGATGGCTCCTACCGCTCGGACTGGGCTGGCTGGCCTTCCTGCCGAATTCGCCGTATCTGGTCACCGATCTCGTCCACCTGGGGCAAGGCTCCGGGCTGTGGCGGCACGTTCTCCAGTACGGCTTCGCGGCGTGGACCGGGATCATCCTCGGGGTGGTGTCACTCCTGCTGGTGCATCGGCGTGCCGAGCGTGAAGCCGGTCCGATGGTCGGCTGGGCGGTGGTCGCGGTGTCCGTCGGCCTGTGTGCCGTCGGGGTCGTCATCGGACGTTTCCAGCGCTGGAATTCGTGGGATCTCGTCACCCGGCCCGACGCCGTGGTGGCCGGAACCCTCGGCTGGGTGCGGTCACCGTTCTCCGACGTGCAGTCGACCGGTGTCGCACTGGCCGTCGCGGCGTTCTTCGGGCTCGCGTATCTCACGATCTGGTCGGTGAACCGCTTGCGCGGGTAGGTCATGCCCGGTTGTGTGTCGGGGGCCCAAGCCGATTGTGCGAGACTTTCTCCCATGAGCAACGGCACTCTGATCCTGATGCGGCACGGCGAGAGCGAATGGAACGCCTCCAACCAGTTCACCGGGTGGGTCGACGTCCGGCTCACCCCGAAGGGTGAGGCCGAGGCGGTCCGCGCGGGCGAACTCCTGGTCGAACACGATCTGCTGCCGGACGTGCTCTACACCTCGCTGTTGCGCCGGGCGATCTCGACCGCGCAGATCGCTCTCGACACCGCCGACCGCCATTGGATCCCGGTGGTACGCGACTGGCGTCTGAACGAGCGTCACTACGGTGCACTGCAGGGCCTCAACAAGGCCGACACCCTGGAGAAGTACGGCAACGAGCAGTTCATGCTGTGGCGTCGCAGCTACGACACTCCGCCGCCGCCGATCGACCCCGATGCCGAGTACAGCCAGTCCGGCGATGTCCGCTACGCCGACCTGCCGGAGGTACCGCTGACGGAGTGCCTCAAGGACGTCGTCGAGCGCCTGATCCCGTACTTCGCGGAGGTGATCGCGGCGGATCTGCGCGCGGGGAAGACCGTATTGGTTGCGGCGCACGGTAATTCGCTGCGCGCCCTGGTGAAGCACCTGGACGGCATCTCCGACGAGGACATCGCGGGGCTGAACATCCCGACCGGCAACCCGCTGCGCTACGACCTCGACGACGACCTGAAGCCGCTCAACCCGGGCGGCACCTATCTCGATCCGGAGGCGGCCGCAGCAGGGGCGGCCGCGGTGGCTGCGCAGGGCCAGAAGTAGCCGTACGTAGCAACTCTCGCTCCCGATGATCACGGCCGGGATGCGGATCGTGCTCAGGCATGGCACGGGTGGTGTGATGCACGCTACATTGGTGCCATGGACGTCGGGACTCTGAAGGTAATCCACTCACCCGCGCTGGAGCGGTACGAGGCGGTCCTCGAAGCGGACCCCTCGGACCCGTCGGCCGCCGATCAGGTCGTCGGGTATGTCGACTACGTGTCGGAGCCCGAGCAAGTGGTGCTCACGCACACCGTGGTGCCCCAGCAGTTCAGCGGCAAGGGCTACGCCGGCCAACTCGTCCGGGCGGTGCTCGACGACATCCGTTCGACCGGCAAGCGGGTCGTCCCGGTGTGCTCCTACGTGCAGCGATACGTCGAGCAGCATCCCGAATACGCCGACATGGTGGTGGCCGTACCGAAGTGAGGGCCGGAGAGCGCGCGTTGCTCCGGAGCCGCCGGAATGAACACGGGTGCGTCTGGTGGAACAATTTGTGAACAGGCGCATAACAATCGCGACGAATGTGCAAGGTGCGTTTGTCGGGCCGTAAGCTGCCATTGTGACCGTTGCTCTGGTTGTCGCGGCGATCGCTCTCGCATTGATCTGCGGGCTTCTGCTCGGACGGATCTGGTTCGGCCGCGAGGCCGCCGGTGAACGTGCGGCGGCGCGGCACGTCGATCCTGTCGACTCCGCGTCGACGATGACCGACACCCTCGTCACGCCGCGCGCCATTCCGGCGAACGCCCCGCGTGAGGTTGCCGAAGGCGCCGAACTACGCGAATCCGACGTCGCCGCCGTCACCAGGGACGGCCGGATGTCCAAAGCCGGCCTGCTCAGTCTGATCGTCCGCCGGAGCGATCGGGCCATCGCCGTCGTCGATCAGTTCCGCGACGTGGTGCTGTACAACCATCGCGCGGTGGAACTCGGCGTGGTCCGGGAACGGCTCCTCGCCGATGCCGTGTGGGATGCGGCCAAGGAGGTCCTCGACACCGGCGTCGAGAAACGGTTCGAATTCAATCCGCCGCAGTCGCCGCTCGGATTCATCGGCTCCGGCCGTGCCAAACCACGCACGGTGGAATCGGTGCGTGGCCTCGTCCGGCTCGTCGCGCAGGGCGATGAACGCTATGCCGTGGTGTACGGCGAGGACGACACCGAACACAGCCGGGTGGAGGCCACCCGCCGCGACTTCGTCGCCAACGTCTCGCACGAATTGAAGACGCCCGTCGGCGCCATCGGCCTGCTCACCGAGGCCATGATGGAATCCGCCGACGATCCCGATTCAGTGGAGCACTTCGGCAAGCGGGTCGTCTCCGAGACCAACCGCATGGGCAAGATGGTCAGTGAGCTCATCGCGCTGTCCCGCCTGCAGGGTGGCGAGACCCAGGAGTTCACCGTCGTCGACATCGACTGCCTCATCTCCGACGCGATCGACGCCGCGACCGTGAGTGCCGAGGCCGCGGGCATCGAGTTGCAGGCCGATGCCGCGACCGGCCTGAAGGTCCGGGGCGACCGGATGCTGCTGCTGACCGCGCTCAACAACCTGATCGTCAACGCCATCGCGTATTCGCCCGCGCACACCACGGTGTCGGTGAGCAGACGCATCACCACGATGGACGGCCGCCCGATGGTGGCCATCGGCGTCACCGACCGCGGCATCGGCATCGCCGCCGACGATCAGGAACGGGTCTTCGAACGGTTCTTCCGTGTGGACAAGGCGCGCTCACGGCTCACCGGCGGCACCGGACTCGGCCTGGCGATCGTCAAACATGTCGCGGCCAATCACGGCGGCCTGATCGCACTGTGGAGCAAACTCGGCACCGGGTCGACCTTCACGCTGCAGATCCCGCAGGACCTGACCGACGATTTCCTGGATTCCGACACCGAGCGGGTGCGTTTCGACGGCGAGGACGACGACCAGGGCGCACCCGGCCCGGACGCGGCATCGCTCACCCGGCCGGCGGCCGACCGGCCCGGCCGCGGACTCGGTATCCGACCGAAAACCTCACCGGGACAACCGGATTCCATCAATCCGGATCCCAATCAGGTACAGATCAATGACACAAGGGGAATGCATCGGTGACGCACGTACTGATCGTCGAGGACGAAGAATCGCTGGCGGATCCGCTGGCCTTCCTGCTCCGCAAGGAGGGGTTCGAGGCAAGCGTGGTCAACGACGGGGCGCAGGCACTGTCCACGTTCGATCGGGTCAGCCCGGACATCGTCCTTCTCGACCTGATGCTGCCGGGTATGTCCGGCACCGAGATCTGCAAGGCGCTGCGCGCCCGGTCGGGTGTCCCGGTGATCATGGTGACCGCGCGCGACAGTGAGATCGACAAGGTCGTCGGACTCGAGCTCGGGGCCGACGACTATGTGACCAAGCCGTATTCGGCGCGCGAGTTGATCGCCCGCATTCGCGCCGTGCTGCGGCGCGGTGGCGACGTCGGCGACGAGGAGCTGGCCGTCGGTGTCCTCGAGGAAGGCCCCGTCCGGATGGACGTGGAGCGCCACACGGTGGCGGTCAACGGCGAGTCGATCACGTTGCCGCTCAAGGAATTCGACCTCCTCGAATACCTGCTCCGGAACGCCGGTCGGGTGCTCACCCGCGGACAGCTCATCGACCGGGTGTGGGGCGCCGACTACGTCGGCGACACCAAGACCCTCGACGTGCATGTGAAGCGCCTGCGCTCGAAGGTGGAACCCGATCCGGGCAATCCCAAGCACCTCGTCACGGTGCGCGGGTTGGGCTACAAGTTCGAGCCCTGATCAGGCGCGTGGTCTCGATACGCGCCGGGCTCGCTGCGCTCGCGCGTCGCTACTCGACCAGCGAAGAGGGAGCTGCGCTCGCGCGTCGCTACTCGACCGGCGACACGGTGATCGAGTAGTCCGAGCGCATATCGAGATCAGTCGTCGAGGATCTCGTATTTGATGTCGGTGTCGCGCCGGGTGGTGGCGGCCGTGGTCGCCGGATGAACGGCGATGAGGCCCAAGCCATTCCGGCGACGGCACGCGGCGGCCAGCACCTTGTAGGCGCGTTCACCGATCAACTCGATCAGCTCCGGACCGTACGACTCCCACACCTGCGTGGCGCCGACGTGCGCGTCCGGTGATCCGGAGCAGTACCACTTCAGATCGTGGCCGCCCTCGCCCCAGCCGCGACGATCGAATTCGGTGAGCGTCGTCTGCAGCACCTCGGTGCCGTCGGGACGGGTCACCCATTCCTCCTCGCGGCGCATCGGCAGTTGCCAGCACACCTCGGGTTTCACGGTGAGGGGTTCGAGTCCGCGCCGAAGGGCCATCCCGTGCAGTGCGCATCCCTCGCCGCCGGCGAATCCCGGACGGTTCAGGAAAATGCAGGCGCCCTTGTGGGTACGCGTCTTGAGAGCCGGCTCGTCATCGAGGTCGGCCTCCTCCAGGTAGCCACGCGGACCGAGCGGATCCTTGCCGGAGCCCTTCTTGTGGAACTGCCAGTCGTCGGCGGTGAGCATCGACATCGCCCGGGCGAGTTTGCGCCGATCGTCCTTGTCCGAGAGATACGCACCGTGGGTGCAGCAGCCGTCGTCCTCGCGGCCGGCGACGATGCCCTGGCAGGCAGGCGTCCCGAAGACGCAGGTCCAGTGGGAGAGCAGCCAGGTGAGGTCGGCCCGGATGATGTGTTCCGGGTTGTCCGGATCGGCGAACTCGTACCATTCGCGCGGGAAATCCAGATCGACCTCGGGGGTCGGCGTCATGCGTGTCGAGGTGTCGGAACGTGCCACACCACAACGGTAGACGGCACCCGGCCGATCGCGTCGGGCGCGGGAGTGATCGTCGTCGACGACGGCTTTTCCGTACCGCGGCATCCCGCCGGGCACGTCGAGGCACTAGGGTTGGACGACGTGCGTCTAGGAATCCTCGACGTGGGCAGCAACACCGTGCATCTGCTCGTGGTCGATGCGCATCGCGGTGGCCATCCCACACCGATGAGTTCGACCAAATCCGTGCTGCGATTGGCCGAGCAGGTCGACGAGAACGGCTGCCTGACCGATAGGGCTGCGGAGAAACTCATCGACTCGATCGAGGAGTTCACGCATATCGCCCAGACCTCGGGCTGTGAACAGTTGATGGCCTTCGCGACCTCCGCGGTGCGCGACGCGCGCAACAGCGACGAGGTGCTCGCCGAGGTCGCACGCCGTACGGGTATCGGGGTGACCGTGCTGTCGGGTCGCGACGAGGCGCGTCTCACGTCGCTGGCCGTGCGCCGCTGGTACGGGTGGGGTGCGGGCCGCATCCTGGCCCTCGACATCGGCGGCGGCTCGCTGGAGATGTCGAACGGTGTCGACGAGGAGCCGGACGTCGCGTTGTCGCTGCCGCTCGGTGCGGGACGGCTCACCCGCGACTGGCTGCCCGGTGATCCGCCCGATCGCCGTCGCATCGGCGTCCTGCGCGACTGGCTCGACGCCGAACTGCGTCCGGCGGCCAAGGAACTCTCGGCGCCGGGCAAGCCGCATCTCGCGGTCGGCACGTCGAAGACCTTTCGCAGTCTCGCCCGTCTCACCGGGGCGGCGCCGTCGAGTGCCGGTCCGCGTGTCCGGCGGGAGCTGACATCGAGCGGGTTACGCCAGCTCATCGCCTTCATTTCGCGGATGACCCGGGACGACCGGGCCGAACTCGAGGGCGTCAGCGCGGACCGGGCCGGACAGTTGGTGGCCGGTGCGCTCGTCGCGGAGGCGGCCATGCGGGCTCTGTCGGTCGATACACTGGAGATCTGTCCATGGGCTCTCCGTGAAGGGGTCATCCTGCGCAGGCTCGATGAAGAACCGCAGCAGTCCCCCGAAGCGGTGGGAACCGAAGGGCTGGAATGAAACGTTGACTGATCGGTATTTACCATTGCCGATGATGAATCGACGTCATCCGTACTGAGCAACATTCTTGGAGAGCGCACTCAATGGCTAACGAATCGGGACGTCCCCCGGGCACGACGAGCGGGCCGGATGAGCCCGAATCCCGACCCATCTCGGTGTCGGAACTGCTGGCCCGGAGTCGTGCCGCGGCGGCCGCCGAGGGCGGATCGTCGGACGGCGGCGCCGAGAACAGCCGGAGCCGCGAGAATCGCGGCCGGAGGCGGATCGGGCGCGAGGGCGCGGTGTCGGTATCGGAACTGACCGGCGAGATCCCCCGGGTCGACACCGGCCGCTTCCGGGCGCCGGACACGTCGGGTGGTGCTCCGGCGAGCACCCCGTCTCCGTCCACCTCGCGCCCGTCCACTCCGCCCCCGTCCCGGACCGGGTCGTTCCCCGCATCTCCGAGTCCATCGGGCACCACACCGTCCGACGGTGACCGGACCGATTCGGCACCGTCCGCGCCGCCTGCCGAGACGACCGGTCCGGTGTTCCCGAGGTCCGCGAATCCCGTGGCCCGCCGCTACTCCGATGATCGTCCGACCCCGGTGCGCCCTGCCGAGCGTGCGCCCGGACGGCCGCCGGTCGATCCGGGACGGACCGCGAGCGGCATGCCCGGCCACCCGGCCACCCGCGACTTCTCCGGCAGTTCGGTGGCCGCACGCCTCGATGCGGCCCGCCGCGGCCCCGACGACACGCCCGGCCGCGCCGACCCGACGGCCAACGAGGTCACCAACATCATTCCGGTGGTGGAGGACGACGATCTGGTCGTCGTCGAATCCGACGACGTGGTGGTCGCCGATCTCGAGTCGCCCGATACCGATGGCACCGCCCAGCGGGGACGCGGTTCCTTCGACGAGGTCATCGACGACGACTTCGAGTCCTATCGGAACTTCTCCGACGTGGAGGAGGACGAGGAGCCGAAGACCGGACGGCGGCGGCTGTTCGGGCGGCGCAAGCCGAAGGACATCGCCCCCGAATCGTCGGTCGACCGGACCGTCGACCTGCCGGACACCGATTCGGCTGCCGAACCCATCGCGTATGCCGCACTGTCCCAGACACGCGCGCGTGAGGACCGGGTCGAGCCACTGGACTCGGGGCCGCTGAACCTCGGCGACACCGACACGACCGACGTGGTGCGCGACGAGGTCGAGGTCGAGGTCGACGAGGTCGAGGGTGACGAGCGGACCGCCGTCGTGCCCAAGACCGGTGCCCGGGCCGCCACGAGCCGGCCGACGACCGGCGACAAACCGTTCGCCAAGGACAACCCGACTGCCAAGGACAAGGGCGGACGACTCGGATCGCTGTGGGCGAGGCTCAACTCCACCGATCGCGCGCCCAGCAAGGAACGGTCACCGGTCGCCGCGTGGGCCATCATCGCGCTGCAGGTGATCATCGGCCTGGCCGTCGGCGTCGGACTGTTCCTCGGGTTCAAGGAACTCTGGTACTGGAACGCCTACTTCGCGCTGGTCCTCGCCGTGGTCGTGATCTTCGGCGTCGTGACCTTCGCGCATCTGGTCAGTCGCACCAAGGATCTGACCACCACGCTGCTCGCCCTCGCGGTGGGGCTGATCGTCACCATCGGCCCGCTGGTTCTGCTGGTCTAGTGACTCCGACAATCGAGGACGTGGACGACGCCCTCACCGCCGCCGTGCGCGAAATTCCCATCGGCCTGTCCACGGCCTCGGTGTATCCGCAGAACACCGAGGCCGCCTTCCAGTACGCGGCCGAACTCGGCTACGACGGCATCGAACTCATGGTCTGGGGCGAGGCCGTCAGCCAGGACATCCGGCACGTCGAATATCTCTCCGAGCGCTATCAGGTGCCGGTGCTGTCCATCCACGCCCCGTGCCTGCTGATCTCGCAGCGCGTGTGGGGTCGCGACCCGTTGGTGAAGCTCGCCCGATCGGTCCAGGCGGCCGAAGACCTGGGCGCGCCGACCGTCGTGGTCCATCCGCCGTTCCGTTGGCAACGCTCCTACGTCGAGGGTTTCGACGATCTGGTGCATCAGCTCGAGGAGGACAGCGGGATCGCCATCGCCGTGGAGAACATGTTCCCGATGCGTGCCGACCGGATCTTCGGTGCGGGGGAGCGGTCGGCGAAACGGCTCGCCGACCGTGGCGGTGGCCCCGGACTCGCGGCCTCGGCATTCGGCAAGTCGATCGACCCGACCGACGACGGCTACGACCACTACACACTCGATCTCTCGCACACCGCGACCGCAGGCGTGGACGCCCTGGCGATGTTCGACCGGATGGGCGACAACCTCACCCATCTGCATCTCGCCGACGGTGATGGCGCCGCGCACGACGAACACATGCTGCCCGGTGACGGCGGCCAGCCCTGCGCCGAGGTCTGCCGTCGGCTGGCGGCCAGTGACTTCGACGGCGCGGTGGTCCTCGAGGTCACCACGAGTTCGGCCCGGACCAAGCCCGAGCGCAGTGCGCTGCTGGCCCGTTCGCTAGATTTTGCCCGGCAACATCTGACGCGGGAACCCACGAAAGCGAAGTGATGGCGGACAAACTGGCCGAGGTGCTGGCACTGACCGAGACCGGCCGCTCCGGCGACGACCGTATCGTCTACCGCACGGTCATCGATCCGGTGTTCACGATCGGACCGAAGGTGCACGGCGGCAGCCTGCAGATGGTCGTCGCGCATGCGGCGCGGGAGGCGCTCGCGGCGCTGGCCGGCGACACCGAGAAGATCCCGGTCGCCATCTCCAGCGACTACCTGTACGCCCCGGACGCCGCGGCCGTCGACATCGAGGTGACGATCCGCAAGCGCGGCCGCACGGTCACCGTGATGACCGTGGACGCCGTGCAGAACGGGAAGACGATGGTCACGTCGTCGGTGACGATGGCCCGGCCCGACACCGGCGACGCACACCACTCGTCGATGCCGCTGTTCGACGGCATGCCGGTCGAACCGACCCCGGACGGTCTGGCTCTCGAGGACTCCCCGATCGCGGAGGTCAACCATCTGTCCCCGGTGATCGACATGGTCGTCGACCCGGCGAGCTTCCCGGTGCTGCGCGGCGAGACCGGTGACCCGGTGGTGCGCGGCTGGATCCGTCCCAAGGACCACGAACCCGATGCGGACTTCGCGGTCATGGTCGCCGACATCTCCCCGCCGGTCGTGATGAATCTGGGGCTCTTCGGATGGGCGCCCACCGTGCAGCTGACCACCTACGTCCGTCGTCACCCGCAGCCGGGCTGGCTACGGTTCGCGGCGTCCAGCGTCGAGGTCGGCCAGGGTATGTTCGAGGAAGACCACACCGTGGTGGATGCGGCCGGATTCGTTGTCGCACAGTCGCGTCAGCTGGCTCTCATCCCGCAGAAGCCGCCCACGGCGCCCCCGGCCCAAGGAAGGTAGTGACACCCGTGTCCGAACGTATCGCCATCATCGGTGGCGGCAAGATCGGTGAGGCCCTGCTGGCCGGTCTGATCCACGCAGGCACGCCGACGAAGAATCTGGTCGTCGCCGAGAAGATGCCGAAGCGGGCACAGGAGCTGGCCGATGAGTACGGCATCCTGGTGACCGACGTGAAATCGGCGGCCGAGGGTGCGCAATACGTGTTCCTCGCGATCAAGCCGGATGATGTCGACGCGGTGATGCGGGAGATCGCGGCGGCCGACGACACCGCCGAGACCGAGCGGGTCACGGTGTCGCTGGTCGCGGGCATTCCGCTGGCACGGTACGAGAACGCGCTGCAGGCCGGTTCTCCGGTGATCCGGGTGATGCCGAATACGCCGATGCTGGTGAACGAGGCGATGTCGGCGGTGTCGCCGGGACGGTACGTCGACGACGAACAGCTGGCCGCGGTGAAGCGGTTGCTGGAAACGGTGGGCAAGGTCATCGTCGTGCCGGAGAAGCAGATGGATGCGGTCACCGCGGTGTCCGGATCGGGTCCCGCGTACGTCTTCCTGCTGGCCGAATCGATGATCGATGCCGGTGTCGCGCTGGGGCTGACCCGCGCCCAGGCGAGCGAGCTCGCCGTGCAGACGATCCGCGGTGCGGGACTCCTGCTGAGCGAATCCGGGTTGTCGCCGGTGGACCTGCGTGCTGCGGTCACCTCGCCGGGCGGGACCACCGCCGCGGCGATCCGGGAGTTCGAGGCGAACGGTTTCCGCCACGGTGTGTACGAGGCGACCCGCGCCTGCGCGGCCGTCAGCGCGAAGGCCGGAGTTCGACCCGACGTTGAGGGTTTGAGTGCCGGAAATGCCGGACGTGGAGACGTGGACAACGCCTGAATTGTGGTCCACGGCCACGAAAACCCCAGTATGTTGGGGTTCGAGCGGATTTTCTGCGCAACTTTCCACAACTCACGTCGCTTTTTTCACATCAGTCACGCTAAGCTCCGTTAAGCACGTGCGTGTCTGATGTCCGCGGGAGGGGAAGCCCGCGGCCGCGACGCGTGCACCGGAGGTATGAGTGATTCATGGCTGCTGAAAAGCCTGGTGACAGAACTGGTGCGGTGAACAACGTGAGCAACGCGAATGCGGGCTCACAGTTCCTCACGGTTGCCGAAGTCGCATCCCTGATGCGGGTCTCGAAGATGACGGTGTACCGGCTGGTGCACAGCGGCGAACTGCCCGCGGTGCGCGTCGGCCGGTCGTTCCGGGTGCATGCCAAGGCCGTGCACGATTACCTGGAGACCTCGTACTTCGACGTGGGCTGACCGAAGACAACACACCGACTCCCCCGGGGCCGGCATCGAGAACGGTGTCCTGGCTCCGGGGGAGTTGTGCTATTCGTGACCTGATTTTCGTCCGGACGCCACCGCCCGGTAGTGTGGGAGTTCGCGTGCCGATGCCCGCGCCGATCACCGCCGTCTTCGACTGCTGTTTCGCGCGTCGCGCACCGGCCGGCAGCGAACCACCTGTGAAACAAGCGTCAACCGTGAGGAAAGTGCCCCGATGGGTTCAGTGATCAAGAAGCGCCGCAAGCGCATGTCGAAGAAGAAGCACCGCAAGCTCCTGCGCCGTACCCGCGTGCAGCGTCGCAAACTCGGTAAATAGTTCTTCGCGCCGCATCTCCGGTTGCGGCATCGACTCTCTCGGGGGCCACACAGGTCGCGCGACAGTCACACCGAACCCGCACACGAGCGATCGTGGGCGGGTTCTTTGTCGTACCCCGGTCCGTTGATTTCACCAGGGTTCCGATGCGAGTCGCGGGCACCGGTGGGCACCGCTAGCCTGTGTGCATGTTCGAGCCCACGCCGAGCCGGCCCAAGACCGTCCTGGTCACCGGCGCCTCCACCTTTCTCGGTGGCTACCTGGTGACGCGTCTCGCGGCCAACCCGGACATCGAGCGCGTGGTGGCGGTCGATTCCCGGGTGCCCCGCAAGGCGCTGATGCGCCGCATGGGACGAGCCGAGTTCCTGCGTCTGGACATCCGGCGGCCCGCCATCGCCAAGGCCATCGCCGGCTACGAGGTCGACACCGTCGTCCACGCGGCGACATCGATCATGGAGACCGCCCCGCATTCCTCGGCGATCAAGGAGTTCAACGTCGTCGGCGCGATGCAGGTGTGCGCGGCCTGTCAGCGGAGTCCGTCGGTGAAGCGTCTCGTGGTGCGGTCCACCGCGATGGTGTACGGCGCCAGCGGGCGTGATCCCTCACATTTCGACGAGGGCACCCCGGCCGTCCGGGAACCGAAGACCGGTTACGGGCGTGACCTGCTCGACATCGAGGGCTATGTGCGTGGCCTGGCCCGCCGTCGTCAGGACATCGACGTGACGACCGTGCGCCTGCAGGCCATCCTCGGCCCGCGCATCAACACCCGGATGAGTTCGTACCTGACCTTGCCGGTGGTGCCGACGGTCATCGGCTACGAACCGCGCCTGCAGTTCCTCCATGAGGAGGACGCACTGGCGGCGATGGAGCACGTGACACTGCGCGGAAAGCCGGGCACGTTCAACATCGCGGGCGACGGCGTCGTGACGCTGACACAGGCGATCCGTCGCCTCGGGCACCTGCAGTTGCCGGTACCCGGTGGACTGCTGGCGCCCATCACGGGCGTGCTGCAGGATCTCCGGTCGGCGAAGCTGCGGTCGAGCCAAACCGACTTCCTGACCTACGGGCGGGTCCTGGATACCACCCGGATGCGCTCCGAACTGGGCTTCGCGCCGCGATTCTCGACGATGGAAACGCTCGACGATTTCATCGATCGCGGCGGGTCGTCACCGGTCATCGATTCCGATGCGTGGCGGCGACTGGAACGTCGCATGGTGTCCGCGGCTCATCAGCTGCAGTGAAAGATGTTGGTGCGCAAAGAACTTGTTTGCTGACCGAAAGACCGCGGGTGTGTGAATGGTGACTTGTCACACAGTTGTGCGGAATGTGTGTGCTGGCCTTAAACTGGATCCACCGACCCAGTTGCCCCATCATGTGATGGCCGTTCCGTCTCATCTGTGCGAGGCCGCCGGGTCGATCGACAGGTCGGCAAGAATGGTGGGGCGGTGAATCACGTGGCAGGCAGCGGCGCACCCGATGCGCGCACCGCGAAGGTGATCCAGCTCTACGCATCGGCACCGGGTACCGGGGAACCGGCCGGACGCGCGCGTGGCCGCCAACGACACCCCAGTCAGCGCTCCGCTCATCCGAGCGCTGAAAGTGCTGGCGTGCAACGGCATTCGCGCGACGGGCAGCTGGGGCATCCCAACACCGACGGCTTCGGGCAGGAGCCCGCGCAGGTCATGCCGATCAACGACAACGTCCGGCTGGGCGAACGGCTCGGGGTGGAACACGTCGGGCCGTCGCGGACCAGCCCGTTGTTCTCCCTGTCCGGGATCCGGGGTGCCGTCGCGGATTCGCTGACGGCCACGGCCGGCTTCATCCGGGAGCGGATGACCGGCGACTACGAGGTCGACGAATTCGGATTCGATCCGCACTTCACCGAGACGGTGTGGTTGCCCGCCGTCCGCCAGGTCTACGACAAGTGGTTCCGGGTGGAGGTGACAGGTGTCGAGAACCTGCCCGTCGAGGGTGGTGCACTACTGGTCGCCAATCACGCGGGGACGATCCCGATCGACGCCATCATGACCTCGGTCGCGGTCCGCGACCATCATCCGACCAACCGCCATCTGCGAATCCTGGCGGCCGACATGGCTTTTGACACACCGGGTATCTCCGAGGTGGCACGCCGCATCGGCGCCACCCTCGCATGCACCGGTGACGCCGATCGTCTGCTGCGCGCCGGTGAGTTGACCGCAGTCTGGCCGGAGGGCTTCAAGGGCATCGGCAAGCTGTACAAGGACCGCTACAAGCTGCAGCGGTTCGGCCGTGGCGGTTTCGTGACCACCGCACTGCGCAACGCGGTGCCGATCGTCCCGGTGTCCATCGTGGGTTCCGAGGAGATCTATCCGATGCTCGCGGACCTGAAGCCGCTCGCCAAAGTGCTTGGGCTGCCGTACTTTCCGGTGACACCGACGTTCCCGTGGCTGGGTCCGCTCGGCGCCATTCCGCTGCCGTCGAAGTGGCATATCCATTTCGGGCGGCCCATCGAGACCGGGTCCTACGACGAGTCATCCGCCGACGACCCGATGGTGGTCTTCGACCTCACCGACCACGTACGCGAAGAGATCCAGCAGACACTCTTCCGGATGCTGAGCCGGCGGGGCAGCGTGTACTTCGGCTGAGCGCTCACCCCGCTGAGTGGAGTAACGGCGGTCTCGATACGGCTGCTCGCTGCGCTCGCGGCCTACTCGACCAGCGGGTGAGTAGCGGCCGAGCCGCCAGGCGAGGTCGTGTATCGAGATCTCTGGTGAGGCGGCGATAGAGTGGCGTCCAACGATCCTCGACAGAGATGAAGGGATGCTTGATGCGCGCCGTCACCTGTCAAGCCGGAGAACTCGAAGTCGCCGAACGTCCGACCCCGACCCCCGGTCCCGGTGACGTCCTCATCCGGGTGATCCGCGCCGGTATCTGCGGTTCCGACCTGCACGCGCGCTCGCACGCCGACGCGAGTGCGGATGTCGCCGCGGAGGTCGGCTACGACGGTTTCATGCGGGCGGCCGAGTCGGTCGTCATGGGGCATGAGTTCAGCGGCGAGGTGGTGGCCTACGGCCCGCGCTGCCGCGAGCGCTGGCGGCCCGGTACGCCGGTGGTCGCGGTGCCGATGATCAAGCACGGCGAAGACGCACACCTGACCGGGCTGTCCGCGCAGGCCCCGGGCGCCTTCGCCGAGTACATGCTGGTGTCCGAAGACCTGACCATGCCGGTGCCCGACGGCCTCGATCCGGAACTCGCCGCACTGACCGAACCGCTCGCCGTCGCCCATCACGCGGTGCGTCGCGGCGAGATCGGGCGGGGCGACGTCGCGGTGGTCGTCGGCTGCGGCCCCATCGGCCTCGCGGTGATCCTGATGCTGAAGGCCTCCGGGGTGAAGTCGGTGGTGGCGAGCGATCTGTCGGCGGCCCGCCGGGAGCTTGCCAGTGCCTGCGGCGCCGACATCGTCGTCGACCCGAGGGTCGAATCGCCCTGGGATGCAACGGATCGGCTGAAGAACTACGTGCGCGGGGCGGACGCGCTCTTCGACACCGTGTTCTCGTCGATGCATCTGCTCCGCCGGGTGCCCGGACTGCCCTGGGCTCGCCTGATCCGGCTCGCGGAGAAGGTCGGCGCCACCCCGCGCGGACCCGTCGTCTTCGAATGTGTCGGGGTGCCCGGAATGATCGAGGACATCGCCGCGCACGCGCCGTTCCGGTCCCGCGTGGTGGTCGTCGGCGTGTGCATGGAACCCGATACCTTCCGGCCCGCGATGGCGATCAACAAGGAGACCGAACTGCGCTTCGTCTTCGCCTATGACCCCGGCGAGTTCCACGACACCCTGCACATGATCGCCGACGGCACCGTCGATCCCGCCCCGCTCATCACCGCCACCGTCGGCCTCGACGGCGTTGAGGCCGCTTTCGACGCCCTCGGTGCCGCCGACCGGCACGCCAAGGTACTCATCGACCCGTCGTCGACGGTGGCCGATCTTTAGGGGCGAACCTCCAGCGGCCGACCTCCAGGGGCCGGGCTCGCTCAGCCGCGGCGCATTTGTCGGAGGAGATGACCGGCGGCGCCGGCGCTCGCCGCTCCCGCGCCGATGACCAATGCGGTTCCGGCGCCGTACTTCGCCGCCTTACGGGCGGTGCGGAAGTCATAGGATTCCCAGCCGCGCACCTTCGCCACATCCCGCAGATCCGAGTCGGGGTTGATGGCGACCGCGGTCCCGACGAGCGACAGCATCGGGACATCGTTGTGCGAATCGGAGTACGCGGTGCAGCGCTTGAGGTTCAGCCCCTCACGAATGGCCAGGGCGCGCACCGCATGTGCCTTACCCGGGCCGTGCAGGATGTCGCCGACCAGACGTCCGGTGAAGACCCCGTCGACACTTTCGGCGACGGTGCCCAGCGCGCCGGTCAGTCCGAGCCGGGTGGCGATGGTCTGCGCCAATTCGACCGGAGTGGCGGTCACCAGCCACACCTGCTGCCCCGCATCGAGGTGGCGTTGCGCCAATGCCGCGGTGCCCGGCCAGATCTTGTCGGCGATGTAGTCGTCGAAGATCTCCTCGCCGAGTTCGATGAGTTCCGAGGTCGGGCGCCCCGCGATGAAGGAGAGCGCCTTCTCCCGGCCCTCGGCGACGTCGGCCGCGTTCTCCTTGCCGGTGATCCGGAACTTCGCCTGTGTCCACGCGAAGTCCAGGACGTCGCTGTAGGAGAAGTACTTGCGAGCCGCCAGACCGCGGGCGAAATGCACGATCGACGCGCCCTGCACGAGCGTGTTGTCGACGTCGAAGAAGGCCGCGGCCGTCAGGTCGCGCGGCACCTCGGGCACATCCTCGTCCTCGTCGACGAGGGTGCGTGTCCGCAGATTGTCGACGGCCACCCGGGCGCTGGCCTCACCCGCCAGCGCCTGCCGCAGTTCCTGTGCGGTCTGCCGGAAGCGGCCACCGGTCGCCCGTGCCCGCTCCGACACCCAGGTCGCGACGCGGGAGGCATCGTCCTCGAGGTCTTCTTCCTCGTCCGCGGCGTCGGCGTCGTCCGGGTCGCCGCCGGACGGGTCCATGCGGTTGGCGTGGGCTTCCCAGTCCTCGGCGAGATCGGGCTCATCGCCGGCGGCCGCGATGACGACATCGTCGCCGTCGACGTCGGAATCGGCTGTCGCGCCGATGGATTCGGTATCCGAATCCGCTATGGGCTCCTCATCCGGCGAGTCGGGTCCGCCCGGGTGCTCGACCACTGGTCACCTCCGCACTTCACGTTCCCGCGTCACATCCGTATCGGATGTCAACAGTAGCCACGCACCAGGGTAATCGGTTCGGAATGCGAGGGGTGACACACTGATCGGCGAACGCCGATGAGGAGTCCGATATGTCGCTGACACTGCTGACCCGCGCCCGTTGCTCGATGTGCGACACCGCGAAGGCCGATCTGGCCCGGATCTGCGACGACCTCGGCCTCGGCTTCGAGGAGGTCGACGTGGACCGGGTGGCGGAGTCAGGCGAACCCGCCCTCCGCGCCGAATACGGCGATCGGCTGCCGGTGCTGCTCGTCGACGGCACCGAGCACAGTTACTGGGAGATCGACGAGCCGCGGCTGCGCGACGATCTCGCCTCACGCGCCCCATGATCACCGCTCCGGTGGCGGATCGGGTTTTTGTGCGGTATACGCTGAAACCCATCTCAGACCGCCGGAGCACAGGGAGGGGTGGGTCGTCGTGGTCGATCGAACCGGCCCTGCCCCCGCGGCGACGCTGACGCCCCTGATCGCCGGATCGGCGGACATCCCCGGGCCCGCGGTCACCCGTCTCGCCACCTATCTGCACATCCTGCGGTCGTTCAGCGAACGCGGTGTGCTCGTCGCCTCCAGCGTGCAGCTGGCGACCGCGGCCGGCGTGAATTCGGCCATCCTCCGCAAGGACCTCACCCACGTCGGGGCCAACGGGGTGCGCGGCGTCGGCTACGACGTGGCCCGCCTGACCGCCCGCATCGCCCTGGCCCTGCGCACCGACACCACGCACGATGTCGCCATCGCGGGCGTGTGCGGTCTCGCCCACGCGCTTCTCGGAAGCGCGGGCATCGGCCGGGGATTCCGGGTGGTCGCCATGTTCGACTCCGATCCGGACCTCATCGGCACCCGGGTGGAGGACGAGGGGCCGATGGTCGCCGACCTCTCCCGCATCACCGAGGTCTGCACAGGTCCGGCGGTTGCGCCGGTGGCGATCGGGGTCGTCGCCACGGCTGAGGCGGACGCTCAGCGCGCGGCGGACGCGTTCGTCGCCGCCGGGGTGCGGCAGCTCCTGAACATCACGCCCGCGACGCTCTCGGCGGAGTCCGATGTCGTCGTCCGGCACGTTGATCTAGCCTTGGAGTTGCAAGTGTTGGCCTTCAACGCCATGAGGAGACGGTGACGGCGTGAGTGTTCTGTTGTTCGGGGTCTCCCATCGCAGCGCCCCGGTCGAGGTGCTCGAGCGCCTGGCCGTGTCGGAGCACGACCGTCCGAAACTCGTCGACGAACTGCTGTCGTCACGCTCGATCTCCGAGGCGATGCTCGTCTCCACCTGCAACCGCATCGAGATCTACGCGGTCGTCGACGCCTTCCACCCGGCACTCGAATCGGTCGGCAAGGTCCTCGGTGAGCACTCGGGACTGTCCATCAACGACATGACCCAGCACGCCTACGTGCGGTACTCGGAGGCCGCGGTCGAGCACCTGTTCACGGTGTCCGCCGGCCTAGATTCACTGGTCGTGGGCGAACAGCAGATCCTCGGCCAGATCCGCAACGCCTATCTCAACGCCGATGCCAACCAGTCGGCCGGGCGGGTGCTGCACGAGCTCGCGCAGCAGGCCCTGCGGGTCGGCAAACGCGTCCACTCCGAGACCGGCATCGACCGGGCGGGTGCGTCCGTCGTCTCGGTGGCCCTGCATCGAGCGCAGGCCGTCCTCGGCGGGCAGGCCGCACCGATGCGATCGGCCGTGGTCGTCGGTGCCGGTGCGATGGGCGGACTGGCCACCGCCAACCTGGCGCGCGAGGGCGTGCAGGAGCTGGTCGTCGTCAACCGGACGGTCGCCAACGCCCAGCACCTCGCCGCCAACGTCGCCGCCAATCACGGCATCCGTGTCCGGGGCGTCGGCTTCGACGATCTGCCCGCCGCCATGGCCGAGGCCGACGTGGTGGTCGCGTGCACCGGTTCGATCGCCTCGGTGGTCGGCGTCGGTGCCGTGCACTCGGCGCTGGCAGCCCGTGCCGCCGGACGTCCGCTGGTGCTGTGCGATCTCGGACTGCCCCGCAACGTCGATCCGGCCGCGGCGCGTCTGCCCGGCGTGCACATCGTCGACATCGAGGGCCTGCGCGGCGATTCGGAGACCCAGGCCGCGGAGAACGACGCGGTCGCCGCGCGCTCGATCGTCGCGGGGGAGCTCGCCGACTACCTGACCCACCAGCGGCAGGCGGAGGTCACGCCGACCGTCGCCGCGCTGCGCCAGCGTGCCGCCGACGTCGTCGAGGCGGAGATCCTGCGCCTCGAGACACGACTGCCCGACCTCGACGATCCGCAGCGCGACGAGGTCGCCAAGACGGTGCGCCGCGTCGTCGACAAACTGCTGCATGCGCCGACGGTCCGGGTGAAGCAACTCGCGTCGACGCCCAACGGAGATCACTACGCGGAGGCATTGCGCGAATTGTTCGAACTGAAGCCCGGTGCCGCGGAATCGGTGTCCGCGCCCGAGACCACCGGAATCGCAGGAGACGGATCGTCCGAGCGGGCTGATCGGTGACGGCCCCCGCGGAGCGGGGCGTGATCCGGGTCGGAACCCGCGGATCGCTGCTCGCGACGACCCAGGCCCAGGGCATCGCCGATGCTCTCACCGCCGCCGGTCATCCGGCCGAACTGGTGATCATCAAGACCGCGGGCGATGTCTCGGCCGCCCCGGTCGCCGAAATCGGCGTCGGCGTCTTCACCACCGCGATCCGGATCGCGCTGCGCGAGGACGAGGTGGACGTCGCGGTGCACTCGTTCAAGGATCTGCCCACCGCACCCGAGCCGGACCTGACGATCGCCGCGATCCCGCCCCGCGTGGATCCGCGGGATGCGCTGGTCAGCCGGGACGGACTGGTCCTCGGTGAACTGCCGCCGGGGTCGACGGTCGGCACCTCCGCCCCGCGACGGGCGGCACAGCTTAAAGCATTGGGTCTCGGTTTGGAAATCCGCCCCCTACGAGGCAACCTAGATTCTCGGTTGGGCAAAGTCGCCAGCGGTGAACTCGACGCAGTCGTGGTCGCCCGGGCCGGACTGGTACGGATCGGCAGGACCGAAGCCGTCACCGAGGCACTCGACCCGGTGGTGCTGTTACCGGCGCCGGCACAGGGGGCCTTGGCCGTGGAGTGCCGCTCCGACGATGCCGAACTGGTGAGAATACTCGCCGAGTTGGACGACGAATCGACCCGTGCGTCGATCACCGCCGAACGTGAAGTGCTCGCGACCCTGGAGGCCGGGTGCACCGCACCGATCGGGGCGATCGCCGAGGTGGTCGAGTCGATCGACGAGGACGGGCGCATCTTCGCCGAACTGTCGCTGCGCGCGGCGGTGGCGGCCGAGGACGGATCCGACGTGATCCGCGCTTCGGTGGTGGGCCCGGTCGATCGTGCCGCACAACTCGGCAGTGAACTCGCCGCCGAACTGCTGGATCTGGGAGCGGGAGCGCTCGTCGGTCGCGGTTCGTAAGCCTAGCGGCGCGTGATGCGCCCTCGGTGAGCGGGCCGGTGTATCGCGGGCCTGCCACCTTCGGACTCCGGTGCAGAGAACTGCAGCTCCCCAGCGGAGCAGGAGAGTGCGAACACATGAGCCGTACGAAAAAGGTCAATCCGGGGCGGATCCTGTTCGTCGGATCGGGTCCCGGGGATCCCGAGCTGTTGACCGTGCGCGCACGAAACGTCATCGAGAAGGCCACCGTCGCCTACATCGACCCCGATGTGCCCGCCGGTGTGGTCGAGATGATCGGTGCCGTCCATCTGCCGCCACCCGAGGACACCGCGCGCTCGACGAAGCGCGCCGCCAAGAGCGCCGAACCCGCCGACGCGGATGCCTCCGCCGATGCCGAGGACGACGCCCAGGCGTCGATCGTGCATCCCGCGCTCGGGGATCCCGCCGAGGTCGCCAAGACCCTCGTCGCCGCCGCCAAGGCGGGCGACGACGTCGTGCGGATCGTCGCCGGTGACCCGATGACCACAGATTCCGTGCTGGCCGAGGTGACCGCCGTGGCGCGGTCGTCGGTGCAGTTCGAGGTGCTGCCCGGCCTGCCGGCCGCGTCGGTGGTGCCCAGCTACGCGGGTATGCCGCTCGGCTCGGGACACACCGAGGCCGATGTGCGCGGCGAGGTTGACTGGGCCGCGCTCGCGGCCGCGCCCGGACCGCTGGCACTGCACGCCACGTCCGGACATCTCGCCGAGACGGCCAGCGCACTCACCGAGCACGGACTGGCCCCGCAGACCCCCGTCGCCATCACCGTCAACGGCACCACGTGCGCCCAGCGCACCATCGAGGCCACCCTCGCCACCCTCAACGAGCAGGGCAACGCTCTGGTCGGACCGCTGATCCTGACCGTCGGCAAGGTCGTCGCCCAGCGCGGCAAGCTGTCCTGGTGGGAGTCCCGCGCCCTGTACGGCTGGACCGTGCTGGTGCCGCGCACCAAGGATCAGGCAGGCGACATGAGCGATCGTCTGCGGTCGCACGGCGCCATCCCCAAGGAGGTGCCGACCATCGCCGTCGAGCCGCCCCGGAGCCCGGCGCAGATGGAGCGTGCGGTCAAGGGACTCGTCGACGGTCGCTACCAGTGGGTGGTGTTCACCTCCACCAACGCGGTCCGCGCCGTCTGGGAGAAGTTCGCCGAGTTCGGTCTCGACGCACGTGCGTTCTCCGGCGTGAAGATCGCCTGCGTCGGCGAGGCCACCGCGGACAAGGTGCGCACCTTCGGCATCAAGCCGGAACTCATCCCGTCCGGGGAACAGAGCTCCCTCGGTCTGCTCGACGACTTCCCGCCCTACGACGATGTGTTCGATCCGGTCAACCGCATCCTGCTGCCGCGCGCCGACATCGCCACCGAGACGCTGTCCGAGGGGCTGCGGGAACGTGGCTGGGAGATCGACGACGTCACCGCGTACCGCACCGTGCGTGCGGCTCCGCCGCCCGCCGAGACCCGCGAGATGATCAAGACCGGCGGCTTCGACGCGGTCTGCTTCACCTCCAGCTCCACCGTCCGCAATCTCGTCGGCATCGCCGGGAAGCCGCACGCGCGCACCATCGTCGCGTGCATCGGCCCCAAGACCGCCGAGACGGCAACGGAATTCGGCTTGCGGGTGGATGTGCAGCCGGAGGCGGCGTCGGTGCCCGAACTCGTGGACGCGCTCGCCGAGCACGCCGCACGACTCCGCGCCGAGGGAGCACTTCCCCCGCCGCGCAAGAAGTCTCGCCGTTCCCGCTCCTGATGTCGTGCCGAGGATCGAGGTGATCGTATGGGGCCACTGATCCGTCCGCGTCGTCTGCGGACGACGCCCGCCATGCGACGACTGGTCGCCGAGACCGTCCTGACGCCGAGCGACCTGGTGCTGCCGATGTTCGTCGCCGACGGCATCGACGATCCGCGGGAGATCTCGTCGATGCCCGGCGTCGTCCAGCACACGATGGAGTCGGTGCGGACCGCAGCGGACGAGGCGGTCCGTTCCGGTGTCGGCGGACTGATGATCTTCGGTGTGCCCGCGCCCGCCGACAAGGACGGAATCGGTTCGGGCGCCGACGATCCCGAGGGTGTGCTGAACCGGGCGCTCCGCGTGCTGCGTGACGATCTGGGTGACTCGACGGTGCTGATGGCCGACACCTGCCTCGACGAGTTCACCGACCACGGTCACTGCGGGGTGCTGACCGACGACGGCCGCGTCGACAACGACGCGAGTCTCGAGCGATACGTCTCGATGGCGCTGGCCCAGGCCCGCGCCGGGGCGCACCTGCTCGGGCCCAGCGGCATGATGGACGGTCAGGTCGCCGCGATCCGGGCCGGACTCGATGCCGAGGGATTCACCGACACCGGCATCCTGGCGTACGCCGCCAAGTACGCGTCGGCCTTCTACGGCCCGTTCCGGGAAGCGGTCGGCTCCACGTTGCAGGGGGATCGCCGCACCTACCAACAGGATTCGGCGAACCGGGTCGAAGCCCTCCGCGAGGTGCAGCTCGATCTCGACGAGGGCGCCGACATCGTCATGGTCAAACCCGCGATGAGCTACCTCGACATCGTCCGTGACATCGCGGAGATGGCCGATGTCCCGGTGGCCGCCTATCAGATCAGCGGCGAGTACTCGATGATCACCGCCGCCGCCGAACGCGGGTGGATCGACCGCGACGCCGCGATCCTCGAATCGTTGGTGTCGATCCGCCGGGCGGGCGCATCGATCATCCTCAGCTACTTCGCGACTGAGGTCGCACAGAGGTTGTCGTGAGCCGGTCGAGCTGCTGAAAACATCCTCGAGAGAGGTCTTCGAGGGCAATATGCCCTCGGTGACCCCTGACGACGACGTTTTCAGCAGAGGAGTGCAAACGCCACGATGTGCCGGTCGCGCACGGCCTTCATTACCCTGGTGACCATGTCCGTACCGTTCGATCCGACCGCTTCGCAGGCCCCCGAGCCGCGGGAACGCCCCCAGCGACCGGATGCGCTGTCCATCGCCGGCGAACTCTGGGTTCTGGTGGTCATCACGCAGATCGTCGCGCTGTTCGGCCAGTACCCGACGCTGCGCGACAGCTGGGACGAACGTGTACGCGGCCTGCCCACCGATTCGCAGGAACAGCGCGACCAGGTCGACATGCTGTCGTCGGGCGGTGTGCTGATCGGATCGCTGGTGTTCATGGTCGTGGTGCTGACCGCACTGACGATCGCGGTCATGTTTTTTACGCGTAACGGTTACAACGCCGCCCGTATGGTGCTGGCCGCGGCGGGATTCTTCATCGCGTTCAACCTGCTCTTCGGCCTGTTCGGATCGGTGGAACCGGCGTGGGTGATGATCCCGATGATCGTCAGCGGAGTCGCTGCCGGTGGTGCATCGGTGCTGCTCATGCGCCGAGAATCGGAGCAGTACTGCCGCGATATGGCCGAATTCCGTCGCTCGTCGAAGTCGCCGTCGTGGCCGCCGTACGGTCCGGGCGGTCCCGGACAGCCGTACGCACCGGGTTCCGCGTACTCCCCGGGATCGACGCCGCAATGGTCGTATGGTGACCCACAGCAGTCCGTTCCACCACGACAGCCCGCCGATCGGCCGCACACCGAAGGAGACGATGCGCGGTGACGACTCCCAAGAAGCGCGACGCGGACAGGCCCGCCCCGGATACCGCCGTCCGCCCGAAACTCGTCGTGTGGGCGTATCGCTGCTGGGCCGCCTCCGGCGTACTCCTCATCGCTCTCGGCGTGGCCACGATCGTTCTGGGTGCCATCTCGACGACCGGCCCCGTTCTCGAACCGATCGGCTTCGGCGTGATCATCGTGGTCGTCGGCGCCGCCTATCTGCTTCTCGGCGGCAAGGCGTTCCTCGGTGACATCCGATGGCGGTCGTCGCTGTCCGCGCTCACCCTGGTGGCGGTGATCCTGTTGCTGATCCTGAGCTTCGGCGATTCCGTCATCGCCTTCGCGCTGCTGGCCGCGTTGATCGGCCTGTTCGGCTCGCTGCTGGCCTATCGGCCCGAGGCCGAACAGTGGTACAACGGCGCCCCCACATGACCGAGCGGGGCGACGAGAGCGCAGTGGAGCCCACCGACGGCGACCGCTCCGCCGAGCGATTCGGGGAATCCGCCACCGAGGAATCCGGCACCGAGGAATCCGGCACCGAGGAATCCGCCACGGAGGAATCTGGCACCGAGGAACCCACCACCCACGAACCCGCCGATGAGGCGGCCGGTGATGAGTCCGGCGACGAATCCGAGGACGCCGCGACCGACGAGGTCACCGAACCCGTCGACGAGGGCGAACTCTTGTTCTACGAACCCGGTGGCAGCTGGTGGGTCGTCGCCATCGGGCCGGTGCTGGTCGGCGCGGTGCTGACGATGGAGATCCTCGGCCCCGGCCGCGTGCACTGGCTGGTGCTGGGGATCTTCGCGGTCCTGCTGATCGGTTTCTCGGTCGTGCAGGTGCACGCCGCGCGGACGCATGTGACCGTGCGTCTCACCGAGGGGACACTTCGGCAGGGCACCCGTGTGCTGCCGCTCTCCGAGATCGCGACGGTCTACCCGGAGAACACCGGCGGCGAGGCGAAGACGTGGGAGAGTGCCCGCGCCCTCGGTGAATTGCCCGCGGTCCCGAGACGCCGCAAGGGCGTCGGCGTGAAGCTCGCCGACGGCACCATCGCCCAGGCCTGGGCACGCGACGTGGACCGCTTCCGGCAGGAACTCACCGAGGCGCACCAGGCGGTGGCGATGGGCCTGCCGCCTCGTGGGGGCCGCGCCGCGGATCAGTGAGCGGGGTCTCATACCCGACGGGCTCGCTGCGCCCATCAACCATCACACTGAGACCAGCGAGTCGGGCCGGGTTGGTCGTTGCGCTCGTTCGTCGCTACTCGACCGGCGGGTCGGGGTGGTCGGTGCGTGCGCGCTCGCCGTGAGGTGCCGAGCGTTCGGCCATCGCGGCGAAGATCTGCGTCCAGTGCTCACGCAGGGCGCGGTGTCCCATGAACAGCCCGAGGTGTCCGGCCTCGCACAGTTCCTGACGGATGTCCGCCTCGGGGGTGCCGACGTGATCGGCGAGTGCGAACATCTGCACGGGCGGGGTGATGTGATCGTTGGTGCCGGCGAGCAGGTACAGCGGGCAGGTGATGCGCTCGAGGTGCACGTTCTCGCCGTCGACGACGAGATCGCCGCTGATGAGCTCGTTCCGGACGAACAGATGCTCGACGATCCACAGGTAGAACGCGCCCGGCACATCCTGGGCCCATTCGAACCAGTTGGTGAAATCGATGTGGCGCTGCACGTACTGCTCATCGCCGATGTTGCTCCACAACTGAGCCAGGCGGTTGTACTCCTGCCCGGGTTCGAGCATCTTGAACCCGATGATCTGGTTGCGGCCCAGGTGATTTCCCTGTCCGGCGGCGACCAGTCCGCGATAGAACGCCATCTCCTCCCGCGGTGCCAGACGATGGAGCCATTCCTGGATCGCGGACACGCCGGCGTGGAAATCGATCGGCGCACCACCGGCCGCGAGGACGTTCACCGCGTCCGGACGCAGCGCCGCGTAGATCGTCGCCAGCCAGCCGCCCTGACAGTCGCCGACGAGGTTCACACGACCGCCGAGTTCGGCCACGGCGTCGTCGATGATGTGGATGTAGTCATCGATGGACGAACCGCTCGTTTCGTCGGTCGCGGGCAACCAGTCGAAGCAGTAGAGCCGGCTCAGCCCGCTCTCGCGCGCGGTGTCGAGCTGGCTCTGATCGGTCGAGTAGTCGACGATCGTCGAGGCGTGACCGGCCTGCGGCGGAAGCACGATGGTCGGTACGAGTGCGGGGTCGGCGTCGTCGGCGGAGGCGTCGAGGAGTCGCGCCTGCGGCCACTCGCGCACGACGCGGTGCTTCGTGGCCCACGTCGGGGGTGTGCGGGTGGTGGTCGCGCGCAGGAACTCGGCGGCGTCCTCGGCGAACGTCAACGGGGTGAGGCCGCGGGGGCTGCTGCTCGCGGCGCGAAGGTAACCGGCCCAGCCGCTCACCGTCGACGACCAGAGGTCGACGGGCAGGTTGAACCATTGCAGTGTCTGGCTCGCGGCGGTGGGATCGGTGGGCGGGGTGTTGACGAAGGCCATGGATATCCGTCTCGGTCGGAGTGTCACAACGCAAAGTCCCGAACCCCGTCCGGGCGCCCGTTGTCGGGGCCGGAACGACGGTCCGGGATTCTGCTTGTGCGGTCGGGTGCCGCGTGGGCGACTTACTTGAGGGCGTCGCGGGCCGCGGTGGTGAAGGCGGTGCTGACCTCGGTGATGAACGAGGTGTGCGCCTTGGCCAGGGCGGAAACCCAGTCGAGCTGGCTGGCGTCGGCGGCCTTCTGCTCCAGGTCGACGAGGTTCGCGAGGGTCTTCTCGTAGGCGTCGAGCGTCGCGGTGCCGTTCTGCTTGGCGGCGTCGATCAGCTTCTCGTTGAGGGCGCGAATCCGCTCGGCGGACTCTTCGACGTTGGTGCTGAAAGCAGCGGTGGTCTTCTCGAACTGTGCGGCGGTGTCGGACATCGACTTCCTCTTCTGTCGGGGTCTGTGCGGTACGTTAGCTAGGTTAGCACGCATCAGCTAGCGCTAGCAAGGGGTAGCTATCACAGCTAACAGCTATCGCAGCTAACAGACGGAATCGCCGGTCGGGGCTCACGCCGTCTGCCGGACGTAGATGCCCGGGGCGTCCTCGAGTGGTGGGAAGTCGGCCGAGCCCATCGGCGGCGGTGCGACCATGTCGCCCGCGCGTTCGCCCGACCATCGGGCCCAATCCGACCACCACGAGCCCTGGTGATGCTCGGCGACCTCGCGCCAGCGCACCGGATCGCCGGGGTAGGCGGTCACCTCGCTCACGTCGTACCACGCCTTCTTCGACGGCGGATTGACGATTCCGGCGATGTGGCCGCCCGAGGACAGCACGTACCGCACCTCGCCGCCGAGTAGACCGGTGGCCGCGTACGACGCCATCCACGGCACGATGTGATCGTTGATCGCGCCCACCACGTAGGTGTCGTTGGTGACCGCGCCCAGATCCAGCTGGACATCGTCGATGACGAAATCGCCGGAGGCCAAGAGGTTTCGCCCGTACAGACGATTCAGATAGTCGCCGTGCATGGCCGCGGGCATGCGGGTGGCGTCGTCGTTCCACGCCAGGATGTCGAATGCGGTCGGCGCCTCGCCCATCAGCCACCGGGTCGGGATGTACCGGAAGATGAGATCGCGGGCGCGCAGCAGATCGAAGGTCAGCGCCATGTCCTGTGCCTTCAGGAATCCGGTCTCCCGCATCCGCAGACCGATACGGTCCAGGGACGGTGCGTCGACGAATCCGCTCAGCTCACCGGGATTCGAGTAATCGAGCATCGTATTGAACAGCGTCAACGATCCGAGTCGCGGGTCGTCGACGGCCGCGAGATAGGCGGCACACATGGTGGCCATGGCACCGCCCAGACACAGACCGGCCACGTCGATGGTCTCGGCCCCGGTGATGTCGCCGACGACCTCGAGGGCCGATTCGATGCCCTGCGTGAAGTAGTCGTCCATGGTGAGATCGCGCATCGACTCGTCGGGATTGCGGTAGCTGATCATGAACACGGTGTGTCCCTCGCGGATGGCCATCTCCACGAAGCTCCGGTTCTGCGCCAGGTCCATGACGTAGAACTTGTTGATCCACGGCGGACTGCACAGCAACGGATTCCGGTGTACCTGTTCGGTTTGCGGCGAGTACTGGATCAGCTCCATCAACTCGTTGCGGAAGACCACGCGGCCCGGCGTGCAGGCCATGTTCTCGCCCAGCGTGAAGGCGTCGCGATCGACCTTCAGTGGGGTTCCGCCCCGTTCGCGCACATCCGACCACGCGAGTTTCGCGCCTTCGACCAAACTCTTGCCGCCGGTCTGGAAGGCGCGCACCGCGACGTCCGGGTTGGTCAACGGGTAGTTGGTCGGGGCCAGTGCGTCGAGCATCAGGTGCACGGCGGTTTTCGCCTTGAGGTCGGCCAGATCGCCGCGTGATCCGGCGGCCAGCACGTCGTCGACGAACCGGGTCGTCACGCCGTAGGTCTGCTGGATACCGAAGTACAGCGGATTCTGTTGCCACGCATCGGATCCGAACCGGCGGTCGGCGGCGGCGGGTTCAGGGCCGCCGGCGCTCACCACCCGGGCGGCGGTGGCCAGCGGGATCTGCGCGGCCGATGACACGGCGCGGGCGGTCGCGGCGCCGAGCGCCACCGGATTGGTCAGTGCCCGGCCGAGTGTGGTGACCGTTGCCGATCCCCAGCCGAGCGGATCCCACTTGGACAGTGCGCGCTGCCCGAGCGCAGGCAGGACGTTCGCCGGTGCGGCAACCGCCTTGGCCGCGCGCTTCGGCGCCGACCGCTTGGTCCTCGACCGGGACTTCGTCGGTTCGGCCGATCGGGGTGCGGACATTTCCGTCGCGTCACCGTTCGGCGCTTCCGGCGACGGATCAGGCTGCGGCGGTGTGTTTGTCGCGCCGTGCGCAGTGGTGGAGCGGCGTGGGCGTCGTGACGATGCCGACGACGGCGTGCGACGTACGCGTCCGGCGGCGGGTTCTTCGGTGGTGGTCATCTCATTCCCCTCCTCGGTAGTAGCGGAGCAGTCCTTCGGCGACGCAGACGGGGCGCTCCTGCCCGTCGACCGTGAAGGTGCCGCGATAGGCGAGTTGCAGTCCGCCGGAGACCTCGTCCACCGAGGCGATCTCGGCCGTCATCCGGACCTGGGAATCGACCGGGACGGGTGCGGGGAAGCGGACCTTGTTCAGGCCGTAGTTCACCACCGACGCGGCGTCGCTGACGTCGAGGAGTTGCCAGAGCAGGGCGGGACCGAGTGACAGGGTCAGATATCCGTGGGCGATGGTGGTGCCGAACGGCCCGGTGGCGGCTCTCTCGGGATCGACGTGAATCCACTGATGATCGTCGGTGGCGTCGGCGAAGGTGTTGATCCGGTCCTGCGACATCAGCACCGGCCCGGAGGGGCCGAGGGTGTGGCCCACGAGTCCGGTCAGTTCATCCAGCGTCACAACGGTTTTCGTGACGGAGGCGTCGGTGTCGGTCATGCTGTCCTCCCACTGTCGGGGGCGGATGCGGTGGCATCGGCCCGTTCCTTGAGCACGTTCTTGCGCACCTTGCCGGTGGCGGTCTTCGGTAGATCGGTGACGAACATGATCGAGTCCGGCGCCTTGAACTTGGCGATGTGTTCCTTGACGTGATCGATCAGTTCGTCGGCGGTGGTGTCGCTGCCCGCGGCGCGCACCACATAGGCCATCGGCCGTTCACCCCAGCGTTCGTGCGGGACCCCGATCACGGCGGCGTCGGTGACCGCGGGGTGGCGCATCAGGGTCTGCTCGACCTCGACGCTGGAGATGTTCTCGCCGCCGGAGATGACGACGTCCTTGGCCCGGTCGACGAGTTGCACGTAGCCGTCCGGATGCCGCACACCGAGGTCGCCGGTGTGGAACCAGCCGCCGTCGAATGCGGCCGCGGTCGCCTCATCGTCCTTGAAATAGCCTGCCATCACGGTGTTTCCGCACATCACGATCTCGCCCTGGGTGGTTCCGTCGGCCGGGACGTCGACCAGTGGGGAGCCGGGCTCACGTTCGGTTTCGACGACCCGCATGTCCATCGCGGTGAGCATCCCGATGCCCTGCCGGGACAACTGTGCGGACAACTCGGTCGGCGGCAACTCCGACCAGCCGGGCTGCCATTCGCAGATGGAATAGGGGCCGTACACCTCGGTGAGCCCGTAGACATGGATGATCCGGGCGTGCAGCCGATGGAAGCGCTCGATGACGGCCGGATTGGGCGGGGCGCCCGAGGTCACCACGGTCACCGGCGGGTCGAGCGGATGCGCCTGTTCGGCGGATCCCATGATCGCGAGCACCGTCGGGGCGCCGGCCAGATGGGTGATGTGTTCGGTGTCGAGTAGATGCCACAGGTCGGGTCCCCGGACCGCGGGCATGCACACCTGTGTGCCGCCGACGGCAACGACGGCCCACGCGCTGCACCATCCGTTGCAGTGGAACATCGGCAGCGTCCACAGGTAGCGGGTGTCGACGGTGAACTCCTGGTGGACGACCTGCCCGAGAGAGTTCAGATATGCGCCGCGGTGGGTGTAGACGACGCCCTTGGGATTGCCGGTGGTGCCGGAGGTGTAGTTGAGCGAATACATCGACGTCTCGTCGTCAACGGTCCAGGGCAGCGGGTCGTCGGAGCCGCGTGCCAGGAAGTCGCTGTACGACGTCGTCGGAATGGCATCGACGACCGGCTGCGAGCCGTCCTGCTCGGGCAGCACGATGACCTCCGCGCCGTGCTCACGCAGCGCTTCGCCGTGTGATTCGACGAGGTCGGCGTGCGCGAACACGGTCGCCGCCTCGGCGTGGTCGAGGATGTAGGCCACCTCCTCGGGGGACAGGCGCGTATTGATCGTGACGAGGACGCCGCCACCGAGTGCGACCGAGAAGTGTGCGAGCGATACCTCCGCGGAGTTGAGCGCCAGATACGCGACACGGTCGCCCGGCCCCACGCCGGATGCGCGCAGTGCGTGCGCGTACCGGGTGGCCGCGTCGGCCATCTCGCGATAGGTGAACCGGCGTGGCCCGTCGATCAGCGCGTCCTTGTCGGGGTGGGCGAGAGCGGCGCGTTCGAGGAATCTCAACGGCGTCAGCGAGGTGTCGAGACCGGTCATCACAACTCCTGTCGAAAGTGAGGTGTATCACATTCGACTATGGACGCGATCGACGAAGGTCGGCAACGTGACGAACCCGAAAGCCGTACGAAAGTAGGGGGTGCGCCCGCCCAAGGGCGGGCGCGACCTGCGGTCAGACGGCTCCGCGTTCTCCTGCGATGATCACCGCCTGCCAGCGGGAACGCGCGCCGAGCTTCTCCATCAGCTTGCGCACATGCCATTTCACCGTCGACTCGGCGACGTTCAGGCGGGCGCCGATCTCCCGGTTCGACAGGCCCTCCGCGACGAGTGCCAGGATCTCGGTCTCCCGGTTGGTCAGCGTGATCTCCGGACGATCCGCACGGTCGACCCGGCGGGCGGCGAGGCTGCGCCGGACGCGGGGATCGATCACCTCGTGCCCGCGCAGCGCGCGGCGCAGTCCGGCGGCCACCGCCGCGGTGGAGGTGTCCTTCAGCAGGCATCCGGCGGCACCGGCGGCCAGGCATTCCTCGATGAGCACGTCGTCCTCGTGGGCGGTGAACAACACCACCGGTCCGCCCACTCCGCGGTCGCGCAACTGCCGGCAGGTCTCCGCGGCCGACGGCGGCTCGGGAAGATGCAGATCCAGCAGCGTCAGGTCCGGCCGGATGCGGACGGCCAGCGTGATCGCCTCGCGGGTGCGCCCCGAGGTCCACACGTCGCAGCCCGGGAACACCGACGTCAGGATCGCGGTGATACCCGTCAGGGCGACGGGATGGTCGTCGACGGTGAGGATCTTCATCGCGGCAGGTCCAGTCGTACGACGGCGACGGCCTGCTCCTCGTCGGGCAGGAGGCTGACCCGCACGGTGCCGCCGGCATGGGCGGCGCGCGCGGCCAGCAGATCCACACCGGATCCGGGTTCGGGGGTGATGGAGGCATCGGACGGTGCCGGAGACTGCACGCTGAGCACCACGCGCCGGTCGTCGACGATCAGCGCGGCCGCGACGTCACGTGCACCCCCGTGCCGGACCGCGTTGCGGACCGCTTCCCGGGCGACGTCCGCGACGAGACCGACGGTGTCCGGACCGAGTTCCGACACCGGCCCGCGTACCGCCCAGTGCACGGTGGTGCCGGGATCCTCGGCGGCACGACGGATCTCGTCGAGGACGTCGGCGCCATCCGGGACCGCGGTATCGGTACGGTCCGCGAGGTCGGCGAAGGTCCGGCGCAGATCGACCCGTCCGGAGCGGGCGAGCCCGACGATCCGGGCCAGGGCGGCATCGGCCTGCCCGGCGTCGGCCAGTGTCGTCTCGGCGTCAGAGGCGATGGCGAACAACACCTGGGCGACCGTGTCGTGCAGGCGAACCGCGAGGCGACGGCGTTCGTCGGCGACGGCCGCACCGGCCGACGTATGCGGGGCGACGCCGAGTTCATGCTCCAGCGTTGCGGCGATGCCCTCCAGCCGCCCGAGCAGGCGATCGTCCAGGGCGCCCGGGGTCCGATTGCCCGCATAGACCAGGAGTGTGGTGCCCGACGGGCCGACCACCGGTACGCACGCCAACCCTCGCAGTCCTTCGGCGCCCACCTCGCGGCGATAGTCGTCGGAGATCTGATCGGACAGCAGATAGTTGCCCAGCCGTATCGGCTCGCCACCGGCCACCACCAGCGCGGCCATGCCGGAGCCGGGCCGGATGCGCAGTGAGCGGAAGTCGGCCGAACGGGCGCCCGCGTGTCCGGCCATCACGAAGTCCCCGGACGGATCGAGCCGGGCCACCGACACCACATCGACGCCGAGGGCGTCGCGTACCCGTGCCGCCACCGCATCGAGCGCACGGGAATCGGGCGTTGCCGCCCCGCTCGCCGAACCCACCCCGTTCGTCGATCTCACCGCCACTCACCTTCCACCCCGAATGACCAGTCTTTCGCACTCACGGGCGGCGCGTCATCAAGTCGGACGGAATCGGCGAGACCCGATTCATGGTGCACGCGGACCCGTCGCGGCGGGACCCTACGATGAGGGGTATGTCCGAGCCGACGCACGACCTGCCCCGATCACTCGGCGCGATCATCCGGCGCCAGCGGGAATTGGGGGAGCTGTCGATGCGGCAGCTCGCCTCGATGGTCGGCATCTCCAATCCCTATCTGTCCCAGATCGAGAACGGTTTGCGCGCACCGAGCGATCAGGTGCTGCGCAACATCGCGATGTCGCTGGGAGTGCCGGTCGAGGACCTCACCGAGGAGGGGTCGGGCGACGACGAATCCGCCGAACTGATGTATGCGACGATCCGCGCCGACCCGTCACTCAGTGCCCGGCAGCGCCGCGCACTGATCGAGGTGTACGACGCCATGGTGACCGCCACGCGAGCGGAACGCGACGCGGACTGAGTCTCGAGTAGCGGCGGGCTCGCTGCGCTCGCTCGCCGCTACTCGACCGCCGGAATAGGCGGGCTCGCCGGCCAACCGCCGATCGAGTAGCGTGCGAGCGCAGCGAGCCCGCGTATCGAGATCAGCCCGCGTATCGAGATCAGAAGTCTCAGCCGTGCTCGAGCATCGGTGCGACCATCAGGTTCTCGGGAACACCGAAGGCGTCGACGAGCACACGGGCGTGCGGGCGCAGTTCCTGGCAGAGTTCGTTGACCCCGCGCCGGATCGCCTTGGCGCGCTCCACCGAGATGTGCCGGTGCATCAGGAACCAGGAGAGGTCGTTCTCGAGCGCGGAGTACACGTACAGGTCGCACACCTTGCCGAGAAGTTCTGCCGCGGAGCGCGAATCGCAGTCCTCGATCGCCTCGATGAAGGCCTCCAGGACGAGGCGTTCGGTGCGGGCGTGACCGACCGCCAACAGGTGATCCTGGGCGTTGTTGAACACCTCGAAGGCGTCGCTGTCGTCATCGTCGTCCGCGGCCCGGCGCAGGCGCTGCGCGCATGTCCGCACCAGGTGATCCTCGCGGTTGCGGAACAGTCGGACCTGGGTGGCGCGGTCGGTGAGGCTGGAGTTCTCCGGATCCTCGTCGGAGTCGTCGAGGAGACTCTGGATGACCTGACGCACCGCGGTCTTCTCGGCGACGACGTCCTTGGCCATGTTCGCGAAGAACCGCACCCAGCCGCCGGCCGAGAGGCCGCGCAGATCCTCGGAGTAGGCGCCCAGCGTCTCCTTGCCGACGAGCTGGGTGAGCACGGTGTTGTCACCCTCGAAGGTGGTGAACACGTCGATGTCGCCGCGCATGATGGGCAACTGATTCTCGTCCATGTAGCCGGCGCCGCCGCATGCCTCGCGGCACACGTTGATGGTGTGCGAGCCGTGCCATGTCGCGTACGCCTTCAATCCTGCTGCGGCGCTTTCCAGGAGACGCTGGCGGGCGTCGTCGTGTTCGGCGGCCGACTGCACCTCGTCGAGTTCGGCGGTGAGCTCGTTCTGTGCGAAGGCGATCGCGTACGACTTCGCGATGAGCGGGAACAGCTTTCGCTGCTGTGCGAGGTAATCGAGGATGAGGACCTCGCCCTTCTCGCCGGGGGCGTCGAACTGATGGCGGATCAGGCCGTAGCGGGTGGCCAGCGTCAGCGCCTTGCGTGCGGCGACGTTGGCGGTGCCGCCGATGCTGATGCGGCCGCGAATGAGGGTGCCCAGCATGGTGAAGAACCGCTTGTTGGGGTTCTCGATGGGGGACGAGTAGGTGCCGTCGGGGGCGACGTCGGCGTACCGGTTGAGCAGGTTCTCACGCGGGATGCGCACCTGATCGAAGATGATGCGGCCGTTGTCGACTCCGCGTAGCCCGCCCTTGTATCCGCAGTCGCTGGTCGTGACACCCGGCAGGTCGGCGCCCGCCTCGTCGCGGATGGGGACCACCAGGCAGTGCACGCCGTGACCGGTCTGCTCCTCGTCGGGGCCGCCGGTGATCAGCTGCGCGAACACCGCCGCGTAGCGGGCATCCTGTGCGGCGCCGCCGATGTAGTCCTTGCGGGCCGACGGTTTGGGGGTGTTGATGACGAATTCCTGCGTGGCCGCGTCATAGGTGGCGGTGGTCTCCAAAGCCTGCACATTGGAGCCGTGACCGGTCTCGGTCATCGCGAAGCAGCCGAGCAGTTCGAGGTCGATGGTCGGCCGCACGTACTTCTCGTGATGTCGTTCGGTGCCGAGGTTCTCGACCGCGCCACCCCACAGTCCCCACTGGACGCCGGCCTTCACCATCAGCGAGAGATCGGCGAAACCGAGCATCTCGATGCCGGTCACCGAACCACCGATGTCCCCGTCGCCACCGTGGTCGGCCCCGAAACCTGCTGCGGCGAAATGCTCTTTGGCGAGTTCGCGCATCACACCCATGACGCGGGCGCGGTCCTCGGCGATGTCCAGTGCGGGGTCGGGCAGCAGATCCGAGCGATCGGTCAGTGCGCGTACCTTGTCGCGGACGGCCCGCCACGGCCCGTCGAGGCTGTAGCGGAGATTGTCGACGAGGAGCGCGCGGTCCTCCGCGGACAGCTCCTGGAGATCGTCGGGAACCTTGGTATCCGGATCGTCGGTGACGTGGTCGGCGGGAGTCTCGGCAGAAGTGGCCATGACCCCACCGTAGAGGAACTACGGTGACCGGCGCCCCCACTTCCGGGGGTGGTGCATCGCACTCGCGCTTTCTAGTGTGGCGAGCGACGTCGGTTTCGTGGCGTCTGCTCGTCGGCCCCACCGGAGGAACCCATGTCCGTCACCATGCCCGGCGCCGTCATCGGCACCGCCAATCGCAGCGAGAACAGCCCCCTGCGTTTCCTGGAACGGTCTGCCGAGGTGTTCCCCGACAAGGAGGCGATCGTCTACGGCGGTCGTCGCTGGACCTACGCGGAATTCGCCGACGAGGCACAGCGTATGGCAAAGCTGTTGCGCACGCACATATCTGAGGGCGATCGCGTCGCGTTCCTGACGCCGAACGTGCCGGAGATGCTCATCGCGCACTTCGCGGTGCCGCTCGCGGGCGGCGTGCTCGTCGCTCTCAACTCGCGTCTCGCCGGACCCGAGTTGGTCTACATCCTCGAGCATTCCGAATCCGTCGCCCTGTTCTTCGACTCCGAGTTCCGCGACACCGTCGCCGGCATCGCCGATCAGGTGCCCGGCGTCACGCAGTTCGTCGAGATCGTCGACGACGAATTCGGTTCCCCTGTCGGCGATGTCGAGGCTTCCGGCATCGACGGGCTGGTCGACTACCGCGACTATCTGCGCCGCGCCGACGACCTCGATGCCGCCCCGCTGCCGTGGACCGTCGACGACGAGAACCGGGTCATCGCACTCAACTACACCTCGGGCACGACCGGAAAACCCAAGGGCGTCATGTACACCCACCGCGGTGCGTACCTGAACTCCTTCGGCGAGACCTTCCACAATCAGTTCACCAACTCCACGCGCTACCTCTGGACGCTGCCGATGTTCCACTGCAACGGCTGGTGCACGCCGTGGGCCGTCACGCAGGCGGCCGGCACCCACGTCTGTCTGCGCGCCGTGCGTGCCGAAGCCGTGTGGGACGCCATCGACGACCTCGGCGTCACGCACATGTGCGGCGCTCCGACGGTCTGTACGACCATCGCGGGATCGCCGCGCGCGCATCGGGTGGACCGGCCGCTGCGCATCACCACCGCCGGTGCGCCGCCGTCGCCGACGGTCATCGGACAGCTGGAGGCCCTCGGCGTCACGGTCGTGCACGTCTACGGCCTCACCGAGGTCTACGGCCCGTACACGATCTGCGACTACCAGGAGGCCTGGGACGATCTGCCCGCCGCCGAACGCGCCGCCAAGCTCTCCCGGCAGGGCGTCGGCATGGTGCAGGCCGAGCCTGCGCGGGTCGTCGACGAGCAGATGCGCGACGTGCCCGCCGACGCGGAGACGATGGGCGAGATCGTCCTGCGCGGTAACAACGTGATGGCCGGTTACTACAAGGATCCGGAGGCCACCGAGCAGGCCTTCGCGGGAGGCTGGTTCCACACCGGCGATCTCGGCGTCATGCACCCCGACGGCTACATCCAGCTCAAGGACCGCGCCAAGGACATCATCATCTCCGGTGGCGAGAACATCTCCACGGTCGAGGTGGAACAGGCTCTGGTGAGCCATGATTCGGTGCTCGACGTCGCCGTGATCGGCGTCCCGGACGAGAAGTGGGGGGAGCGGCCGCGTGCGTACGTCCTCCTGCAGCAGGGCGAGACGCTGACTGCCGACGAACTCATCGACCACGCACGAAAGCTGTTGGCGGGTTACAAGATCCCGCGGGACATCGTCTTCGCCGACGATCTGCCGCGCACGCCCACCGGCAAGGTCCTGAAGTTCGAGCTGCGCCAGCAGGTGAAAGGGCAGCCCTCCGCCTAATCGGGTTCGGCCGACTGCCGGTGGTAACCACGATCTCAGCACTGTCGATGACGGTATCGCGGAGGTTGCTGGTGGAACGGCCGGACTCCGGGGCGATACTGAACGCATGGCACCCAGTGACTCCGGCGCACAGGATCGGACCGACTTCCGGCTCCGCGTGGTCACCGAATCGATCCGGTTGTTCACCGAACAGGGTTACGAGTCGACGACGGTCGATCAGATCGCGGCGGCGGCGGGGATCTCCCGGCGCACCTTCTTCCGTCAGTTCGGGTCCAAGGAGGACGTGATCTTCGCCGATCACGAGGCCCTGCTGGCGATGGTGGCGGAGCGATTGCCCGCGCAGGAGCCGGCGGACGGTCATGACCAGGGCGATCCATGGGCGGAGGTGTGCGCGGCGACGGAGATCGTGTTCACGCATTTCCTCGACACCCGGGAGCTCGCCGTCAGCCGTCTGCAGGTGGTGCAGAAGGTGCCGGCATTGCGTGAGCGTGAGCTCGTCACCACCTACCGCTACCAGCGGATCTTCGAGGATTATCTGCGGCGACGCGTGCCCGGCGAGTCCCGGGTGCGCGTCGTGGCGTTCGCCGCCGCCATCACGTCGGCGCACAACTATCTGCTGAGGTCGATGGTCCGCGGCGACGAAGGTGCGACGCTCGACCGCCTGCGTGCGGAGACCGGTCGCATCAGACTGGCACTGAGTGCCGAGTCGGGCTCGCCGGAGAGCGCCGTGTCGGTGCTGAGTTATCCGCCGGGAACACCTCCTGACGCGATTGTCCGTGCAGTTGCCGCAGAACTCGGCGTGGCGCCACCCCTTGGCACCGAGTGCCGTGATCGGCTAGACTGAGGCTCGAAGGGCGGTCACACCGCGTCCTCGACACGTCGTCAAAGGAGTTCCCTCATGGGTTTCGGTAACCCGGATTTCGATCTGTTCCAGCTGCCCGAAGAGCACGTCGCGCTGCGCGAGGCGATCCGTTCGCTCTCCGAGAAGGAGATCGAACCGTACGCGGCCGACGTGGACGAGAATGCCCGCTTCCCCGAGGAGGCCCTGAAGGCGCTCGTCGGATCCGGGTTCAACGCGATCCACGTGCCCGAGGAGTACGGCGGCCAGGGGGCCGACTCCGTCGCAGCCTGCATCGTCATCGAAGAGGTCGCACGTGTCGACGCGTCGTCGTCGCTGATCCCGGCCGTCAACAAGCTCGGCACGATGGGGCTGATCCTCAACGGTTCCGAAGAACTCAAGCAGCAGGTCCTCCCGGGCATCGCCTCGGGCGAGGCCATGGCGTCCTACGCGCTGTCGGAGCGCGAGGCCGGCTCGGATGCGGCGTCGATGAAGACCCGCGCCCGCAAGGAGGGTGACAACTGGGTGCTCAACGGCACCAAGTGCTGGATCACCAACGGCGGCAAGTCGACCTGGTACACCGTGATGGCCGTGACCGATCCGGAGAAGGGTGCCAACGGCATCTCCGCGTTCATGGTCCACAAGGACGATCCGGGCTTCACCGTCGGCCCGCTGGAGAAGAAGCTCGGCATCAAGGGGTCGCCGACCGCCGAGCTGTACTTCGAGGACTGCACCATCCCGGCCGATCGCATCATCGGCGACGAGGGCACCGGTTTCAAGACTGCGCTGCAGACCCTCGATCACACCCGTCCGACCATCGGCGCACAGGCCGTCGGCATCGCACAGGGCGCACTCGATCAGGCCATCGCCTACGTCAAGGACCGCAAGCAGTTCGGCAAGCCGATCAGCTCGTTCCAGGGCGTCGAGTTCATGATCGCCGACATGGCGATGAAGGTCGAGGCTGCACGGCTGATGGTCTACACCTCGGCGGCCCGCGCCGAGCGCGGTGAGAAGAACCTCGGTTTCATCTCGTCGGCCTCGAAGTGCCTCGCGTCCGACGTCGCGATGGAGGTCACCACCGACGCCGTGCAGCTCTTCGGCGGCGCGGGCTATACGCGTGACTTCCCGGTCGAGCGCATGATGCGCGACGCCAAGATCACCCAGATCTACGAGGGCACCAACCAGATTCAGCGTGTCGTCATGAGCCGCGCACTGCTGCGCTGATCTCGATACGCCGCCTCGCTGCGCTCGGTGGCTACTCGATCGGCGGTGGGACGCGGTTTCCTCTGATCGAGTAGCGCGCGAGCGTAGCGAGACCATGCTCAACGATTTCGGCCCCGCTCATCCAATCGGGTGAGCGGGGCCGAAATGTTTGCGCGTATGTGTCAGGCGTAGGCCGGGACGAACTCCAGGCGGGCGCCCTGCTGCTTCGCGGCGGCACGGAAATTGCCCATGGCCCGCTGCATGTGGAAGCCGTTGGTGACGATCACGGCACCGGTCGCGCCGAGGCCCTTGAGCATCTTCACCGTGTTCGCGGCGTTCTGCACCGTGCTCATCGACTTGCCCTCGTTGAGCATCTGCCAGATCGGCACACCGCGGTTGATGAGTCCGATGTTCATGAACTGGGCCTCCGACACCGGCAGCCACCAGCTCTCGCCGCCGGAGACGATGACGCGGTTGAACGGATGCTGCCGGGCGAGCTTGGCGCCGACGTTCATACGCGCCTTGAGAATGTCCGGAGCCTGTCCGAGGGTGCCCACCTTGGCACCGAGCACCACGATGTAGCGGGTGGGCGGGCTCGCCCAGAGGAACAGGCTCTCGCGCTTCATCAGGTCGCCGGCCGACGATCCGAAATCGACGCTGCCGGTGCTGCTGCCCGCCGAGGGAGCGGCCTGTGCGGCGCTCCCGATCCCGAAGGTGGTGACCAGTGCGGCCGTGACGGCGATGACGGTGGAACGGAAACTCAGACGCATGAGTCCCGAGTGTACTGACCGTGGCAAACCACACCAGTCCCTCCCGTGGCACGGAGTCACGGGAGGGTGGGGCACGATCAGGTCAGCGCCACATACTTGGTGATGAGGTATTCGTGGATGCCCTCCGAGCCGCCCTCGCGCCCGAGGCCGGACTGCTTGATCCCGCCGAAGGGCGCCGCGACGTCGGAGATGACTCCCCGATTGACCCCCACCATGCCGGATTCCAGACGTTCCGCGACCCGCATGCACCGGTCGAGGCTGCGGCTGTAGAAGTACGCCGCCAGGCCGAACTCGGTGGAATTGGCCGCGGCGATCGCATCCTCCTCGGAGTCGATGCTGCTGATGATCGCGACCGGACCGAAGATCTCGCCCCGGGTGACCTCCGCGTACGGGTCGACTCCGCCGACGACGGTCGGCGGGTAGAAGTAACCCTTGCCGTCGGGCACGGTGCCGCCGAGCAGGAGTTTCCCGCCGTCGGCCACCGCCTGCTCCACGGCCGCGGCCACCTTGTCCCGCTGATCGGCGTTCACCAACGGCCCGAGTGTCACACCCGGCTCGTGGCCGGGGCCCATCCGGACCTCGGACATCTTCGCGGTGAGCTTCGAGGTGAACTCCTCGACGACCCCGGACTGCACCAGGAACCGGTTCGCGGCCGTGCACGCCTCGCCGCCGTTGCGCATCTTGGCCGCGAAGGCCCCCTCGACCGCGGCATCGACGTCCGCGTCGTCGAAGACCAGGAAGGGTGCGTTGCCGCCGAGTTCCATCGAGGTGCGCTGCACCTGATCGGCGGCCTGTGCCAGCAGCTTGCGTCCGACCGGGGTGGAACCGGTGAAGGACAGCTTGCGGACGCGGTCGTCGGTGAGGATGGTGGTCGACACGTCGCCGGCATGGCTCGTCGGCAGCACGGACAGCACACCGGGCGGCAGTCCCGCCTCGGCGAAGATCCCGGCGAGCGCGAGCATCGTCAACGGTGTCTCCGAGGCGGGCTTCACCAGCATCACGTTGCCCGCGGCGAGTGCCGGGCCGATCTTGCGTGTTCCCATCGCGAGCGGGAAGTTCCAGGGCGTGATCGCCAGACAGGGGCCGACCGGCTGATGCGCGACGAGAACCCGTCCGTTGCCCGACGGCGCGGTGGTGAACCGGCCGTCGATGCGGACCGCCTCCTCGGCGAACCAGCGGATGAACTCCGAGCCGTAGGTCACCTCGGCGGTGCTGTCCGGCAGTGCCCGGCCGAGTTCGAGGGTCATCAGGAGGGCCAGGTCGTCGGCGCGGTCGACGATCAGTTCATAGGCGGAGCGGAGGATCTCGCCACGTTCCCGCGGAGCGGTGTCCGCCCAGGCGGGAGCCGCCGCGACGGCCGCATCGAGGGCGGTCCGCGCATCCTCCTCGCCCGCGTCGGCAACCGACGTCAGGGTCTCCTCGGTGGCCGGATCACGCACCTCGAAGGTCTGCCCCGAGGCCGCCGGGGTCGAACGGCCGTTGATCCAGAGTCCGGTCGGGACACCGTCGAGAACGGCCTGTGGATCGAGAATCTTCTTGTCGCTCATGGATATTCACATCCTTGGATCGCGAGAGCGCGCCGGGGGTCCACCCGGGCAGGGGCCGCATGCCCCGATGACCAGTCTTCGCCAGGATGATGTGACGCGCAACGAACGACCGTCTCCGGCCCGGCGCGCTAGCCTCGATGAGATGAGAGGACCCGGGCAGATGCTGCATCCCGCGGGTGTGGTGTCGGGGATCGTCGCGGCGATCCTGATCCTGACCACCGGCTGTGCGACCGGGGGACCGGAGGGCGGTACGACGGCCACCCCGGCCGGTACGTCCGTGTCGACGACGAGTACCGATGCGAACGCCCCGAAGCTCCTGGTGAACCTCGGTGACAGTTTTGCCGCCGCGGTCGGGGTACGTCCGCTGGTGGCGGATTCGCCGGTGCTGTGCCAGCGATCGGCGTCGAACTACGGTCATCTGCTCGCCGACCGGCACGGCCTGCGACTGCGGGACGTCACCTGCGGCGGCGCGGCCACCTCCGACTTCGTCGATGCCCAATACGACGGTGTGCCACCGCAACTGGATGCCGTGACACCCGACGCGGACATCGTCACGGTGATGGTCGGCGGCAACGACGGCGACGTGTACACCCGTGCGATCACCGAGTGTGCCGATGCGCGCGCCGACGATCCGGACGGCGCCCCCTGCCGGGACCGCCACGGCAGCGAGTTCACCGACCTGGTCGTCGGTGAGACGGCGCCGGCGCTGCGCCGCACGCTCGAGGCGATCCGGGCACGCGCACCGAAGGCCCGGATACTGGCCGTCGGCTACCCGTGGATCCTCCCGCCGACGACCGGGTGCGCGCCGGAGATGCCGGTCGCCGGCGGTGACATCGGATATCTGCGCGACCTGCAGGCCACCCTGAACCGGGTGGTCGCCGACGCGGCACGCGCCGTGGACGCCGACTTCGTCGACATGGCGGGGCGGTCGGTCGGCCACGACGCCTGCGCGGGTCCGGGGCGTCGCTGGATCGAACCCCGGCAGGGGGCGACCGGTGCGGCGCCGGTGCACCCGAACGCCGACGGTCAGCGCGCCATCGCCGATGCCGTCGACGCGGCGCTGTAGGTGGCCGAGCCCACAGCGGTGCTGACCGATTGGTTGATCGGCCCACGGATTTGGAACACTGGATGACGTGACCCCACCCGATACCGCCGCCGCGACGTCCGCAGAACTCTTCGCCCGCGCCGCACAGGTGACCCCGGGGGGAGTGAACTCGCCGGTCCGCGCGTTTTCCGCGGTCGGTGGGACCCCACGATTCATCGCCTCGGCGCAGGGCTGTCACCTGACCGACGTGGACGGCAACGACTACGTCGATCTCGTCTCCTCCTGGGGGCCGATGATCCTCGGCCATGCACACCCGGCCGTCGTCGACGCCGTGCAGAAGGCGGCGGCCGGCGGACTGTCCTTCGGGGCGCCGACCGAGGCCGAGATCGAGCTCGCCGAGGAGATCATCGCCCGCGTCGACCCGGTGGAGCGGGTCCGCCTGGTGAACTCGGGCACCGAGGCCACGATGTCGGCGATCCGGCTGGCGCGCGGCTACACCGGGCGCAGCAAGATCATCAAGTTCTCCGGGTGCTATCACGGGCATGTCGATGCCCTGCTCGCCGACGCCGGATCGGGCGTCGCGACGCTCGGGCTGCCGACCTCGCCCGGTGTCACCGGCGCCTCCGCGCACGACACCCTGGTGTTGCCGTACAACGACCTCGCCGCGGTGGCCGCGGCCTTCGACGAGCACGGCGACGACATCGCGGCGGTGATCACCGAGGCCGCGGCGGGCAATATGGGTGCCGTCGCACCGGTCGACGGATTCAATGCCGGACTGCGCGACCTGACCCGCAAACACGGCGCGCTGCTCATCATCGACGAGGTGATGACGGGATTCCGCGTGAGCCCGGCAGGCTGGTACGGCATCGACGGGGTCGGCGGAGATCTGTACACCTTCGGCAAGGTCATGAGCGGTGGTCTACCCGCCGCGGCGTTCGGCGGCCGCGCCGACGTGATGGAGCGACTGGCGCCGACCGGCCCGGTGTATCAGGCGGGCACCCTGTCGGGTAACCCGGTGGCGGTCGCGGCCGGACTGGCCACGCTGCGCCACGCCGACGCCGACGTGTATCACCGCCTCGACGCCAACTCCGACCGCCTGGCCGGGTTACTCGGCGAGGCGCTGTCCACGGCCGGGGTCGCCCATCGGGTGCAGCAGGCGGGAAACCTGCTGAGCGTGTTCTTCACCGACCAACCCGGACCGGTCACCGACTACGACGGCGTCAAGGCCACCGAGACCTGGCGTTTCGCACCGTTCTTTCACGCACTTCTCGAGCGGGGGGTGTACGCGCCGCCGAGTGCGTTCGAGGCGTGGTTCGTCTCGGCCGCCCTCGATGACGACGCCTTCACCCGTATCGCCGATGCACTCCCGGCCGCAGCCGCGGCCGCCGGAGCAGCCACCAACACTTCCGCAGGGGCGTGAGACCACCGATGACCACCAACACGATCGTCCACATGATGCGTCACGGCGAGGTGCACAATCCAGACGGCATCCTGTACGGACGTCTGCCCGGATTCCATCTGTCGGGAACCGGCCGCAAACAGGCCAAGCAGGTCGCGGACGCACTCGCCGATCACGACATCACCGCCGTGTTCGCGTCGCCGCTGCAGCGGGCGCAGGAGACCGCGACGCCGATCGCCGCGGCCCACGAACTCTCGATTCTGACCAACGACGAACTCATCGAGGCCGACAACGTCTTCGAAGGTCTCAAGGTGTCGGTCGGTGACGGGGCGCTGTCCCGGCCGCGGCACTGGCCGAAGCTTCGTGACCCGTTCACCCCGTCCTGGGGCGAGCCGTACATCCAGCTCGCACACCGGATGCTCGCGGCGGCCAACCAGGCGCGCGACGCCGCACGCGGCCACGAGGCGGTCTGCGTCAGCCACCAGCTGCCGGTGTACACCCTGCGCCGGTTCCTCGAAGGTCAGCGGCTGTGGCACGACCCGCGTCGCCGGCAGTGCTCGCTGGCCTCCCTGACCAGCCTCATCTACGAGGACGACGCTCTGGTCGACATCATCTACTCGGAGCCGGCCGGCGCGTCGGACCCGATGGTGACGGGTGCGTGAGGCGTTGTCCGATCGGTCGGGACGGGCACGTCCGGTACTTGCTCTGGTGGCGTCGCTGATCGTGGCGCTCGGGTTCGTCGCGGGCTGCGGCACCGGTGACGACGCCGTGACCCAGGGCGGCACGTTCCAGTTCGTGTCGCCGGGCGGCAAGACCGTCATCGACTATCCGGAGGCCGAGCGTAAGAAGGTCGCCGAACTGTCCGGCCCGAATCTGCTGACCGATCAGGATCTCGCACTGTCGGATCCGGAGTTCGCGGACAAGGTCGTCGTCGTCAATGTGTGGGGCTCCTGGTGCGGTCCCTGCCGCGGCGAGGCCGACGACCTCGAGACGGTCTTCGAACGCACCCGGGATCTCGGTGTCGATTTCCTCGGTATCAATCTGCGCGACGACCGCGACTCGGCACGGGACTTCGTCTCGGATCGCAAAGTCGGCTTCGACTCGATCTACGACTTCAACGGCCTCACGCTCGCCGCGCTGACCACTCCGACCTCGGTCGTCCCGACGACCGTCGTGCTCGATCGGCAGCACCGGCCCGCCGCGGTGTTCCTCAAGGCGATCACCGCCGACGAACTCGAGGCGACGGTACGCCGGGTCGCGGGCGAACAGCCCGTCGGCGCACCCGCCGCCGAATCGGGTGGTGTCGGTACGCCATGACGATGGTGCAGCTCGTTCCGCAGGCGTCGATCGGCGAGACCTTCGCGTCGACGGTGTCCAGTGGACCGTTGCTGCTCGCATTGGCCGCCTGTGTACTCGCCGGGCTGGTGTCCTTCGCGTCACCGTGCGTGGTGCCGCTCGTGCCCGGATACCTGTCGTACCTGGCCGGGCTGGTCGGTGCCGAGGCGCCCGCCATCCGGGTCGGCGAACCCGCCAAACGCGGACGCTCGCGCGTTGCCCTGGCGGCGGCCCTGTTCGTGCTGGGATTCACCGTCGTCTTCGTCGCCGCGACCGCCACGGTCTTCGGGATCACATCCACCTTCGTCGTGAATCGTGAAGTGCTGCAACGGATCGGCGGGGTCGTCACCATTCTGATGGGGCTGGTGTTCATCGGCCTGGTGCCGATGCTGCAGCGCGACGTGCGATTCGAGCCGCGGAAGATCTCCAACATCGTGGGTGCTCCACTACTCGGCGCGGTGTTCGCGCTGGGCTGGACCCCGTGTCTGGGACCGACACTGGCCGCGGTCATCGCCACCGCCAGTGGCACCGAGGGGGCGACCGCCGCCAAGGGGGTGGCGCTGATCGTCGCCTACTGTGTCGGCCTCGGCATCCCGTTCGTCGTGCTGGCATTCTCGTCGGCGTGGGCGCTGCGCAGTCTGGGCTGGCTGCGTTCCCATGCCCGCACCATCCAGATCATCGGCGGCATCATGCTTCTCATCGTCGGGGTCGCCCTGGTGACCGGTCTCTGGGATCAGTTCATCGTCTGGGTCCGCGACGCGTTCATCACCGATAGGCAGTTGAGTATATGACCGACACCGTGACCGAATCGGCGCCCGCACCGGGTCCCGCGCCGGACCGGAAGCAGCCGCACTGGGCGAAACGCCGTGTGCTGTGGCCGCTGCGCAACCTGTGGCGGTCGCTGACGTCGATGCGCACCGCGCTGGTGCTGCTGTTCCTGCTGGCACTCGCCGCCATCCCGGGTGCGCTGCTGCCGCAGCGCTCGCTGAACGAGCAGAAGACGCTCACCTACATCTCCGACCACGGCTGGGTCGGCGAACTGATGGATCGGGTGCAACTCTTCGACGTCTTCTCCAGCGTCTGGTTCACCGCCATCTATGTCCTGCTGTTCATCTCGCTGGTCGGCTGCCTGACCCCGCGAATGATCGAGCACTTCCAGAGCCTGCGGGCCAAACCCGTTGCCGCACCGCGTAATCTGCGGCGCCTGCCGCGGCACGTCGAGATGGTCGTCGACGGCACGCCCGAGGAGGTCGCCGAGCGCATCTCCGGCAACCTGCGCGGGTGGCGACGCATCACGACCACGCGTCCGGCACGCGGCGGCGACGGCGAGATCGTCGAGGTGTCCGCGGAGAAGGGTTACCTGCGCGAATTCGGCAATCTGGTCTTCCACTTCGCACTGCTGGCGCTGCTCGTGTCGATCGCTGCCGGGAAGATGTACGGCTACGAGGGCACTCGCACCCTCGTCGCCGACGGTTCGGATCAATCCAGCATGTGCAATACGTCCACGGCCCTCTACGACTCCTTCCGTGCGGGCAATCTCGTCGACGGCACCGACCTGAATCCCTTCTGCGTCAAAATCGACAGCTTCGAGGCGACCTTCCTCCCGAACAACCAGCCGGATATGTACACCTCACAGATCCGGTACACCCAAGACATCGCACAGCGTGACACGGATACGTGGAAGCGTCAGACCATCCGCATGAATGAGCCGCTGCGGGTCGATGGGGACCGTGTCTACGTGCTCGGCAATGGTTTCGCGCCGACATTCACGGTGACCTTCCCGAACGGTCAGAAGCGCACGCAGACAGTGCCGTTCGTCCCCGACGAGATGAGCACGATGCTGTCGTCCGGTGTCGTGCGCGTCGACCCTCCGGCCGGGATGTATCCCGACGAGGACAAGCGTCGAGAGCATCAGGTCGCAGTCGAAGGTCTCTTCGCCCCGACCGCGGCGTTCCAGGGCACCTTGCTGTCGTCGTCGTCGCCGGCGCCGAAAAACCCGTTCGTGGCAATCCGCATCTACGAGGGCGACACCGGCCTCGACACCGGCAAACCGCAGAATGCGTTCACTCTGGATCAGACATTGGTGCAACAGGGACGGCTGCAGCAGCGGGCCCAGGTGAACCTCGCCCGCGGGCAGGAACACACACTCCCCAACGGCACGGCCGTACGATTCGACGGCTACCAACGGTGGGTCTCCATCCAGGTATCCCACGATCCCGGGCAGAACTGGGTGCTGATCTCGGCCATCGCCATGCTCGCCGGACTCCTGGTGTCCCTGCTGGTACGGCGCAGGCGCATCTGGGCCCGGCTCGTCCCGGACGCCGATGACCACGGAGACGGAAAACGACGTACTGTAGTAGAGATTGCCGGCCTGGCTCGGACCGACCAGGCGGGATGGGGCGAGGGATTCGTCGACCAGGCACACGCGCTGGTCGAGGAGCCGGGGCAACCCGGCGGGCATTCCCGCTCGCGCCGGATGCGGCGTTTGTGAGCCCGTCGCGGCTCCCCGGAAGAATGACAGCCCCGGAAGAATGACGGCGGACAAGACGCCGAGAACGGAGAAGGCACGCACATGAACACCGGTGCGGAGCACATCGACGAGACGCTGGCCCGATACTCGGATTGGCTGTTCGGCACGGCCATCACCGTGTACGTGGTGGCCATGATCCTGTTCTTGGCGGCGCTGGCAAGCGCCCGGGGCCGCAAACTGGAGGCCGCCGAGGCCAAGCAACTCGTCGGCGTGGGCGGTGCTACGGGCGGATACGACCCGTCGGTCGACTACCGGAATCCGACGACTCCGCCCGACCGCGTTCCCGGCCGGATCGACTCCGCGCCGCGCCGGACCTTCGGCGACCGCCTGGGCAATATGGCGTACCCGGTGGCGATCGTCGGCCTCATCGCGCACCTCGCGTCCATCGTGACCCGCGGCCTGGCGACCGAGCGTGCGCCGTGGGGCAACATGTACGAGTTCATCTCGATGACGTGCGCGGCCTGTGTGATCGCCGGACTCGTGGTGCTGCGCAAGCGCGAGCAGCGTGCGCTGCTGTCCTTCGTGCTGCTGCCCGTCACCCTGCTGATGTTCATCGCCGGTCGATGGCTGTACACGCAGGCCGCTCCGGTCGTGCCGTCGCTGAAGTCCTACTGGCTGGCGATCCACGTCTCGATCATCTCGGTCTCGTCGGGCGTGCTGCTGGTCTCCGGCGTCGCCAGCATCCTCTACCTCGTCAAGATGCGGTGGGGCCGCAACGATCTCGAGACCGCCGGCGATACCGGCGGCAAGGGATTCGTCGGCGGCGTGCGGCGGGTCATCGCGCACCTGCCGTCGGCCGAGGCCCTCGATCGCCTCGCCTACAAGTGCGTGGTGTTCGGCTTCCCGCTCTTCGGTCTCGGTGTCATCTGCGGAGCCATCTGGGCCGAGGCAGCCTGGGGCCGCTACTGGGGCTGGGACCCGAAGGAGACCGTGTCCTTCATCGCGTGGGTCATCTACGCGGCATACCTGCACGCCCGTGCCACTGCGGGCTGGCGCAACAATTCGGCCGCGTGGATCAACGTCGCCGGGTTCGTGGCGCTGCTGTTCAACCTGTTCATCATCAACCTGGTGGTGTCCGGGCTGCACTCCTACGCGGGGCTCTGACCCGTCCCGCGCGTCGATTCAGGCGGACGGGAGTTCCCGGTCGCCCCCGGTGACGCCGTCACTCGATGACTGCGCCTTGACCATCTTCAGGACGTCGATGATCACGTCGATGGTGTCCGGGCAGAGCTGGGCGACGTCGACACCCGACAGGTGGGTGCCGGTGGACGCCAGCATCTGCACGTAACTCTGCTGCTGGCGGACCCGGTCGAGATCCTCATGCGGATTGGTGAGGAAGTAGGTGACGCTCACCTCGAACGCACGGGCGATCGCCTCGACGGTCCGGAACGACGGCGTGCGGGCCTTACCGGTACGCAACTGCGATATGTAGGCGTCCGACAGTGAATAGCCGAGTAGGTTCGCACGCTCGGCGATCTTCTTGCCGGTGTACGGGACCCCGTTCTCGTCCCGGGAGTGCTCGAACAGATAGCCGAGCTTCGCGGCGAAGCTGATGTCTTCGGTCGGTGTGATGCCGGGCGTGGCGAGGCCAGGCTGTGAAATGTCGGTGGTCAACGTCGATCATCCCCGAATGTCTCGTTGAAAATTTTCTCTTGTGCACCACCCCGCACAAGTCCCCGGCGTGATGGGACACGAGCCTACCGCACACCCCGGCGAGTCCGGGGGTGCCGTTCGGGACTGTCGCGCCTGAGTTTCCGGCGACGATCAGTGATCGTCGGAGTCGGACCCATTGGGTCCGCGGGTACGCCGGTCGAGGTCGCGAAGGAACGCCGCATCATCGTCGGGTCCGCGAGGGCCGGGCGCCCGGCGCTGAGGGGACTCCCGCTGCTCGTCCCCGAGCCGGGGACCGAAGGCACGCCACATCAGGTAGCCGACTGCGACAATGCCGATCACCGCGAATAGATAAGTCATGCGCACCTCCGCACTCCAGAGTACGTGAGGGAGCGCCGCCCCGACGGCGTGCCGCGGTTCGTGGGTGGAACGAGGCGGAGATCAGTGAGTGCGGCGGTTCAGCAGTTCGACGACGTCGGACTCGCGGAATCGACGGTGCCCGCCCGGGGTCCGGATGGAGCCGAGGAGGCCGGAACTCGCCCACCGTGCGACCGTCTTCGGATTCACGCTGAACATGGCCGCGACCTGACCGGGGGTGAGGGTGTGCTGGCTGGCCAGTCCCGGAGTGATCATGGCGTTCGAATCGATGACGGTCATGGTGATCCTCTTCTCTGAGATTTCCCGACTGCCGAATCTCTGTCCGACCGTTGGCCCGGCCGTCGCTGTGGCCGGATCGTGTGCGAATCCACTGCTTTCACTCTCATGAATACACGCCGAACCATTAGGTACTCGAACAGTCAGGAATTGGTAAAGAGAGTGCAAAAACCGCAAACCGGACATCGACCGGTTCGGATGCCGATCTCCGCGCCGGTAGTCTGAGGCTGTGAGTGACGCGGGAAAACAGAAGGATACGGGCGGAACTGCGCCGGCGCACGACGGACCGCAGCCCGGCACGCCGTCGAGTGGCGGGGTCTGGGGCCTCGTCGGAGCGGTCGCGCTGTACACCCTCGCGCGCCTGGGATTGGTCGTCGTGGTCGCCGCGATCATCATGGGCGTCGGAAAGCTCGCGGGGGTCGACGTGCCGCTGCTGGTCGCAGCGGTGTTCGGTGTACTGATCGCCTTGCCGCTGGGCATGTTCCTCTTCAAGACCCTGCGCGTGAATCTGAACACCCGCATCGCCGCCTTCGACGACGAACGCCGCCGTCGCCAGGACGACCTGCAGTCACGCCTGCGCGGCCGCTGAGATGGACGCGACCCGGATCGTCGACCGACGAGCCGATCGGTCGTGGGCCGACAACGCCGTCCGGCTGATCGAGGCCGATGCCCGACGTAGCGCCGACACCCATCTGCTCCGCATGGATCTGCCGGCCTGGTCCCGCTGGCTCGACGACGACGGTCGCGAGACCGGCGTCGATCTCTATCTGAAGGACGAGAGCACCCACCCGACGGGCTCACTCAAACATCGCCTGGCCCGGTCGCTGTTCCTGTACGCGCTGTGCAACGGCTGGGTCACCGAGGGCACCACCGTCATCGAGGCGTCGTCCGGATCGACCGCGGTCAGCGAGGCGTACTTCGCGAAGCTGATCGGGGTGCCGTTCATCGCGGTGATGACCGCGAACACCTCTCCGTCGAAGACCGCACTCATCGAGAAGGAGGGCGGGCGTTGCCATTTCGTCGAGCGAGCCGGTGACGTCTACGACGAGGCACTCCGGCTCGAAGCCGAACTCGGCGGGCATTTCATCGATCAGTTCACGATGGCCGAACGCGCGACCGACTGGCGCGGCAACAACAACATCGCGGAATCGATCTTCGCGCAGCTCGCCGACGAAGAACATCCCGTGCCCAGCTGGATCGTCGTCGGTGCGGGGACCGGTGGTACGTCGGCGACCCTGGGGCGCTATCTGCGCTACCGCAGACATCCGACCTGGCTTGCCGTGGTGGACCCGGAGAACTCGGTGTTCCTGCCCGCCTACGAGTCCGGTGATGGATCGCTGACCTCCGAAACCGGTTCCCGCATCGAGGGTATCGGGCGACCGCGGGTGGAGCCGTCGTTCGTCTCGCAGGTCATCGACCGGATGATCGGTGTGCCCGACGCCGCGTCGATCGCGACGGCCCGGTGCGTGTCCCATCGGCTCGGCCGACGGGTCGGCGCCTCGACCGGCACGAACCTCTGGGGTGCGTTCGGAATCGTGGCCGAGATGGTCGCGCAGCGGCGTGCGGGGAGTGTTGTGACGCTGCTCTGCGATTCCGGGGATCGTTATGCGAGTACATATTTCGATGATGACTGGCTGACGGGTCAGGGCATCGATCTCACCGGCTCGACGGCGGTACTCGACGAGTTCCTGGTGAGCGGACGGTGGACCGCGGACTCGGTGGACTGATCGGGGTCCGCGCTCACGCGTACAAGCGCACCCAGTCGACGAGCATGGATGCCGGGAGTGCGCCGGGTCCGACCGGACCGGGCCACATGCCGCCGGCCGCGACGTTGAGCACCACGAAGAACGGGCCGTCCATCACCCACGCCGAGTCCGGCCCCAGGTCGGCAGGCGTCACCCGCATCAGCCTCCGGTCGTCCATGCCGATCTCCACGACTCCGGGGCGCCGTGACACCCAGTAGGTGTGGAATCCGTCGGCGTCGGCAGGGGAGAGATCGCTCTGTTTCTGCACCTTCCACGGAACCTCGTCCGAGGCATCCACCCGCGGGACGATGACGCCGACCGAATTGCGCTCACGCGAATTGACCTGTTCGTACACGTCGATCTCACCGGAGCGTGGGTAACCGATGTCGTTCAGGTTCGATCCGAGCAGCCAGATCGCCGGATGAATGCCCTGTCCCTGCGGCATCCGGGCGCGGACGGCGAGGAGTCCGGACGTCATGTCGAGGCGGCCGAGTGTGTCGATGCGGGCCGACGAGATGGTCGTGCCCTCACGATGTGCGGTGATCCGGAGGTGTCCGGAACCATCCAGCGACACGGTGTCCGGTGTCGCCGTGTAGATCTGCTTCTCGTCATTTCCCCATCCGCCGCCACCGGTCCGGATGTTCCACAGACGAGCCGTCGGCAGTGCGCCGGACGGGCCCGCGAATTCGTCACCCGCGACGAGACCGAGGTTCGCACGGCGGGACAACAGATCATCCTCGGTGTTACGTCCCTCCGCCGCGGCGGACAGGCCGGCGACGGCGATGAGGACGGTGACGATCAGTGACCCGCCGATGAGCCACCGTGATCGTGTCGGTTCGTCGGTTATGTCGTCAGTCATGTTGTTGCTCACCATGGTTCATCGTCGGAGGGAATGTGGTGATAGCGGAACACGATGGTGTCGGGGTCCTCGTGCTCGCGCCGCCAGTCCGGATTCTCATCGAGGCGGGCGACGAACGAGGCGATCGCTCCGGGGCGGAAGTAGCCGAAATGATCGCTGTACACCGACATCTGGCGGGGCACGACCAGACGGACGCCGCCGCCCGATGAACGACCCATGTTGGCGAGTGACGTCATGTCCGCGTCGGACGGAAAGGTGTTGCGCGGAAATGCCGGGGGGCGGTCGTATCCCGGATTGGCCTCGACGATCCGCACGTAATCCTCGCTGGGGCGTTCCGGCCAGCCGGCCGGCGCCAGCGTGAGGATCAGGGTGGCAGGCTCGGCCTTCGCGAGCATGGAGCGGCTGAGATCCACCTGCTGACGCGTGATGACGTTGAATCCCCAGCCGCTGTAGAAGCCGTACAGCGAGCCCATCGTGACCAGGCAGACGAGTGCGGTGACCACCATCGTCCGCAGTCGTGGTCGCTCTCCGTCCCGCGATGTCCGGACCGGCACGAGCGTCGTGACGGCCGAGCCGATCACCATCGCGCATCCGACGAGCGACCAGAGGTAGACCCGGAAGATGGCCTCGCCGCCATAGCTCTGTCCGCCGAGCAGCAGGACCGGGGAGAAGGCAATGATCGGCAGCGCCCAATCGTGGGATCGTCGGCGCCACAGGTAGATGACGGCCGCCACCGCGGAGAACCAGATCGTGAACGCAACCCCACGGTCCACCGTCTCGGTCACCGTTCGTGCGACTGATTCACTCGCTGCGCCACCGATATTGGTTTGCGCGTTGGTGAGCGGATTGGAGCCGGTGAACAACCCGTAGTGCATGACGGTGCTCAGCCGGGGGACGACATACGCGAGCCAGACCGCCGCACAGGCGATCACCAGCCATCGGGGACGTATGCGATCGATCACCGTCAGCAAGACCGCACATGCGAGTACCCAGATCGGCGTCAACTGATGCGTCAGGGTCAGCGCCGCCATCACGGGGATCGCGAAATAGGCTGTTGCCGGGGACATTCGGGAACCGGCGAGCACGGTGATCACCGAGAGCGCCAGAACCATGGCGATCGCCTGTGGCGAGTAGTAGTCCTGGCCCACCCAATTGGCGACCTCCACGATCAGCACTGCGAGGAGCGCCGCCCGCGGTGACAGCCGGAGTGCCCGCGCCAAACTCCACACCACGGCAGCGATCACCAGGTGAATCACCGGTGTGAACCAGTGCGCCACGTCGACCGGGTCCACGCCCGTGGCGCCGCTGAACACGGCGGCGCCGGCGAAGAATCCCGGCCAGCGGCTGTAGATGTCGACGTGCGAGGGCGGGAGCCCGCCGGTGTGCATCACGTAATCCACGAGCCCGATGTGCTTGTACGTCCAGGAGTACAGCGGTACCTCGGTCAGCACGCTCACCGGGAGCCGGATCGCGAGGATCGTGGCGACGATCGCGGGGGCGGCGAGACCGAGATCGTCCCGGATGATGCCCCACATCGAGATCGTCACCAGGATCAGGACGGATACCGCGACGATGAGTCCACCGGGAGTCGCGAGGAGCCCGAACACGCCCGCCTGTCGCGGCGGGGCCGGCACGATGCCCGCGCACCACAGGATGATCGGTGGCACCAGGATGAGGAGGTGACGGCGCAGAGTGTGCACGACATCCGTTGTGGCCGACACTGATCGAACGGGCACCGCGGCGACCGCGTCCGGGGTGCGGATGCAGGCCATGCCACCGGAGATGATGCAGACCCCGGCGAGGAGCAGGATCGTCGCGGTTGCCGAATACTGCCGGATCCACAGGAGACATGAGGCGAGTGCGATCGTTGCGCCGAGCCCCAGGGACGGCCACAGGCCCCACCGCAGGAACGCCGGCATGCGCACCCGGCAGGTGAGAGCCACGCCGATGCCGACCACGAGCATGGGGCCGAGAAGGATGAGCCGCGCGCCGGCGGGCAGGACCGGAATCGTCGAGGCCGTCGCCAGCAGACCCGACACCAGTGCCAGTGCCGGTGCCCACCACGGCTGGCGGTCGTCGCGTGCCGGTGTCGGCGTCGCGGAGTCGTCGGTCACCGAGGTCGGTGTGGCGATGATCCACCTCCGGATTCGGAGCCGACCGGATGGGCCAGTTGTACCGGGAACTGTTTGAAGGGCGCCTTCTTCCGGCCCTGGGCGCGCGCGGCGAACAGCGCCGCGGGTCCGGCGAGAAGCCCGGATCGTTCGGCTTGTGCCGCGTCGGCCACCGCCGGATCCGCATCGTCGGGCAGCGGCATCTGGCCGCCGGAACCGGTGAGCACCGATCGCGCCAGATGGCCGATCGCGTGGCGGCAACGCGCAAATGCGAGCGGCGCGAGTTCCCGGTCGGTGACGACCTTGGTCATCCAGGCCCCCAGGCCGAGTCCGTACCCGCGTGCCTGTGTGAGCAGTTGGTCGTCGTCCTCACGGTGCTGATGCCAGACGATGGCATCCGGCTCGAACGCCAGCGAATGCCCGGCGGCCAGGGTCCGGACGAACCAGTCGATGTCCTCGCCCCCACGGGTCGGCGCGCCCGCCCCCAGCGCCTCGTCGAACCCGCCCAGCGCGAAGGCGATGTCACGCCGGACCGCGAAGTTGGCGCCGGTGCCGTAGTCGGCCACCCGGAACGGGAACAGGTGGCCGTGGTTGCGGCCGTCGGCCAGCCGGAACAACCGGCGCCGTACCGAGGACGACCAGCCGACGCGCTGATCGAACACCGTCTGCGCGACCGTGCGCAGTTGTGCGGCGGGCACGAGTCCGGTCACACAGCCGACGTCGGGGTCGGCGAAGGACCGGACCAGGCAGGTCAGCCAGTGCCGATCGGCGATGACGTCGTCGTCGGTGAACGCGACGATGTCGTGACGAGCCGCCTCGAGCGCCCGATTGCGGGCCGCGGCGAGGCCGGGTACCCCGGCATGAACGACGCGAACCCGTGGATCGTCGTGGGTCTCGGCGAACCGGTAGGTGTCCAGGGATTCGGCGGCATTGTCGACGACCAGCACCTCGAAGTCCGGATAGTCCAGGGCGAGAAGGGATTCGACGACCCGGATGAGCGCGGATGTGCGATCTCGCGTGCACACGGCGACCGTGACGGGCGGAGGCGGCGCCACCGCCCGTGGCGGATCGTCGCGTCTTCGCAGTGGCAGTCGCCCCGCTTCCCGGGCGATCTCGCGGCCGATCAGTGTTTCGTCGTCGACGCCGACCTCGATGAATCCGCATACCCGGGTGCCGTCCCGCACAAGCAGTCTGGCCCACTGGTACCCCTGTGCGTGCTCCGCGACGACCGTCTCGGCGAAGTCGTTGCCGAGCTGGATCTCGCCGACCCAGCGGGCCGTCGGTGAATGTGCCTCACCGGCCGGCATCGTGGGCCGGAGCCGTTCGATGGTCACGATTGTTCTCCTTTGTGCGATGCGGTCATGTACTGGCCAGAGGTGAGGGAGTCGGTGGGGCCGACGACGCGGCTGGGGCGGAGTTGCGCAGTCCCCACCAGCCGATCGTCCCCAGCACCGCCGAACCGATGGCGAGACCGGCGGCGGCGCCGCGGGCCCCCCACACCTCGGTGCACAGGCCCAGGGCCGGGATCGAGACCATGCTCGCGACGATGTTGACCACCAACAACTTTCGGGTTTCCAGGGATGCGCGTAACACCGCCGACCAGATGGTGAATCCGATGCGACAGAACGAACCGAGGCAGAGCAGGGCAAGTGTCGTCCACAGAACCCGGTCGTCGTAGCCATCGCCGAAGAAGCGGAACATCATGGGCGCCAAGGCGATCAGTATCAATGCCGCTACCGCCAGGACCGTCCATACCACCAGTCCGGCCATCCGGCGAACCATGCGTGCCGGGTCGTCGGCGCGGGGTAGATGCTTGGTGAGTGCGGTTGCGGTGCCGATCGACACGAAGTCGAGGCCCTGCGAGACCGGCAGCATCAGGGCGAGTGCCGCGCCCTCTTCGGGGCCCGCCAGCCAGGTCACCAGGAACGGGGCCGCGAGGAGCGGACCCATCAGGATGACTCCGGCCGCGCTGTCGCGGACCGCGAAGACGCTGAGGGAGCGCAGGCCGTGGTCCCGCGTCCGTGAGCGGGCGGGGAGGTCGTGGTCCGTCGTGCGGTGGACGAGGACGGCGGACGCCGCGATGGCGAGAGCGGCAGCGAGGAGGGTGGCGAGGACTGCCTGATCCGGGAATGCCAGCACACCGAACAGCGGGAGCAGTGCGATCTTGAGGAGGGCGCTCGCGAGGTTCAGGAGGGGGAGCCGACGGGCCTGCGCCAGCGCGGTGAGCATCGCGTCCTTGACCGCGAAGAGCGCCATCAGCACGGCCCCGCCCGACACGGCGAGCATCCCGCCGGGAAACGAACTGCCCATGGTGGCGACGGCGACGAGACCGGCGACGACGCCGGCGACCGCCGACCCCACCACGGTCATGCTGACGCCGTGCCGCAGCAGGCGTCGGCGAGCGCGATCGCCACTGGTCGGGATCATCGCGGTCAGGGCATTGGCCGGACCGGACGCGGCAATGGCGCCGGCCGTCGTCATCAACGACAGCAGTGCGGTCTGCATCCCGAGTTCACGGGGCTCGATGGTGCGTGCCGCGACCACCCAGAACACCACTCCGGTGCCCGCGGTGAGCATCGACGTCACAATGATCGCGACGGAGTCGCCTCCCACGTCCCCGAACAGTGCGAAGCGAAGTCTCGGCGCGCGAGGCCGGTTCATGGCCCACCGCCACGGACTGCGCGGAGTAGATCCGCGTTGTGATCGGCCTGATCGGGCAGTCGGTGGTGCCGTGCCGCATGTGCGCGGGCGGCGCGCCCGAAGGTCCGGCGCATGCTCTCGTCGGCCAGCAGAACAGTGACGGCCGCGGTGAGAGCGTCGACATCCCCCGGGGCCACGACGATTCCGGAGTGCTCGTCGAGCACGATGTCGCGGACGCCCGCGGCCTCGTAGGCGACCGCGGGCACACCTGTGGCGGCGGCTTCGATGAGCCCCAGCGGCATGCCTTCCACCAGTCCGGTGTGTACGTACAGGTCGGCCATGCGCAGGAGATCGGCTATGTCCGAGCGTCCACCGAGCAGCCGGATCCGGTCGCGCGGCAGTCCGGCGACCGCGGTGCGGATACGGGCCGCGTACTCGGGGTGGTCACTGGTGGTGCCCGCGATCAGCAGCAGGGCGTCCGGCGGCAGGTGCCGCGACATCGTGACCAGATCCTCGATGCGTTTCGTCGGATCGATTCTGGTGCACGCCACCAATACCCGGGCCGTATCCGGGATACCGAGGCGACGGCGAATGGTGGTGCGCGCCCGATCGGCCGCGGGACTGAACACGTCGGTGTCCACGCCGTTGGGAATGACCGTGATCCGGGAGCGTGCTCGCCGTCCGGATGACGCCGCCACCGACTCGCTCACGGCCACGGCGTGTCCCGCCGTGGCGATGGCGGCATCCCGCAGTCGGCGGCCGATTCCCGGCATCGGTGTCTCGTGCAGGGTCAGGACCGTGGGCAGACGGGCGATGCGGCCGGCCAGCGCCGCATCCAGGTGAGTCCAGTGGGCATTCGCCATGATCACGTGGAAACCACCTGCGCGCGCCGCCGCAGCGATCAGCCGGGGAGTTGTCATCGAGCGTCGCACCTCGGTGAACGCCCGCGCCGCGCTGATCGTCGTCCCGTTGCGGATCGTCCGCGAGGTCGGCAACGCGAGGGGGATGACGGGCGCGTCGATGGATCGCCAGTGATCGAACTGCTCGAGGTGCGGTGGGCAGGCAAGAGTGAGTTCCACGCCTCGGGCGGAGAGCAGGGGCGCCAGCCGCAGCAGATACCTCTGTGCTCCCCACAGTCCGGGCCCCTGATCGAGGACGAGCACCCGAACCGTCGCGTCATGACCATCCGGGGTATCCGAAAGTTTGCGTGCGAATGGTCGTCCCACAAAAGAATGGTCTACGAATGGACGAACCACGAATTATGCTTCTCTCCGGTGAATTTCTCGATTGATCAGATGGCGTTCGGTGTGGCAAACCGTGTGATCGCCGGTAGCCATCGGCGTTCCGTCGGACGGGGCGAAAGAATGCCGGTCAGGCGGGCATCTCGTTCGTCGAAGATGGTGCGCAGGACACGAATTCCGTCGCTCACCGCGTTGAGATTGCTCTCGCCGTGTATGCGATCCCGTTCGTAGCTCGCGATCTCGTGTACGCGCAGGCCACCACGGGTGACGCGGATGTTCATCAGTGTTTCCACCTCGAATCCGTCACCCCATTGTGGGCCGGCCAACGCAGGGTCGGGGAGTGCGATGACCGGGAGGCAATGACGCCAGAACGCGTTGTAGCCGTAGCAGAGGTCGGTGAATTCGGCAGCATAGAGCCTATTGACGATGGTATTGAGGGCGAGATTGCCGAGTCGGCGCGTCCGGGTGATGTCCGCGCTCCCGCCGCGATAGGTGAATCGCGATCCCTTGGCGAAATCCGCGCCGTCGCGCAACGCCTGGACGAACTGCGGTATCTCGGCGGCGTCGGTGGAACCGTCGGCGTCGATCATGACGATGATCTGACCGGAGCATTCTTGAAATCCGCAGGCCAGGGCGTTGCCCTTGCCTTTGCGCGTCTGTGTCACGATCCGCGCATCCGGCCAGAGATCGCGGGCCACGTCGCGCGTGCCGTCCGTCGAATGTCCGTCGACGACGATGATCTCGCCGATGCCGTCCGGCATACGACGGGCTACGTACGGGAGATTCTGCGCTTCGTTACGAGTCGGAATCACGACACTGACGTCTGAATTCTGAAATGGCATCGCAAATTCTCCCAAAGGCTTTTGCATACGGTAGTAAATCAGCTGCTTCGCAAGAGATCGTGTGCTGTTTTTCGGTTTACCGCAACCGATAGCGCGTATCCGGAGAGGAATTTGTGGACGGCGACCATGTGTCCTTGCGGTGGAATTCAGTCCTTCGGCGCGCGAATTTCGGTGAATTTCGGGTATTTGCTTTCGGATGAGAATTGTCGACCGTGTGTCTATGTGATCTATGCCACGCGGGCCTCTCCGATCGCCGGTCCGGTCCGAGGTTTTGTCATACTCGGCGTGTGAATCGGAATTCGTCGATGTCCGAGCAAATCTCTGTCGTCATCTGCGGGTACACCAGGAGGCGCTGGGACGATATCTGCACGGCGATCAATTCGGTGGTGGAACAGCGTGTCCCGCCGGGTGAGTTGCTGGTCGTCATCGACCACAATGAGCAACTCCGCTCTGAGGTCGGAGCTTATGTCGCGACGATCTCGTCGCCCTTTCCCATCCGGGTTCTCGACAGTGCGGGGCCGCGTGGGCTGTCGGGCGCGCGCAACACGGGGGTGGAGGCGGCGGCCGGGCAGGTCGTGGCGTTTCTCGATGACGACGCGGCAGCGGCGCCGTGCTGGGTCGAGCTACTCGCCGGCGGATATCGCGATCCGGACGTGCGTGGCGTCGGGGGCCGCGCGGTGCCGAGCTGGCCGGACGCCGGACGTCCGCGCTGGTTCCCGACCGAGTTCGACTGGGTGATCGGGTGCAGTCACCCCGGCCAGCCGTCGAGGCCGGGAGCGGTGCGGAACTTCATCGGCGCGAATATGTCGCTGCGGCGATCCGACATCCTGGCCGCCGGGGGCTTCCACACCGGCCTCGGTCGCGTCGGCCGGATTCCGCTCGGGTGCGAGGAGACCGAGTTGTGTATCGCGATCGGCCGACGGAACCCGGATGGACGGTTTCATTACGATCCGGACGCCGTTGTCCGGCATCGCGTCTCCGACGACCGGGTCAGCCCTCGTTACTTCCTGCGACGGTGCCGGGCCGAAGGGGTATCCAAGGCCGCGGTGACGCGATTGGTCGGCAGCGGGGACGGCCTGTCCAGCGAACGCGACTATGTGCGCACGGTGTTGCCGTCGGGGATAGCGCGCCGGCTGGCGGGGATCCTCGGCAGTTCTGTTGGAGCGGTGGATGATTCGGATGATCGGTGGAGCCTGGCCATGCAGATCGCGATGATCGGGTCCGGCCTGATGGCCACAGGTGCGGGGTATCTGCAGGGCCGACTAGTATCGGCGCATGGTGGACAATTCCAACCGGCGGGTGGTGGTCGAGGCCGTCGATCTGGTACGCGAATACCAGATGGGGGATCAGCGGGTCCGGGCTCTCGACGGCCTGAATCTCACCCTTGACGGCGGCCAGTTCGTCTCGGTCGTCGGCCCCTCGGGGGCAGGCAAGAGCACACTTCTGCACATGCTGGGCGCGCTCGATGTGCCGACCTCGGGGACGATCTCGGTCGACGGCGTCGACCTGGGGTCACTCGGCGACGCCGCATCATCGGAGTTCCGGCGCAATCGTGTCGGCTTCGTGTTCCAGTTCTTCAACCTGATACCGACGATGTCGGCCTGGGAGAACGTCGCGCTGCCCCGACTGCTGGACAATCAGTCGCTGCGCAAGGCCAAACCCCGCGCCATGGAACTACTCGAACGGGTCGGACTGCGCGAGCGGGCCGACCATCGGCCTTCGGAGATGTCCGGCGGGCAGATGCAGCGGGTGGCCATCGCCCGCTCGCTCATCATGGACCCGACCATCCTGCTCGCCGACGAACCGACGGGCAATCTCGATTCGTGCACCGGGGAATCCGTTCTGGAGCTTCTCGCCGAGGTCGCCCACGACACGCCGGACCGGCTCGTGGTCATGGTGACCCACGACGCGCAGGCGGCAGCGATCGCCGACGCCACCGTCACCGTCCGTGACGGGCGGGTCGCGTGAGCAATCCGTTCACGTCGATCCGGGCCGGGTTATCGCGGATCCGTGTACTGAATCTCCGGGAGATCCGTACCCACCGACTACGCGTGTTCACCTCGCTCAGTGTCGTGATGGTGGCGTCGGCCCTGCTGATCGCGGTGATCAGCACCTACGGTTCGCTGACCGAATCGGTGCGGCAGGTCAACGCCGCGATCACCGGAACGGCACAGGTCGAGGTCGCGGGCATCTCCGACACCGGAATCGACGAGTCGCTCGTCGGCGAGATCAGAGCCGGTGCCCCGGAGGCGGAATCGGTGGTGCCCATGATCCGCGACACGATCGCGGTGGAGGGGCGCAAGATCGCCCTGCTCGGTTCCGACTCCCGTGTCACCAGCCTTTCCGATCAACTGCGACAAGCGGTCTCGGCGCAGGGCGGTTCACTCTCGCAGGACGACCTCGCGGACGGATTGATCGCGGGTTCCGGCACCGGGCTGCGTGAGGGGCAGCGGCTCGTGATCAACGGCGTGCCGGTCCGCGTGGTGTCGGTGGTCGACGACGAACAGTCCGCGATGCTGAACAAGGGCAACTTCGTGTTCGCCTATCAGCAACTCGCACAACGGCTCACCGACATGGACGGGCGGGTCGACTCGGTGCTGATCGTGGCGAAACCGGGCGCGGACATCCCGGACCTGCGGGCCACGGTGAGCCGGATCGCCGATGGCCGGGCGGTGGTCGTCAACCCGGACTTCCGGGCCAAGCAGGCCGAGGTCGCTGCCGGGATCACCAGGGACGCCACACTTCTGGTTGCCGCGATCTCGCTGGTGATCGCGGCTTTCCTCGTCTTCAACACGATGAACATGGCGGTGGCGTCGCGGCGCGAGTCGCTGGCCATGATGCGGGCGCTCGGTGCCCGTCGCGGGCATCTGGTCGGTGACCTGCTCGGTGAATCGGCGCTGTTCGGGCTCGCCGGTGGCATCCTCGGCGTGCCGGTCGGAGTACTCGCCGGCCGGTGGGCGGTGAGCCGTGTGCCCGAGGCGTCGTCGGAATCGATGACCACGATGGTGAGCTATCACCTCGCACCGTACGTGCCCGTGATCGCGGTCCTGGCCTGCGTACTCGCCTGCGTGGCCTCCACGGTGCTGGCGGCGCGATCGGTGTTCGCGGTCTCGCCGGTCGAGGCGATGGTGTCCGCGGAGGTGGCCGACGATGCGGCCGGGCGGCGGTGGACGACCTGGGCCGCGGGTGTTCTCGGACTCGCAATGCTCGTCGGCTCCTGGTTCATCGCCACCGGTGTACCCGGGCGGCCCGCCATTCTCGCCGGCATCGTCTACGCAGTCGGTGGTCTGCTGGTGTGCTATGCCCTGGCCGGTCCGTTCGGCCGGGCGGTGGCATGGGTGGCCGGACGATTCGGCGGTCCGGGACAACTCGCCGCGGTGAACGCCGAACGAGCACCGCGGCGTGCCTGGGCGACCTTGATGACCGTGGCCGTCGCGGTGGCCGTCGGCATGGGGACCTCGGGTGCGCTCGACAACATGGTGTCCTCGGTCGGCTCCTCGCTCGACGGACTCGGTGATCCCGACTTCTACGTGTCGACGACCGGGAGCGACGAGATCCCGCAGGGGTCACCCCTGCCCGCGCCGGTGAAGGATCAGGTCATGCAGGTCCCCGGGGTTGCCTCCGTGATGGGCGCGCAGTGGGCCGGGGTGAACGTCGGTGAGGCACGCATCCTGTTGAACGGTCTCACGCCGGGGTCGTCGGCGCCGTTCATGAAGAAGACGAATCCGCAAGCGCTGCACCAGGTGCTGGCCGGCGACGGCGTGGTGCTGTCGCGCGTGCTGGCGCGCTCGCTCGGCCTGTCGGTCGGGGACACGCTCACCATGGCCACCCCGACCGGATATCACTCGCTGACCGTGCGGGACACCGTCGACTACGTCGCCGTCGACTCGGGCACCGGGGGTATCGCCAACAAGCTCCTGGGCGAATGGTTCGGCAAGACCGGGGACACCTACCTGCAGGTCTTCGTGAAGCCGGGAGCCGACCGGTCGGCGGTCCGTGCCGAACTCGAGCGAATCGCCATGGCCAACCCGACGGCGAGAGACCTTCCGCTGCATGTGTATTCGGGTGCCGAGGCGCTCGATGCGACACGGCAGCAGGTGGAGCAGGCCGGTGCGTTCACTGTCGCAATCCAATGGATCGTCGCGGGCGCGGCGGCGCTCGCCCTGCTGAACACTCTGCTGCTCTCGGTTCTTGAGCGGCGGCGTGAGCTGGGGGTGCTGCGCGCGATGGGGGCGTCGCGGCGCTTCATCTCGAAGATGATCGTCGCGGAGGCGGGAGCCATCGCGATCGTGGGCTGCGCGGTCGGTGTGCTGATGGGTGGTGGCCTGCATCTCGTCTCCGACAAGATCCTCGCCGCGACCACCTCGATCGACATCGTCTACGAGCCGCGGCCGTCGGTGCTGCTCTTCGTCGCGGTGGCAGGCGCACTCTGCGTCATCGGGGCGTTGATACCGGCGGTACGCGCCGCCCGGATGAACATCACCGAATCCATCTCGAACGAATAGCCCTACCGCTGCTTGCGGACGGTGCGGAGCCCGCCGTCCGACGAGTATGTCAATAATTCTTGACATCGCCAAGATGTCAACATAACCTGACAGCATGCACGGCGAAGCTGACCATGACCAGAATCCGTCGGAGCCGAGCGGGGACGACCTCGCCGGCGCGGCGGCCGGTGACGATCCCGCCCGCGGGTTGGCCGCGGTGCGCGCACTGCGCACGCTGGCGGACCGGCTGGAAGACGTTCAGGTGGCCAATGCCCGCGCCAACGGATGGAGCTGGCAGGCGATCGCGGATGTCCTGCAGATCAGCCGCCAGGCCGTGCATCAGAAACATTCACACCGTGAGGCCCGCTGAGCGGGCCGGAAGGAGAGCCGATCATGTTTGATCGATTCCACCGAGAAGACCGTATGCTGCTGGCATTCGCCATGCAGGAAGCCGCCGACCTGGGACATTCCCGGCTCGGCAACGACCATCTCGTCCTGGGCATGCTGTGCAATGCCCGCAGCCCGCTGTTCGGGCTGCTCGGCGAGCAGGGCCTGACCCTGGACTCCGCGCGTGAGGTGGTCCGTGCCCATCACGACGAGAATCCTGAACCCGCCGACGACGCACAGTCGGACGGCGACACCGCCGCGCAGCGCTACGAGGAGGACCGGGAAGCGTTGCGCGGCATCGGGATCGACCTGGACAAGGTCCGTGCCGCGGTTCGTGACCGCTTCGGCGACGATCTTTCCGAGGGCTGGGCCGAGAGGTCGTCGCGACGTGATGGTCGCAGCCGCCGGCCCGGCGGTCCATGTGGCCCCGACGGTCACCACCGCGGTCATGGCCGTGGTCGTGGACACCGAGGCCGTGGCCGGGGTCCGTGGGGGCCTGAGGGTTTCGGCCCGGATGAGGGCGATCCACGGATGCGTGGACCATTCGGCGAGGGCGGCCCGTGGGAGCCGGGACGTGGCCGTCGTGGCCCGCGTGGCCGCGGGTCGCGACCGCGTTTCGCCCCGGAGACCCGTGATGCGCTGGGCGTCGCCGTCGAGATCGCGCGCGAGCGCGGCGATCATCGGCTGCGTCCCGAGTATCTGCTGATCGGGATCATCGACGTCGCCGACGATGCGTCGCGTGCGCTGATCGAGTCGGCCACCTCCACCGAGGCGCTTAAGGCGGCTGTGCTCGCGAGCCTGCCGGATACGCCCGCCGAGGTCTGATCACCGAGACGAGAACGGCCGGTCGACACGAAAAGTGTTGACCGGCCATTTCTTCGGCGTGTGCGACATCAGGACAGAACGAGTCCCACTGCCGTGGCGATCGCCCAGACCAGCATCGCGAGGCCGGTCGCGCCGATCGCCGGAATGAGTCCCGGACCGAGCGCGCCGGTCCGGACGGGCTGCTGGGCACGCACCACGAGCGGTGCGGCGAGCAGTCCGAGCAGCGGCCACGGTCCCACGGCGAGCAGGGCGATACTGATCACCAGGGGAGCGACGACCAGCGCGAGGAACAACCATCGGGTTCGTCGGTCGCCGAGTCGGACCGCCAGTGTGACCTTGCCGGAGTCGGTGTCGCCGGGAATGTCGCGAAGATTGTTGACGACCAGGACCGCCGACGAGAAGCAGCCGATCGCGATCGCGGAAGCGACTCCGGCCCAGTCGATTCGATCCGCGAGTACGTACTGCGTGCCGAGGACCGCGACGAGGCCGAAGAACACGAACACCGCGACCTCACCCAGTCCGGCGTAGCCGTACGGACGTTTGCCGCCGGTGTAGAACCAGGCCCCCGCGATACAGACCGCGCCGACGGCCACGAGCCACCAAGCAGTCGTTGCCGCCAGTACCAGTCCGCAGATCGCGGCGACGCCGAAGCAGCCGAAGGCCGCGCGCTTCACCGCGCCGGGCGAGGCGGCGCCCGAGCCGACGAGCCGCATCGGACCGACCCGGTCGTCGTCGGTCCCGCGGATGCCGTCCGAATAGTCGTTGGCGAAGTTCACGCCGATGATCAGCGCCAGCGCGACGGCCAGTGCGAGAACGAACTTCCACCAGTCGATGTCACCGAGACGAAGGGCCGCGCCCGTAGCGACGACGACGGGAGCTATCGCGTTGGGAAGTGTGCGTGGGCGTGCGCCCGAGATCCACTCTTTACCGGTTGCCACACCACGATCCTTGCATGGCGACAGATCGCGGGCCGCGGACTGTGGGATGCACCGCACCAAAAACCCGTGCGCGCGCACTCGTCATCCGTCCCGTGGCGCCCACCAGCAGCTTCATCGAATCAGCGAAAGGTGCTCCCGCACACAGTTACTCGGCAGGGCCCTCGTAAGGGTAAATGTGCGTGTGGTCGGTTGCGTGAATGCCTTTGCATCACGTAAATTCTGGGCTTGCCGGAGTTTATTTCCATGCATCTGGATCGGTGGGCCGGGTGCACATGTTGGGGAACATGCAGGACGCTCCGGGGGATACGGGAAATAACTCACCTGGGGGGCCTTGTGGCTGCACGTCGCTCGTACGCGCACGCAGAAGCAACTGATCCGCAGCACACGGATCATCGCGGACCGAACTCGGTCGCGCGCGGTCCGGTTGTGCGCGACACCGTCCGACGGCACCTCCGGGAGGCTGCCGACACTCCCTCGCGCGGCTGGATGGATCGTTATCTGGTCGGAATCGCGATCACCGACACCCTGGTGGTCGCCGGTGCGGTCTTCACCGCCCAGTTACTCCGTTTCGGTTCCGACGCGTCGACGTCGACCTTCGGCGGCGGCCTGCCGGTCACCGTCGTCTCGGTGTGCCTGGTCGTCGGCTGGCTCGCCTCGCTGCGTATCAACCAGACCCTCGACCGACGCATCATCGGTGCGGGCCCACGCGAATACAGCCGGATCGTCACGGCCTGCTTCTCGGTCTTCGGCCTGCTGGCGATCCTGGTTCTCGCTCTCCGGCTCGATGTCTCCCGCGGCTACTTCGCGATCGCATTGCCGCTGGGCACCGTCGCGCTCCTGCTGTCGCGCTGGGCGTGGCGCAAGCGGCTCATTCGTCAGCGCACTCGCGGTGCGAATCTCGAACGTGTGCTGGTGGTCGGTGAGTCGGCCAGCGTCGAACACCTCGTGGAACGTGTACGGCTCAGTCCCACACTGGGTTTCGACGTCATCGGTGCCTGCTTGCCGGTGGCCGAGGCGTCGCGGACCGAGAAGCTGTCGCTCATGACCGGTGGTGACGTACCCGTGTTCGGCGACTTCGACGACGTCGCGCTCGCGGTGTCGGCATCGGGAGCGACCACCGTTGCGGTGACATCGGCTCAGGCGCTCGGTCATCGCGCGATGCAGGATCTGTCGTGGGATCTGCAGGGGATGGACGTCGAGATGATGGTGTCGCCGGGCGTCACCGACGTCGCGGGACCGCGCATGATGCTGCGTCCCGTCGCCGGGCTGCCGCTGCTCCACATCGACAAGCCGAGTTATCAAGGGGCCATTCGTTTCTGGAAGGCCCTCGTCGACCGCGTGGGTGCCGCGCTCGCTCTCGCGGTCATCGCGCCGGTGCTCGCGGTCATCGCGATTGCCATCAAGATCGACACCCGCGGTCCGGTCTTCTATCGGGCCGAACGAGTGGGGCTCAACAACGAGACGTTCCCGATGTGGAAGTTCCGTTCGATGGTGCGCGACGCCGACAACCTCCGCGCCGGTCTGCATGATCGCAACGACGGCGCCGGCCTGCTCTTCAAGATGCACGATGATCCACGGATCACCCGGGTGGGCAAGGTGATTCGTGCCTACAGTCTCGATGAGTTGCCGCAGCTGTTCAACGTCGTGAACGGCACCATGAGTCTGGTCGGCCCGCGTCCGCCGCTGCCCGCCGAGGTGGAGAAGTACGACGGCCGGGTTTCGCGCCGCATGCTGGTCAAGCCCGGTATGACGGGCCTGTGGCAGGTCTCCGGTCGGTCCGACCTGCCGTGGGAGGAATCGGTTCGACTCGATCTGTCGTACGTGGAGAACTGGTCGGCCATGCAGGACGCCGTCATCCTGTGGCGCACGGTCCGCGCGGTGCTGTCCAAGGACGGCGCGTACTGACGCTGCCGCTCAGCCGTGGATGCCGAGCGCCCGAAGGGCGCGGCGGTCCACTTTGCCCGGACCGCGCACCGGCAACTGTGCGATCTCGATGAACTCCCGCGGTGCCGCATAGCGATCGAGACGCTCGATCACGAACTCCCGCAAGCGATCCGGCTGAATCACGCGGTCGGGTGCGGGCACCACGAAGGCCACGACGCGTTCGCCGAGCCGGTCGTCGGGCAACCCGACCACCGCACAGTCCGCGACAGTGGGGTCTTCGGCGAGCACCGCCTCCACGACCTGGGGGACGACTGTGAGGCCCCCGGTGGAGATCGCCTCGTCCGCACGTCCCACGATCGTCAGTGTTCCATCGTCGGACAGTCGCCCGAGATCGTCGGTGCGGAACCAGCCGGCATCGGCGAAGGCCGGATGATCGGGACGATTCCGATAGCCATGTGCCACAGTGGGTCCGCCGAGCAGAACACGCCCCGTACCGTCGGGCGACGGCTCCTCGATGCGCACCGTTACACCGGGCAGCGGCCGGCCGTCGTAGACGCATCCGCCGGCCGTCTCGCTCATGCCGTAGGTGCGGACGATGGGTACCCCGGCGTCGATCGCCCGGTGCTGGAGCGCCACCGGAGTGGCCGCCCCGCCGATGAGGAGTGCGTCGAGGCCGCGCAGCGCGCGGACGGCCTCCGGGCTGTCGAGGGCTTTGCGCAACTGCATCGGCACGAGCGAGGAGTACCGGCGGGGGCCGTCGAGGTCATCGGCGCCGCGGGCGAAGGCGACCGGATCGAAACCTTCACGGAGATCGATGACCGCCGGTGTGAATCCGGCGCCGAGAGCCCGCAGCAGCACCTGGATTCCGGCGATGTGATGCGGGGGCATGGCCAGCAGCCAGTTGCCCTCGCCGCCGAGGTGCTCGTGCGTCGCGCGGGCGGAGGCGAGCAGGGTGTCGGGAGTGTGCTGAGCGCCCTTCGGGGTTCCGGTCGTCCCGGAGGTGGACACCACAAGTGCCACCTCGCCGTCGATCGCGGAGCCCTCACCCAATGCGGCGCAAAGGTCGTATGCCGCAGACGGATCGGTGGGAACCGGTAGTGCGGCTTCGGCGCCCTTCAGGACGCCGAGTAGCCGGTCACGCGCGTCGAGCACGCTCGGGTCCGCCGGAAGTTCCAGCGCGCGAAGAACTTTCCGTTCTGCGTGCGTGGTCGGGCGGTTCAGGATTCGTCCTCGTCATCATCCCGCCGCGTCGACTCCGGTGGTGGGCCGAGTGGGTGAAGATCGAATGGCCAGCCCGCCGATTCGAGGTGCGTGCGCACGCGTGTCACATCGTCCTCATGCGGCAGTTCCTGCGTGACCTTGGTGATCTTCACCCCGGCGTCGATCTTCGAGATGACACCCGGAGTTTCGGGAGTCTCGGCGATCAGGTCGTCGGACACCCGACGGACCTCGTCCTCGGTCAGCTGTCGACGCAGCAGTGCGACCAGCGGAATGTAGTCGCCCTGGGGCACACCGTCGGGGTATCCGGCACGCAGCCAGTCCACGATCCGCGCAAGAAACTGTGGACGGTCCATCTCCCCATCATCCCCATATCTCCCCCGACGACCCCGCTACGACGGTCGTCCGTGGTCCGAGCGTCGCCATCGACCACGAAGACCTGCTGCAAGTGTATTCCTCATACGTCATGGCACGGGTCGTCTGAACCCGTGCCATTCCCGCTGACCTGCACGCTCGTGCGAGCGTACGAGTGACGTCCGCGCGGCGCCTCAGTGCGCGGCGGCCAGCGGCCAGCCCGCGACGGCGAGGCGGCCGGCCACCTGATTGATCTCCTCCGGAGTGGGCTCGCTGCGGGTGACCTCGGCGATGGCATCGCGGATCTGCTCTTCGGTGAGCGGGTTCTCGATGCCGTGCTCGCGGACCAGCGTCAGCGCCACCGTGGTGACCTCTTCCTCGTCCAGCACTCGGGTCAGGAGAGCCAGCAGGGGCGGGAATTCGGTGGGCGACACGCCTTCCGGATAGCCCTTGCGGATCCAGTTGACGGCCGACTCGAACAGATCGGAACTTGCCATGGAAGAAACGCCCTTTCGAAGCGGGACTGACCGTCGTCGGCTTACTTGTAACCGAAGGGGAAGAGCTTGATGTCGGTGTAGTAGTAGATCGTCTGCCGGGTGATCCACAGCAGACCGACCACGATGACCAGCGCGACGAACGCGAAGATGACGTAGCCCGCGGCGCGCGCCATCGGATTGCCCTGCGTGACAGTGCCATCCGCGTGCGTCTCGCTGTCACCCTGCGCGAAGAGCCGCAGCCCGGTGGCGAACAGTGCGGGCAGCCCGGCACCGAGCACCAGTCCGACGATCAAGACCTTGCCGATCGATTCGACGATGTCCATCTGAGGGTCCTTTCGGGGCGCCGGTCAGGCGACGGTGGTGGGGCCGGCGGTGGGGGTGCGGTCCTCGGGAACGACGACGGAGTGGGATTCCTCGTCCCATTCGGCATTGACGTTGCGCGAGTCGACCTTGTTCTGCTGTGCGCGCCAGTACATGTAGCCGGACGCCGCGACCAGGACCAGGAAGATCGCGATCGCGCCGCCGACGTTGCCGATGAGGTGGGCGAGCCAGAAGCAGAGAGCGCCGACGAGGCCCGCGGCGGGCAGCGTCGTCACCCACGCGACGACCATGCGGCCGGCGACGGCCCAGCGCACCTGCGCGCCGCGCTTGCCGACACCCGATCCGAGGATCGAGCCGGTCGCGACGTGCGTGGTGGACAGCGCCATGCCGGCGGCACTCGAGGTGAGGATGATCGCGGCCGACGACGCCTCGGCGGCCATGCCCTGCGGCGAGCTGATCTCGACGAGACCCTTGCCGAGGGTGCGGATGATGCGCCAGCCGCCCAGGTAGGTGCCGAGTGCGATGGCGCCTGCACAGGTGAACACGACCCAGAACGGCAGACCGTGGCTCACCGACGATGCGTCGAGGTGGCCGGTGGCGATCAGGGCCAGGGCGATGACACCCATGGTCTTCTGCGCGTCTCCAGTGCCGTGGGCGAGGGAGACCAGCGACGCGGTGGCGATCTGGCCGTAGCGGAAGCCGTCTTCCTTCTTGCGGTCGGCGATCTTGCGGGTGATCGCGTAGACCAGCCAGGTGCCGCAGGCGGCGACGAGGCAGGCGATCACCGGGGCGGCCAGCGCCGGGATGATGATCTTCGCGGAGATGCCCTCCCAGTTGATGCCGCCGGTGCCGATCGCGGCGAGGCCGGAGCCTATGAGGCCGCCGAAGAGTGCGTGCGACGAGCTGGACGGCAGGCCGAACAGCCAGGTGAAGAGATTCCACAGGATGCCGCCGATGAGACCGGCGAAGATGATCAGCAGGGCTTTGTTGGCATCGAGCCCGGCGACCAACTCGCCCTTGTTGTCACCGGTCGTCTCCTGGATCTTCAGGACGTCCTTGGTGATCGTCGCGGCGACTTCGACGGAGAGGAAGGCGCCGACGAGATTGAGGATTGCCGACAGACCGACGGCGATTTTTGGTTTGAGGGCACCGGTGGCGATGGAGGTCGCCATCGCGTTGCCGGTGTCGTGGAAGCCGTTGGTGAAGTCGAACCCGAGTGCTGTGATGACGAGCAGCACAAGGATCAGCATCTCTCCGCTCATGGAGATCATTCTGCGGCGTGAGGGGCCCGCGCACCTAAACAATCGGCGGGAACGATAAACCGCTGACCTGGGAAATCCCTGAGCGCGCCGACATGTTCATTTTCTGTTCATGTAACCGATGGCAAACGTCCATCGGACACCATCGAGCTGCCGGGTGTGCCAGGTCACTTGCGGCCCAGGACGAGGCTGCCGCACACATGGTTCTCTGTGGAAGAATCCGCCCATGACTTCGATGACGCTGGGCATGCCGATCAACTATGCGGGCGATTTCCGCGAGACCATCAACAATCTCGCCGACTTCGAGAAGGTGGGAGTCGAACGGATCGCGGTGCCCGAGGCCTACAGCTTCGATGCGGTGAGTCAGCTCGGCTACATCGCGGCGAAGACCGAGAAGATGGAACTGCAGACCGCGATTCTGCCGTTGTTCTCGCGCACCCCGTCGAACCTCGCGATGACCGCCGCCGGCCTCGACTACATCAGCGACGGCCGTTTCATTCTCGGCATCGGTGCGTCCGGCCCCCAGGTGATCGAAGGCTTCCACGGCGTCAAGTACGACTATCCGCTCGGCCGGGCCCGCGAGACCGCGGAGATCTGCCGCAAGGTCTGGCGCCGCGAGAAGACCGAATACCAGGGCAAGCACTACACCCTGCCGCTCACCAAGGAGGACGGCGGAAGCGGACTCGGCAAGCCGCTGAAGATCATCAACCATCCGGTCCGCGACAACATCCCGATGCTGCTGGCCGCCATCGGACCGAAGAACACCGAACTCGCCGCCGAACTGTTCGAGGAATTCCAGCCCTTCCTGTTCCATCCTGAGTATGTGGAGGCGGCCTTCGGTGAGGCGCTCGCCGCGGGCAAGGCCAAGCGTGATCCGTCGCTGCCGCCGCTGAAGATCGTCGTGCAGGCGGCCACGCTGATCTCCGACGATGCCGACGAGATCGAGAACGCCATGAACATGGTGCGTCACCACGCCGCGCTGTACATCGGCGGCATGGGCGCGCGCGGCAAGAACTTCTACAACGCGCTCGCGGTGCGCTACGGATACGCCGACGAGGCCAAGCTCATCCAGGATCTCTACCTCGACGGCAAGAAGGTCGAGGCCGCCGAGGCGGTGCCCGAGGATCTGGTGAGCGCGATGTCGCTGATCGGTCCGCGCTCACTGGTCGCCGAGCGCGTCAAGGCCTTCGAGGAAGCCGGAGTGGGCGTCATTCTCGCGTCACCGGCCGCGGGCACCCATGCCGAGCGCGTCGAGGACATGAGTGAACTCCGGGGGATCTTCGGAGGCTGAGCCATCCGCGTGCGAAAGATCCTGCGGGGACCGAGGTTCCGATCGGAGAGGACCCGCGCGGCGATACTCGTGATGGTCGTCGTGGTGGGGCTGGTCGCCGGGATCTTCGGTTATGTGGGCGACCGGGTGTTCGGTAACGCACCGTCGGATGCGCTCCGGCCGGTCGATGCGATCGTCGTCCTGGGCGGCGCTCATGACGGCCGGGAGATGTACGGCGTCGATCTGGCGCGCGCCGGTCTCGCCGACACCGTTGCGATCTCGAATCCCTACGGACCGAGGGACAAGAACACCGATGTCGACAAGGCCTGTGCCTCGTCCGATGCCCGGGTGAGGGTGATCTGCTTCGTACCTGATCCCGCGACGACCCTCGGGGAGGCGCAATGGGTCGAGGACATGGCGCAGCAGCATGGCTGGCGGGAGGTGATGGTGATCAGTTGGCGCTATCACCTGCCGCGGGCACGGTCGATCTTCGGGCACTGCGCACCCCGGGTCGACGGGGTATTCGTCGAGGTGCCGCGTGACTACCGCTATTCCGCACTGCGATGGACGCTCGAATACACGTATCAGACCTTCGCGTTCGCGAAGGCGGCGATCGTCGGATGCTGACCTTGACCTTCAGGTGACTCGAGACCGGGTGATGGCCGCATGACCGATTCCGAAGAACAGATGTCCATCGGCGACGGATCGCTACCGCCTGTCGACACGAACCGTGGCGCCCGCCGATAGCCAGACGAGCGCAGAAGTTGCCCTTTGACGCGCATACCGCGTCACAGGGCAACATCTGCTGACGTACACATCAGTGATCCTGGTTGTTGGCCCAGAAGTCGAGCAGCCACGCCTTTTCGGTCTCGGCGGCCCAGCTGCGCTCCGGCCCATCGGTTTCCGGGGGGAGTTCGCCGTGGTGGATCTCGCTGTGCAACTGCTCCATCCGGAGATCGAGGTCGTCGGCGGTACGAGCGGCCGTGGCCAGGTCGGTGACCAGTCGTTCGGGCACGGCGCCGTCGTACTTGTAGAAGATCTTGTGCTCCAGTGACGCCCAGAAATCCATGGCGATGGTGCGGATCTGGATTTCGACCGGGACCCGCACCGGTCCCGTGGAGAGGAAGACCGGGATCTCGACGATCGCGTGCAAACTCTTGTAGCCGTTGGGCTTCGGCTCGGCGATGTAGTCCTTGATCTCGATCACCGTGACGTCGTCCTGCGCGGTGAGGGTCTCGAGGACCCGGTAGGTGTCGGCGATGAAGCTGCAGGTGATGCGGATGCCCGCGATGTCGGTGATGCCGGCGCGGATGGCCTCCAGGCTCGGCTCCACCTTCTTGCGGGACACCTTGCGCACCAGGCTTTTCGGCGTCTTCACCCGTGACGTCACGTGTTCGATGGGGTTGTAGTGGTGTAGATGCAGGAACTCACTGCGGAGGATGGTGACCTTCGTCAGCAATTCGTCGACCGCGAACTGATACTCCATCATGAACCGCGTCAACTGATCGCGGATCTGGACGAATGCGGTGAGGGTGGCCGGGTCGATGTCGTCGATGGGGTTGCCGTTCATCAGTAGTAGTACGGGAAGGCATCCCAGTCGGGGTCGCGCTTCTCGAGGAACGCGTCGCGGCCCTCGACGGCCTCGTCGGTCATGTAGGCAAGGCGTGTGGCCTCCCCGGCGAAGACCTGCTGGCCCATCAGTCCGTCGTCGGTGAGGTTGAAGGCGAACTTCAGCATGCGTTGCGCGGTGGGCGATTTGCCGTTGATGGCACGTCCCCACTCGATGGCGGTGCGCTCCAGATCGGCGTGGTCGACGACGCGGTTCACCGCGCCCATCCGGTGCATCGTCTCGGCGTCGTAGGCCTCGCCGAGGAAGAAGATCTCGCGGGCGAACTTCTGACCGACCTGCTTGGCGAGGTAAGCGCTGCCGTAGCCGGCGTCGAAGGAGCCGACATCGGCGTCGGTCTGCTTGAACCGGGCATGTTCACGAGACGCCAGGGTCAGATCGCAGACGACGTGCAACGAGTGTCCGCCACCCGCGGCCCAGCCGTTGACCACGGCGATGACGACCTTGGGCATCGTCCGGATGAGTCGCTGCACCTCAAGGATGTGTAGTCGGCCGCCCTCGGCCTTGACGCGGGCCTCGTCGACGCCCGCCGCGTCGGCGGCACCCACATCGGAGTCGTGGGCGGTGGCGTACTGGTAGCCGGAACGTCCCCGGATGCGCTGATCGCCACCGCTGCAGAAGGCCCAGCCGCCGTCCTTCGGGCTCGGACCGTTGCCGGTGAGCAGGATGGTGCCGACGTCGGGGGAGCGGCGCGCGTGGTCGAGGGTCCGGTAGAGCTCATCGACGGTGTGCGGCCGGAACGCGTTTCGCACCTCGGGGCGGTCGAAGGCGATCCGGACGATGCCGTTCTCGCGGCCCGCTCCGACGTGCCGGTGATAGGTGATGTCGGTGAGATCGAAGCCGTCCACCGGTGCCCACTGGGTGGGGTCGAAGGGTCCGTCGGAGGCGGGCGAAGAGGTGTCGGCGGTCATGCTGACAGGTTATCGCGGGCCCGTGTGCACGAAAGGACGATGCCATTGACAGTGGTCAGAGTGGTGTCTGACCCGCACTTACAAGAATCGTTTGTCGATCGTTAACCGACGGTTGTCAATGAGGTTGCGATACGCAATTCTGTTTTTGTGAGCGTCTTCGTCATCGCGGCCATCATCGCCATCGTGTGGGGAACCCTGGCTGTCATCGTTGCGCTCGTCATCGGTTTCGGCGTCCGGCTTCGTGACCATCACGAACTTCCGCGCGTGGGAGTCGACGCGGGTCCCGCCGACGGGCACGCGTCGCGGAACTGAGTCCGGCCCGCAGCGGCGGATCCGCAGGTCGATAACGTTGGCTGTATGACCGATCGTTCCGATTCATCCATCGCCGACGCCGACTCTCGTGACGAAGGCGCCGCCGAGCCGCCACATGAGGGCGGGTTCCGGGCCACCACGGCGATCACGACCGAACGGGGCGGCCCACGCTACGGCGAACTCAACGAGCAGGTGCGCCTGCTCATGGATCGGTTCCGGTACGCCTGTCCCACCCCGGAGATGACCGATCGGCTCATCGAGCAATTGGCCTCGGTCAACGAGGAACTCGGCAGCGTCCGCATCGACGAATGGCATGCGCCCTCGGGCACCCGCGTCGACCTGCCGGCGCGCGGCAACATCACCCTGCCGCCGTACGAGGTCGTGCACGGCGATGCCGACGGCGTCGAGGCCACCGTCACCTTCCGCGACTTCCACCTCGGCGGCAACGGCGTCGCGCACGGCGGCCACGTGGCGGTCTGCTTCGACGATCTCGGCGGTTACGCGTCGGCCGTGGCCATCCATGGAGTCAGTCGCACCGCGTATCTGACGGTCCAGTATCGGTCGCTGACACCGTTGAACACGCCGCTGACCTGCCGCACGTGGGCCGACAGGATCGAGGGTCGGAAGGTGTTCATCAAGGGCACCCTGCACGACGGCGACCGTCTGTGCGCGGAGATGGACGCACTGTTCATCAAGCTCAATCCCGGCCAGGCCTGATCTCGATACGCGCGCTCGCTGCGCTCGCGGGCTACTCGATCAGCAGGATGGGCGCGCTCGCTGCGCTCGCGGGCTACCCGATCAACAGATGGGGCCGGTGGTGCATCTGCTGGTCGAGTAGCGACGCGCGAGCGTAGCGAGCACGCCGCGTATCGAGACCGACAGGCGCGACCCTGACAATGACCGATGTCGACGTTGGGTTATCCTCGGCCGATGACGACATCGCGCACGTTGATCCCCGCCTACGTGCTGGGCGGCAACCGGATTCCGTTCGCCCGCTCGAACGGCAAGTACCTGGGCGAGACCAATCAGACGATGCTGACGGCCGCACTCAACGGCCTGGTGGAGCGTTTCGGATTGCAGGGCGAACACCTCGGGGAGGTGGCCGGTGGCGCCGTCGTGAAACTGGCTCGCGACCACAGCCTCACCCGCGAGGCCCTGCTCGACACCGAACTGTCGCGGGCGACACCGACGGCGGACATCCAGCAGCAGTGCGCCACGGGTGGTCAGACCATCGTGCACATCGCGAACAAGATCTCCTGTGGGCAGATCGAATCCGGAGTCGCCTGCGGCGCCGACACCACGTCCGACCCGCCGATCGGCTTCGGACCGCGCCTGCGTGACCGGCTGGTGCGCATCAACGCCGCGAAGTCGACCGTGGACCGGCTGCGTCAGGCGGCCCAGATCCCGTTGTCGCTCGACTTCGACATCCCGAGCCCGGCCGAACGTCGCACGTCGCTGGTTCCCGGTGCGGCCCAGGCGATCACCGGTGAGAAGTGGGGGATCGGTCGTGCCGAGCAGGACGTCATCGCGCTGAACTCGCACCGCAATCTCGCGGCGGCGTACGACCGTGGCTTCTTCGACGATCTGGTGACTCCGTTCGCCGGGCTCGCGGAGGACGACAACATGCGCCGTGACATCTCCGCGGAGCGGTTGGCCACGCTGAAGCCGTGCTTCGGTGGACCGGACGGCACCATGACCGCCGCCAATTCCACGACGCTCACCGACGGTGCCTCCTCGGTGCTGCTGGGTACCGAGGAGTGGGCGAGGCAGCGGGATCTGACGCCGCTGGCGCGCATCGTCGACGCCCAGAGTTGGGGTGTCGACTACGTCGACGGTGATCCGAAGACCCAGGGTGTCCTGATGGCGCCGGTGTACGCGGTCAACGAATTGTTGCGCCGCAACGACATCGGACTCGGCGACTTCGACTTCTACGAGATCCACGAGGCATTCGCCTCGCAGGTGCTCTCCACACTCACCGCGTGGGACGACGCGGAATTCTGCCGGGCACACCTGGATCGGCCGGAGCCGCTGGGGACCATCGATCGCGATCGCCTGAACGTCACCGGCGGCTCGCTGGCCACCGGCCATCCCTTCGGCGCCACCGGCGGCCGCATCGTCGCAACGGTCGCGAAGCTGCTGGCGGACAAGGGAACCGGGCGGGCGCTCGTCTCGATCTGCGCGGGCAGCGGTATGTCCGTGGCGATGATCCTCGAAGCGGCCTGAGAGCCGAGTCGGTTGGCGTGTCAACAATCTGGGTGGAGTGCTGCCCGGACGTAACCCGCGGTCTGGTACACGTACGACTTCACCCAATAACCGGCCGATAGGTCTGCCGGACTTTCCTGCATGATCAACTCACCGGGGAAACACTGCTGCAGAATATAACGCGCGCGAGAGATGTGTGGGCGGAACGTCACCACGATCACCGTGCGCCAGTGATTCCGCACGGCCAAGTCCCGAAGCTCCATTGCCTCGCCTTTTGTGGTGGGTGGGTTAGGTACGAAGCAATTGATTGAGAAGGGGTAGCGTCGCCGAGTGCAAAGATCGGTGAGCCACGAGTCCTCGGCCCCGGCCGGATTCGACATGACCAGGTGGTCGGCATAGCCGGCAAGCGCGAGTTCGAGGCCAAGGGGATAACGCTCGTAGCCGTTGCCGCCGAGCACCAGAATGGCATCGGCCTTCCGCAGACGGTCGGTCTGTGGTAGCCCGTACACCGGGAGTCCGGCCACGATGACTGCGACCAGCGCCACGACGATGAGTGCAAGGCCGGTACGGTGGCGCCGCCACCGGGGGCGGCGAAGCGAAGGCGCTCCCGTGTCGGTCATCGGTCACCGATCGTCGGCTCGACGACGCCACCGATCTGCCGAATCCTGCTGCACGAGTTCATCCCCCATTCGCGGGCGGCGACCGATATCTGTGTTGTCACCACAACGGTTCCCTGTGCAGATTTCAGGGCGAGCCGGCAGCCGGAATCGTTGCCCGGCTTGCGGAAGATGACTCCCGGTCGCCGGTTGATGTCCACGCCGATTCGTCTGCCGACATTGGCATCCCGGGTCTCTTCGAAGGTCAGAGACGAGGTGGTAAGGAACACCGATATGTCGGTTGACGTGAACGAGCAGCTCGCGGTGTCGGGCGCGGTTACCTCGACTCGGGTGCGGGAGAAGGGATTCAAGCCCACGGACCGGAGGGCATCGTCGCCGACGGTGGTGCACGGGTCAAAGATGCTGGTGACCGATGCTGTTTCAGGCGTCACCGCGGTAGTGTCGGTGCCGCATGCCGAGAGCACAAGTCCGGCGAGCAGCACGCGCACGACACCCCGGACCGAAATACCAGTCATTCCTTGGCCCGTTCGGCCCGTCGGGTACGCATGATCACGCGCGAAATGCGACCTTCGACACTCTGCCGCAGTGGATGGAGTCGCACGAACAGTCGGGGCGCCACAGTTACCGCAGCAACGATGCCGAGAGATCGGACCGTGCGCCGCTGAGTGAGTGCCGCACGGGCCGATTGCCGTGCGAGGTCGATATCGCCCGCTAGCAATGCGCTCCGGGCGCGTCGGATTTCCTGGTGATAGCGCAATGTACGGACGGTCCGCGCGGCAGCCTCTCGGTGCGCCGGGTCGGTGGACTCCTCGGCCGATAGGTCGAATGCTCTGATGAGTTGGCGTTCAAACGTTTCCACCGAATCGGAGTCCCGGGACAGCGAGTCGTCGCGCAGGCGATATCGGGCAAGACGATCGGGTACCAGCCGAACATCGAAATGTTGTGTCAACCGGCACCAGATGATCACCGACTCGTCGACGTCGTCGATATCGGGCTGGTAGCCGCCGACGTCGTTCCACGCGGCACGCCGGATCGCCGCCGTGTAATACGGGACCCGCCCGTCAAGTACATCTGAAAAGGTCAGTGGCACGGCAGGATCGGCAACTGACCGGATGCCCACGGAACGCATGTATCCGCCCAGCAAATCACGTTCGTCCGATCCGCTGAAACGGAAAGCGTCGACGCCGACCGCATCGATACCGGGATCGGCGTCGAGCAGTGCGCCGACGACCTCACAGAACCGCGCCATGAGTTGATCGTCGCTGTCCAGGACGCACACGTACTGCCCGGTGGCCGCTTCCGCCGCCGCGGTCACGCCGCCGCGATACCCCTTGTTCTCCTGACGGATCAGACTGATTCGCGAATCCCGGGCTTGGAACCTTCGGACGACATCGGCCACCGCGTCGGCAGGCTCGTTGTCGACGACGATCATCTCCCAGTCCGGACACGTCTGTGCGAGTACCGATTCGATGGTGGCGGGTAGGTACTCTTCGGACCGGTACGCGGTCGTCAGAAAGCTGAATCGAGGTGTCACCAGCCGATACCTCGGTATCCGTCGCGTCCGCGGAGGTTTGTCGCGTTGGGCAGGCGGACCAGGTCGAGGACGAGCGGTCCGGGAGCCAGTGAGTCGATGACGGCGGCGACCTCCGGAGCGCGGGATCCGACGACGAACACCTCCGCGTGCTCGACGACCGCATCGATGTCGTCGGTGAGAAGATCTCGGATATGGGGCAGGCGTGTCTCGATATATGTCCGATTGGCGCCGATGAGCCGGGACAGGGCGACGTTGGGGTCGTAAACCTGAATGGAGTAGCCCTTGCCGATCAGACGCTCGACGAGATCGACCATTGGACTCTCCCGGAGATCGTCGGTGCCGGCCTTGAAGGACAGACCGAATACGCCGATCTTCCGTCTCGGCTGGGCAACCACCACGTCCACCGCGCGACGCAGATGGGTCTCGTTGGACACCAAGAGGTTACCGAGCAATGGAATCTCGATGTCGTGATGCCGTGCTACATGAACGAAGGCCCGCAAGTCCTTTGGTAGGCAGGATCCGCCGAACGCGAATCCGGGGCGCAGGTATGCGGGGCTGATGTTGAGTTTGTGATCGGCGAGGAAGATGTCCATGATCTGGTGCGAGTCGAGTCCGAGTGCGGCGCCCACCACGCCGACCTCGTTGGCAAAACCGACCTTGAGCGCGTGGAAGCTGTTGTCGACGTACTTGGTCATTTCGGCCACCGGGATCGATACCTGGAATTTCTCTCCGGGCAATCCGGCGTACAGCTCGACCACCTGACGCCCTGAACGGCTGTCCGATTCCCCGACAACGGTTTTCGGTGGGTCCCGGAAGTCTCTGACACTCGTCCCCTCGCGGAGGAACTCCGGGTTCACGCACACCCCGAAGTCCACGCCGGCGCGTTTGCCCGACGCCTTTTCGAGGAGCGGGATCAGGATGTCGGAGCATGTCCCGGGCAGCATCGTGCTGCGATAGACCACCACGTGCCACGAATCCTTGGTGGCCAGCGCGACCGCGATGTCCTCGGTAACGCGTTCCAGGTACTCGGTGGACAGCGATCCGCTCGATCCGGTGGATGGGGTCCCGACGCAGACGATCGAGATATCGGTTCGGTGGACCGCTGCGGTCGGGTCGTCACTCACCGTGAGACGTCCGGCCAGGACCTGCTCGGCAGTCAGTTCGCCGATGAGTTCCTCGACTACGGGCGACGTGCCGTCGCGCAAGAATTGGGTCTTCTCGGGATTCGAGTCGACCCCGATCACCAGGTGACCGCGATCGGCGAAGCACGCCGCCGAGACGCAGCCGACGTACCCGAGGCCGAACACGCTGAGCGCGGGTAACGGAACCGGTTTGGAGACAAGGGCATTCGATGATGCGCCACCCGAACCCGAGGATTCCGAGGCGGCATGTCCAGTATCTGACGCCACTACAGCCATGTGTTGTTGTGCCCCCACTGTCCGCACCACGTGAAGTCACATGCCGGGAAGGTCCCCCCGTCCCTGCATCCGCGAATCGGACGGTGTCTCAGTGCACCGTGGTACGACTCGACACAACTTTCGCGTCTCGCGTGATGTCGATAGTGACTATAAGTGTGTCTTCGCCTTTGCGCCAGTGGATCTCGATCTCGTTGTCCTTCAAGTGGAGGATGAGTCCGGTGGGGCCACCGGGGCCTGGTGACGTGTCGACCACCGTGGCTACGGCCAAGGGCATAGGTGCACGCATGTGGACACCGACCAAGTCGGCCGGCACCGGATGTTCGAGCCTGCGTGACCACCACCCCAAGTGGTTTTCGTGGTCGCCTCGTATCACATCGACGTGGTGGTCCGCGGTGGCCGTGGTGAGCATCCGGACGGTGGTGTCGGCGCAGCGAGCGACCAATGCGTCGTCGTGGATCTCGGTTCTGACGTCCGGGGCCATCGGCCACGACAGTGATACATCGTGGGTTCCGCTGCCGGTGAACATGTCGACCACCAGAATGTGCGACTCGTCAGGTGGGGCCACCAGCCACCGTCGGTGGCGCACAGGTTGTGCGAAACGCGTATATCCGTCGTGGTCGGCATCGACGACTCCCGTGCCGATGCCGACGCCGCGCACCGTCACCGCTGCCTGTCGCCCCCACAGGAACGGCCCGGCGATGTCCGACTGATCGCAGCCGTCGACGGTTGCGGTGGCGTGGGTTCGGGTTCCCCTGTGCGCGCGGCGTAGGCCCGGATTGCCGTAATAGCTTCCCGCGCCGGGGTCCCCGATGATGTCGTGGCCGTCGACCGCGAGGGTGACCGCGAGGGCGTCGGCGTGACCGTGTGCGGCGATCGACAAGAAGCCCAGCGGACCGACGTCCATGATGACCCGACGGCCGCCCGAGCGGAACACGACCAGCCCGCCGTCGGGCGCATGGCGGGCCGCCGGAACCGGTACCGCCGACGTCATCGACGGGTTCGTGCGGGGGCCGGCGAGCCACGCGGCCGTCAGGGATTCCTCGCCGTGGGCGCGTAACCGGTCGTCGCCGATGGCAGCGCCGACGATGCCGAGGTGCTCGACGACGGTGCGGACGGGCTCGGGCCCGAGACGGAGTGCGAATCCTTCGTCGTCGTCACCGTGGCGAGGCGCAGGGTCGCCGTCGCCGACCAGATCGGCCAGGTGATGAGCGCCCCGCCGGGCCGCTTCGACGAGTCGCTCGGGTCTGGTACCGGTCTGCATCTCAATCAATCTGGCCACCAGGATCAGCAGCTCCGCGGTGAAAATCTGATACCCGACGGCTTGTTCGGCGCCCATGCCGTCGGGCAGGATCTGGGCGTCGCCGTGTCGCTCCAGGGTGCGAACCGCATTGCGTAGATACATTGGCGCCGAAGGGATTTCGGGAAACAGCAGTGCGGTTGTGGCGAGTCCGGCCATCTCGCCGATCAGATGATTGTTGGCCGAGCTGAACAGTGAGCGATTCTCCCAGCATCGCCGTGCGGACTCGGCCAGCATCGCGGTGACGGCCGCGAAGCGGTCGGGGGTGAGTGCGGAGCTGTCGCGCACTCCTGCGACGGCGATCGCCACCGAGATCGCGCGAATGCCCACCTCGAATGCGCCGCGCCACGCTATCCCGGTGCCCGGCGGATTCTGTGCCAGCCACGAATCGAGTTGGACGCCAAGCGCGTTCGAATAGACATCGTCACCGGAGAGCAGCCACGCCTCGGCGAGAACCGGTAGATGCTGCAAGCGGTTGAGTTCCCAAATCCACTTCACATCGCCGGCGGCCGTACGATGATCGATCCGGTGCGAGGGTGTCCTCGGCCAGTGCACATTCGCGATCGGGTCGTGGTTCCAGTCGACGGGTGCGGCCAGGAGCACCGAGGGGTATCCGAGGTACGCGACCCGAAGGCGGACTGCGTCATCGGCGGCGTCGAGCAGCGCGGCCGCGGCATCGGGGTGGTCATCGGCGATCTGCCGTGCCCGGGTCCGGTCGAGCAGGACCGGCCTGCCGGAGCCCGAGCGGAACGCAGGCAGGGCGTCGGCATCGAGGCTGGGCGCCGGGTGCCGGGCGCGACGGATCGGTGCGGCGACGATCTGCCCTGCGCGCCAGCCGACCTCGGGTATCGACATCGATCGGAGACGTCGGGCATACCACGCGGTCTGCGACATCTGTTCTCCTCCGGTCGCCTGCGCATTGCTCGCGCCGGGAGCTGCCATCTGCCACGATGGTCGATGTTGCACATCGAAGGAGGGGCGATGGCGCCGGGGGGCGGATTGCAGGATCTCAAGCACCGTATCCGACGGACGCATCCGTTGCGCCCGCTCATGGTCCGTGAACTTGCGCGACATGCGAACGCGGGCCCGTCCGAGCTTCGCGAGTATCAGGAGCGGCGGCTGCGCCGCATGGTGCGACATGTCGCACGGCGCTCGCCGTACTACCGTGACTGGTTCCGTTCGACCGGGGTGAATCCACGTGATATACGGACCCTCGACGACCTGTCGATCCTTCCGCTGATCGGAAAGGCGGAGCTGTCGGCCGACGCCGACCGTTTTCGTGTCTATCCTCGCGCTGCGACGTGGCCTGCGCGGTCGAGCGGTACCTCGGGTACCGCGATCACGGTATATCGCACGCCCGGCTCGTCGGTGTATGAACAGGCGGCTCTGTCAAGGCAGTGGAGCTGGTTCGGTCTGCCTGCAGACGCTCGTCGGGTGGTGTTGCGCGGTAGTCATCCCGGGCCGGACGGCGGCCCGGCAGTAGTGGCCTTACCGGGAAACCATCAACTGACCGTATCCAGTTACCATCTGACAGCGGCTGCGCTGGACGAAATCGCCTCCGCGATAAGGAACTTCGAACCGCATGCGATCGAGGGCTGGCCGTCGAGCATCGCGCTGCTGGCCGCTCTGCTGCGGGATGCGGGCGAGCGGATCCCGGTGTCGGGGATCATCACATCATCGGAGGTGATGAGTCCGGGACAGAGGCAAGTGATGCGAGATGTGTTCGCCGGCCCGATCATCGATCACTATGGCCAGACCGAGCGGGTCGCGCTGGCCGGCAGTTGTGAGCACGGCGGTTTCCATGTGTTCTCCGATTACGGAATCGTCGAACAGTTGCCGGTGCCCGGCTCGCCGGGACGTCGGGAGATCGTCGGTACGCCGTTGCACAACTGGGGGTTTCCCCTCCTGCGGTACCGCACCGGTGACGAGGTGGCCGCTGAGCGTCAAGACGCCACGGGGTGCCCGTGTGGCCGCGGTTTCGAAACCCTGGGGCCGATCGACGGACGTATAGAGGACTCGTTCGTCACCGCCGATGGACGCCCGCTCCCGCTTCCGTCCACTGCCGTCGACGATCTTCGTGGACTGCGGGAGGTGCAGATCGCGCAACTGGCACCCGGCCGCTTCGAAGTGCGGGTCGTGCCGGGGTCCGGCTTCAACGAGGACACGACGTCGGCCCAGGTGATCGGCAACGTGGAGCGGTACTTCGGGCCCGGGCAGGAGGTGCATCTGCGTGTGATGGACCGGATACCCCGCCCGGCGAGCGGAAAACTGAAGACTGCCGTCGTCGAGGGCTCAGGGTGACCCACGAGGGCCGGGCCCAGCGACCAGCGGTACGCGTCCTGGTCGCGATGGCGATCGGCGCGGTAACCACCTTGGTGCTGAGTATTGTTCACCCGGTGGACGATCCAGACTCTCTGTCGTCGTCTCGGCCTCAAGTCCTGACTGGCCCCGCGTTCCCGCGTTCCGCGACGTACGTGCTGGATCAGGACAGTTTGCCGCCCATTGCGGAATTGGCCCGTTACGACATGGTGGTCATCGACGCCGAATGGCAGAATCGCATGCCGCGCAGCTTCTTCGAAAGGCTCCGACGCGCCGATGCCTCGGTTCGGATCATCGCGTATCTGAATCCGGTCGACATCATGCCCCGCGTGGGGTCTCCTGAGTACTGGCGGAATGCCTACTCGCTCTGGCAATTCAGAGATTCGACACGGAGTGACTTTCCGGACGAATGGGTGTCCCGGACGGCTGCCGGAGCCACCGTGCACGAATGGCGTGATTACCCGATGGCGAACCTCACCGACCGCGCCCCTCGGGTCGGCGGCCAACTCTACTCCGAGTATCTGGCCAACTGGGTCGCCGACCACGTGTGGTCGACCGGGCTCTGGGATGGCGTCTTCCTCGACGTGTGGGCCGACCGGTTGTTCACCGTGGACCATCCGCGATGGGATATCGCACGGGACGGATATGACCGGGACGCTGACCAGATCTTCGGCCCCGGCAACCCCCTTGACCGTGGACTACGCCTCGGTGAGCGGATCATGCGAACGCGGATGCCGGATGCGATCCTGATGGCCAATGGTGTTCGTGCGCTGCGTGATCAGACTCTGTCCGGACTGGTATTCGAGAGTTTCGCCGACCGCCTCGCCGTACCGTCGGTCACCGAATACAACGCTTGGGCGCGTTATATGAGAGCCCAGGTCGACGGAGGTCTGCGGGGACCCGTCACCGGTATGACGATCAACCGGCGACGGGCACCCGCAGGTTCTGCGGACGATTACCGCCGCGCCCGCCTGTTCCTGACCGCCACGTTGATGCAGAACGGTTGGTGGGCGCCGATGGGGCCCGACTACGGTGCCACCGCCTACTACGACGAACTGGACGGGGGTGGGCTCGGGCGCGGATATCTCGGGCGCCCGCTGGTGGCCGACCCCGATTTGTCCCGGATGTCCGAGGCGGTCGCGGATGGGACGGGATCACCTGCGCCGCAGGTCTTCCGACGGTCCTTTGAGAACGGGACGGTAGTGGTGAACCTCAGTGACCAGTCGCGAACGATCGCTCTGGGCCGTTCATACCGTCATCTCCGAGGCACCCAGGACCCGAATGTGAACAACGGTCGAGTCGTGTCATCGGTGGAGTTGCCGCCGAAGGACGGCATCATCCTGGTCATCGACAAGTGAGAGCGCGACGGCCGTGCGAGGAGATCGCGGTAGAACTCGACGAGGTTCTTTCGGGATGTGTCCCAAGATAATTCGGCCTCCACGCGATGTCTGCCGTAGCTGCCCATCGCGGCGCGCCGTGCCGGATCGTCGAGGAGCTCGCCCAGGGCCACCGCGAAGGCTTCGACATTGTTGTCGGGGACGTACACGGCCGCCTCGCCCGCCGACACCCTGGCCTCGGTGAGATCGAAGGAAACGAGCGGACGGCTCATTGCCATGTACTCGACCACCTTGTTCATTGTGGAGACGTCGTTGAGTGGGTTGTGCGGGTCGGGGGAGAGACAGACCTCCGCGGTACACAGGCACCGCTGGACGAATTCGTCGGGCACCCGACCGGTGAACTCCACCATGTCGGCGATCCCCAGCTCCCGGCTCAGCGCAACCAGATCGGTAAAGGCGTCGCCGGCTCCCATGAACACGCAGTGCAGATCGTCGCGGTGGAGCGTATGCCGATAGTGGGCGAGGGCACGCAGCGCGTGGTCGACGCCATCCTGCGGACCCATCACGCCGAGGTACGCGGCGAGATGGGGCTTTCCGCGGAACAGATCCGGATCCGGTTTGCGAGCAACGAAATTGGTGAGATCGGGTGCACTGCGTACCACCCGGACCCGGTCGGCAGGGCGGCGCCCGCGGGTGAGCGCGACCCGGCGGTAGCTATCGTTTGTCGAGATGACCCCGTCCGACGTGGAGTAGGTGAGTCGTTCGAGTATCAGCGTGAGGCCATACAAGAAAGAACCGCCGCCGGCGAACCGGGACTGGAACAGCTCGGGCACGAGATCATGCTGATCGAACACGAAACGGCTGCCGCCGAACAGTTTCAGTGGCAGACCAACAAGGAAGAACAGATCTGGGGGATTGCAGGCGTGTACGACGTCGATGGGCCCGGCCCGCCGAAGACGAAGGGCAAGGCGTGCGGTGTGCCAGAGCGCCGTTCCGTACTCGCGCAGATACCCGGCCGGTCCGCCTTCGGCGGGGCGGAGCCGATAACGGAGGATGCGTACGCCCTCGATCGTCACGTCGGGTTCGGTGTCCTGTTTCGTGCCCATCGGGCAGATCACGCTGACGCGGTATCCCGCGTCGGTGAGCGCTCGACTTTCCTGCCACACCCGGCGGTCGAAGGGGACGGAAAGGTTCTCCACCAGTATCAGGATGTGTTGACTCATGGTCGATTCTTTCGTGAGGCGACGAGTTCGGTGAGCAAGGCTTCGTAGTGTTGTGCGGTGTGGCGGATATCGAAGTCGCGGTGTGCTCGGCGCAGCCCCGCCTGACCGAGTTCGTGACGAAGTACGGGCTCCTCGGCGAGTAGTCGGAGGCGAGCGGCGAGTGCCCGGTGATCGCCGACCGGGACCAAGAAACCCTCGACGCCGTCGGTGATCATGCCGGGTAATGAGCCGCACGCTGTCGCGACCACCGGAACCCCGGTGGCCATGGCTTCGATCACGACAAGGGGTGCGCCCTCGTGCACCGACGAGAGGCAGCACACGTCGAGACCGGGTAGAAGATCGTCGACGTCGTCACGCAAGCCGACGAAGTCGGTGATCGAGAGTATGCCGAGTTCGCGCGCGAGCGCCCGCAACTCCGTCCCGCGATCGCCGTCGCCGATCACCACGAGCCGGAGATCAGGATTCGTCCGCACGAGTTCGGCGACCGCGGCGAAGAGCACCTGATGGGCTTTCTGCGGCGACAAACGCGCGATGATGCCGATGGTGAATGTGGCGGGTTCGACGCCGAGGCTCGCGCGCGCCGTCGCACGGTCCCTCGCGGTGGCCGGGGGTCTGAGAGTAATCCCGTTGGGAATTACCACCTCTCGCGTCGCGGACGCGGGACCGCGCCCCACGCCTTCTTCGGTTCGTAGGTACGTCCCCTGCTCGGTACTCAAGAGGACGAGGGCATCGACCGACGAGAGCGTACGTACCCGCCACGGTGGCAGCACCCGGCCGCCGACCGAGGTCAGGTCCATGTCGTGCGCCGCCACGACCGACGCCGTGACACCGGCGAGCCGGGCTGCCACCGGACCGAGGGCAAGCGCGGCGCGGTGATGATGCGGTACGAGCACGACATCGGTGCCGCTGTCGCGGAGGTCCGACACCAATGCCACGAAACGACGAGGATCGAGACGTCCCCCGCGCGGAATCACGTCGACATCGAAGCCTGCGTCCCGGAAATCATCGGCCAGTGGGCCTGATTCCCGCAGACATACGATCCGCGGCCGCACCCGTTCGGGATCGAATGTCCGGAACAGGCGCAACAGCAGCTTCTCGACTCCGCCGACGAAGGTCAGATCGAGAATGACGGTCAGGATGACCGGAGATGCCCGATGCGATGGTGCCGGTGCACTCACCGCCATGAGCGCCCGCTCAGTTCGTTCGATCGAACGCTCAAGGGTGAAACACTCTTCGACGCGCCGCCGGGCCGCGACACCCATGCGGCGGCGCAGTTCGGCATCGCGGAGCAGGGTGACGGTGTGCTCGGCGAGTGCGACGGGATCGCGGGGCGGAACCAGGTATCCGGTTTCCGTGTCGAGCAGCATCTCCCGGACGCCGCCGACGTCGGTGCACACCGCCGGTCGCCCGGATGCCATTGCCTCCAGCAGAGCCATCGGAAAACACTCGATCGTGTACGAGCAGAGGACGAACACGTCCATCACACCGAGTAGTTCCGGTATGTCTTCTCGGGCGCCGGTGAACTCGACGTCGTGCTCCAAGCCGAGACGTCTGGCTTCGTCGATCAGGCCGGCACGGATTGCGCCGTCGCCGACGATCAGGAAACGTGCGTCGGGGATCTGTCGTCGGATGTGGACGGCGGCAGCGAGGAAGGTCGCGTGGTCCTTCTCCGGCCGGAGCGCCGCGACGATGCCGACCGTCGGTCGCCGCGCACCGAGATGGCCGGTCGTGCGGTCGAACGGTCCGGGAGTGAAGGGCCCGGTATCGACACCGTTGTGGATGATCGTGACCTTCTGCGCCGGATGTCCGAGATCGTCGGTAAGGTACGCCAATTGTGCTTGAGCCACACCGAAATACGCAGTCGTGCGCCGGTCGAGGAGCCGATCCGCGAGCCGACGGAATCGCCCCCGCGGTTCGGTGTCACCGCAGTTGTGCACCCAGACAACGGTGGCCGGCACGCCGGCGATCCACGCCGCCACGCGTCCCAGTCCCTCGGCGCTGTATCCACGCATGATCACCACATCCGGTGCGAATCGCCGGAACTCGGTGACCAGGTCGCGAACCGCCGCGACCGCCTGACGTTTGGACCGTCCGAGTGCCCGGGCCGGCACGCCCGCGTCCACCAGGTCGCCGAAGAGCTGACCTTCGCCGCCGATGCACACCATCGATGGCTCGAACCGAGTGCGGTCGAGCGCGGACATCAGGGTGATCGCATGACGTTCGGCGCCGCCGATGGTCAGATCGGGAACCACATACAGCACACGCAGGCGCGTGGACGGCTCGGCCGGTGACGTCATCGGGTGACCTTCCGGTAGATCTCGTCGAGTTGCTCGGCGATCCGGTCGCGGTCGAATCGGTTGCACACCCGGCTGTGGGCGCGGCGTCCGTACTCCGTCCGGGCAACCACGTCGGCGGCGATCAGGCGGAGGACATCAGCGAGCGCATCGACATCGTCCCGCGGAATCACAATGCCGGCGTTGTCGGCAAGCATTTCCGGGATGCCGCCGGTATCGGTCGCGACCACGCAGAGGCCGTGTGCCATGGCCTCAAGGACGGCCATCGGCTGTCCCTCGTCGAGCGAGGGCAGCACCAGGGCATGCGCGCCCCGCAGAAGCGCGTCCTTCTGCTCCCGATCGACCCATCCTATGACCGAGACTGATTCGGCGAGTTGGTAATCGGCGACCATGCCGCGGGCACGGTTGACGTCGCCGTCACCCGCTATGGTCAGGTGGACGCTGCCCGGTGCCTTACCGAAAGCCGCCTCCCAGGCCTCGATGAGGGTGAACGTGCCCTTGCGGTCGCCGATCCGGCCAAGAAAGATCGCGTGAAATGGTCCGAGATCCTGGCGGACCGGGTCGGCAGGCGCAATGGCATTGGGCACCACCGCGATCTGAGCCGTCGGGGCGATCACCAGCAGACGTTCGCGCCAGCGGTGACCGAGTGCGATCAGGATGTTCGCGGCGGCGAGCGTCCGGCGGATGTAGCGCTGCACGGGTCGGCGCGCGGTTGCGTGAAATCGGTGGAACTCGGCGCCGTGTATATGCAGGACGATCGGAATCCGAAATAGCACGGCGAGCCACACGACCGTGCTCTTGCGGACGAAACTGCCATCCGACGCCATGTGAACATGAATCAGCGACGGCCGGTTCAGCATGACCGTCATGATGATTCGGGGCAGGGCCGCCAGATAGGTCAGAACGCGGCGCACTACCGCACCATCGGTATGTGTCGCGACATGCCGTATCCGCCACTGCGCCCAGAGCGGTGTCTGCTGCATCGTGAGCACGAAAGACGCTATTCCACCGCGGGTCTGGGTGCTGGTCGAAACCCAGAGCGCGTACTGCTCGTCATGACCTGACATACCCGACCGCCGACTTGTCCCGAACATCCGGTTCGGTGCCGGTCGGCCGGTGCGTATCGGCCGATGAGTGGCGCTCGGCCGCGCCGGTGGCGACGCCGAGGAGGAGGAACACGAGGGCGGTCGGAAAATCGAAGAAGCGTAGATCCACTGTGGTTCCCACGATGATCGTTGTGGCCAGGAGCCCGGCGGCGAGTAGTGCCAGGCCATGGCCGGTCAGTGTGTCGTCGTCGGCCAGCACGCGCATCGCGCGGACGACCCGGAAGACGAGTAGCACGATGACCGCCATCCACAGGAACAATCCGATGACACCCAGTTCAACCAGGATGCCCAATTCGTTGAAGTGGGACGATATCCCATAACCACGAACCCATGGCACCTCCGGGGAGAACTGCCGGTGATGGTAAGTGTTTATCGCGGTGAATCGTCCGATTCCCCACCCGGACAACGGTTCTCGCGAAACAGCCCAGATCGAGGTGGCGAAGGTGTTGAGCCGGTCATCGACCTCGTTCGTGGAGCCGATGCCACCGGCCTCGCGGTCGCTGCTGGTGAAGGCGGACCAGTTGACGAGCACGGCCACCACCATGACCCCGACGGTGGTGAGGAACATTCGCCTGGCGCGACGACCGCATGCCGCGCCGAGCAGCACCACGACGAGAAAGGCCAGCCATACCACGCGGGTGTGCGTGAGATATATCCCGAAGGCCATCGCTCCGGCTCCGACACCGAGAAGGTGACGTACCCAGCGTGGCCGCACGGTGTCGTACGCGACGAGAACAATGGACGCGACGAATCCCGCGATGAGCGAGAGCCCGTTCACCACAGGCTGATTGAACACGCCGTTCGCGCGGCCCGGCCAGTTCGGCGCATCAACGATATATCGGGGCCACACCAGTGACGGTGCGTAGAAGTTGAAGATGCTGACCACGGCAGAGAAAGTTGCGAACGCGACGACGAGGTACAGCACCATACGTACTGAACGGCCCGACGGATAGAGATCACGACCGACGAGGTAGAGCGCAAAGGGGATGGCGACGCCGGTCAGAATAAACCGGTACACCGACACCGTTTCCCCGGAGAGGGGATAGACGGCGCCGAGGCGGTGCGGCGACACCATCGAGAAGATGTTCCACAGCAGGTACAGCACCATCGCACCCTCGAGCCAGCCCAGACGCGGAGCGGGTCCGCGGTGGCCACCGATCCATAACAGGTAGGCGACAACCACTCCGAGGAATGCCAGGATGAACGGATCGACCGGCAGGAAACCGGACACGACAATGCGAAAGAACATGGCGGTCAACAGATATGCGACCGCGATGCGCGGATTGCGTAGACCGATCAACGCCACGAGCAACGCGACGACCCCGAGCGCGGGCATCGCGATGGCGGTCATTGGGTACGGTCTGTTCGCGGTATGTGTCGCTGGATGGCCCGAGGGCGTTCCGGTCCGACGTCCGTCGGCGAGTGATTGGCCGCTGCCGGCACGCCCGACGGCGACCCGGTGGTCGTCGTGGTACTGAAGGACTGCCCGGCGATGTCGGATAATGCTGGTGCGGTGCGCTCCTTGAGTGAATGGATGGCCGCGGCCTGCATCGGATCGGATCCGTTGCGCGAGGGCCGTACGGGTGATTGGCCGTCCGGTGAGTCCTCGGTGGAGGCGTCCGGAAATGGCGGCTGCTCGGCGGGGGGCTGCTCGGCGGGCGCCAGGTCTTTCGGCGGCCGATTTGTGAAGGGGGCGGGGGAGGCGCCGGACGGGAGCGGTTCGGACCGTGCAGAACCTGCTGTACTCGGATCGTCTTTCGGTTCCGCTGTGCCGCTGCGAATCACCCGGTGCCACAGGCGGTCCGGTTTCCGGATGGCAACCACGCCGAGAACGGTGGCTCCGGCTTGCGCCGCCAGAGTCGCTGCGGTCGACAGATCACGTCGCCGGGACAGTCCGTACTCGACGACGAGGATTTGTCCGTCGGCCGCGGCGGCGATGAGCGGGGTGTCCGGATTGTCCGGTGCGGAGGGTGCGATCACGATGACGGTGTCGCCGGCGGTGGTGAGATCGACGAAGAGGCGGCGGAGTAGGTGCGCGTTGACCGGGATCGCGCCGAGCGTTCCGGGACCGATCGTCGCGGGCGCGCCCGACGCCCGGTCGTGACGGATCTCGTCGCCAGTGGCCCGCTCGGCGAGATAATCTGTGAGGCCCGGATCATCTGCGCGTTGCGCCAGGCGTGCGTCGATGAGGACGACGCGCTGCCCGTGCGCTGCAAGGAATTCCGCGGTCGCGCGGGCCACGGTCGCCACTTCGGGGAGTCGGTGTGAAGCGGTGAACACGATTGCCCGCACGCCGGCGCCGTGGTCGCGAAGGATGCCGGTGGCGAGAGTGCCGTATCCGTCGGACGCATCCCGCCGCTCGGGGCGGATCGTCGCCATGGGCCGGCAGCCGGTACATGCGACGATGTCTTCCTCGGACTCCAGACGGCGGGAGAGTGCACCCGTGGCGAGCGCAATCGCACACCCGACCACGATGCCGGCGGCCAGCGCCATCAGCAGTGGTGTCGTCCGGGACGGATCGGTCGCCTGGGCAGGCGACCGGAGATTGAGGATGGCGACTTGATTCGTCGTGTCGGCGTTGAGCTGACTGATACGGTCTTCCATCTGGGTCAACGCTTGCTGAGGTATCACTCCGCCACCGGCCCGGATGTCCTCGTATGGGCGCCGTATCTCGGCGGCCGCTCGAGCGCGGGCAGCCGCGAGTGAGCCATTGATGCTGTCGCGCAATGCGATCGCCGCATCCGCCGCGGCCTTCTCCACCGGTGTGGCGTCGTAGGCGGTTGCGACGATCTGAATCAAGGGGCTGGGCGCGGCGACCTGCGCGGACAAGGAGACGTCAGCCGGGATTTTTGCGTCGGCACGCAATCTCTCCTGGAAGCCGGGCTGTTCGAACAGATCCACATAGCCGTGCGCGAGCATGGAATCTTGTTCCGGCGCACGATTAGGTGACACCACGCCCAGGGTCGAGGTGCTGGAATAGGTCGTGGCCACACCGACGGTCGATATCGCACCGCCGACCACGAACACGAGGGCGGTCAAAACGACGATCCACCATCTTTGTCGTAGTCGTTCGATGTGCACGCGAAATTCATTCGCGGCGATTGGCTTCCCCCGTCTGCGATAGAATTTTGTGCGCCCCCCGGTGCACTTCCGGTTCGCATCGTAACCGCTCTGACCGGCAGTGTCGACGGAACGAGTGCAATCGCAGATGTCTTGGCCGGATATGCCGGTATCGATGTACGCGGTATGGCGGACGCCCTCGAGCAACGGTATGTTGCTCATCGGGGGATCGATCATTCTTGCCTGTTATGGCCAGCGGAAAAGAACTGCGTCTATGAACATCCAGATGGAAGCGCCCGGGGTCGGCGGGCGCGGTCTGCGCATTGTGATCGAGAACAGCGAGTACTGGCTGTGCAATAACGGCGATCTCGCGATGATGGCGGTGACCATCGAGCGGCTACGAGCGAGGTGGCCGCTGGCACGTATCGCGGTGCTCACTGATTCACCGGCACTTTTGCGCGCCTACTTCCCGGACGTCGAGGGCATCACAGTCGGTGACCGAAAGCCATGGGCGGGAGGGCGGCCGATCGATCGGATCGCCGGATTTCTCGGACCGGAATGGGTCGGTCCTGTCGCGATGACCTGGTTGAGATCGCGAGTGTGGTTGCCGCAGAAGGCGCGTGGCGCGCGGCGCCGGCTCGGTCGGGCGTGGCGCCGAGTGACCGGAGGCGTGCCTGTGGTGGATGCACCGACTACCTCGTCGCCGGTGCACCGCGGCTCGTTCGAGGCCGTGGATCAGGCCTCCCTGTTGATCGCTCTCGGTGGTGGCTATCTGACGGATGTCGATGCGGCGCAGGCGCAACGGGTGCTCGGGTTGATCGAGCGGGCGGTAGGGCGCGGGGTCCCGGTGGCGTTGGTCGGCCAGGGGCTGGGGCCGATGGAATCGGCGGCATTGCGCGCCCGGGCGGCCAGGGTGCTTCCCGCTGCGGGGATGGTCGCGTTACGTGAGCGCCTGCGCGGCCCGGAGTTGCTCGACGGGCTCGGTGTTCCGTCCGAGCGAGTACGCGTGACCGGTGACGATGCCATCGAAGGCGCTTACCGCCGTCGACGGGACGCGCCCGGCCCGGATCTGGGGGTGTGCCTACGGGTTGCCGGGTACGCGCCGGTGCCGAAGGACGTTCAGGATGCGGTCGGGCACGCGGTACGGGAGACGGCCCGTCGGCTACGGGCACCGTTGGCGCCGCTGATCATCGCCGAGTATCGATCGCAGGACCGGAAGTCGACGCTGCCGATGGTGCGTGGCTATCGGCCCCGACGTCGACCGGCGGGACGGTACTGCCGGCCCGAAGCGGTCATCGATTGCGTCGGGAATTGCCGAGTGGTGGTCACCGGTGCCTACCACTTGGCCGTTTTTGCCCTGTCGCAGGGCATTCCGGTGGTTGCGCTCAGTTCTTCGACCTACTACGACGACAAGTTCGCGGGTTTGGCGGACATGTTCGGCGGCGACGGATTGACGGTGATCGACCTACGCGCGCCCGACGTTGCACCGGCCGTCGGTACGGCGATCGAGTCGGCTTGGCAGTCCGGTACCGACCTGCGATATCGCCTGCAGGAGAGCGCGCGTGCACAGATCGAGAGCAGTCGCGCCGGATTCGACCGGATGTACCGCATGGTCGACCCGACATTGCCGTCCGAGGCGGGCCGCGGCCAACTGGGCGCGCGGCCGAACCGGGCGCCGGGCTAGGGCAGGAGACGGGGTGGGGGACGCTGGTGACGGATCGTAATGTTCCGGAACCCGAAGCGGACGGGGGCGCGTTACGCCGCAAGGTCGGCAGTGTCGCCACCGCGTCGGCGGCGGCGCTGATCTTCGGCGAGGTCGTGACCTTCGGACAGACCGTAGCCCTGGCGCGGCTGTTGACACCCGCCGAGGTTGGCTGGTTCGTCGCGGGCACCGTGCTGGTGACATTCCTTGGCAACTTCGTCGAGGGGGGACTCCGGTCCGGTCTGATCCACCGTGAGCGCGATCTGCGGGATGCGGCAGAGACTGTGTTCTGGGTGACCCTGGTGGCTGGGCTGGGAATGGGTGTCCTTACGCTGGCTGCTTCGCCGGTGGTCGGCCTCGTCTTCCACAGTGGTGAGGTCGGGGCAGTCGCCGCCGCGACGTCGGGTGTGCTGATCCTGTACTCCGCCACCAATGTTCCGGAAGCCATGCTGCAGCGCGAGTTCAGCGTGCTCCGCCGGCTCGTCGTGGGCCCGTCGGTGGCGCTGTCATATGCGGTCGTCGCGGTGACCTGTGCGGCGCTCGGCTACGGGGTGTGGAGTATGGTCGCCGGGCTGTACGCCTCGTATGTGGTGTGGCTGGTGGCGGTCTGGCTCATTTGCGACTGGCGGCCGGGTCGCGGCAGACTCTCGGTCCGTCTCTGGCGGGAGCTGGCGCGCTACGGATTTCCATTGGTGCTTGGCATGATCGGGGCACGGGTGTACTCGTTGATCGAGTCGGTGTCCGTCGGTCGCGGACTGTCAGCGGCCGACTTGGGGTATTTCCGCTATGGCCAACGCATCTCGATGATTCCGCCCAAGGCCATCATCGAAGTCGGTGCGGTGGCGCTCTTTCCGGCGTTCGCCCGGCTGTCCGGGATGCCCGTGCGGCTGACGTCGGCATACCTGGACGCGCTCCGATGGGCGATGGTCGGCGCCGCTGCGCTGTCCGGTCTCATGATCGCCATCGGTGCCCCGGCCGTCGTGGTGATGTTCGGCGAACAGTGGCGCGCGGCGGGAGTGGTGGTCGTCGGCATGTCCGGCCTCGGCATCGGCAAGGCACTGGTCTCGGTCAGCGAGGAAGTCATCAAAGGCGGTGGGCGGACACGGCTACTGAACTGGTACACCGCCGTCGAACTGGTGGTAGGCGTCGCGCTGTTGCTGGCGCTGATCGGTCCGCTCGGGCTCCTCGGAGTCGGCCTGGCGGTCAGTCTGACCGCGCTCCTGGTCGGCGCGACCTGCGTGCTGCTGGCGCGTCGCGTGGTCACCTTTCACGCGCGGGAGATCGTTTCGGCGACAGTGCCGTCGCTGGTGTGCGCGGCGACGGCCACTGCCTGTACTGCGGCGCTGGAACATTATGTATTGCAGGCTGATTCACATCCAGTGGCGCTCGGGTTGGTTGTGCTGATCGTCGACGGACTTGTGTTCGGGGTGGTGTACGTCGCCGGGTTGGCGCTGCTCGCGCCCGCAATGTTCGGGGTGGCGCTACGCGGTGGCGGGCGCCTCCTGCGGCGCATGAGGAAGGCGTGATCGATGACGCGAGACGTAGCCGCCGGGGCCGACCTCTTGACGGTGGTCATCGGTCCTCGGCAGATCAACGGACACACCGTGTACCTGCGCCCGCCGCAATTCGGCGACTTCGACGACTGGCGGCGGGTACGACTGCATGATCGGCAGTTCATCGAACCGCATTGGGTCAGTTCAGAACTCGACTGGGAGCGCAGGCATTCGCGGCGCCGGTGGATTCGTGAGGTCCTGGATCAGCGACTGGCGGGACGACGCGGTTGCACATTGTCCTCGGCCGTGGTCGTCGATGGCCGATTCGCCGGCCAGGTGAGCCTCAGCGCGATCGATCGCGTGACTCGATCGGCGGAGCTGGGTGCCTGGGTCGATTCCCGGGTGGCGCGCCAGGGCGTGGCCGGAGTCGCCGGGGCAATGCTGGTCGACTTCGGATTCGATGAGTTGGCGCTGGAGCGTGTTACCGCACCGATCGGCGTGTCCAATATTGCGGCCCGCACGACAGCGGAACATCTCGGTTGGTATCGCGAGGCGGTGATGGTCGCGTATCTCGATGTCGGCGGTCGATGCGAGGATCACGATCTGTGGGTGATGACCAAGCGCCGACGGCCCATCGGAGGGCTCACCGCGTGTGCCCTGCGGCGCGATCGCGGGCCGCGTGTGGCGACTCCGGAATTGACCACCGGACCCGACGCGGCATGGTCCGCCCGGATCGTATTCGAGCTGGTGCGGCACCGAATGTGGCGTTGGCGTGCTCGGGTGTCGATGCCACTGCCCTTCCGTCAGGCACCGCTGCCGTGTCGGGGCGGCGCGGTCGAGGTCGTGGCAGACGGTCGCGTGACGCTGACGGCGCGATCGGTGGCGATCGGACTACCGGGGACGGGACGCGTCGGCCGAGGCGCGGATTTCGACGTCGAGGTTGACGGCACAGTGGTCGGTCACTGTGGCTATCGGCTCCAGTTGGACTACCAGTCGTCGGCGCTGTTGTGGATTCGAATCAGCTGTCCGCATAGCGATGACGGGGAGGTGGCGGCGGGCGGAGTGCTCTCCTTCCTGGCGGACCGTGCGTTCGGCGCGCTCGGCGTACGCCGGGTGATGTGTACCTCTCCGGCCGGCGGGCCGACGGCGGCGCTACGGGACTCAGGCCTGCGTTGTGAAGGCCTGTTGCAGGATTTCGTCGATGCCCACGGACGGCATGGTGACCACGAATTGTGGGCGACCACGCGTGACGCCTGGGCTGAGGTCAGTGCAGTTCGACGGCCGAGAGACCGGCGCCCGCATCGCGCAGGCGGTCGACGAGTGCGTCGCCCATGGCGACCGCGGGAGTGAGAACGCCGCTGCGCGCGGGCAGCTTGTCCCGATCCAGAGCCAAGGTGAGGGCGCTTTCGCCGAGCATCATCGCGGTGGCCTTGTAGCCCGGGTCGCCCTTCATCCGGATCTCCGAACGGAAACGACGACCGGTGTCGGTCTCGGTGAAGGTCTGCGTGACGAAAAAGCCCTTCTCCCTGGACTTCTCGCTCGGTCCGTCGCCGGGCTTCGGGAGCAGTCGATCGAGGAGCTTGCGGGTGGGGCCGAAGCTCATCGCGCCGAGGAAGACGCCGGTACCGACGCCGATCGCACCGGAGATCAGTGTCGACAGCCCGGGCACACCGCCGACCGCCATCGTCTCGGCATAACGGAAGTCGGGTCCGTAGGCGTCGTCGAGCAAGGCGTTCGAACGCCGGACGACGCGAGTGTTGTACGACGCCATGAAGAATGGCGCGAGCGTACCCGTCAGCGACGGATCGACCTTGCGTCCGCTGGTGATGGTGATGTCGCTCGGCTGCGACGACAGCGCGGCGCGCGGGGTGCCGTCGGGGCTGCCGGAGAGTGCCTGCGGATTGAGCAGCAGACCGCGGATATGCGGATCCTTCGCCTGCTCGGCGATCACCCGCATGGAATCGATGGTGCCGCCCGAGATCCCTCCGCGCATGGCCTTGACCACCATCGTCGTGTCGGTCATCTTGCCGGCGTCGTCGTCGGTGATGCGCTTGTACAGAAGATAGGCGCCGAGATCGGAAGGAACCGAATCGAATCCGCACGAGTGCACGATGCGGGCGCCGGACCCCTCGGCGATCTCGTGGGCCTTGGCGATGGAGAAGTGGACGAAAGGCACCTCGCCGGTGAGGTCGACGTAGTCGGTGCCCGCCGTGGCGGCGGCGACCACGAGAGCTTCGCCGTAGCGCAGGTATGGGCCGACGGTGCTGCAGACGACGCGGGTCCGGGACACCATGGCGTCGAGTGAACTCGGGGAGGAGGCGTCGGCGATGATCAGCGGCCAGTCCTGCGCGCGCAGCGGCAGCCGGTTGCGGGTGTCGGTGAGTTTGGTCTCTGATCGTCCGGCCAATGCGATCCGGGTGCCGATGGGTGCGTGATCGGCGAGATAACGTGCCGTGAGCTCGCCGACGAATCCGGTGGCACCGAAGACGACGACATCGAACTCGCGCGGTTCCTGAGCGGGTCCCCGTGTCATGTCTCCGACTCTAGTCAGCGGCGGTTGCTCAGTCGAGGACGATCAGGCGATCGGCCAGCGCGGGATAGGCCGCGGACACCTCGTCGTGCAGGTCGGGCAGGGTCAGCCAGACCGAATCGGGTTCGGCCGCCACCAGGTCGTCGGGGGCGATGATCGGTACATCGGTGCCGGGCATCCGCCGTCCCTGCTTCCCGGGTGACGCGTCCGCGACCGCCGTGATGTCGTTGCGGGTCAGCCCTGCCAGAGTGAAGACCGCGACGGCCCGGGACGCCGCACCGTAGGCGTAGCAGCGACCACCCGTCGCCGCGACCGCGTCCACGTGACTGCGGATGCGGTCGACCATCTCGGTGACCGACCGCTGCAGACCGCTCAGGCCGACGGCCGAGCCCAGTCCCATACCGCGCTCGGCCCCAAGGATTTTCGTGACCGAGTCCGACGGTGTGTGCTCACCGTGACGTGCGGCGATCAATACGGTGCCGCCGTAGAGCGGGAATTCCCACGCGTCGGTGATCGACATGCCCGCGGCGGTGAGGAGAGTGTCGAGGGCGCTCAGCGAATAGTAGGCATAGTGACCGTGGCGCAACGACATCCACTGGTTCTGCGCGACGATCGTGGCCAGCGAATGGAATTGGAGGAGCAGCGTGCCGTCCGGGGCGGTGGCCGCCGCGCGCGCTGTCGCCGCGGCCTGCTGATCCGGATCGTGCATCATCCCGAAGCTGTCGAACACCACCTCGGCGGTCGCGCCGGTACCGGCCTCGACCAGCCCCGCGTCGAGAGCCAGGGGCGTCCAGCTCCCGCCGTGCGGGCTGCGGAACTCCGCGACCGACTGACCCGGCCGGAGGACATCCGCCTCGAGCAGGATGCCGATGGCGTCGGCGGCCTGATCCCGCAGGGCTTGCGGTTCGGTACCGAGTGGCTCCTCGGTGGCCGTGTCGTCGGTGACCAATTGCGCGAGGCCGCAGCGACGGCATACGGCCATCTCCAGCTGATGCGCGGTCTCGGCGGCGGTGACCGGTGAGTGCGCCTGAGGGAAGAAGTCGGCAGCGGCCACCTCGCCCAGGTCGAGCACCGGGTCGGGTACGTCCAACCGGCATCCACGACAACGCATTTCAGATCTCCTCCGGCCATTGATGGCGATGGGCGACGCCTGGCATACTCGCCATATGCAGGTCACTGGGACGGACTTCGACGGCGTACTCGTGTTCACCCCGAGTCCGCATACCGACGACCGTGGATTCTTCACGCGTACCTTCGATGCGGACATCTTCGACGACGTGATGGCCGGACAGCGAGACCCGGCGCTGCGCGAACTGAGATCCGTTGATTTCCGGCAGGATTCGCAGTCGCGGTCGTCGGCGGGCGTCATCCGGGGCATGCACGGCAGGCGCGGCGAGGGTGAGGCGAAACTCGTACGCTGCGCGCGCGGAGCGGTCGACGATGTGGTCGTCGATCTGCGTCCCGGCTCTCCGACACGCGGCGAGCACCGTCATTTCCTGCTCGACGACACGAGTTTTCGTCATCTGTTCATTCCTCCGGGCTTCCTACACGGATTCCAGGCCCTCGTCGATTCGGATGTCTGCTACCGGATCAACCGGCCCCATGACCCCACCGAGGACATCGGGGTGTCCTATCGGGATCCTGACCTGGCGATCGAGTGGTCGATGCCGGTCGGTGTGATCAGCCCGCGCGATGCGGCGGCCGGTCCGCTGCGCGACGTCTGGTGACCGTCAGGCACGCGCGCGCAGCACATCGTCGACGCGGCCCTGCGCCTGTAGGTGTTTGAGCCACGCCAGACGGGTGAAGCGTTCGGTGAACGCCTCCCGGGTCAGCGCGTCGGCGGTGTACCGGGCATACAGTTCCTCGGCGCCACGGCGGACATCCCATTCGGCCTTGTAGTCCGGCAGCGCTTCGCGGATGGCGGAGAAATCGACTCGATAGCTCCGGGGGTCGCCGCCGAACTCGCCGGTGATGCGGACCTTCGCCCCGGTGACGTCGGCGACGATGTCGGCGATCTGCGCGACCGTCACGTTGTTCTCTTCGGCGCCCACGTTGAAGGCCTTGGCGTGCACGGTTTCCCGCGGTGCGTCGAGCACCGCGCGGAATGCGGTGGCGATGTCCTCGGCGTGCACCAGCGGACGCCAGGGGGTGCCGTCGGAGAGCACGAGTACCTCACCGGACAGGACGGCACTGCCGACGAGGTTGTTGACCACGATGTCGGCGCGCAGGCGGGGGGAGAACCCGAAGGCGGTCGCGTTGCGCAGTGAGGTGGGGGTGAACGAGTCGTCGGCCAGCGCGGTCAGTTCGGCTTCGACCTTCACCTTGGACACCGCGTACGGCGTCAGCGGATCGAGTTCGGCCGCCTCGGTGACCAGACCCTCACCACCGGACGCGCCGTAGACCGAGCAGGTGGATGCGTACAGGAACCGTTGGACACCTGCCTCTTTCGCCATCCGTGCGAGACGGACCGACGCGTGGTGGTTGATGTCGTGGGTGATCTCGGGTGCCAGTGCTCCGAGCGGATCGTTGGACAGTGCGGCGAGATGGATCACGGCGTCGAACCCGGCGAGATGTTCCGGCGCGACATCACGCAGATCGACGGTCGTGGTCGGTGCGTCGGTGGGTGCCGCCCCCAGGACGCATTCGGCGAACAGGCCGCTGTCGAGGCCGTGGACCTCGTGGCCGGCCGCGGAGATGATCGGCGACATCACGGTGCCGAGGTATCCCTGATTGCCGGTGATCAGTACTTTCATCGCGGGTGCTCCTGAGGTGAATCGGTGGGGTGGGATCGATGGGTCGTCAGACGGTGATGACGGTGGGGTCGGCGACGAAGGCCTCCGCGTAGCGCGACCGGGCGTGGACGCCACGGATGCGCATCAGACCCGCGAAAGCCTCCCGGTCGAACCAGTCGTGGGCAGTCTGCGACGGATAGTGCTCGAAGAGGGTGTCGATCTTGGTTTCCGCGGAGTCGTCGGTCACCGGGATGAGGACGTCCGGGCGCGGTAGATCGTTCTCCCACTTGAGAATTTCGTAGCCCAGGAACATCTGGTCGCGGAACTCGTTGGGGATGATCTGCGCGAGTTGCCGGTGGTCCTGGTGGGCATCGGCGGCCTGCGGGCCGAAGACCAGCTGGGGAGTACAGCTCGCGGCGAATCCCCGGACCGCGGTCTTGACCTCCAGCCAATGGTCCGGGGTGCGACCGTCGGGGAAGGCGGCAATGGTGAGAGCGAGTTCGGCTCCCGGCGTCAGGGCGGTCAGCGCGGCACGTTCCTCATCCGCACGCGGGCCGTCACCACCGGTCAGGACGAGTGCGTGGACCTCGATGCCGGGGTTCGCCCGGCACAGCTGAAACAGTGTGGCGCCCATGCCGATCGCGATGTCGTCGCAGTGGGCACCGAGAACCGCGACCGACGTCACGCCGGTCAACCGGGGGCCGAACATCACTTCTCCCACACCATCCAGGGCCGGTCGCCGTGTGAGTAGGCCTCATCGAGCTGCGCACGTTCCTTGAACGTGTCGGCGGGCTTCCAGAATCCGTGGTAGCGGTAGCCGAACAGCTTGCCCTGCTTGAGAAGTGCGCCGCAGCCGTCCTCGACGAGGTCACCGCCCTCGGGGATGTGTTCGAAGACCTCGTCGGTGAGAATGAAGTAGCCGCCGTTCTCCCACACCGGCCATTCGCTGACCGGTGTGATCGCGGAGACCATGCCGTTGCTGTCGTCGACATCCACGCAGTGGAAGGAGGACTGCGGCGGGACGATCACCATCGAGGCCGCCGCCCCGGATTCCTCGAAGGCGGCGACCATCTCGTCCAGCGGTACGTCGCAGAGGACGTCGGAGTAGTTGGCCAGGAAGGGTTCCCCCGGGTTGAGGTGTCCGCGTACACGGCGCAGACGTTCGCCGATCGCCGACTCGGTCCCGGTGTCGACGAAGGTGATCTGCCAGTCGCTGATGTCGGTCGAGAGCATCTCGACCTTGCCGTCACGCAGGACGAAATCGTTGGAGTGTTCCTCCGAGTAATTGAGGAAGAAGTCCTTGATCGCCTGCGCACCGTAGCCGAGGCACAACACGAATTCCTTGTGCCCGTAGTGCGCGTAGTACCGCATGACGTGCCAGATCAACGGTCGCGGACCGACCATCTGCAACGGCTTGGGTATGGGATCGGAGTCGTTGGCGCGCATACGCATGCCGTAGCCCCCGCAGAACAAGACGACCTTCATGTTTCCCCTCCTGGTGTGGATGCCGTGTGCGCCGGGGCCCCTACCCGGCGACCCCCGCGTGGTCGGATGCGATGGGTACGTGGAACGTGGCGCCCCACTCCGCGGTATCGGCGAGTTGCGCGCGGATCTCGTCGGCCAGGTTCCACGGCAGGATCACGATCACGTCCGGACGATCGGTGTAGATCTGTTCCGGTGCGTGGATCGGGATGCGGGTGCCGGGCGTGAAACGGCCATGCTTGTAGGGATTCCGGTCCACGGTGTACTCGATCAGATCGGGCCGGATGCCGCAGTAGTTGAGAAGGGTGTTGCCCTTGCCCGGGGCGCCGTAGCCGACGACCCGCTTGCCCGCGGCACGGCAGTCCAGCAGAAACCGGAGGAGGTCGGCGCGGACCTCGCGGCTGCGATGCTCCATGTCGGTGTAACCCGAGACCTCGTGCAGCCCGGCCTCGCGTTCGAGTTCGAGGACCTGTGCCACCCGCTCGGACGGCTCGTCGACCGCTGCCGAGGGACGTGCCCACAGCCGGATCGAACCACCGTGGGTATCCAGCAGTTCCACATCCGCGACCGTGAGATCGGCTGTGGCGAGCGCATTCTGGGCGGCCAGGACCGTGTAGTACTGGAAATGTTCGTGGTAGATGGTGTCGAACTGGGCGTGCCGCACCAGGTTCAGCGCGTGGTGGACCTCGATGCTGATCCAGCCGTCGTCGGCGACCAGGGTGCGCAGACCCTGCGTGAATCCGATCAGGTCCGGGATGTGTGCGTACACGTTGTTGGCGACGACGAGGGACGCCGGCCCGTGCTCGTCGCGCACCTGTGCGGCGGTGTCCGGTCCCAGAAAGGCGGTGATCGTCGGTACGCCCTTCTCGCGGGCCGCCTCGCCGACGTTCACCGACGGTTCGATGCCGACACAGGGGATTCCGCGCGCCACCGCATGCTGCAGCAGGTAGCCGTCGTTGCTCGCGACCTCGACGACCAGCGAATCGCCATCCAGTCCCAAACGCTCCGCCGCGCCGTCGACGAAGGTGCGTGCGTGGTCCACCCAGGTGTCGGAATAGGAGGAGAAGTAGGCGTATTCGGTGAACGTGTCCTCCGGTGTGATGAGCGCCGGGATCTGCAGCAGCATGCACTCCGGGCACAACCGCAGATGCAGCGGATACGTCATCTCCGGTTCGTCGAGCTGATCTCCCCGCAGAAAGAGCTCACACGGCGGTGTTGCGCCGAGATCGACGACGCTGAGCAGGGATTCGTGACCGCAGAGACGGCACTTCACGGGCTGGTCCTTTGTTCGTGGGTCGAGAAGGGGGTACGCGGCGCGCCGGTGGACCGGATGGCCGGCGCCACCGGTCGTCCGCGCAGAAAGGGTTCGGCCGCACCGCGTTCCAGGGCATCGCGATAGATCGGCATGAGTGCGCCGAAGGCCTCGACGGTGCGTGCGACGTCGCGCTCGTTGTGGGCGGCACTCACGACGAGCGACTGCCCGAGCACCCCACGCCCGATGAGTTCCTGCATCGCGAGGGTGCGGTAGGCCTGCGACGGATTGCCGTCGGCGTCGCGGGTGACGAAGATCAGGCAGGACGGCCGACCGGTCACCTGCAGCCGGTCGGCGATACCGACATCGGCTGCGAGCGCATTGATCCCGTCGGCCAGTGCCGTGCCGGTGGATTCCATCCGGGCGATCGGATCGTCGGTGCGGTAGGCCTCGATCACCGCGCGCATGGCCGCGAGCGATGCCGACTCCGGGCCGTGGGTGGTGGACAGCAGGAAGACCCGATCTCCCGGGGCGCGGAGCCCGCCGGCCTCCATGAACTCACGCCGGCCCGCGAGGGCGGCGATCGGGAAGCCGTTGCCGAGGGCCTTGCCCCAGCAGGACAGATCCGGTGTGACGCCGTAGACCGACTGCGCACCCGCCGCGGACCAGCGGAAGCCGGTGATCATCTCGTCGAAGATCAGGAGCGTGCCGTGTGCGGTACACAGGTCGCGGATCGCCTGGAGGCTGCCGGGTTCCGGTTCGGCGAGCGCGGTGGCCGCCTCCATGACGACCGCGGCGATGTCGTTGCCCGCCAGCAGTGTCCGCAGCGCCTCGACGTCGTTGTACGGGAAGGTGACGGTGTGGCCGTCGCGGGTTCCCGCGTTCATCGGTGTGGTGCCGATGAACCAGTCGTCGACGGAGAAGAACGGTTGCTCGCAGATCGCGATCGCGGTACGCCCGGTGATCGCCCGCGCCAACCGCACGGCGGCCGTGGTCGCGTCCGAGCCGTTCTTCGCGAACTTGACCATCTCGGCGGTGGGCACACAGGACAGGAAGTCCTCGGCCGCAGCCACTTCCAGCATCGATGGACGGCTGAAGTTGTTGCCCAGATCGAGCACCGACCGCACGGCCTCGGTCACCGGCGGAAACGCGTGACCGAGCGTGACGGACCGCAGTCCCGCGCCGTACTCGATGAACTCGTTGCCGTCGACATCCCACACATGGGATCCCCGGCCACGCGCGATGATCGGGGCCATGCCGTCGGGATATTGGTCTTCGCCGCGTGCGTAGGTGTGCGCGCCGCCCGGCACCAGATCGTGCAGTCGGGCCTGTGCGCGAACGGATTCCGTGAAATCGCGATCGACGGGTGCATCGGTCTCCGCCGGACCGTTCTCCGACTCCGCCGCACGCTCTCGTCGCCATTGGTCGTGATCGGCGCGTGTCATGGCGAACATGACGTGGTCGGCCCGGCCACTGCCGATGCCGGTGTAGGCGCGCATGACGCCTTCGTTGACGAAACCCAGTCGCAGGACACTGATCCCGGCACTCCGATTGGACACGGAGATCGGTGCGAGGAGCCGTTCGAGCCCGAGTTCGTCGAAGGCGAAGCGCGCCAGTTGTTCGTGGCAGGTCTGCATCAGATGGAGTCGGTGCGCCGACGCATCCAGCCACGCACCGTACTCGGCGGTGCCCGATCCCTCGTCCACCCACTCCAGATTGAGCTGTCCGACCAGTGCGCCGTCCATGACGATCAGGTTGATCAGCGACGAACGATCACGACGGCCCCGACGTGAGACCCGGACCTGATCGAGCCAGTCTCCGGGCCGGTGACGATCCTCCCATGACCGGTCGTCGGCCGCCCAGAACGGTTCGATCAGTTCACGATTGCGGGTGCGGACGTCATACCACTCCTGATAGTCGGACACCTGCGGTGCCCGCATCTCGAGGTGCCTGCCGCGATACTCCCAGCGGGCGATGACGTCCGGAAACGGGTTCGTGCGGAGCGTCGGCCGGGCATCACGAAGGCGGCGCAGTCCGAAGCGGAGTAAGTCGGCCGGACGGATACCGCCCCTGTCAGATCGCGTCATCGGTTCCCCGCATCAGCACGGTCGCCAGGGCGACCAGCAGGATCATCACCATCGAGATCTGCGCGAACCCGTTGACGTCCAAGATCGTTGCGGTCACCGCGATCACCGCGATCGCCGCAAGCACTCCGGCGGCCAGGTCTATCCGACCGCGATCGTGGTCGCGCATCGCGCGGATGGTCGCGATGCCGGCCGCGACGATCCCCATGACGAAAATCGCGGCGAAGGCAATCATGCCGAGGAGGCCGACCTCCATGAGCCGCGACAGGTACTCATTGTCCAGCACGGGCTGGAGTTTCAGGTCGTAGGTGCCGATGCCCTGGCCGAGCCAGAGGTGATCCGGGAAGTGCTTGGTCACGTAATCCGCGCCGAACGAACGTGTTTCGAGCGAATGGTCCTGTGAGCCCTCGGACAGCACCTTCGACAGGCTCGTCACCAGAGAGAACTGGAGAACATAGGAGACCAGCAGGGCCGCGAGAGTGGCGATCGCCGCGACCAGGGTGCGGCGGATCGGCGAGACGAGCGCGAACACCAGCGCGGCGATGACCATGCCCACGATGGCCGAGCGGGACACGGTGGCAAAGGCGCCGATTGCGATGATGCCGCCGGTGACCGCCCACGGCCACCACCGTTCTCCGCGATGACGCGCTTCGAAGGCGACACCGATGGCCACCGGGGTCAGTGTGGTCAGCACGGCGCTGAGCTCGAGCGGGTGGCCCGCCGCGCCCTGCGGTCGCACGGAACCGGCGCGCATGAGCCCGGTGACCAGTGTGGTGGTGTCGCCCTTGAGTATGACCGGAATGCGCATGTACGGAGCGATGTCGAAACCCGTGGCGGTCTGGAGCAACGCGTACATCGCACTGATCGCACCGCCGATGAGCAGACCGCGAAGCAGCCATACGACGGCTCGGCGGGAACGGATCACGGTGACGACCAGGACGAACGTGGCCAGCATGATGACCTGGCTGAGGAGGCCCCGGTCAGCGCTGAGGACCTGGTCCGCGGTGAGGCCCCGGGAGGCGGCAGCCGCGTACGATGCCATCGCGACCACCACCGATGTGACCACGACCAGCAGTGGGATAACCGGGGGTCGAGGGACACGATCGCGGCCGAACATGGCTCCGGCACACAGCAGGATCACACCGGCGCAGATCGTTGTTTGCATCGGTGTGAGGCCGCGACTGGCACGCAGCAGGAAACTCTGGCGCATCGCCAGGAGTGCGACGCACATGACCGCGAGTACGCCGGCCCAGACCAGCGGGTCATGGCGGAGCGCCGACAGTCGCCGCAGACGATCGGCGTCGCCGGACGTGTCGTCCGTCCGAGCGACAGTGGCGGACACGGCTGTTCGCGCATCGTCGCCGGGCTCTGCGAAGGAACGGGAAGGTGGGTCACCCGGCGGGTCACCGACGAGCCGGGGTGCCGAGGTCACCGCCAGGAATCCGATCGGTTGTCGCTACCACGGTCGTTGTCGTCGGCGGCCGGTTGCGAATCACGCTCGCGCGCATCGGGTTCGCCCCCTCCTGACCATCGGTCCGAGCGCCAGGCGAGTCCCGACCAGGGCTCGAACGGCTCCGGCTGCGCTTCGGGCCGGGGCGGCTCGGGACGCTGCTGTTCCGGACGCGGTGGGCGGGGCGGGCGGCTGCTCGTGCGTGGCTGCTGGTGTGAGGAGGTGACCGATCGGAACACCGGGCGGTCCGACCCCCAGGTCCGCGTTCGCGGTGCCGCGGCACGATCGGAACGCCTCCGGACGGCGGGGGCCGATTCGTCCTCGTCGACCGGATGACCACCGTCCGACTGCTGTTCGTCGGTGGAGGCGGGGATCTCGGCGACGACCTCGTCGTGCGTATCCTCCTCGTCGACTGCGTCGTCGGCGTCCACCCACGCCCCGTCATGCAGATGATGCAGGCTCGGCATCCCGAAGCCATTGGTGGGCAGGTTCTCCGGGATCAGGCCGCCCGGACCCATGCCGTTCGGCGCCAGACCGGTCGGCGTGAAGGTGGGTGAGGTCAGATCGGGTGTGGCATCGGCGTTGTCGTCGGAGACCGCTGCCGAGTCGTCGGTATCGGCGACGGAGTCGTCCTGAGGCTTCGGCGCCGCCTCGAGAGTGATGTCCACCGTGGGGGAGTCGAGGTTCAGCGATTTGCCGAGCGTCAGTCGCTCGGAGATGTCGTCGAGATCGAGTGGTCGGGAGGAACTCGGCTGATCGCCACCGAGGACGTCTTCGTCACCGGAGGCGTCCTCGTGCGTGTTCTCCTCGTGCGTCCGGCCCTCGTGTGCCGCATCGTCACGTGCCGCATCGTCACGTGTGGCGTCGACAGGTGCGTCGTCGAGGATCTCGTGCAGATCGGACTTCTGCAGGTCAGTGGTCGGCAGGTCGTCGGAGGGCAGTCCTTCGACTGATTCGACCTCGATCTCGGTGGCGGAGTAGGCCTCTGCCATCGGTGTCGGCACATCCGGTGCGGGGTCATCCGAGTCGTCGACCAGCGGTTCGTCGGACCGCGGCGCCGGTGCGGAGCGGGGCATCCGCATCGACGAGAGGCGTGTGCGGAACCGCTTGCGGGTCGGGGTCACCGGTGTGGCCGAGGCGGCGAATCGCTCGGTCTCGGCGTCGCGGACCTCATGCGGCACGTCCAGCGCTCGATCGGTGGCGGGCCGAGGGGAATCGGCTGCGCCCGAGGCGTTCCGGCCGCGGCGGCGCAGGATCAGGTCGGCGAGTGCGACCGCACCGCCGGCGAGCACCCCCGCGATGATCATGAACAGCAGTGCCATCGTGCCGATCGCCTTCACGCTCGAGGCGCTGACCTGTTCGGGCGTTGATGCTCGCGTCACCACCAGGAGGTCCGCGAAAGTCCGGCCGCGCACACCGGCATCGGTTTGCATCCGGTCCAGCACGGTCTTCGCGTACGTGGTCAGGCGCTCGACGGTGGCCTGGGCGATACCGGGGTCGGTGCCCTGGGCGGTGATGGCGATCTGCACGGTGTCACCGGAGCCCGCCGTGCCCGCCGAGGTCTTCACGGTGTCGGCCGCGACCGTCTCGATCGACGAATCCGGTTGTCCGAGATCGGAAACGGTGCGAGGAGAGTTGAGGGCCGTGGTGAGGGCGAGTGCCAGCTGGATCATGTTGTTGTCCAGGTTCACGAAGGGATTCATCTTCGCGTCCGGATTACCGGCACCGGGTGGCAACACCATGACCACTGCACTCGACTCGTACAGCGGATGTGTGCGTGACTTTCCGACGAGGCCGCCGACGAGTCCGGCCACCGCCACGATGGCGACGACCACGACGACCACGACGCTCCGTCGGCGTGCAGCAACAAACGACAAAAGGTGTTCCCCCCACCTCGTCACCGACGCGTTCCCGTCCCCCGAGCGCCGGTGCTTACGGAGAGAGTATAGAGGTCCATGCCAAACTTGCGATGTGAGGATCCGGAATCGTTTCGTCCGCAACGGAACGTTGTTGGTCGCGTCGCCCGGTGGACATGTCGATGAGCTGCGGATTCTCAGCGAGAACACGGATCTTCCCCGGCCGTTGACGTGGGTGACCAGTTCTGCCGCGCACACACACGGTGTCCTTGCCGGCCACGACGTGCGCTGGGTGCCGCAGATCGGTCCTCGCGAACTCCGGCCGGCGCTGGCCGCCCTGCCCCGGGCGCGGCGGATCGTGCGCGAGATCGCGCCCGCTGCCGTGGTGTCGACGGGAGCGGCACTGGCGGTGCCGTATCTCGTGGCCGCGCGCGCCCAGGGGGTCCCCACCTACTTCGTTGACAGTGCAACCAGATTCGATGGTCCGAGCCTCACCGGCCACATGGTCCGGGGTCTCCCCGGTGTCGTCTGCTATAGCCAGGAGCCCGGATGGACTCGCCGGGGCTGGCGCCACCTCGGCTCGGTCTTCGACGCTTTCGGAGCAGCGGATACGAGTCCGCCCGGTGAGCGCGCCGTCGAGCGCGTCGTGGTGACGCTCGGCGGCGAGAGGTTCCAGTTCGGACGTGCGGTTCGCGCGGCACGGCGGGTGGTCGCGGACCTTCCCGGAAATCCCAGGGTCACCTGGCAATTGGGAGCGACTCGGGACGACGGCCGGTTCGGGCCGGAGGATTCGGTCTCCGATTTCCTGGATCCCATGACATTGCGGTCGGCCATTGCCGACGCCGATCTCGTCATCGCCCACGCCGGAGTCGGGTCGATCCTGACCGCTCTGGAATCGGGACGTTCTCCGGTGGTTCTGCCCCGCGCACACGCCCATGGTGAGCACGTCGATGATCACCAGTGGCAGCTCGCGCGCCGCCTCGACGACCGGGGCGTGGTGGTCGCGGTGGACCCCGACGATCTGGGAGTCGGGCACGCGATGTCGGCGGCGTCGCGAACGGTGGTCGCCGGCGCGGCGTCGTGGGACCTACTGCGCTGAGGTCCGCTTTAGGAGACGTCGTGCAGGATCGTCGCGATATGTCCGGCCATCCGGATCGAGCTGAACTGCTCGTGTGCGACTTCGGCTGCCCGGCAACCCATTTCGCGGGCGCGTTCCGGTTCGTCGAGCAATGACTCCAGGGCTGCGGCAAATGCCTCCGGATCGTTCGGCGGCACCAGCAGGCCGGTCTCGCCGTGCGCGACGTACTCGGCGATGCCCGGATTGTCCGTGACGACGACCGGTCGCCCCGATGCCATCGCCTCGAGTATCACGGTGAGTCCGGAACCGGTATCGGTCGGTTTGAGCGCCACGGCGACCACCGAGGAACGTCCGTAGACATCACGCATGCGCCCGTTCATCCGCTCGGTGTAGAGCGTGCCCCACTCATCAGGGAGGTCGACGGGCAGCCCGGTCGCCAGCTCCAGACGGGTATTCGGGTGACGGCGCGAACGTACGCTGCGGACCGCTTCGATCAACAACGCGTGATCGCGGAAACGGTCCTCTCCGGCGCTGGAGATCGTCGCCGGTTCGTAGGACTCCGGAAAAGGTTGTGTGCGAAAGAAATTGGTGTCGATGCCGAGCGGCACGTAGCGCAGACGGGACCGGGGCACGTCCCACTCCCGCGCCAGGACGTCGACCATCGGCACACACTGCGTGAACAGCGCGTCAGTGCGCGGTAGCGCGCGCTGCGCCGCCCAGCGATGAAGTGTCGCGGTCTCGGCCCGGCGTGCCAGCCAGGCGATTCCGGAGACCACCGGTGCACGATCGGAGCCGGGATACAGGGCCGCCGGGATGCCGGTCCGCTCGTCATAGCAGAACACCGCGTCGGTGGCGTTCGAATGGAGATGTCGGCGATGTGTGCCGATGGGGAGGAATTCGAGTCCGTCTGTACGATGGTGAATCGTATCCGTGACCTTGGCACGAACTCGGGAACGGAAACGAGGGGGATGAGTGGCCGCAGTCGAGAATTCGACATCGAAGCCATGATCGGCGAGGTGATGGAGGCCGTAGGGGGTCGCGTCCGGAACCTCGTCCGCATTGTGACGTCGAGTCCAGTCGGACGTCTCCAGGGTGTGGGTGAGCGCGATGAACACTCGCTTCATGAGCACTCCTGGGGGATGAATGGCGGACGGCCACGCGTGAGCATACCGGGTGTGCGTTGGGGGCACGTGAACATCTCCGCTGCTGTGCTGGATGTGTGCGGTCCGAACGTATGTCGGGCCGCCCGAACAGGTTTGCTGGAGAAGTCACGTTGAAGCGAGATCCGTCGTGACCGAGGCGGCGGCCGGCGATTCGACGCGCCGGTCGCGGATCGCCTCGGCAACCGTGCTGCAGATGGCAGCGCGCATTGCAGGCACGGTCGCCTCGTTGGTGACGGTGTCTCTCACCACGCGCGCTCTCGGACCCGAGTCGTACGGGCACCTGCAAGCCGCGATCATGTTCGTCGCACTGTGGACCAGCTTCACCGAACTCGGTATCAACGCGGTCATCGTGCGGCGGGTCACCGGTGAGGCATCGGCAAGTGCCGGAGCGAATCCCGAGGCGCGGCTGCACGCTCTCGTGCGCACCAATCTCGGGCTGTCCATGGTGTTCTGCCTGCCGCTGACCGCGCTGTCCATGCTTGCCGGAGTCATGGTCTATCAGGAGTCACGAGAGACCGCGGCGATGGTGGTCATCATCGGTGGCAGCCTCGCTCTGACCGCGTTGGCGAACTCCTTCGATCCGGTGTTCATGGTGCGAGTGCGTTTCGGCGCTCCCGCGCTGGCCGACGTCGCCGGGCGATTCGGCTCGATGATCGCGACCATCGCGTTGGTCGTCACGGGCGCCCCGCTCCTGTGGTTCGCCATGGTGCAACTGATCCCACCGCTGGGGCAGCTGCTGATCAAGTATTTCGCCGCGCGCCGGGTCACCACGGCGACGCCGGTGTTCTCGATGGACGCGTCGATGAGTCTGGTGCGGGAAAGCCTGCCGCAGACCGCGATTCTCGTCATCGGCGTGCTGTACTGGCGCATCGACGGCGTCATCCTGTCGGTGATGTCCACCCCGGAGCAGGTAGGTCTGTACGGGCTCGGCTACACCCTGGCATTCACCGCCTCGATGGTGCCGGATCTGTTCCTCGCCACCACGCTCTCGACGAGTACCGCGCTGTTCGCCGCCAGCCGTGCGGAATTCGAGAAGTTCGTGCGGCGCACCATCGAGATGCTGTACCTGATCGCGCTGCCGCTGATGGCCGTCGGAGCGTTGTTGTCCGGCGGGATCATGCGTGTGATCGGTTCTGATGCGTTCGGCGCCGGGCACGCGGTCCTCGCGTTCCTCTTCCTGGCCGCCGGGCTGTCCTTCCTCAACGCGGCCGTCTCCCAGGCCTTGTTCGCGGCGCATCAGCAGGTGTTCCTGATGCGTCTCAACATCATCAATCTGGTCATCAACATCTTGCTGAACCTCGCGGTCGCTCCGCAGTTCGGCGCCCGGGGTGCGGCCTGCGTCCTCGTCATCAGTGAGGCCATCGGCGTCGTCGTGGCCTCCGTTCGTCTGCGCAGCATGGGATTGCGCGTGCAGCCCACCGGATTCGTGGCGTGGTGCCTGATTCCGGTGGGGGCCGCGGTTCTCGTCGCCTGGTCGATCTCCGGCACCTCGGTGGTCCTCGCGGGTCTCGCCGCCGGGATCGTCTACGTGCTGGTCAATCTGCTCGTCGGGCCTGCGCGGTGGTCGTTCCTCAAGGAGTTCGTCCGCAGTGGGGGCGCGGAGGCCGCATCCCCGGCTGAACTCGATGACGCGACGACCGAACTGCCCGCCGTACGGCACAACGAAAGGTGGCCGGGATGAGTACGCCCTCGGGGCTCGACGTGTTGGTCGTCGCCTACAAGAACCCGGATCTGCTGCGCACCTGCTTGGACTCGGTGCGGCGATTCCTGCCCGAATCGCGGATCGCGGTGTGGGACAACTCCGGTGACGGCTTCGACGGCGTCCGCACGTTTGCCGCGGAACACCCCGAGATCGACTGGTACCTGGGGTCGCCGAACATCGGGTTCGCGGCCGGGGTCAACCGACTCGCCCGGACGACCGGTGGCCGGGACTTCTTGTTGCTCAACCCCGATGCGGTGTTGCTCGGCGACCTGTCCGTGACGATTGCGATGCTCGCGGAACCCGGAGTCGCGGCAGTGGCCCCCTACACCGACGACCCGCACGCGGATTCCGGGGCGCGTGACTGGGACGTCGCCCATCGGGAGGCGACGGTGCTGCGCCGCCTGGTCGACACCGCCTGGTACTCGACGAGGTTGCGGGCGACCCCGTGGTCCTCGTTGTACCCGGAGCATCCGGACCAGGTGGACGGTTACGTAACCGGTGCGTGCCTGGCGATTTCGGGTGCGGCCTGGCAGGCGGTCGGTGAGTTCGACGAGGAGTTCTTTCTCTACGGCGAGGAGGAGCAGTGGCAACGGCGTGCGCGCGCACTCGGGTATCGGTTGATGGTTGCGCCCGAACGCGGAATTCGTCACGGCGGTCACGGAACGGTCGCCGGGGAGGGCCCGGCGACGCGCCGGTCCGCGGACCTGTTGCGCAGCAACATCGCACTCAATCTCGAACAGGTGCGGGGGAAACGCTCAGCCGATGTCTTTCTCGCCGGCAGCACGCTCCTGGACCGGATGCAGCGTTCCGAACGCCGTCAGCGCACGCGATATCGCCAGTCGGTGACGACCGGTAAACCATCGGTCGTCATCACTACGAATCGACTGTGTTTCGGTGGCGCGGAACGGCAGCACGTGGTGCTCGCCTCCGAACTCGACCGCCGTGGCTACCACGTGACCATCGTGTGCATCCAGAGACTCGGGCCGCTCATCGCGGAGGTGCCACCGACCGTCCGGGTCGTCCGGATGCCATGGTGGGCGCCCGTGGTCGAGATCGGGGCCCAGGACGCGGTTCTGATCACCGGTGACACGAATACCGAGACCGGATTCGGAACCCTGTGGCGCACCGGACGATCACGCCGCCGATGGCTCGTGGGTGCCCACATTCCCCCGGAGCCCGATCGGCCCACCTACTCCGTGCCGCTCGCCCGTGCGATGAGTCGCGCGGACGGATTCGTCGCGCTGTCTCCTCGGCACTGGGAGGAGGCCACTCGCTTCCAGTCGCTGGGGGAGCGGCATGTCGTCGCGCCGAACGGGGTGATGACCGGCGACGAACTCACGCGAATCCCGCAGCGCACCACCCGTCGTGGCGGCCCGCTCCGCCTGGTGATGCTCGCGCGGATAGTGGAGCACAAGAATCCGCATCTTCTCGTCGAAGCGCTGGCCGATCTGGCACGAGACGGTCAGACCGACTGGCGCCTCGACATCTTCGGGGACGGGCCGGATCGCGAGCGACTGCAGGCACTCACTCCGGCGGAGCTCGGCGACCGGATCCGCTGGCGCGGATGGTCTCCCGGGCCCGACCATGCCTTTGCGGACGCCGACCTGGTGTGTGTGCCGAGCCGATCCGAGGCATTCCCCCTGGTGATCGTCGAGGCGATGGCACGGCGGCTACCGGTCATCGCGACCGGTGTGTGCTCGGTGAGTGACATGCTCGACGACGGTGCCGCAGGTTTTGTGGTCCCTGAGGCGACAGTGCCGGCGTGGCGTACGGCGCTGGCCGATGCGATGTCGGATCGTGATCGGCTGACAGCGGTGGGCGAGAAGGGGTTTCAACGGTCTGCCGCGCTCTACACGGTGGAGGCCATGGCCGACGCCTACGAGTCGGCCATCGCCGCGGTGATCGGGGGACGGCCATGAGGATCCTGTGGCTCTCGCCGTGGATGCGGCCCCTGGCACGGTTGCACTCCGAAGCACTGCGGCGGGCCGGCGACCAGGTGCTGCTCGTGACCTCGCGTCAGCACCCGCAACAACTCGCCCCTCAACCGTGGGAGCTCGTGCTCGACCCCCGTCCCAAGAAGGCGTCGAGCTGGCCCGAATTCGTCTGTGCCGCACGACGAGTCCGGGCGTTCGACGCCGACGTGGTGGTCACCGAACTGGTGCGGGATCCCCGGTGGATGCTCCTGGGACGCGGGAGGCCCCGGATCACCGTCGTCCATGACGACCGACCGCATGGTGACGACGAGGAAATGCCCGCCTGGCATGGCCCGTTGTTCCGTCGGTGGCATCGGACAGCGTGTGCCACACTGTGTTTCAGCGAACATGTGGCGCATTCACTACCCGAGAGCACGCCACCTCCCATGGTGGTTCCGCTGACCAGTGATGTCCCCGACGGGATCGTCGAGCCGATCACCCACGCACCCGATCGCCGGGATTTCGTGATGGTCGGAAGGCTGAACGCCTACAAGAACCTGCCGACCGTCCTGGAGGCGTGGGAGCGGCATGTGGCCTCATCCTCCTACCGAGGCGACCTGTTACGACTCTATGGTGCCGGCGACGCGATACCCGAACTGCCTCGAACGGTGCGGTGGAACGGTGGCTCGTACGATCAGAACGAGCTCATGACGGTGCTGAGTCGCGCGAAGGGATCCCTGGCGCACTATCGGGTCGCGACACAGAGTGGCGTGCAGGTCGTGTCCATGCAGGCCGGTGTGGCCCCCATCGTCTCGGATCGTGGTGCGCTGCCGGAATTCCAGCCGTCCGGGGTACCGCCGGTGGCCGTCGACGATGTCGCGGGCCTGGCCGACACCTTCGGCCGCCTCGCCGATCCCGATGTCGCACATAAGGAGGGCGTGGCCGCGCGCGAAAGCTATGAGCGCATCCACTCACTCGACCGCGTCGGTGCTGCCCTGCGTGATGTCTGTGCTGTCGTCGCCGCAAGCGATCCGGCCCGGCGCATGTCGACGACGATGCGCTGACCGGTGGACAGAAGGCCCGACGTCGGTCAGCGGGCGAGCGATCGCCAGACGGTGAGCAATTCGGCGTGCCAACCCGCAAGAGAAAATGTGCGCACGGTGTCGCGGGCATGTGTGGCCAGTTCGCGCCGGTAGACGTCGTCGGTGGTGAGGCGTTCGATCGCGGCGGCGATGGCATCGATGTCGCCGGGGCGCACCAGGATGCCGTTGCGACCGTCGTCGATGACGTCACCGATCGCTCCGACCGGCGACGTGATGGGCGCCAGCCCGGCGGCCATGGCCTCCAGGAGTGCCATCGGCAGTCCCTCGTCGTAGCTGGGCAGCAGGAAGATGTCGCCGATGCCGAGCAGCGCGTCCCGCTGGTCGGGGTTGAGCCAATCCCGCACCTGCACAGGTCCCTTCGCGCCGAGGTTGCCGTTGACCCGTGTCGCGGCGGCGCGGGCCTGCTCGACCTGATCGTCACCTGCGAGCACGACCACGAGTCGTGACCGGATCGATTCGTCGAGCCGGCCGACTGCCTCGATCACGTCGAAGGTGCCCTTGCGTTCACCGAGCCGACCGAGGGCCACCGCGATGACAGGTGCTTCCGCGTTGGCGGTGGGCAGATCGGTGCCCGTCACCTCGGGAGCCGGATTGTGCAGCACCTGAACAGCATTCGCGTCGAGTCCCAGGACGTCGCGGTACTCGTCGGCCAAGTCACGGCCGAGGATGAGCCAGCGATCCGCGGGCAGCATCAGGCGCACCACCCGGGCGGCAGGAGCAGGCAGCGTCCGGTACCAGTCGGCAAAATTGTAGGAGTGCGCGTGAATCACCGCGGGGACGCCGCGTAATCGGGCCGCCCACAACGGAACCGATTTCCGGAGCACGCTACCGCCGTGCGCCAGATGGACATGCAGCAGGTCCACCCGTCCGAAGGCGATCAGCGCGGCCGCACGGACCATGCCCCGGATACCGAGCCACCAGCGGGACAGCAGCGGGGTGTCGTTGTAGGTGGGCACGACCGTGAACTCGGCCGAAGACGAATCGATCTCGATCATCTGGCTCAGCACGGTGGCCATTCCGCCACGGCTGTCGGGGCCTGAAGGGGCCGGGCCAACGGCCAGGATGCGCAGTGGTCGAGTCGGTCTCACGCACACCATGATGCCGAATAGCGGTCCGGTGTCCACAGGACCCGCTTACGGTAGGGTTTCGCGTGTGAGCGCGCTGGGGGACAGTTGGTACGCGGAGCAGCTCGACGGGGTGATCCCCCTCGATGAGGTGCTTCGCGATCTTCCGGCTCCGGTCCGAGTCCTCGCGATGCGGGTGGCCCTGATTCGCGGTCTGGCGTTATTCGTTGCGGGACTGCGCTATCCGGCGATCGTCACCACCAATCCCGGGATCGCGACCAAGGTCTGTCTTCTGTTGTGCGCCGTCACCGGACGGCGACGGATGGTGCTGCTCGAGTACATCGTGCACAGGCAACCATCGGGTCGTTGGCACGACCTGCTCGACCGCGGCCGGGCGTGGATGTTCCGCCGCGGCGTCCGGGTCGCTCAGGTGTTGTCCGAGGGTGACTCCGAATCCTATGCCGCCCTGCATCGGGTGACCGCGGAACGATTCCGTCTGGTGCGCTGGCCGCAGAGTTCCGGTCCGGGAGCACTGCCCGAGCTGGATGCCCGGCGCCGTGTCATGGCGTCCGGCCGTCGCGTCGACTGGGCGACGTTCTTCGCCGCGGCGGAGGGCGCCGACTGGACGGTCGTCGCAGTGTGCAGCGCCGACGACCACGCCGAGGTGCGCTCTCTCGCCGAACGGCATGGCGTCACCGTGGAGATCGCGGTGGAGATTTCGCAGGACGCCCACCTCGCGGAACTGGCGGCGTCGACCGTCTACGTGATCGTCGTGCCGGAGACCGGGACCAGCGTCGGTCAGATCCGGGTGATGAATGCCGTCGACGCGGGAGTGCCCGTCGTCGCCAGTGATGTCGCAGGTCTGCGGGGTTATCTGGATGCGACGACCGCGGTGCTGGTCCGACCTGCCGACCCCACCGCATTGCGCACCGCGGTCGATGAGTTGCTCGACGACCCGGAGCGGCGCGACCGGCTTCGCCGAACCGCCCGCGAACAGGCGTCCTTCACCATGCGGGACTACCTCGGGACGCTGTCCGCGCTCATCGAGGGCTGAACTCAACCGATCTGCGCCACACCGAGATTCATGGCACCGAAGACCTTCGGTGTGCCCGGTGCGTAGAACCGGTCCAGGGCGGTGACGGTCAGACCCGCCGATCGGAGGGTGCCGCCGATGTCCCGGTCGAGGTGACAGCCCCCGCCGACGCGCTTCTGGATCGGCGTCAACCGGCGTTGCCACCGGTGGACCGATTCGTCGGGTGCCTGTCCGTGCTCCAGGAAATGCAGTGTGCCACCGGGTTTCACGACGCGACGTACCTCGGCGAGGGCGCTCGCGAGATCGGGGATGGTGCACAGGGTGAAGGTGGACAGGGCCGCGTCGAAGGTGTTGTCGGCGAAGGGGAGCCGCTGGCCGTCGAGTCCGCCGCGCTCGATGGGCACCCGCGATCCGGCCACCCGTTCCGAGCCGAGGCGCCAGCCGTTGTCGGAGGGTTCGATGGCGGTGATCTTCGACACCGTGTCCGGATAGGCGCCGACATTGAGGCCGGACCCGAAACCGAGCTCGACGACGTCACCGCTCAGGCCTGCGCAGGTGCGCTCGCGCATGGGCGCGAGAGCGGGCATCCCGCAGGTGAACTCGATGAGATGCGGCAGTATCCGATCGTCGTAGAAGCCCACGGCCCATACCCTCCTGCGCCGACCTCGGCATCGGCTCCCATCGAGTATGCACCGACGGTCTCGGCCTAGTCTGGAGCGATGAATCCCTCGACACTGCAGGCCCGGGTGATCGTCGACGAAATGATTCGCGGCGGTGTCACCGAGGCCGTGCTCTGCCCGGGGTCACGCAACGCCCCGCTGGCCTTCGCCCTGCATGCGGCCGACGCCGCCGGGGAGTTGCGCCTGCACGTACGGATCGACGAGCGGTCCGCGGGTTTCCTGGCACTCGGTCTGGCGGTGTCGTCGCGACGACCCGTACCCATCGTGATGACCAGCGGAACCGCCGTCGCCAACGTCGGCCCCGCCGTGCTGGAGGCCAACTACGCACGGGTCCCGCTGATCGTGATGAGCGCCAATCGCCCGTACGAACTGCTCGGTTCCGGTGCGAATCAGACGGTCGAACAGTTCGGGATCTTCGGCACGCAGGTGCGCGCGACCATCAGTCTCGGGCTCGCCGAACAGGACGTCGACACCAACAGCCAGTGGCGTTCGGCCGTGGGCCGGGTGCTGGCCGCGGCTCGTGGCGCCCGTACCGGCAACGCCGGTCCCGTCCAGTTCGACATCCCGCTGCGGGAACCGCTGGTGCCCGACGCCGCCACGGAGTCCGGACTCGACCTCGACGAGATCGCCGACGGACTGTTCGCGGGACGACCCGATCGTCTGCCGTGGACGCAGGCGCCCGTGGGCCGTCTCGACGTACCGCTGCCCATCGACCTGTCGCTGGATACCGTCGTGGTCTCCGGGCACGGAGCGGGGGAGCATCCGGCCCTGACCGGAATCCCGACCGTCGCCGAACCGACCGCGCCGCATGTGGAGAATCCGCTGCATCCGCTCGCACTCGGTGCGATCCGCCCGCAGCAGGCGATCATCTGCGGACGGCCGACCCTGCATCGCGGGGTGTCGCGTCTGCTCGCCGACCCGCATGTGCGGGTGTACGCGCTGACCACCGGACCGCGCTGGCCCGACGTGTCGGGCAACGTCTACGCCACCGGCACCCGCGTGGAGCCGGAGGGACGCCCGTCCGAGGACTGGCTCAAGGAGTGCGCCGCAGCACAGCAGCGGGTGCTCGACGCCGTCGACACCGAACTCGACACCGATGCCGCCGACGAGCAGACCGTGACCGGATTGCATGTGGCCAGGGTCGTCAGCGCGGCGATGGCGCCGGGCGACCAGCTGGTCGTCGGCGCCAGCAACCCGATCCGCGACGTCGCGCTGGCCGGTCACGTCACCGACGGTGTGCGGGTGCTCTCCAACCGCGGCGTCGCCGGCATCGACGGCACCAACTCCACCGCCATCGGGGCCGCGCTGGCACACGGCCGGGAGAACCCGTCGGGACGCACCGTCGCGCTGATGGGCGACCTGACCTTCGTGCATGACGCCACCGGCCTGCTCATCGGCCCCGAGGAGCCGCGCCCGCATTCGCTGCGCATCGTCGTCGCCAACGACGACGGCGGCGGCATCTTCGGCCTGCTCGAGCAGGGTGATCCCCGCTTCGACCGGGACACCTACGCGGGTACCTACGAGCGGATCTTCGGCACCCCGCACCGCACCGACCTTGCGGCGCTGTGCGCCGGTTTCCACCTGCCGCACCGGCGTGTGGCACTCGGCGAGCTGACCGCGGTACTCGCCGAACCCGCACCGGACGGCGGGATCGAGATCATCGAGGTGACCACCGATCGGCATCGTCTGCGGGACGTCCACCAGGCCATCGCGGCGCGACTCGGCTGAGCCGACCGTCCACTGGTGGCGGTCCCGGCGCGGACGCCGACTATCGTGGTGCGGGTGAAACCGATCATCCTGCGGCGCGTCCAGAAGGTGCTGCTGGTGATCGGTCTGGTCATCACGGTGATGGCGGGCGTGCTGGTGGCGGGCTGCTACCGCAACGACCGGCAGATCGACTCCCACGAGGTCACGGTGATGGCCGATGTGGTCTCGGCGGACCGTCTGCACGCCAACGTCAATTTCCAGACCACCAACGGCGACTTCCACAGTCCACGGCTGGGTCTGCTCTATCCCACCGAGTTGACGAAGGGGCAGCGGATCAGCGTCGAATTCGACGCCACGAATCCTGACCTGGCCCGGCCCGCCGGACGGTCGGCGAGCCTCTCGATCATCCCGGCGATCTCGATCGCGATTCTCGGGTGGCTGATCGTCGGCGCCGTGATGGTCGCACTGGCACTGATCAACCGCCGGATGGTCGCCTCACGCCTACGCCCGGACGGGAACGGGCCGGGGGATCAGGACGGTACGACGGTGCACACCGATCCGGAGACCACGACGGCCTGATCGTCGTCGATGAACAGGAGTCGTCCGTCGCCGGCGTGGCGCCGCCGGATCGCATCGACGGCCGCGCGTCCCACCACGATGCCGTCCGCATGCGGCATGACGATCCGGTCGATGAGCCCGAGCCCCGCGGTGGAGGCGAGGGGTGCGGTCTCCGACGGATCGTCCATCCCGGTCACGGGAGCGATGTCCGGGCCGACGATCAGCGCGCCCGCGCTCACCCCGATGTACGGCAGTCCGCCGGTGATCCGTTCGCACAGCAGATCGTCGGTGCCGGTGCTGCGCAGTACGTGCAGCAGATGGAAGGTGTTTCCGCCCGAGACGAACAGCGCGTCGACGATGTCGAGCTGCGCCGCCAGATCGGCGGGCGGGGTGCGGGCGAGATCGAGTTCGTCGAGCTGAAAGCCGAAGTCGCGCAGGGTCTGCCGGTCGTAGTCGACCCACCCCCGCTCCGGGTAGATCTCCGACGCCGTCGCCACGAAACCGATCGTCGGCGGCCGGTCGCCGGGTGTCGTGTGGCCGGCCACGAAGGACGGCACCGCCGATAACCATCGGCTGGCCAGGAGCATGTCCATACGACCATTGTGCGTGACCGGTGGTCGGCGGTGATCGTTCACGAGGAGTTCGCCGGGGCGTCACGTCGGGACGAGTCCGTGGACAGTCCGTTTCGCGACACTGACGCCATGCGCGTAGCCATCGTCGCCGAGAGCTTCCTGCCGCAGATGAACGGAGTGGTCAACTCCGTGCTGCGGGTCGTCGAGCACCTCGAGAAGACCGGGCACGAGGCCGTGATCGTCGCACCGGATACGCCGCGCGGGGAGCCGTCGGCGCCGCGGGTGGTCGGTGCGCGCACGCCGGTCCACCTCCTGCCGTCGGTCATGGTGCCGAAGGTGACCTCGCTGCCCATCGGGGTGCCCACGCCGATGCTGTACCGCGCGCTGCGCGACATCGAACCCGACGTGGTGCATCTCGCGTCGCCCTTCGTCGTGGGGGCCGCCGGTGCGCTCGCCGCCCGCCGGCTCGGCGTGCCGTCGGTGGCGGTGTTCCAGACCGACGTGGCGGGTTTCGCCGCCAGCTACGGTCTCTCACTCACCACCAGGCTGGCGTGGCGCTACACCCGCAGACTGCACGAAATGTGCGACCGCACCCTCGCGCCGTCCACGGACACCCTGAAAACACTTGCCGATCAAGGAATTCCGCGACTCTATCGATGGGGACGCGGCGTGGACGTCGACCTCTTCGATCCGGTGCACGCCGACTCGACCCTGCGCGCGCAGTGGGGCGCCGACGACCGGCTGATCGTCGGATTCGTGGGGCGGCTCGCACCCGAGAAGCACGTCGAGCGGCTGGCATCGATCGCCCAGGATCCGTCGGTGCAACTGGTGATCGTCGGTGCCGGGCCCGAACGCGAACGTCTGGGCGAATTGCTCCCACACGCGATCTTCACCGGGGAACTCCGCGGCGACGACCTCGCCCGCGCCTACGCCAGCCTCGACGTGTTCGTCCACGCGGGTGAGCACGAGACCTTCTGTCAGGCCATCCAGGAGGCGATGGCGTCCGGTCTGCCGGTCATCGGGCCGGACGCGGGTGGACCCCGTGACCTGGTCGCGCACCTCCGCACCGGCTATCTGCTGCCGCCGCAGGACTATGCCGAGCGGCTGCCGGCCGTCGTCGACGTGATGCGCGACCCGGCTCTGCGGGCCGAATTCGGCCGCGCCGCGCTGGCCGCCGTCCGCAGCCGGACGTGGCCGGTGATCTGCGACGAACTGCTCGGCCACTATCGCGCGGTGACCGGCGGGTCGGAGCCGGTGCCGCTCGCCGGGTGAGGACGTCCGGCCGGTAGCGTTGGACCCATGGCAGCAGGTTCGCAGGATCGCGCAACTCTCGACAAGGACCCGGCCGAGGTCGCGGCCATGTTCGACGGCGTCGCGAAGCGGTACGACATCACCAACACCGTGTTGTCCTTCGGGCGGGATCGCGGCTGGCGGAAGGCCACCCGCAAGGCGCTCAGCCTGACATCCACGGACGTCGTGCTCGATCTGGCGGCCGGCACCGCGGTGTCGACGGTGGAGCTCGCCGCGTCCGGCGCACACTGCATCGCCGCCGACTTCTCCCTCGGCATGCTCAAGGCCGGTGCCCGGCGAGGCGTGCCCAAGGTGGCCGCCGACGCCCTCGCCCTGCCCTTCGCCGACGGCTCCTTCGACGCCGCGACGATCAGCTTCGGACTGCGCAACGTCCACGACGTCGACACCGCGCTCGGCGAATTCCATCGCGTGCTGAAACCCGGTGGGCGACTGGCCATCTGCGAGTTCTCCGCACCGACCTTCGGTCCGTTCCGGACGGTGTACATGGAGTACCTGATGAAGGCGCTGCCGTCGGTGGCCACGAAGGTGTCCAGCAATCCGGCGGCCTACGTGTATCTGGCCGAGTCCATTCGCGCGTGGCCCGATCAGGAGGGTCTGGCCGAGCGGATCCGGAACGCCGGCTTCGGCGACGTGTCCTGGAAGAATCTGTCCGGCGGCATCGCCGCCATCCACTCGGCCCGGCGGGTCTGACCCGTCCGGACGGCGCTCAGTCGGTGCCGGTGGCGCTGCGTTCGTCGTGGGGGACCGGGCAGCCGGGCGGGGTGAACGTGCCCAGGTCGTCGAGCTGGTAGCCGTTCGGGTAACTGCGGATCTGCTTGGTCTGCCGACCGTACAGCGGCTCGGTGCGCGGCCGGGCGAAGAACCGGATCGCCAGGCCACGGGCCTTGAGACCGCCGCGCACGAGGACGCGCTCCACCGCCGTCGGCTTCGGGTAGCGGAAGGCCTCGAGTAGGCGATCGTCCATGAGCGCGAACGACATCCGGCGCACCACCGCACGCGGCAGGAACTTGTAGGGCGCGAACGTGCCCAGCAGATCCAATGTCGAATCGGCGACCGCCAGTGACTCGGTGCTGAAGGAGAAATGACGGCGCTCGTAGTCCTCGTAGAACCGCTCGAAGTCCTCGTAGGTCTCCGGGATGTCCTTGATCGCCATGTGCTTGCCGAGCTTGCGGTAGTAATTCGTGAGCCCGGTGATCTCGTGTCCGGTCAGCTGCCGCCACTCGTAGGCGTTCACCCACTGCACAGGGCAGACGACGAAGGTCGAGAGCACGTAGAGCATGTCGTCATTGGAGATGTCGTACATGGCATGCATCTGGTTGATGCGCCGGATGCCGGCACGGCCCTGTGTCGCGTCGAAGCCGTGCTCGATCGGTGCGTCGAGCAACAGCACGGTGTCGTCGTAGCGCTTCTGCGTCCGGCCCGTGAATTGTCCGGTGCGATACAGCAATTCGCCGATCGAGGGCACCGCGTAGGTGCGGAAGAGCGCGAAACTCAGCGCCTGGGTGATACCCCAGGGGAACTCGCGGGTGGCGAGTCCGGTGGAGATGGTCTCCGGACTGGTGACGGCGTCGACCCGGTCCAGCTCGCCGCGCAGCCGATAGCGGCCGGCGATCCGGTTCTGGATGGTGTGCTTGACGCGGGTCGTGATGGCGGACATGCCATGAAATATATCGCGCAATTTGTGTCATTGGAATGGCGGGCGGGAATCCAGCACCGACGACCCACGGCCGGCGGTGCGCCAGGCCCGCGCGATCAGATCGGTGTCCTCGGGGGTGATGAGGTTGCCCATCACCCGCACCACCATCGACATCAGGGCACCCGACCGGATGCCGGGCCGGCCCAGCGCGGGCACCATCTGCGGGACGGTCAGCACGTTCGCCAGGCGTCGCGCCGCGGAGAACGCGAGTCCGTAGTGGTGGGTCAGCACGTCACGCCACCGGGTCGTGTGATCGTCCGACGACTCCTCCAGCAACTCGACGGCCAGACGCGCGGTTTCCAGCGCGTAGTCGATGCCCTCGCCGTTGAGCGGATTCACGCAGGCCGCGGCGTCGCCGATGAGCATCCAGTTCGGCCCCGCGACACCGGTGACCGCGCCGCCCATCGGCAGCAGTGCCGACGTCAGACGTTCCGGCGGCCCCTGGATGTCCCACTCGTCGCGCACCATGGCCGCGTAGTGCTCCAGAATCGGCCGCAGCGCCATATGCGCGGGACGTTTGGCCGTCGCGAGTGCGCCGACGCCGACGTTCAGCAATCCCCGGTCACCCGCCCCGTCCGGCGAGGCGTTCCCGAGCGGGAAGACCCAGCCGTAGCCGGGCAGCAGACCGTCGTCCGGCCCGCGCAATTCCAGATGGGAACCCATCCACGGATCGTCGGCGCGGGACGACGGTACATAGGCGCGGGCCGCCACGCCGTAGGCGGTGTCCCGATGCCATTCGCGTCCCAGCGCCTTGCCGAGTCCGGACCGGACACCGTCGGCGACGATCACCTGATCGACGGTGATCTCCTGCGTGCCCGCGGTGCCGGACACGGTCACCGAACCGACCCGTGCACCGTTCATCGACACGTCGACGGCCTTGGCGCCCTGCACCATTCGGGCACCCCGAGCGACCGCGTAGGCCCGGATCCCCTCATCGAATTCCATTCGCGTCACCGCGCTCCCGTGGCTGGGGAACCGGCCCGCGGACGGCCAGCGCACCAACTGCCGGGCGCCCCAGCCGTTCAGTGCCAGACCGGTGATCCGGGGACGGCCGTCGAGGAGTTCACCGAGCCCGAGGCGATCGAGTTCGGCGACCGCCCGCGGTGTCAGGCCGTCGCCGCACGTCTTGTCGCGGGGGAAGGTGGCCGCGTCGAGCAGCACCACATCGCGACCGGCCGCCGCCGCGTAGGCCGCTGCCGCCGAACCGCCCGGCCCCGCGCCGACGACGAGTACCTCCGCCCGTTCCGGTATGTCGCTGCTCACCCGACCAGTATGGGGCAGTCGGTCAGCGGTTAGGCTCGCAGCATGACGGTGGCCGCCTCCCGGCCACTGCGACATGTCGACGAGATGGGGCGGGACGAGCACGTGAAGTCCACATTCGCCGGGCTGGACCTGGGCAACGACGAGTTCGCAGGAGTCCTGTCGACGTCGTTGACACGGGTCGAGGACCTGCTGATGGCCGAGTTGTCGTCGGGGGACGAGATCATGACCGAGGCCGCCACACATCTGGCGCGCGCCGGGGGCAAGCGGTTCCGGCCGATGTTCGCGATCCTCGCGTCGCGTTTCGGCGCACGGCCCGACGCCGACGAGGTGATCACCTCGGCGACCGTCGTCGAGATGATCCATCTCGCGACGCTGTACCACGACGACGTGATGGACGAGGCTCCGATGCGCCGTGGCGCGGCCAGTGCGAACTCGCGGTGGAGCAACAGCGTGGCCATCCTCTCCGGCGACTTCCTCTTCGCGCGTGCCTCCCGTCTGGTGTCCACACTCGGGCCGGATGCCGTGCGGATCATCGCCGAGACCTTCGCCGAACTCGTCACCGGCCAGATGCGGGAGACCGTCGGCGCCCAGGGAGCCGATCCCATCGATCACTACCTGCGGGTGGTGTGGGAGAAGACCGGATCCCTGATCGCGGCGGCGGGCCGATTCGGCGCGATGGCCTCCGATGCCACACCCGACGACGTCGAGCGCCTGTCGAAGCTCGGCGACATCATCGGCACCGCCTTCCAGGTGTCCGACGACATCATCGACATCAGTTCCGCCAGTGGTGATTCCGGCAAGACGCCGGGTACCGACCTGCGTGAGGGCGTGCACACGTTGCCGGTGCTCTACGCCCTGCGTGGCGACGACGCGGCCGCGGGCCGGTTGTCGGAGCTGCTGCTCGACCCGGCGACCGGGCAGCCGAAGCCGGTCACCGACGACGCGGTGGTCGCCGAGGCCATCGATATCCTCGGTGATTCGGCGGGCATGGCCGCGGCCAATGATCGTCTCCGCGCGTACGCCGACGAAGCCCACGGGGTGCTCGCCGAACTGCCGCAGGGGCCTGCGCACGACGCGCTGTCGTCGCTGGTCGGCTACACCATCGAGCGCACCGGCTAGGTCCGCGCCTACCCGCCCGGAAACTCTGCCGACGATCCGTTCGTTTGGAAGAGTGAACGCAGCATCGCCGATGCCGGTGAGCGCGGTGAGAGGTAGGGCATATGCATTTCAACGGTCTCAAGACCGCGGCTCTGATGGGCTTGATGTCGGCGATCATCGTCGGTATCGGCGCGGCATTCCGCAACCCGACCATCCTGGTGGTGGCGATCCTGTTCGCCGTCGGGACCAACGCCTACGTGTACTTCAACTCGGCCAAGCTGGCATTGCGGTCCATGCACGCCCAGCCGGTCACCGAGGTGGAGGCGCCGGTTCTCTACCGGATCGTCCGTGAACTGGCGACCGAGGCGAAACAGCCCATGCCCGCGCTCTATATCAGCCCCACCGAATCGCCGAATGCCTTTGCGACGGGCCGTAATCCGCAGCACGCGGCGGTGTGCTGCACCGCGGGCATCCTCCGGCTGCTGAACGAGCGGGAGCTCCGTGCGGTGCTGGCGCACGAACTGTCGCACGTCTACAACCGCGACATCCTGATCTCGTCGGTGGCCGGTGCGATGGCGGCCGTCATCACCGGTATCGCGCAGTTCGCGTTCTTCCTCGGCGGCAACCGCAACGGCGGACCCGGGATCATCGGCGTCCTGGCGATCAGCCTCCTCGGTCCGATCGCCGCGACCCTGATCAAGATGTCGGTGTCGCGGTCGCGGGAGTATCAGGCCGACGAGTCCGGCGCGAAACTCTCCGGCGACCCGCTCGCACTGGCGTCCGCGCTGGCGAAGATCTCCGGCGGCATCGACCAGGCGCCGCTGGCCCAGACCCCGCAACTGGAGTCGCAGTCGCACCTGATGATCTCCAACCCGTTCCGTGGAGCCGGGATGGCGAAGATGTTCTCCACGCACCCGCCGACGCAGGACCGCATCGCGCGTCTGCAGGAGATGGCGCGACGCGGCCCGAACGTCTAGCGGGCCTCGACTATCGGTAGTTGACGAACTGCAGGGCGATCCCGAAATCCTCGCCCTTGAGAAGCGCGATGACCGCCTGCAGGTCGTCGCGCTTCTTGCTCGACACCCGCAGCTCGTCGCCCTGGATCTGCGCCTTGACACCCTTGGGTCCCTCGTCGCGGATCTTCTTGGAGATCTTCTTCGCGTGATCGGAATCGATGCCCTCGACGACCTTGCCGGAGATCTTGTAGGTCTTGCCGGAGGCGGAGACCTCGCCCGCGTCGAAGGCCTTCAGCGAGATGTCCCGACGGATCAGCTTCTCCTTGAAGACCTCGAGGCCCGCCTGCGCGCGCTCCTCGGCATCGGAGGTGATCACGATGGTCTCCTCGCCGGACCAGTCGATGGTCGTGTTGGTCCCGCGGAAGTCGTACCGCTGCGACAGCTCCTTGGCCGCCTGGTTGAGTGCGTTGTCGACCTCCTGGCGGTCGACCTTGCTCACCACGTCGAACGATGAATCAGCCATGTCGACAGGGTAGTCGGTGCGCGCGCCGGATCAGCGCAGCCGGGCGATGATCGCGGCGAGGGCGCGCAGATCGTCGGTGCTCGGCTCGATGAAGGTGAAGTAGGAGATACCGGTTTCACGCCGGATCTCCAGGATGCGATCGGCCACCTCGTCGACGCTGCCGTGCAGAAGGTTCGGTGACCGGAGCAGCGTGGCCTCGTCGGCCTCCGGGTTGGCGCCGACCAGTACGCCGGTGTCCGCGGGCCGGCCGACGGCCAGATCGAAGACGATGACGTTGAGTTCGAGATCGTCGAAGCGGGTGCCGGCCTGCTCACGCACGAACGCGACACGATCGCGGGCGGTCTCCAGATCGGGGAGATTCGCGAAGCCCACGATGTCGGCTGAGCGGGCGGCCAGCGACAGCACCCGGTCACGCACACCCGCGATCATGATCGGTGCGGGTTTCTGGACGAAGGCCGGAACGTGGTCGGGGTCGGCGATCGCAGTGCGGAGGCGATCGACGACCTCGGCCAAATGGTCGACCCGGCGGCCCGGGCGTTCGAACGGCAGTCCCGCCGCCGTGAACTCGTCCTCGACGTACCCGGCGCCCAGACCGATCTCCAGGCGCCCACCGGTCAGTTGGTCGACGGTCGCGAGATCGCGGGCGAGCAACACGGGCCGATAGAAACCCGCGTTCAGCACAAAGGTCCCGACCCGTAGATCGGGTGCCGCGGCGGCTGCCGCCACGAGAGCGGGGAGCGGACCGATGAGCCCGAGATGGTCGGGCACGAGCACCACATCGGCGCCCGTGTCGGCGACGGCGCGCACCTGATCGGTGAACTCCGAACCGCTTCCCGTTCCCATCAGATTGACGCCGAAGCGCAGTTCCTTGGTCATGCCGGATGCAGCGTCCGTGGGTCCCGCAGGCTTCCCCGGACGACGAACCGATTGCGGCGGTTCATCGAGAGTTCACATCGGCGCCGTCCTGAGCTGCCGGTTTGCGCGGAACAGGCCTGTTCGTTGTATTCTTTGCGGCGTTGTTCTTACGTCCGCGAGACCGGACGCGAGGGCGGCACGGCAGGTTGCCCGAGCGGCCAAAGGGAGCGGACTGTAAATCCGTCGCGCAAGCTACATAGGTTCGAATCCTATACCTGCCACAACGTTGTTTCCCGCCGTCTCCTCGGCGCTCACCACCGGTCGCGACCTGCGATTTGGTGAGCGCCAGGAATGGTGTGTAACCTCGTTAAGGCTCTCGAGCCGGGAACATCCCGGTCCGGGTACGCCCCCTTAGCTCAGTCGGCAGAGCGTTTCCATGGTAAGGAAAAGGTCGACGGTTCGATTCCGTCAGGGGGCTCGCTGGACCTCTGAGTCCACATGGCGGTGTAGCTCAGCTGGTTAGAGCGCACGACTCATAATCGTGAGGTCGAGGGATCGAGTCCCTCCACCGCTACACACGGTGCCGACCGTTCGGCGCCGAGGACCGCTGGGCCGGCACGCACCACGCGTACCGCGCCTGCCAGGAACCACCGAAAGAAGGCAACGAAGTGGCCTCCTCCACAGATGTACGCCCCAAGATCACCTTGGCGTGCGAGGTGTGCAAGCACCGCAACTACATCACCAAGAAGAATCGTCGTAACGATCCCGATCGCCTGGAGCTGAAGAAGTTCTGCCCGAACTGCGGCAAGCATCAGGGTCACAAGGAATCGCGCTGACCTCTGAGTCGGACAGCCCCCACGGGGGACACACACGGGCTGCCTCATCCGAGGCGGCCCGTCTGCGTTGCAGCGGGAGTGCGGTACGCACGTCGGTGCGATGGTCGGGGGATGTTGTACAGCCCAACCCAAGGAGTGACCTACCGATGACCGCCACGGTGACCACCGAAGAACTCGCGCGCAGGCTCGCGGCCTTCAAGGCCGGGGAGAAACTGTCGCCGGAGGAGATCGCGGCGCAGACGGCAGAACTCGTCGGCTACCACTACACCGTCGACGACTACTACGAGATCGGTCGCGAAGAGGTCCGCAAGCACGCGCTCGCGGTGCAGGACGCCCACCCCACCCACTGGAGTGAGGCCGCAGCCCGCGAGATGGGCCACGACTCCCTGATCGCCGCGCCCACCTTCGTCTCGGTGCTCGGCATCATCGCGCAGCGGAAGCTCTTCGAAGAAGTGATCATCGGCTACGACCTGTGGCAGATCATGCAGACCGATCAGCGACTCATCTACCACCAGCCCATGAAGGTCGGCGATCAGCTGATCTGTGACGTGTCGCTGGACTCCTTCCGCCACGTCACCAGCCCCGAGATGGTCGACCTGATGGTCACCAAGAACGTCATCTGGAATCAGCACGGCGAGCCGGTCATGACGACCTACACGTCGCTGGCGGCACGCCCCGGACTGGAGATCGATCCGGAGCTCGCCTCCTCGCTCGACCACGTGATGATGAAGATCGACAAGCCCGGTGACTCGGGCAAGACCGTGGACCGCTCCGACATCGAGAAGAGCGACGGCGACCCCACCCAGTCGCCCGGTGCCTACGCCGCCGTCGACTTCGACACCCTGACCGTCGGGCAGGAACTCGAGCCCAAGCGCTTCGAGGTCACCCGCGGCAACCTGGTGAACTACGCGGGCGTCGCGAGCGACCCCAACCCCATCCACTTCTCCGACGTCGTCATCTCGGCTGCCGGTATGGAAGGTGTTGTCGCGCACGGTATGCAGACGATGGGCCTGGGCGCCAGCTTCATCTCCGAGTTCGTCGGCGACCCGGCCGCGTTCTGCGAATACAACGTGCGCTTCACCAGCCCGCTGTACGTCCCGGCCGACGGCAGCGCCGAACTGGACTTCACCGGCAAGGTCAAGTCCCTCGACCCGGAGACCCGGCGCGGCACCATCACCATCGTCGCCAAGCAGGGCGACCGGAAGATCTTCGGCCGCGCGCAGGCCGTCGTGCAGTTCAACTGATCTTCTCCGGCAGAGGTTGCTCTTTGACGCGGTGAGCGCGTCAAAGCGCAACCTTTGTCAGCGGCGGAACCAGCCGCGCCGACCGTGCCGTCGAAGAGGAATGAACGGCAACGACGCGGTGCGGCGTCATCTCGCAGCCTGTGACGGCATCATCACCATGGCCGAGGCAAACGAGCGCGGCCTCAGCAGGCACGCCGTCCAGCGCCTGCTGATCTCCGGTGCGTGGGTTGCCGAGGCCCGTGGTGTCTACCGGGCCGACGACCATCCGCGCACTCCGCGAGCGCGCCTACGAATCGCGATTGCCTCGTCCGGGCAGTCGGCTGTACTCGCCGGTTCGTCTGCCGCGTGGTGGCATCAGTTGGTCGCCGATTTCCCATCACGATTGACGGTGATCTCCCGGACCCGCAGCCGGCACGGCAACGTTCGCCCCGGTGTTGCCGTACGTCATCAACGACTGTTCGACGCCGACATCGAGCTCGTCGACGGACTGCGCGTCACCGCCGTCGCTCTGACGATCCTCGACTCGGCGGCGCAGGCCGGGGTGCAGATCATGGACAACGCCCTGTTGCGGGAACGGGTGACCGTCGAGCAACTGATCGACACCTGGTCCCGCTATCCGGGGCGGATCGGAGCGGGTACAACGCGGCAGTTGATCGACGCCCTGGGATCGGGTGCGCGGTCCGAGGCCGAACGGATCACGGTCCGGATCTTCCGCTCGGGCGGCATCACCGGCTGGTACGCCAATGAGATCGTCGACGGGCGGGTCCACGACTTCGTGTTCCCGGAGTCGAAGCTCATCGTCGAGATCGATGGTTTCGCGTTCCACCGAGACGCGGCGACGTTCCAGCGCGACCGAACCAAACGGAACGCGCTCCTTGCGCGCGGGTGGTCGGTGCTGAACTTCACCTGGGACGACATCACTCGACGGCCCCACGACGTGCTCGCCTCTGTGCGCGCCGCACTGGCAAAGGTTGCTGTTTGACGCGCGTACCGCGTCAAAGGGCAACCTCTGTACGTCACGCGACGCGGCTGCGGACCGCGAAGGCCGCGCAGCCGATGACGGCCAGCCCGCCGACGATCAGCGCGGGTGACAGCGATTCGCCGAGGAGCAGCACGGCCCAGAGCACCGACAGGATCGGCTGCACCAGTTGCACCTGGCTGACCGTGGACATCGGGCCGATGGCGAGTCCGCGGTACCAGGCGAAGAACCCGAGGAACATGCTCACCGCGCAGAGGTAGGCGAAGGCCGTCCACTGTCCGGCGGTCGCGTGCGGGGGATGGGTGCCCATCTGGACCGCGCTGAGCACGATCATCACCGGCGCGGCCTGGATGAGGGCCCAGCTGATCGTCTGCCAGGCGCCGAGTCGCCGCGCCATTCGTCCGCCCTGTGCGTAGCCCACCGCGGCCAGGACGACCGCGCCGAACAGGTAGGCGTCCGACGGTGTCGGCGACGTCAGCGACCCGTGCGCGGCGACGGTGAACCCGACGGTGGCCACCGCACCCGCGGCCGCACCGAACCAGAAGCGGCGCTGCGGGCGTTCGTGGGTGAGCAGCACCGCGACGACCGCGGTCGCCGCCGGCAGCAGTCCGATGACGACGGCCGCGTGGCCCGCGTCGGAGTCGCGCATGGCGACGGAGGTGAGGATCGGGAAGCCGGCGACCACACCGACGGTGACGGGGAGCAATCCCAGCCATTCGCGCCACGACGGCACATGGGCGCGGGCGACGGCGAGGACCACTCCGGCGAGCAGGGCGGCGACCACGGCGCGACCGCAGCCGATGAGAAGCGGGTCGAGTCCGCGGACCGCGATCCGGGTGAGGGGAATGGTGAGCGAGAACGCCGCGACCCCGACGAATCCCCAGCCGATCCCGGCCGGTCGCGGAGCATCGCCGCGGTTCGTCGGCGCTGATAGCGGTCGAGAACGAAGGCCGATAGCGCTACTATTCATATTCATGTCCGACGATAGCAGTGACCGGATCGCGCGTCATTTGCGTTCTCTGGCCGCAGAGTCCAAGCCGGGGGATAGGCTGCCGTCGACCCGTGAACTGGCCGCCCGGTTCGGCGCGGGGCCGGTCACCGTGCAGCGTGCGCTGGCGCGACTGGTCGCCGACGGTGTCGTCGAAACACGATCAGGGACGGGCACTTTCGTTCGCGACCGGTCGTCGGTGCAGCGGCCGTCCGATGTGTCCTGGCAGACCGCGGCACTCGGGGCCGAGCGGTGGCCGGGACCCGTCGTCGGCTCGAGCATGCGGGACGTCGGCGCCGGGACGATCGCCATGAGTACCGGCTACCCCGATCCGGAATTGCTACTCACGCGTGAAGTGCGCGCCGCCTTCGGGCGCGTCGCCCGCCGCGACGACCTGAGGCGTCCGCCGACCGCGGGACTACCGGCATTGCGCCGCTGGTTCGCCGACGAACTCGGCGGTGGTCGCCGGGAGACCGACGTGCTGATCGCCTCCGGCGGGCAGGCCGCCATCGCGGCGACCTTCCGCGCACTGGCGTCCCCGGGGGACGCGATCGTCATGGAGTCACCGACGTACTGGGGTGCGATCGCGGCGGCACGGCAAGCGGGACTGACCATTGTCCCGGTGCCGCGTGTCGACGGTGCGCCACGCGCCGCGGATCTCGACGCGGCATTCGCCTCGTCGGGTGCGCGCCTGGCCTATGTCCAACCGGTGTACGCGAATCCGACGGGCGCCGTCTGGAGCAGCGGGCAGCGTGCCGCGGTGCTCGACGTGGCGCGGGCACACCGGGCCTTTCTCGTCGAGGACGACTGGGCGCGGGATCTCTCGTTCGACGGCCCGGCGCCGCCGCCCCTGGCATGCGACGACCCCGACGGTCACGTCATCTACATCCGCTCGCTGACCAAGAGCCTGGCACTGACGGTGCGGGTGGCGGCACTGATCGCCCGCGGACCCGCGCGTGCCCGCATCGAGACCGCGCTGACGGTCTCCGACCTGTACGTCGCGCCGATCCTGCAGGCCGTCGCCATCGATGTGGTGAGCACACCCGCCTGGCGCACCCACCTGACCCGGCTGGGCAGGGAATTGCTCACCCGCCGGGACGCGCTCGTCGCGGCGGTGACCGAGCACGTGCCCGACGCCCGGATCGTCGGGCTGCCGCGGGGTGGACTGAACCTCTGGCTGGAGCTGCCTGCCACCGGTTCCGACGGGCTGCCCGCCGACGCCGACCGGGTGGCCGCACGCGCGCTGGCCGCCGGTTTGGCCATCTCACCGGGCGGTGAGTGGTTTCCCGCCGAACCCACCGGAGCGTTCGTCCGGATGAACTTCTCCGTCGAACCGGCCGACCGTTATGCCGACGCGGCGGGCATCCTCGCGACGGCCCTCTAGACTGGTCGGTGCGCGGGTGGACGGAAACGAACGGTGGCCGCAGCAAGAGGTCGCCGGGGAACCGTTTTGGGTCAGGTGCCCGCGGTGCTCTACACTGAAGTGTCTGATCGACTCTTGACTTGCGCGCCGCCCATAGGGTGGCGCGTTGGTTGTGTAAGGAGCCGATCGCCAGTGGTCACCGATGTGGCCGCAAAGGGGCGTAGCTCAACTGGCAGAGCAGCGGTCTCCAAAACCGCAGGTTGCAGGTTCAAGTCCTGTCGCCCCTGCCCTGGTGAGGGCACACGTTGACGAGAGGACCTCGAAGGTGAGCAAGCGAGATCGAGCCGCCCGTGCCAAGGGATCCGCGGAGGACTCCGCGGACTCCGTGGTTGACGAGCTCGAGGGTCGCGGCGACGCCGCGGGCGACGACGGCACTGCCGAACTCCGGCCGTCCGGCAAGCGCTCGTCTCGAAGTCGTCGGTCGGCGGGTGCCCCCGCTGCCGACGGCGACGCGGATGCCGGCAAGGCGTCCGCGGTAGCCGTCAAGGAACGCAAGAAGAAGGCAACCGCCGGGGAGAGCCGGAATCCGTTCGTGCGGATCTGGGTCTTCCTGACACAGGTCGTCGCCGAACTGAAAAAGGTCATCTGGCCGACGCGCAAAGAGATGATCACGTACACCATCGTGGTCCTGATCTTCGTGATCATCATGACCGCTTTCATCTCCGGCATCGACCTGGGATTTGCCAAGTTGGTCCTCTGGTTGTTCGGCTGACCGGCCGAACCGCCGCGGGTGACCGCCGAGGACCGAACCGACAGAGGAGCGTGGGCTGCAGTGAGCACCCCGGAGAACGAGATCGACGCAACGGTGGATGACGCAGCGGCAGACGTGGCGGTTTCCGGCGAGTCACTGGACGAGACCACGGACCCGGGCGTCGAGGCGCAGGTCGACGCCGCTATCGACGACGAAGCCGCCGTCGACGGTGGCGAGGACGCGGTGCAGGCAGCTGCCGATGCCGAGGTCGTCGCCGATGCCGACGAGGCCGCCGAGCAGGCGCCCGAGGAAGACGTCGATCCCGCCGAGGAACTCCGCAAGCAGCTGCGTCGCGCACCGGGCGACTGGTACGTGATCCACAGCTATGCCGGGTACGAGAACAAGGTCAAGGCCAACCTCGAGACCCGCGTGCAGAACCTCGACGTCGGCGACTACATCTTCCAGGTCGAGGTGCCGACCGAAGAGGTCACCGAGATCAAGAACGGCCAGCCGAAGAAGGTCAACCGCAAGGTGCTGCCGGGGTACATCCTGGTGCGCATGGATCTCAACGACGAGTCGTGGGGCGCCGTGCGCAACACCCCGGGTGTCACCGGTTTCGTCGGCATGACCTCGAAGCCGTCGCCGCTGTCGCTCGACGAGGTGATGCAGTTCCTGATGCCGCGCACCGAGCCGAAGAAGGCTGCGGCGGCGAAGGCCTCCGACGGTGGCGTCGAAGCGGCTGCGGCCGCCGCGACGGCAGTCGTCGAGGTGGATTTCGAGGTCGGCGAGTCGGTCACCGTCATGGACGGCCCGTTCGCGACGCTGCCCGCATCGATCAGCGAGGTCAATGCCGAGCAGCGCAAGGTCAAGGTTCTCGTGTCGATCTTCGGTCGCGAGACACCGGTCGAGTTGAACTTCAACCAGGTCGAAAAGATCTGACGCGAGTCATATGCCGTGAGAACGGCCTGTGACACAAAGACTTTCACGTCTCCAGCGGGCGTGAATCTGCAAGGAACACCAAAGGAACAGTAGAGATGCCTCCCAAGAAGAAGAAGATCGCCGGGATCATCAAGCTCCAGATCCAGGCGGGCCAGGCCAACCCGGCGCCGCCCGTGGGTCCGGCGCTCGGTCAGCACGGCGTGAACATCATGGAGTTCTGCAAGGCGTACAACGCCGCGACAGAATCCCAGCGCGGCAACGTGATCCCGGTCGAGATCTTCGTGTACGAAGACCGGTCCTTCGACTTCAAGTTGAAGACCCCGCCGGCCGCGAAGCTGCTGCTGAAGGCCGCAGGCCTGCAGAAGGGCTCCGGCGAGCCGCACAGCAACAAGGTCGGCAAGGTCACCATGGACCAGGTCAAGGAAATCGCCAAGACCAAGGCCGAGGACCTCAACGCCAACGACGTCGATCAGGCCGCGAAGATCATCGCAGGTACTGCTCGCTCGATGGGTATCACCGTCGAAGGCTGACGCCTCCCGGTGATCGAGTAGTCACGAGCCGTCAGGCGAGTGACGTATCGAGATCCGAGATCCACCCCAGTGGGAGGGCCGGCTCGGCCCAGCAACCACGAACCCGAATCATCATCAACGGAGAAGAACAGAGCAATGGCACAGAAGAGCAAGGCCTACCGCGCCGCAGCGGAGAAGGTCGACAAGGACAAGCTGTACAGCCCGCTGGAAGCTGCACAGCTCGCCAAGGACACGTCGTCGAAGAACGCCGATTCGACCGTCGAGGTCGCGATCCGTCTGGGCGTCGACCCGCGCAAGGCGGACCAGATGGTCCGCGGCACCGTCAACCTGCCGCACGGCACCGGTAAGACCGCCCGCGTCATCGTGTTCGCCGCAGGCGACAAGGCCGCCGAGGCCGAGGCCGCAGGCGCCGACGCCGTGGGCGCCGAGGATCTCATCGAGAAGATCCAGGGCGGCTGGCTGGAGTTCGACGCCGCGATCGCGACGCCGGATCAGATGGCCAAGGTCGGCCGTATCGCGCGTGTCCTGGGTCCGCGTGGCCTGATGCCGAACCCGAAGACCGGCACCGTGACCACCGACGTCACCAAGGCCGTCAACGACATCAAGGGCGGCAAGATCAACTTCCGCGTCGACAAGGCCGCCAACCTGCACTTCGTGATCGGCAAGGCGTCCTTCGACGCCAAGTCGCTGGCCGAGAACTACGGCGCGGCGTACGACGAGATCATGCGTGCGAAGCCGTCGGCCGCCAAGGGCCGCTACGTCAAGAAGGTCACCGTCTCGACCACCACGGGCCCGGGCATCCCGGTCGACCCGCAGGTCACCCGCAACTTCGCGGACGAGCCGCAGGCCTGACAGCCGGCCCGAACGACCACGAACCCCCGATCGCCGCGCAGGTGGTCGGGGGTTCGTTCGTCTCGGCCGACAGGCCGGTCACTTGAGCCAGTCGTTGCCGGCCAGGCCCAGCGAGGCGATGTCCAGCGACGGCCGGACCGACGATGCGGGCGCCAGGCCGTGCCGTTCCAGCACGCTGCGCAGAATCTCGGCGGCGTCGATGTTCAGGGGACTCGACACCCACATCGAGTACGGCAGATTCACGAAGCGGTTCTCGCGGACGGCCGTCAGGTTGCGGCTGGCCGGGTTGGCGCGCAGGGCCGCGATCTTCTGCTCCACGGATTGTCCCGGGTAGTCGACGAACACGATCATGTCGGGATCCGCGGTGGTGATCCGCTCCCAACTGATCGCGGTCCAGGTGTCCTGGACGTCCTCGGTGGCGTTGCGTGCACCCGCGGCGTCGATGATGCCCTGGGGCCCTCCGAAGGCGCCGGAGGAGTAGATGGTGTCGGAGACGCTGTCGAAGACGAAAACCGTTGGCTTCTTGGCAGGTTGGGGCGCCGACCGCAGTGCCTGCAGCCGCTTCTTCACGTCGTCGGCCGCCGCCGCGCCCCGCTCCGGCCGTCCGGTGATGGTGCCGATCGTCCGGAGGTCGGTGTCGAGGGCGGTCCACGGATCCATGGTGCCGCGCCGTGCCTCACCGTCGGTCTGGCGGCATGCCTCCGACAGTTGGTAGACGTCGATGCCATGGGTGGAGAGGATCTCGGGTGTGATGCCGCGCGATTCGCTCATGCCGTAGTTGTATCCGGCGAAGAGCACCTGGGGTTTCGCGCCGACGATGTTCTCCAGCGTCGGCTGCTGCGCGGTGACCTCCGTCAAAGTGTCGACCTGGGAACCGTATTCGAGACGCAGCACCGCTTTGTCGCGGGCCAAGGAGCTGACCGCGACGATGTTGTCACGTGCACCGGCGGCGAGGGCGATCGCGATCATTCCGCCGTCGTTGACGAACAGCCGGTCGAGCGGCTGTTCGTAGGTGACCTCGCGGCCGCAGTTCGTCACGGTGACCGTGTCGCCGGATGTCGTTGTGGCCGTGCCGCATCCGGTGGTGATCCCGAGGCCGATGACGGCGGCGACGAGCGGGATGCGGCGAGACATGGTGGTGGTCACGGGATGTCCTTCGGATCGGTGGGTGCGAGATCGGTGAGCAACAGGTGCGGCCGACCGGTGACCGGATGATCGACGACGACTCCGGACACGTCGAACACCGAGGCGAGCACCGCGGGTGTCAGGACGTCCGCGGGTGGACCGTGATCGATGATCCGGCCGTCGAAAACCACTGCGACGGTATCGAAGTGGCGAAGCGTCAGGTCGAGGTCGTGCATGGCCGCGACGACGGTCGAGTGCAGGCTGTCGAGGATCGTCATCAGACGGAGCCGCCACGCGGCGTCGAGGTGATTCGTGGGTTCGTCGAGAACCAGGATCGGTGTCTCCTGGGCGAAGGCCCGGGCGAGGAGGACACGGTGGCGCTCGCCGCCGGAGAGCCGGGAGCACGGCCGGTCGTCCCAGCCCTCGAGTCCGGCCCGGACCATGGCGGCTCGCACGATCTCGTCATCGCCGCTGCGGCTGCCCGACCACGCCGAGCGATAGGGTGTCCGGCCCAAACCGACCGCCTCGGCGACTGTCAGTTCGGCCGACGGATGTTCCTCCTGCCCGACGACGGCGATCATCGAGGCGCGGGAGCGGGCGGACATTCCCCGAAGATCGTCGTCGCCGACGAGAACCGTTCCGGCACTTGCGGGTTCCAGACCGGACAGGGTGCGCAGGAGAGTGCTCTTGCCGGATCCGTTGGGGCCGACGACCGCGAGACGGGTACCGGCGGGCACGTCGAGGTTCACCCCGGAGAGGATGGTGCGGGAGCCACGCCGGCATCGAAGATCGCTGGCGCGCAACCGCATCGACGATCCGCCGGTATGGCCGGTCATGAGCCGAACTCGTAGTGTCTGCGTCCCATCAGGAAGACGAAGATCGGTGCGCCGACGAGTCCGGTGACGATCCCCAGCGGCATCTCGCGGGGTGAGGCGGCGACGCGTGAGATGACGTCCACCCACACGAGGAAGAGCGCGCCCCCGCAGACGGCCACCGGGATCATCGCGCGATGGGTGGCACCCACCAGCAGTCGGGCCGCATGCGGGACCACGAGTCCGACGAAGCCGATTCCGCCGGCGACGGCAACCATGACGCCGACCAGAATGCCCTGCACCACGAACAGGCCCGTGCGCATCGCGCGCACGGGCACGCCGAGCGATGTGGCGGTGTCGGTGCCCGCGGCGTACGCGTCGAGCCACGAGTGGATGCCGAGCATGGCCGCAATGGAGACCGCGGCGACCACGCCGGCGATCTGCACCTTGGCCCAGGTGGCTCCGGCGACACTGCCGAGCATCCAGAACATGACGTTGTCGGCGGCGTTCGGATCCGACGCGGTGAAGACGAGCAGCGAGGACAGCGCCATGAAGGCCGCGGACAGCACCACGCCGGCGAGGATCAGGCGCAGAGCGGTCAGCCCGCCCTGGGCGCGCGCGACGGCGTAGACGATAGCCGACGCCGCCAATGCGCCGATCAGCGCGCCGCCGGACAGCGCCCACACGCCGAGGCCGGAGAACACGCCGAGGGTGATGACCGCGGTGGCACCGACGGTCGCGCCCGCCGACACCCCGAGCAGATAGGGCTCGGCGAGTGGATTACGGACGAGTGCCTGCATGACCGCGCCCGCGAGCGCGAGACCGGCCCCGACGATCGCGGCGAGGACCGAGCGGGGCAGCCGGAGATCCCAGATGATGACCGCGTGCGCGGAGTCGACATCGGCGCCGCGTATCCGGCCGATGACGGTATGCCAGACGTCGGCGATGGGGATGGTCTCGGCGCCGAAGGCGGTCGCGACGACGATGCTCACCGCGGTGAGTACGAGCAGAGCCACGGTGAGGCGCACGGAGGAGACACGTCGCACCGTTGTGCCGGTGGCGTTGAGCGTGGCGTCGCGGGGACGACGGGGCACGGGTGAGCACCGCTTTCAGGTCTGGTATCTGTGCGCGAGATACACGATGGACTCGAGCGAGAGCGGCAGGTATTCGGACTCGGGGTCAACCGGTTCCCGGCGCCTTCCCGGGTGTCCTCACCCAGTGGCCGGCTCGTGAGCCGTTCGGTGGTGACACCGATGCCGGGGCCGTCTCCCATACCGCTGCGCGCCAGTCCTGGAATCTCACCAGGTTCCCTGACACCCACCTTCGCGGGTGCGACCGTTCTCAGGCGTCAGGCTAGCAGGACCGTCGGGATCGGTGACGGTCACATCTGGTCACCGACGATCTCGCGCAGCGCCGCGATGTGTCCGGCGTAGGCGGTCCGGCCTGCCGGGGTCAGGCGTGCCCGGACGGTGCGGCGGCGACCCGTCGGCACACGCTCGGTGGTCAGGTAGCCGGCGTCGCCCAGGGTGGTCAATTGCTTGGACAGGGCCGAATCGGACAGTCCCAGTGTCTCTTTCAGGAATGCGAAGTCGGCCCAGTCGGCGGCCGCGAGAGTGGCCATGAGCGACAGCCGGGTACTGGGGTGGATGAGATCGTCGAAGCGCGCCGCGGTTCCGGCGCCACTGGTGTCGGCGGTCATGCGCCCAGCCGGTGGCGCAGGATGCCGAAGACCTGTGGTCCGCCGAAGCCGACGATCGGTGCGACGACGGCCGACGCCCAGAGCGTCGGATGCCCGGTCCCGTCGGCGGACAGCGCGAACGCGGCGCCGATGGTCAGCAGCACCGCCAGGAAGAGTACGAGGATGACGATGGCCGGGATGCGCCGATCGGTCACCGATCGATCGACCTGAAGGCGGGTGCTGCGACGGCGTCCGTCCAGCAATCGGCTCGCGACGGCGGCATGTGCGGCGCCGAAGACCAGGGTCGCGATCGCGACGATCCACGCGTTGGTGAATTCTCCGATCACGCCGAGGATCAGCCAGCCGGCGGCCATGGCCCACCAGTACGCGCCGGGCAGGCCGATCTCGTCGGTCACGTGCTTGCGGGCGCGCTCGACGCTGTCGAGGGCGGCGCGCGCCGCCTCGGGTGTCATGTCGGTCATGGGATGCCCTTCTAGGGTGTGGCTGCGATTATTTACTTTCCTGATTGGAAAGTAACCTTCCACTTTCCTGATAGGAAAGTCAAGGGTGATCCGGCACCGGACATGAGCAGAAAGTGGATTCGTGGTGCTACGACGCGCGATCTCGCCGGCTTTCGGATACACCTGAAGTGGTCGGAGAGTGCGGCGCGGCACGGTGGCGCACGGGCGACGAGAGGGGCGGAACCGATGGACACACGGGGCACCAAGCTGGCGATCATCGGTGCGGGAGCGGTCGGGACCGCCATCGCCTACGCGTCACTCATCCGGGGTGTGGCGCGCACCGTCGCCCTGATGGACATCAACGCGGCGAAGATCCGGGCCGAAGTGCTGGACCTGTCCCACGGTCTGGAATTCCTGCCCCGTGCGGACATCGTCGGCAGCGACGACGTCGCGGTGTGCGCGGGTGCCGACGTCGTGGTGGTCACCGCGGGCGCCAAACAGAAGCCGGGTCAGTCGCGACTGGAACTGGCCGAGGCCACCATCGGACTGACGCGCACGATCATGCCCGGCCTCCTGGAGGTCGCGCCGAACGCGGTCTACGTCATGGTGACCAACCCCGTCGACATCGTCACCTACGCGGCGCTGACATACAGTGGGCTGCCGCGCAATCAGCTGTTCGGCTCGGGCACCGTCCTCGATTCGTCGCGCCTGCGCATACTCATCTCCCAATTCACCGGCGTCGCGGTGCAGAACGTCCACGCCTACATCGCGGGTGAACACGGCGACTCCGAGATCCCTCTCTGGAGTTCGGCGACCATCGGCGGTGTGCCGTTGCTGGAGTGGACGCCGCTGCCCGGACGACCCGCGCTCGACGAGCAGGAGCGCGCGCGGATCCGGCATGAGGTCGTCACCTCCGCCTACCAGATCATCGAGGGCAAGGGCGCCACCAATTACGCGATCGGCCTCGCCGCCACCCGTATCGTCGAGGCGATTCTCGACGACGAACATCGGGTGCTGCCGGTGTCCACCATCGCCACCGGCATCGAGGGGTTCGATGACGTCTGTCTGTCGCTGCCCTCGCTGGTGGACCGCTCGGGCTGCGGGCGGCGCCTGGAGGTGCCGCTCTCGGAGAGTGAACGCGACGGCCTCCTGTCATCGGCGCAGACATTGCGTGCCATGCAGAAACAGTTCGGCCTCTGAGTCGGCGGGCCGGGTGTCGGTGATCCGTGGTTGGCTGGGCGGGTGACTTCGTTCGGACCCGGTCGCGGGCGCTTCGTGCACCGGCTCACGGTCGCCTCCGATGCGCCCTCCGGCCGATACCCGTTCGATCTGCCCGTGGTCCGGTCGCTGGTCGCGTCGAACGGCCTGCTTCTCGGTGGTGGTGTCACCTTCCTCGTCGGCGAGAACGGCAGCGGGAAATCGACGCTCATCGAAGCACTGGCCGTGGCGCTGGGAATGAATCCGGAGGGCGGCAGTCAGCACTTCCGGTTCGCCACGCGGGCAACCGAATCCGAGCTCGGGGAATTCATCGATCTCACGTGGGGCCCGGCCAAGCCGCGCAGCCGGTTCTTCCTGCGCGCCGAGTCGTACTACAACGTCGCATCCGAGACCGAGGCGCTCGGCGACAAGCAGCTCGCCGTCCTCGACGGGATCTCGCCCCATGAGCAATCGCACGGCGAATCCTTCGTCCATCTGATCCGCCAACGATTCTTTCCCGGTGGTCTGTACGTGATGGACGAGCCGGAGGCGGCGCTGTCGGTGCGGGGCTGCTTGTCGGTGCTGGCGCTATTGGCCGAGCTCGTCGACGACGGATGCCAGCTGATCGTCGCCACCCACTCGCCGATCCTGCTCGCGCTGCCCGGCGCCACGATTCTGGAGATCGACGACGACGGCGACATCGCCGAGATGGGACTGGTGCACGGTTAGGTGACATCTGATCTGGCTTGCCCCGGGAGGGCGGCCTGGAAGGATGAC
>NZ_JCAHRL010000005.1:0-344136 GCF_059427765.1 Gordonia sp. B8661-1
ACGATCATCAACACAGCCGCCTCAGCGGCATGACACCGACACTGTCACCCGATCGTGCAGCAGTCCCGACTTCACCGTGTTGGGGGATGCTCCCTCGTCAGTGAGGAACCGCAGGTATTCGCGGGCCTGCGTTACGGGCAATCGGTCGGCGCCGATCACGGTGACAGAATGCGTCCGATCCGGAAACGTCAGTCGCTGCACTCTGGCCACCGTGACACCTCACGCCCGGTGCCGTCGTGAATCGAGGGCAACGACCTCAGCCTCGCCATGCGTCGCCGCCATCCGAATTGTAACGTCCGGGCTCTGCGGGATGGGCAGTGACGGGGCGGTACGCTGTGTCGCCAAGATCCAATCAAGGACATCGAGTGGCAGCCCAGTGGCGCCCTGGGCTGCTAACTCTCCCAACGACAATGCTCCATAGCAGCGCTCCACAAACTTGCTGACCAGGCGTGGCCGTTCGGGCTGGCGATCCAGCCACCCCGGCTCCGTCACACCCCAGGTGTGCCCTGTATCGGGGTTGGTCCGCGAGTACAACTGCTTGGTGAGCATCTCGGCCCGGACCGGATCAATCAGACGTGCGTCACGAATGTGACGGATCAAGGCACCCAACGAAATCCCCCATTTATCCTTGAGTGGCTTGAGGTTTAGCAATGACACCATCGTCGGTAGTTCGGTTGCCACCGCAGCAATCGGTGCCAGAAGCTCTGCCGCGAACCGATCGGCCTCGCTCTCCTGCTCGGAACCAACCACACACGAAGCGCGGCTATGTAAGACCAAGTGCCCCAACTCATGTGCCACCGTGAATCGAGTTCGCTCCCACGACTCAGACTCCCGAAGCACCAGCAGCGGCCGGTCACGATGTTCACCGACCCAGCTTGAATAGCCCAAGTGCCGTTCGGTACGGGCATACGCCGCCGATGCCGCGAACTCCCTATCCCATTCACCCCGCTCCCGGCGACGGACGATGACGGGAGCGCCGACACGCTCCGCCTCATACATCAGATCGTCGAAGGGCTCATCAGCCTCAAGTCCCATCGCCTCGCGTAGCTGTAGCGCCGCCAAAGCAATGGGGACTCCGGCGGACGGGCCGCTCTGAATCGCGGGCACCCGTACCGGCGGTAGCTTCGAGTGATCATCCAGATCGCCGAGGATGTCCCCAACCAGTGAGGCGAACACTGCCAGGAACTCTTGCTCACCCTTCGTCATCGACTTGGGTGCTCGGAATAACAGTTCCCCGGCTGTGAGCCGTGTCCGCGGTTCGGTACTGAAAAACCGTGCAGGAAAGCCGAATAGGTCCGAGAACCGTTCGACCTCTTCAGGCGTGGACCACAGAACCGAGGACTTCTCTAGTTTCGTCTGCCGGTTGGGACTCCACCCCATGGACTCACACACCGATGTCGCCGACATTCGTCGCAACACCCGGGCTTGCCTGACTCGTGCACCAAATACTTCAATCATCGTGTGCTCGATTCAACATCATCGGGCCGCGTCCGAAGTCGCGGCCCATCAACCGCGTCGCCACCTAGGACGGCGACTGCGGCGGGGCAGCTTCTTCTGGGCCCACGACCGAATCGAAGTCGTCGTCCCTGCGTCGGGGCTTCTGGCCCCTGCCGGAAGTCGTCGATGCCGACTCCAACGGAGTTGCTGGCATTCCTAGCGCACCCGCAGGAGTCTTGCGAATCTCCATGATGGGCTCGGGTAAGGGAAGAGTCGCATACAGAACTGGCTCCACCTTGTTCTTGACCCACCCTGCAGCGAGCTCTGCTCCACCCAGCCCCAAGCTGCCGGGCCACCACAGCACATAGAACGTGAAACCCGGAGGTGGTGCCATCAGATCGTCCCCGCCGAACGGCTCTCCGAGCTCGTCCTCGAAGCTCAACTGAAGTTCGTTTGGACGCCGAATCGGCTGACGCCCAGGAACATACGGGACCGGTTTGAGACGCTCGCCATCCTCGCCGCGCGGAAACAGCTTCGTACGCACAACAGTCCCATGCCCATCGACAAGAACCATGGAGAAGCCGTAACTGCCCCGAGCTTGCAGCGTCGATTCCTTGGTCTGCCGTCGCTCCCTCGACTTGAGCGCAGTTTCCAGAAGCGATGCCGACCGAACGATGCGACGAGGCTCGCCCTGGTCGGCGAATCGAGTGTCGGTCTCTGACGCACGGGCCACCAAGTCGCCATGAAACTCGCCCAACACCTGCTCGTGCTGTTCGCGAAACTTGAGGAGCAACCGCCCGGGATCGTCGTGTAGTTCCATGGGGCAAAAATTTACCCCCTAACCCTCCATCGAGGATGGCAACACGCCGGAGCGATTCTCTGTCGGATGCTGACCACACGACACCATAGTATACATGTAACCTACACTATTTACGCAGATAGAACGGTATATCTGGCACTTCATACTCGCCTAACCCCAGATAACAACTGCAGATCGTCCTCGGGGTGGCGCGGACACCCGATGGGGCGCGCGGTCTCACCGAGATCGGAGTCGTGACCCGACGGCCCGACGGACTGGTGGCCATCATGCCGGCCTGGCTGCGGACGACCGGCTTCACCGAGCATCGCGAGACCCTTGACCGTCTCTGCGCACTCCGCGAAAGTCCATCGGAACGGCTGTGACCATCGTTGTGATCGCCTGTGCGGCATTCTGTCTGTGGTGGCCGGAACCGGTTGCCGCGCTGCGTGTCCGGGAGGTGGCGTCGTCGTCGCGTGCGCGCGCCGCCCCTGGCCTCTGGCCGATGGCCACGGTCATGCTGCCGGTGGCCGCGATCTGGACCGGTGGCATCCCGGCCGCGGTGGCCGCATCGGTGGTCGCCTGCGTGGTCGTCCGGTGGTGGCGGCGCCGCAGGGTGGCGCGCAGTGCGGATCGCGCCACCGCCGAACTGATGCGTGCACTGTCGGTGATGATCGCGGAACTGGGCGTCGGTGCGCCCGCGGTGCGGGCATGCCGGGCCGCCGCGGATGAACTGGCCGTCGCCGACGGGTCGTCGCCGGCCGCCGCCATGTTGCGAACGATGGTGGGACGCGCCGAACTCGGGGGCGAGGTGTTCGCGAGCCCGGTCGACGAACTTGACGACTCGTGGCGGCGTGTGGCCCTCGTGTGGCGCGCGGCCGACGATCTGGGGCTACCACTGGTCGATCTGCTCTCGTCGGTTCGTGCCGATGTGGTGGCCCGGCAGCGATTCGGCGAACGTACCCGGGCGGCTCTCGCCGGCCCCCGGGCCACAGGGGTCGTGCTGGCAGGGTTACCGGTCCTGGGTGTCGCGCTCGGGCAGATGATGGGCGCCGATCCTTTGGGCGTGCTGTTCGGCGGGGGACCGGGCGGGCTGCTGCTGATCGTCGGAACGCTCTTCGCCGCCGGTGGTCTCGTGTGGTCCGAACGCATAACCGACCGCGCGGTCGCATCATGACCGTGCTCCTGCTCTGTGCGGTGGCGTCCATGGCCGGCGCGTTGTGGGTGTGGCCGGACCGGCACTGGGCCGTCTACCGGATCATCGACGCTCCGACGTCTGCGCGAGGGGAACCGCGTTGGCTCCGTCCGCGTGCGCGTGGTGACGATCCGTTCGAGGTGGCGGCGTCGCTCGACCTCTTCGCGGTGGGATTGCGCGCGGGGCAGCCGATTTCGGCGACCGCGGTCATGGTCGCGGAGGCGGCCCCGCCGGTGCTCTCGGCACACCTCTCGGCGGTCGCCGAACTGCTCGAGTTGGGTGCGGACGCCGAGCATGCATGGACTCGGGCGTCGGAGACCGCGGTGCCGGGCACGCGGACCGCGTCGGTGGGATCGCCTGTTTTCGAGGAGGTCTCGGCCCTGGCGCGCCGCTCCGCACGCTCGGGGTCGTCGCTGTCGCGGGAACTGTCCGACCTCGCCGAGACCGTTCGGCAGAAGGCACAGGACGGTGCGGTCGCCGCGGCCGAACGTGCGGGAGTCGCGATCAGTGGCCCGCTGGGGCTGTGCTTCCTGCCCGCCTTCGTCTGCCTCGGCATCGTGCCCGTGGTGATCGGGTTGGCCCGGCCGATGTTCGGTGGGTGATCCGGTGGATCCGATCCGGCGGCCGGTGCGTCCAAGATATGTCGGCGCATTCCGCGCCAGGGAGGGAACAGCATGTCGAACAACATCTTTCGCCTAACCGTCAGTCGGGTGGAGTCCGCCATGTGGCGGGTCGTCGTGGACGACGAGGGCATGAGCACCGCGGAGTATGCGATCGGAACCGTGGCCGCGGCCGCGTTCGGAGCGATCTTGTACACGGTGGTCACCGGCGACAACATCGTGAGCGCGTTGACCGGGATCATCGGCAAGGCGCTGAATACGTCGGTGGGGTGAGAGATGCTGCGGCGCATGCTTCGCCGGCTCCGTGAGGTGTGGGCCGACGACGCGGGGATGGTGACCGTCGAGGCAGCCTACGCGTTGGCGGCGATCGTCGTCGTGGTCGTCATGGGGGTGGGTGCGGTCGTAGGTGCGACGACGCAGATTCGCTGCACCGATGCGGCACGCGAGGCGGCGCGCCTGGGGGCTGTCGGCGACGAGGATGCCGAGGAGACGGCGCGGGCCGTGGTGGGCAACGATGCGTCGATCACGCTGCGTCAGAACGAGTCCCAGGTGATCGTCGAGGTGCGTGCCCCGGTCCCGCTGTTCCGGATGATCGAGGTGTCGGCTCGGGCGGTGGCGGCTCGGGAACCGGAGGGCGATGCAGCGTCCGGTGCCGGTGCAGTGGCCGACGATGGGCCGGGGCCGTGAGTGACACGCCGTCGTGGCGTGACGATCGTGGATCGGCGACGGTGACCGGGGCGTATGTGATCGCCGGGATCACGGTTCTGGTGCTGCTGGTGCTCTATGTCGCGGCAGCGGTGGTCGCGAGGCATCGTGCGCAGTCGGCGGCCGATCTCTCGGCGCTGGCGGCGGCCGCTGACCGAGTTGTCGGTGCGGAGGACCCGTGTGCGGCGGCGCGAGAGCTCGCGGCGGCTCAGGAGGTCTCGGCGCGGGTGGTGGAGTGTTCGGTGAAAGGGGAGGATGTGGTGATCGGGGTGGAGGTTCCGGTGTCGTTGGGGCCGTTCGGTATTCGCACGGCTGCCGCGCGTGCGCGCGCAGGACCGGTTGAATGACGCCGCAGGTATCAGCGTAGGAGGAGATCGAGGACGGTCACGGCGCCGCGCTTGTCGAGAGGATCATTGCCGTTGCCGCACTTGGGGGACTGGACGCACGACGGGCAGCCGTTCTCACAGCGGCAACTGGACACGGCGTCCCGGGTGGCTTCGATCCACGTGCGGAATGCGTGGTAGCCGCGTTCGGCGAAGCCGGCCCCACCCATGTATCCGTCGTAGACGAAGACGGTGGGCAGGCCGGTGTCCGGATGGTGATTGGTGGACAGCCCGCCGATATCCCACCGATCACACGAGGCGACGAGAGGAAGGAGGCCGATGGCCGCATGTTCGGCGGCGTGGAGTGACCCCGGAAGGCGGGCGGCGTCGATGCCGGACTCGTCGAGAACATCCGGATCGAGCGTGTACATGACGGCACGGGTGTGCAGGGTCTGCTCCGGCATGTCGAGTTCGACGGCATCGAGCACCTCACCGGACAGCAGTGTGCGCAAGTAGCCGACCACCTGATGAGTGACGTCGACGTCGACCAGTGCGACGGTCAGCGGGCCGTCGGTGCGCTGTTCGACGATCGACGTGACGGTGATGTCCGTGGTCTCGCGGGCCGACGTGGTCCAGTCCGGTTCCTCGGGATGGACGAGAGCCAGGCCGTCGTCGAGGTCGAGCTCGTCCACCACATACGACGCACCCTGATGAATATGTAGAGCCCCCGGATGAACCGTCGACATCGCGCGTCCGACGTCCACGGTCCCGAGTAACTGAGAGGTGGTGGTGTCGACGATCAGCACCTGCCCGCCGATGCCGCCGCGAATGTCGACGTCGGAGTGCGGTTCGATGCCGGCCGCCGGGTACCAGCCGGCCTTCCGGCGGCGCAGTTTGCCGTCGGCTGCGAGTGCGGCCACCGCATCGGCGGCGCCCCATGTCTCGATTTCACTGTCCTGCAACGGTAGTTCACTGGCGGCGCACAGTAGGTGGGGAGCGAGGATGTAGGGATTGGTCGGGTCGGTGACGATGGTTTCGACGGGACGCGACAGCAGAGCCTCGGGATGATGCACCAGGTAGGTGTCGAGGGGATCGTCGCGGGCCACGAGAACGACCAGTGAGTCTCCCGATGTTCGCTGCCTGCCCGCGCGGCCGGCCTGCTGCCAGAAGGATGCGACCGTGCCCGGATAGCCGCCGACGATCACGGCGTCGAGACCGCTGATGTCGACGCCGAGTTCGAGGGCATTGGTGGTGGCGACACCGACGAGCTCGCCGCTGTTGATGGCGGCCTCAAGACGACGGCGATCGTCGGCGAGGTACCCGGCACGGTAGACACCGACCCGCGGCACCAGTTCGGGTGCGGTCTGTTCGAGGAGGCCGCGTGCCTGTCGGGCCGTCAGCTCCACGCCGCGACGGCTGCGCTGAAAGCACAGGGTACGGGCGCCCTCGACCACGAAATCGGCCAGTAGACGGGCGGATTCGGCACCCGCCGACCGCCGTACCGGTGCGCCGTTCTCGCCGGTGACGACCGGCAGGAACTCCGGCTCCCACAGGGCAACGGTGCGTTCACCGCGGGGCGACCCGTCGTCGGTGACCGCCACCGCAGGCTCACCGATCAAGCGGGACAACGCTTCTGCGGGTTCCGCCATGGTCGCACTGGTGCCGATGACGATCGGATCGGCACCGGCCGCGCGGGCGATCCGCAACAGGCGGCGCAGCACGAGCGCGGTATGTGATCCGAATACGCCGCGATAGTGATGGAACTCGTCGACGACGATGTACCGGAGATGACGGAAGAACTGTCGCCACCGCGCATGCCCGGTGAGGATCCCGATGTGCAGCATGTCCGGATTGGTGAATATCCACCGGGAATGTGCTCGTGCCCAGTGGCGGATCTCCACATCGGTGTCGCCGTCGTACGCGCACGGCTGAATGTGTTTGAACGCAGAGTGTCCAAAAGGTTGAGTCGCAGTGGCGATTTCATCCGACCGCGATCCGTCGTCGACACCTGTCGTCCGTTCGGCCGACATGGCTTCCGCCGCGGTGCCGGCCGCGAGGATATCGGTGACGGCGCGGATCTGGTCGGCCCCCAGTGCTTTCGTGGGCGAAAGATACAGCGCACAGGAGTTCTGATCATTTAACAGCGATGTCAAGATCGGCAGCTGGTACGCCAACGACTTTCCGGATGCGGTGCCCGTGCAGAGCGCTACATGGCAACCGGCAGAAGCGAGTTCGGCCGCACGGATCTGATGAGACCACGGTTTGTCGATGCCGGTCTCCCGGAGGGCGGTCAACAGCGAGGGCGGCAGCCAGTCGGGCCAATCCGCGAAAGTTGCTGTACGGGAATCAAATACCGAGACATGGGTCAGCGACTGATCGTCGAGATCGTGGCCTGCCATGGAGCGGCGGAGCAACTCGGTGCCGAAAGATGTGCGATTCTGCATAGGGTTTACGTCAATGGTCGACGACGTTCGTCAACGTGGACTTCGATGCTACTTCCGGAGACTTCTGAGCCGAAATTTTCCAGGTTTTCGACCATTCTGGTTGCAGCGACTATCGCGCGCGCCACATACGTGATTGACTAGACCCGGTCGCAGCTTTCGAAGCCGCCGAACACGGGGGTAGCGAGATCGATGTTGAGGCCGTGGTACTGAAGTTCGTTTGCGGGTTCTCCGCGGGGATCATCGAGTATGGCGGTCGGGACCGACCACGACGCGGGGGCACCTCGTGTCGAGTCAATGAAGTTATGAAAAGGATGCAGTAAATGGCACAGGGAACTGTGAAGTGGTTCAACGCGGAGAAGGGCTTCGGCTTCATCGCTCCTGATGAGGGCTCCGACGACGTGTTCGTCCACTACTCGGAAATCCAGGGCAACGGTTTCCGCACCCTCGAGGAGAACCAGCGGGTTGAGTTCGAGGTCGGCCAGGGCACCAAGGGCCCGCAGGCCACCGGCGTCCGCGCCGTCTAGGAGACTTCCTCCACCTGTGAGACAGGCTTGAACTCCAGATCGCTCCCGGTCCACTACGGTGGCCGGGAGCGATCTCGTTCGGCACCTCCGACTGTTACGAGTATGTTGTCGCCTGCATGAGCAGCGCCCGTATCGGCGGATCGAAGCATTAAGGTCATGGTGTGGGTCAGCTGTCATTCTTCTCGGCTCAGATCGATCGGCCCGCATTCGACGATCTCGCGGGCCTGTTGGCGTCACACGGCCACGCCGTGCGCTCCGACATGGGCACCCGCGTGTCCGTGGTCGTCGAGCAGATGTGGCGGGCACTCGCGCTGGTCGACGAACTGGCGGCCACCGGTATCGACGCGGAGGTCGCGGCATCCGATGAGGGCAACCCGATCGCCCGCACCCCGTACAGCCACGATTTCGACGATCTGCACCGCCGGTGGTCGACCGGCGCCGTGAAGTCGATGCCGCCCGGATGGGTGCCGACACCGCGCGCGCTTCGTCTGTGGCTCATCGCTGCGGGAAATCCGGACGGCGACCGGTATCTGCTCGGTCTGGATGCACACGCACCGGAGACCCATGCACCACTGGCCACCGCACTCATGCGAGCCGGTATCGCCCCGACACTCGTCGGTACGCGCGGCAACCACCCGGCACTACGTATCGCCGGTCGGCGACGTCTGATCCGTCTCCTCGAATACGTCGGCGACGAACCGGATCAACCGGACGCATCCGCCTACTGGCCGGTCGTCGCCGGCTTCTGATCCGCCTGCGGCCGTGTGCGCGGGGTGTCGCCCGCTCGGATACCGACGGCCCGACCTGCCGAGAAATCACCCGAACAAAGTATGTGCTTCAGCACCTGCCATCTGACCTGCGGTTTTGCGGCCGTGCGTGCCTGATGTGCGGGCGCTTCGTGCAGACTGGAGGCCGGGGAAGTGAATTCGGATGTGCAAATAGCGCTATATATAAGGTACAAACGCCCTCAATAGCGGCCCCACAAGGGCAGCCGGGGGCATGACAGCGAAGCAAAGGACGCTCGGTGGCAGATACCAGCACCGCAACACCCACACGTGAGAGCGATACCCGCAGACTGGTGATCGTGGAGTCGCCCACGAAGGCCCGCAAGATCGCGGGATACCTCGGGTCGAACTACGTCGTGGAGTCGTCACGGGGACACATCCGGGATCTGCCGCGCGGTGCCGCCGATGTGCCGGCCAAGTACAAGGGGCAGCCGTGGGCGCGACTCGGTGTCAACGTCGACGACAACTTCGAACCGCTCTACGTGGTGTCCCCCGACAAGAAGTCGACGGTCACCGAACTGAAGTCGTTGATGAAGGACGTCGACGAGCTGTATCTCGCGACAGACGGTGACCGCGAGGGCGAGGCGATCGCCTGGCACCTGCTGGAGATCCTGAAGCCGAAGATCCCGGTCCGGCGGATGGTCTTCCACGAGATCACCGAATCGGCCATCCAGGCCGCGGCGGCCAGCCCCCGTGATCTCGACATCGACCTCGTGGACGCCCAGGAGACGCGCCGCATTCTCGACCGCCTGTACGGGTACGAGGTGTCGCCCGTGCTGTGGAAGAAGGTCATGCCGAAGCTGTCGGCGGGCCGGGTGCAGTCGGTGGCGACGCGGATCATCGTGGACCGCGAGCGTGAGCGGATGGCCTTCGTCTCCGCCGAGTACTGGGACATCGCCGCCACCATGGATGCCGGTGACCAGGCGACCGCGCCCGCGACCTTCACTGCCCGGCTGGTCTCGGTGGACGGGGCCCGGGTGGCCGCCGGTCGTGACTTCGATTCCCGTGGCGCACTGAAGAAGTCGGACGGCGTGGTGGTGCTCGACGGCCGGCGCGCACAGGAGCTCGCCGATGCTCTCGACAGCCGGCCGATGTCGGTGTCGTCGGTGGAGGAGAAGCCGTACACCCGACGTCCGTACGCGCCGTTCATGACGTCGACGTTGCAGCAGGAAGCCGGTCGTAAGCTCCGTTTCTCGTCGGACCGCACGATGCGCACAGCGCAGCGGCTGTACGAGAACGGCTACATCACCTACATGCGTACCGACTCGACCACGCTCAGCGACTCCGCCATCAACGCGGCGCGGGAACAGGCGCGTGAACTGTACGGCGATGCATTCGTGCACCCGACCCCACGCCAGTACACCCGCAAGGTCAAGAACGCGCAGGAGGCACACGAGGCCATCCGGCCCGCAGGCGATTCGTTCCGCACGCCGGGTCAGGTCGCGAGTCAGTTGCAGACCGACGAGTTCCGTCTGTACGAGCTGATCTGGCAGCGCACCGTCGCCTCGCAGATGGCCGATGCCAAGGGCACCACGATGAGCCTGCGGATCACCGGCGATGCCACCTCGGGCGAGAGCTGCACCTTTGCCGCGTCCGGTCGCACGATCACCTTCCCGGGCTTCCTCTCGGCCTACGTCGAGACCGTCGACGACCAGGCCGGCGGCCAGGCCGACGACGAGGAGAACCGACTCCCGCAGCTCACCGAGGGGCAGGCCCTCACCGCACGTGATCTCGCCGCCGACGGTCACGCCACCAACCCGCCGGCCCGCTTCACCGAGGCCTCGCTGGTCAAGGTGCTCGAGGAGCTCGGCATCGGGCGTCCGTCGACCTATTCCTCGATCATCGGCACCATCCAGGACCGCGGCTACGTGGTGAAGAAGGGCAACGCACTCGTCCCGTCGTGGGTGGCCTTCGCCGTCATCGGGCTGCTGGAGGGCTACTTCAACAGCCTCGTCGACTACGACTTCACCGCGGCATTGGAAGACGACCTGGATCAGATCGCGTCCGGCCGCGAAAACCGCACCCGCTGGCTCACCGAGTTCTACTTCGGTGACGGTGCCGAGGGCGCACAGCACGATGCCGAGATCGCCCGTTCCGAGATCGCCAAACACGGTGGGCTCAAGAAGCTCGTCGGTGTGAATCTCGAGGAGATCGACGCCCGCGAGGTCAATTCGATCCGGCTCTTCGACGACGAGGAGAATCGTCCCGTCTTCGTGCGCGTCGGTCGTTTCGGGCCGTATCTGGAACGCAACGTCGCGGCCGTAAATGCCGAACCCGACCTACAGCGCGCGAATCTGCCCGCCGACATCACGCCCGATGAGCTGACGCTCGCCGTCGCCGAAAAGCTCTTCGCCACACCGCAAGAGGGACGCGTCCTGGGTGTCGATCCGGTCAGCGGACACGAGATCGTCGCCAAGGAAGGACGTTTCGGTCCGTACGTGACCGAGATCCTGCCGTCCGAGGATGAGGACGGGGAAGGGGACAGTAATGCGCCGCTGACCGTCCCGGCCGGTCCGACGCCGCGTGACGGCGGGGAAAGCGGTGGGGCACAAGGAGATATCGTTCCCCTCGACGACGTCCCCACCGGCGGCGGCACAGGCACGGTGACGAAAAAGGCGCCCGCCAAGAAGGCCGCCAAGAAGACAGCGGCGAAGAAGGCCGGCCCGAAACCGCGCACCGGTTCGCTGTTCAAGTCGATGGATATCTCGACGGTGACGCTGGAGGAGGCGCTCAAGCTTCTGTCGCTGCCGCGGGTCGTCGGTGTGGATCCGGCCTCCGACGAGGAGATCACCGCACAGAACGGACGGTACGGTCCGTATCTCAAGAAGGGCACCGACTCCCGGTCGCTGACCAGCGAGGAACAGCTGTTCGAGATCACTCTCGACGAGGCCCTGAAGATCTACTCCGAGCCCAAGCGCCGGGGCCGTCAGGCCGCCGCGCCGCCGCTGCGTGAGCTGGGCAACGACTCGGTCAGTGAGAAGCCGATGGTCATCAAGGACGGCCGGTTCGGCCCGTACGTGACCGACGGAGAGACCAATGCCAGCCTCCGCAAGGGGGATGAGGTCGAGTCCATCACGCCGGAACGCGCGATGGAGTTGCTCGCTGACCGTCGGGCCCGTGGACCGGTCAAGAAGCGGGGAGCCAAGAAGGCACCTGCCAAGAAGGCCGCGAAGAAGACGGCTGCGAAGAAGGCACCGGCGAAGAAGGCTGCCGCGAAGAAGACTGCCGCCAAGAAGACGACTGCCAAGAAGACCGCGGCGAAGAAGACCGCGGCGAAGAAGGCTCCCGCCACGGAGGCCGCTCCCGAGTCGTCCACCGACGACTAGGCGACGACCTACAGTTCTTCGTCCGGTCCGAGGTCGTCCTTCGGGGCCGAGATCGGGATCGGGCTCGTCTGCATCGGGTCCACCAGAGGCCGCGCGAGGAGTGTCTCGATGCCGCGGCCGCGGAGTTCGACGCCCTCACCGATCTCCCAGTTCTGGGCCTCCTCCTGGGAGGCCAGGAACAGCGCGCGCGCCGAGCCGAGCACGCGGGTCGGTTCGTCCTTGGCGAGTTCGGTGAGCCGCGCCGCCTCGTTCACGGGGTCGCCGATGACCGTGTATTCGAGCCGTTGCTCGGAGCCGATGTGGCCCGCGATCGCCTTGCCCGCGGACACCCCGATGCCGATGTCGGTATCGCCGAGGGTGCGGTAGAGCTCGGTGCGCAACTCGCGCGCGGAGGCCAGTGCCTTGCCGGCGAAGTCCTCCTGGTCCAGGGGTGCGCCGAAGATCGCGAGCGCCGCGTCACCCTGGAATTTGTTGACGAATCCGCCGTGCCGTCCGACCACCGCGACGACCACCCGGAAGAACTCGTTGAGTAGTTCGACGATCTCGCGGGGCGGCCGGTTCACCGCGAGACGGGTCGACCCGACGATGTCCACGAACAGGACGCCGACGTAGCGTTCCTCGCCGCCGAGTTCGGTGCCGGTCTCGATGGCCTTGCGGGCCACGTCCTCGCCGACGTACCGGCCGAACAGGTTCCGAAGCTGCTGCCGTTCCCGGAGGTCGGTGACCATGTCGTTGAAACCGGCCTGCAGGAGACCGAGGTCGCTGCCGTCGTAGATCTTCACCGCGACGTTCAGGTTGCCGTCGGACACCTCGCTCTGCGCGAGCCGCAACTGTTTGATCGGGTCGTTGATCGCGGCCACCACCCGCACGATGGCGAGGAGACTGAACGCGAGGGCCGCCGCCGACATCCACAGGATGGGGCGTTGGAGTCCGGTGGCGTCGGTGCTGATCCAGCCGAACCGCTGCATGATGATGAGGCCGATGATCACTGCGAGGGGCGCGACGACGCTGATGACCCAGAACACCGCGATGCGGGTGGTGACGCCGGGTGCCACCGCGTTGTCGGGGTCATTGGCCATGGCGGCCACGGTGATCGGCCGGAGCACCTTCTCGGCCTGCAGGTAGGACAGCACACAGGTCACCAGTGCACCGATGGCGCTGGCGATGGCGACGATGAACGCGTTGGTGTGGGAGACCGAGAAATTGACGAGGGTGAAGAACAGCCCGCCGATTCCCCAGAGGGCGAGGTTCACCACCGACAGCAGATAGGGGAGCTTCAGGGCCCGTCGTCGTGCGGTCTCGTTGTCGAGCCGGGATCGTCGCCGGTGCCAGACCAGCACCGGCAACGACAACTGGATACTGAGGAAACCGCCGACGAGCATGGCGCCGACGAGATAGACGGCGAAGATGACCTGATTGAGGGCGGTGATCTCGTCGAACCGGATGGATTCGGAGAGCGGCATGCCGAAACGCAGGAACGCGAAGGTGAACAGCGCGCCGACCAGGTTCGCCCGCAACATGTCGAGGGCAAGGATCGGCCACGGTGTGCGTATCAGCCATCGGGCCGTGTGCAGGCCCTTTGACCACCGTGACCGGCGTTGGATCATATATGCACGGTAGCTGGCTGCTTGCAATTGTTAAACACCGAAGCGCGGATCGACGTGTCCGAACAGCGGATTAGGGTGGCGGTGTGACAAATGTCTTCGACAGGCTGATCGGACAGGGTGCCGTTGCCGACGAACTCCGGCAGGCGGCGTGGGCGGCACGGTCGGTATCGGCGCGACTGGACGAGGCCGCCGACGGTGCGGTGTCGATGTTCGCGTCCTCCGCCGATGATGACGACGACCAGTTCCCGCGCGATCCGGTGGACGGCCGGATGCGCGCCGCGATGACACATGCCTGGTTGTTCACCGGGCCCCCCGGCAGTGGCCGGTCGGTGGCCGCGACCTGTTTCGCGGCAGCTCTGCAATGCCAGTCCGAGGACGAGGTCGGGTGCGGCGAATGCCGCGCCTGCGTGACCGTGATGGCGCAGACCCACGCGGACGTACGGCACATCGTCCCGCAGGGGTTGAGTTTGTCGGTGGATTCGATGCGCGAGATCGTGCAGGCGGCGTCGCGACGACCGGGAACCGGCCGCTGGCAGATCGTCGTCGTCGAGGACGCCGACCGACTGACCGAGCAGGCCGCCAACGCCTTGCTGAAGGTCGTCGAGGAACCGCCGTCACGGACGGTCTTCCTGCTGTGCGCGCCGACGATCGATCCCGAGGACATCGCGGTGACATTGCGGTCGAGGTGCCGGCATGTGGCTCTGACGACCCCGTCGGTCGCGGACATCGAGCGCGTACTGGTCGAACGCGACGGATTGTCGCAGGCCGATGCGGCGTGGGCGGCGTCGGTGTGCGGCGGACACATCGGCCGGGCCAAGCGGCTCGCGACGGATGCCGACGCCCGTGCCCAGCGGGAGAAGGCGCTCGGCCTGGCACGCGCCGCCACCCGGGACTCGACCGCCTACGCCGCCGCCGAAGACCTGGTGCGTTCGGCCGAAGCAGCAGCCAAGGCGATCAGCGCCGAACTCGACGAGGCCGAGACCGAGGAGATGAAGACCGCGCTCGGCGCGGGCGGCACCGGCAAGGGCACGGCGCGCGCACCACGGGGCACCGCGGGCGCGCTCAAGGAATTGGAGAAGCGGCAGAAGTCCCGGGCGACCCGGGTGCAGCGCGACATGCTCGACCGCGCCCTTGTCGACCTGGCCGCGCTCTTCCGTGACGCGCTGGTCGTCGGCGTGGGTGCGCGGGTGAGTGCGATGCACCCGGACAAGGCCGACGACATCGTCGCGCCGATGGCCGGGTTCGCGTCCCCCGAACAACTCCTGCGATGCGTGGAGGCGGTACTGGAGTGCCGCACCGCGCTCGAGGTGAACGTGAAACCGAAGTTCGCGGTCGACGCCATGGTCGCGACGATCGGATTGGTGATGCGCGAGAAGGCATCTCGCTGACAGCACTCGCTGGTCGAGTAGCGCCGGACGGAGTCCGCGCCTCTCCGGTGGTCGAGTAGCGCCGGACGGAGTCCGCCGCGTATCGAGACCCCGGTTCGCGAAGCGTCGCTTACCGGCCGGTCGCGATGTCCAGCAGATCGCGGGCCGGACCACGCAGGGAGATATGTGGTGTCCACACGGCCTGCAGTGGTCGTTGCATGCGCAGGCCGTCGACCCGGACCCGTATCAGTCGGCCCGCCGCGATGTCGTCGTCGACGGACAAGCGGGACAGAACTGCCACCCCGGCCGTGAGCACCGATGCGCGGATCGCCGTCACCGACCGCAGTTCGATGAGTGGCTCCGCCGGTCGAACTCCGGAATCCCGTAGCGCCGCTTCGTAGGTGACGCGCGTCCCGGAGCCGGGTTCACGCTGGATCACCGGCGTGGCGGCCAGCTCGTCGATGCCGACGGTGCGACCATCCGCCCAGGGATGATCGGTGGCCACCACGATCACGAGTTCGTCGGTGGCGACCACCGTACTGTCGAGATCGCCGACCGCACCGGGGGATTCGATGAACCCGAGGTCGGCCTCGGAGGCCAGGACCGTCGCGACGACCTCGGTCGAATTCATCGGCCGCACCGAGATCTTGACGTCGCTGCGCGTCGCCAGGGTCGCAACCCACTGCGGGATCAGATATTCGGCGACGGTCTTCGACGCGGCGACCACCAGCGTCGCGTGGCGGTTGCCGACGAGACTGTCGATGCCTGCCATGAACTGGGTGCCCTTGTCCACCAAGGCATTCGCCCATTCCAGAACAGCGGTTCCGCCCGGCGTCGGTTCCACGCCGCCCGCCGATCGGAGGAAGATCTCCACGCCCAGTTCGCGTTCCACGCCGCGCACCCGGGCACTCACCGCCTGCTGACTGATCCCCAGTTCACGCGCCGCGGCACCCATGCTTCCGGTGCGGCCGACCGTGACCACCACGTCGAGAGCGGCGAGGTCGGGGAGGCGATGGAGCGTCACCGGCAGGTCGTCACGCGCCGGCCGGGGCGTCGTCCGCTTCGGTGTCCGGTTCGTCGGTCTGCTCGGCTGTGTCCTGCTCGGCCGTGTCCTGGTCGTCGCGGAGTGGGTCGTAGCCGTCGACACCCTCGAGAACCGTCAGCTCCTGATCGATGGCCGCGGACACCGCCTTGGCATCGGCCTTGATCTTGTCGATGAACTCCGACATGCCATCTCCTCGCGCTCGACCGGTGAATCGTCCCCTCACTATAGAGAGCGCGGTCACGACGTATGTATCCATCGGGTCGTCGTTCGGGGGATCGAATCTGCGCGGTCGTGCGGCCGGAGAGTCGCGTCGCATGGTGATCGCGGATTAGCGTCATCGACGGTCGTCGTCAACAAGGGAGTGGATATGCGCCGGAGCCTCGCCGGAGTGTTACTGATCGTCGGTGTGGCGATGGGGCTGGTGAGTGGCATCGAATCGGCCGACGCCGCAACGCGCCCCTCCGCACGCGTGTGCGTCGTGTCCGAGGACGGCGCACCCTACGTCGGTCCGGTGGACCTCTATTCGCGTAAGCGACTGGTGCGGACGCTGAACACCTCACCGCGCGGCTGCATGATCTTCCAGGGACTGCACGGCGGTTTCGCCTATAAGGCCGGTGTGTACCGCCGGACGAATACCTGTTCCACTTTGCGCGACAGCAAGTCGATGCCGATCGGCAGAACCGGATTCACGCGCACCACGCGCGGCGAGTCGGCGTGGAAGGTGGCGCCGCGATCGAACGGCCAGGTCGATCTCGGGCGTTTCGTCGTCCGCGAGCGCACCTCCATGTGCTGACACATCACGTCTCGGCATGACGAACGAGTGGTTGCGCGACCGGAAGGACGCAAGTGCTTCCGACTGTGGGCGTTCGCGTTGAGCGAGCACCGTGGCGCAGATGACGGACCCATAGACCTGCATGAACGGCGGCAATTCGTGGAGCCGCCCAGGGGAATCGAACCCCTGACCTATTCATTACGAGTGAATTGCTCTACCGACTGAGCTAGGGCGGCGTGCTGCCGCAAGGCAGCGCCCACGAGTGTAGCGAGCGAGGTGGTCGGGCACCAAACCGCGCCCTGGTCAACCGGTGAAGTCGCGACCGCAGGGGACCGGCACCCGGCGTGCCGGGTCAAGCTGGTTCCGGATCAGCGCGCCGACGGTCGGGGAGAAGATCAGACCGAGGTGACCGACCTGCGAACGGGGGCATGAGTCCTGCACCCGGATGTTGGTGACGTTCGGCGCCGGTGTCATGAAGGAGTTCAGCGGTGGCGCGACGATCGTGTCGTGCATCGTGATGATGTTGACGTAGTGGATGTTCGGATGTCGTGGTCCCCACTTGTCGGCGGTTGCGGGCAGTCGTTCGGTGAACATGCTGAGGTAGGCCACATTCACCGGATCCGGTGCGGCCAGACCCACAACCGTGCCCAACCGGGGAGCCATACCCGGCAATTGCGCGATCTGCTGCACGATCGCTCCGCCCTGTGAGTGCCCGATCAGGTCGACGGTGCGGGCGCGAGTCGTCGTGAGGACGTGGTCGACGAATTCCCGGACCTGCCGGACGGAACGGTCCTTGCGGCCGAGCGCGCCGATGTTGCCGCTCCAACTCGTCCGGCCGTAGGTGAGGCTGAAGACGCAGTAGCCGGCGTTGGCCAGTGTCGGTGCCAGGAACGCTCCGCCGGACGACTGATTCGATGCCGTGCCGTGCACCAGGATCACCGGATTCCGTCCGTGGCGGTCCCGGCAATCCGGCCGATTCGAGCCGGGTGGCGACGCGGCGGCGGATTGTCGAAGTCCCGAGGTCGTCGCTGCGACCGCGTCGGTGGTGACCGGGAACGGCGCCGCGGAGACGCTCCCGGCTCCGAGCGTCATGGCCACCAGCGTGGAGGCCATGACGCCGCCGAACAGTCCGGCTCGTCGGTGAGTGCGCATGAGCGAGATTATCGCTCCGGCAACCGGTTTCCGTGCCGGATTCGACGTTCTCGGCAGCTACTGTCCGTTCAGATGATCCAGCAGCGCGCGACCGCGCGGCGACAACTCGTACCCGACGTCCAGGCTGTGTGTCAGTCCCAGCTTCTTCAACTTGCGGACGTCGAGCTTGAAAGCCGCTCTCTCCCGGCCCAACTCGGCTGCCAGCTCCGTGGAGACCACCGCGGGCCGTCGCGCGATGACATCGAGCACCGCCCGCGTCCACGGTCCGTGCGTGGAGTGGGCGTCCAGTCGATCGAGGCGGGTCACGAGGTCGGACAGATCGTCGGCGGTCAGCTGGTCGTCGGCGCGGAGTGCGACGCGCGGATCCGGGCCTGCCCACCGAAGGCCTACCCGGAAGATCGGATCGTCGTTCTTGCGGAGGCGGGCCGTCGCGGCAGCGGAATCGGCGAAACCGGCGCGTCTCGCATCGGCCTCGGAGATCGTCCGCACCCGATCGACGGAGGTCACCTCGACGAGTCCCGCGGTGGTGAGGAACTGCGAACCGGCCTTCACTCTCGGCTGTGCCCAACGCCGGAATGCGAGATCGACGGAACCGTCGGCCACGCCCTGCGCGATCGCCACCGGAAGGAGCATGTCGGCAAGCGTAGCGACTTGGAGGCATGGCGTCCCGCGCCCGACGGTCGTAGGGTCGAGTCCATGACCGGCTCCACGGGAACACCAGTCAGCATGAGCGCCGCCTCCGAAGTGGTGTCCGACCCGTGGCGCGTGATCGCGCGGGTGCTGCGCGCTGCCTACCGCACCGGAGACATGGTTCGAGGCGGCCGGTTCGTCGCTGCCGTCATCGACGCGGCAGAACGGCACGGCCACCATCCGGATATCGATCTACGTTATGGCTCAGTGCATCTCGCGCTCATGACGCACAGTGCCGGCACACTCACCGAAGCCGACGTCGCACTGGCCAACGAGATCTCGGCCATCGCGCGCGATCAGGGGCTGGAAGCGCTGGACGCTCCGCCCACCTGCTTCGAACTGGCCATCGATGCACTCGACATCGACGCCATCACGCCGTTCTGGCGCGCGGTGCTCGGATACCGCGACGATCCGCCGCAGACGACGGCCGACCTCTCGGACCCGGCGGCCATCGGTCCCGGCGTGTGGTTCCAGCAGATGGATGAGCCCCGACCGCAGCGCAATCGCCTGCATGTGGACCTGTGGGTTCCGCATGATGTTGTGCACCAACGGATTCAGGACGCCCTCGATGCCGGAGGCCAGTTGCTCAGCGACGCCGAGGCGCCGTCGTTCTGGGTGCTCGCCGACGCCGAGGGGAACGAGATCTGCCTCTGCACGTGGCAGGCGCGCGAGGACGGCTGACCCCGACGCTGCGGAAAACATCGTCCTCAGAGGGCTCCGAGGGCATATTGCCCTCGGACCACCCTGAGGGCGATGTTTTCAGCAGCCTGAGTCGGGAACCCAGAGACCACTCGGCCGTAGCAGTGGGCTGCGTCCCCGGATGCGGTGGCGGTCGGTGCTGGTGAACGCCGCGATATCGGCAAAGGTCTCATCCCAGCCGTACTCCACGTCGTCGTAGGTGACACGCATGGTCATCCACCCGCTGATCAGGGACTTGCGGTCGCGCCGGCGATCGTTCTGATAGTCGGCGAGGCTGGTGTGGTGTTGTTTGCTGTCGCATTCGATCAACAGTCGGCCGACGCGCAGATCAGCATGGCCCACCCCGATGATGTGGGGTTGCACCACGACGTGAAAACCCCTCGCGCGGAGCCTGACCCGCACGGTCGACTCGGTGCCGGACATCGACCGACAGTCGCAGCGCGCCAGCATGTCCAGGATGTGCCGGCTCATCTGTGGCATCGAGGCCCGGAGGTCGTCGACCGGCGCCCCGAATCGATGGAGCGCCGAATCGCACACCACGATCCAATCCTCGTCCGACATGCAACCCGCCGCGCTGAGCAACGCCATGGGAATGGAGTCGATCGCGGTCGTTGTGGGAAGTGGTGGCCCGGGCAGTCCGCAGAAGTCCTGCCGCGCACTCCCCAGGTGTTTTGAGGCACGCACATGGAGCGAGTCGTAGCCCGGTGGCACCCATAGGCCATGGTGCTGCAGAGCCGACACGCATCCAAGGACACCTCCGCGGGTGACGGCCGTGGTCACCGGCTCGGGAGCGTTGGGCGTCGCGTACCAGCCGCGGCGCAGGCGGATCAGTGATCCTTCGCGAACCGCGCGCCGGATATCGGTGTCATTGGCGCCACGGTTCAGTAGTTCGGTGCGGTGATAGACCCCGGGTTCCATCTCGCTGAGACGCGGAGTATCGGGTCACGGTTCCACGCTGCGGAAAACATCGCCCTCAGAGGGCTCCGAGGGCATAGTGCCCTCGGACCACCCTGAGGACGATGTTTTCCGCAGACGTAGGGAGTGCCGCTGAGGTCAGGCGACGCCCTCGGCGCGCGCTGCCTCGGCCACGGCGGCCGCGACGGCTGGGGCGACGCGCTGGTCGAGCGGGCTCGGGACGATCTTGTCGGCGCGGAGGTCGTCGGCGACGACCGAGAAGATCGCTTCTGCCGCAGCGAGTTTCATGCGCTCGGTGATGCGCTTGGCGCCCGCGTCCAGTGCCCCGGCGAAGATCCCCGGGAAAGCGAGGACGTTGTTGATCTGATTCGGGAAGTCGCTGCGGCCGGTGGCGACGACGGTCGCGTACTTGGCGGCGGTCTCCGGGTGGATCTCCGGGTCCGGGTTGGACAGCGCGAAGATGATCGGGTCGGCGGCCATCGTGGCGATGAGCTCTTCGGCGATCGTGCCCGCGGACACCCCGAGGAAGACCTCCGCGCCCTCGAGAGCTTCGGCGGGTCCGCCGGAGACGGCGCGCGGGTTGGTGATCTCGGCGAGTTCCTGCTTGATCTCGTTGAGGTCGTCGCGGTGGAAGCTGACGATGCCCTTGGAGTCGAGCACGATGATGTCCTCGACGCCGGCGGCGTGCAGCATCTTCGCGCACGCGACACCCGCGGCACCCGCGCCGGAGATGACGATCCGCAGTTTGGTGAGGTCGCGCTGCAGGACGGTGGTCGCACCCTTGAGTGCGGCAAGGGCGACGATGGCGGTGCCGTGCTGGTCGTCGTGCATGACCGGGCAGTCGAGGGCCTCGATGACGCGGTGTTCGATCTCGAAGCAGCGCGGCGCCGAGATGTCCTCGAGGTTCACCGCGCCGAAGCTCGGGCGCAGGCGGATCAGGGTCTCGACGATCTCGTCGGGATCCTGGGTGTCGAGCACGATCGGGATGGAGTTCAGACCCGCGAAGCTGCGGAACAGCGCCGACTTGCCCTCCATGACCGGCAGCGAGGCGCGCGGGCCGATGTCACCGAGTCCGAGGACGGCCGATCCGTCGCTGACCACGGCGACGAGGCGATCGGTCCAGGTGTACTTGTTGACGAGTTCCTGCTCACCGTCGATGGCGCGGCAGACCTGGGCGACGCCCGGCGTGTAGGCGATCGACAGGTCGCGCTGGGTGTCGATGGGGGCGCGCAACTCGACCGACAGTTTGCCGCCGGCGTGCGCGATGAAGATCTCGTCGTCGGTGATGGGCTGATCGGTGATGCTCGGCTCCGCGATCGACGTGTCGGTCTGGGCGTTGTCTGCCGTGCTGGCCACGGTGTTCCTCCTGGACGGCCCGCGGGTGGCCCGCGGGTGCGAGTGTGTTCGGCGGCTCCGGTCGACGGCGATGGCGACCGGGAAGCGGTTACTGATCGAGTCGCGGTTGCCGTGGGCGAGGGTGGTGCCCGTCTTGCCGGTCCGCGAACCGCCGCGCCGACAGCGGGGTCAATCCAGGGGCGCGGAACCCGCCAATTCTCCCACCTGCGTCGCAATCGCGGCCAGGTGGGTTACCCGCGCCGCATGCAGCGGTCTAGAATACAACTTGTGTCTATGTTGCGTACGAGTGCCGATTCGGCGGCCGACCGTGTGTACGCCGAGGTCAAGGAGCTGATCCTGACCAACGGGATCGAAGGCGGCGAACTCATCAGTGAGGGCGAGATCGCCCAGCGATTCGACGTGTCCCGCACCCCGGTGCGCGAGGCGTTTCTGCGCCTGCAGACCGAAGGGTGGATGCGGCTGTATCCCAAACGGGGCGCCCTCGTGGTCCCGATCGGTGACCGGGAGGCCGCCGAGGTCGTCGACGCGCGGCTGCTGCTCGAGGAGCATGCGGTGCGGGCCGTCGTCGACGATCCGATTCGCCGGGCCGCGCTGGCCGAGTCCCTCGGCGACAATCTGCACGCACATCAGGCGACCGACCCCGACGACATCGCCGAGTTCTCCCGGCTCGATGCCGAATTCCATCAGCTGATCGTCGGTGCGGGTGGCAACTCGATGCTCTCCGGATTCTTCACGGGCCTCGGGGAACGTCATCGCCGGATGACGACGGCCAGCGTGCATCGCGATCCGGCGGTGCCGACGCGCATCGTGCACGATCACCGCGACCTGTGTGCCGCGATCGCCGACGGTGACGCCGACCGATTCGCCGCGCTGCTCGCCGAACACCTTGATGCCGTGCACGACCTGCGGACGGGGGCGAACCGGTGAGCCAGACCATCGACGCCACACCGTCCACGGCACCGACGACGCCTCACCGCAAGCGCTGGATTCCGGTGGCGCTGGCGGTCTTCGCCGCGGCGTGGGGCGGCAACGAGTTCACGCCGCTGCTGGTGATGTACCGGCAGCAGGGCGGACTGTCGGCCGTCGCCGTCGACAGCCTGCTGTTCGCGTACGTGATCGGCATCGTGCCCGCGCTGCTGATCGGCGGGCCGCTGTCCGACCGCATCGGCCGACGGCCCCTGATGCTGCCCGCGCCGATCTTCGCCGCGCTGGGGTCGGTGCTGCTGGCCCTCGACCCGCATTCGATGGGCCTGCTGGCGGCCGGGCGGATCGCCAGCGGAATCGCCCTCGGATTGTCGATGGCGGTGGGCGGCAGTTGGATCGCCGAGATCAGCCTCCGCGACGGTGACACCGCCGCCGCGGGCGCCCGCCGTGCCGCGATGAGCCTGACCGCCGGCTTCGGACTCGGGGCAGGTGTCGCCGGGGTGCTCGCCGAATGGGGACCGTGGCCGACCGTCACCCCGTACGTCATCAACATCGTGCTGTCGGTGATCGCGCTCCTCTGGATTCTCCGCTCGCCGGAGACCAGGCAGCGCACCGACGAACCGGGCCGTCTCATCGACGACCTGCGCATCCCGGGCATCGGGCACCGGCGGTTCCTGTTCATCGTGCTGCCGGTGGCGCCCTGGGTCTTCGGTGCGTGCGCGTCGGCCTACGCGATCATCCCGTCCCTCATGACCGAGCGGACGTCGGGTGCGCCGATCGCCTTCGCCGCGCTGTGCTGCGTGCTCGGACTGACCGCCGGATTCACCATCCAGACGCTGGGCCGTCGCATCGACGATCCGGACGGTGTGCGTGGCGTCGTCCTCGCACTGATCGTGGTCGCCGCCGGAATGGCGCTGGCCGCTGCCGCCGCGGCCACGCTCACCATCTGGCTGTCGCTGGTCGCCGCCGCGATCCTGGGCTGCGGCTACGGCATGGCGGTCATCTCGGGTCTGCTGGAGGTGCAGCGGATCGCAGGTCCGACGAACCTCGCGGGACTGACCGCGGTGTTCTACAGCGCCACCTACCTGGGCTTCGCCGCACCCGCCGTGCTGGCCTGGGTGTCGGAGACCTACACCTCGGTCACCTATCCGATGATGTTCGGTGTCGGGGTGGGCGCGGCACTGCTGTGCCTGCTCATCGCGGCGGCGGCGCATCGGCTGGATGTGCGCTCCCGGTAACCTCACAGAGTGTTTGAGCGCCACGCATCCGGCGTGGGGCGCCGAATCGGGAGGTACAGGGCGCGATGCTGCTGGGTGCGTGGATCACCGTCGTCACGGCGGTGCTGCTGATCGTGCCCGGCGCGCTGGTCGGCCGTCGGATGACGCTGCCGTGGCCGGTTGCGGTGGCGGCCGGGCCGCCGATCACCTTCGCGATCGTCAGCGTGTTCACCGTGCTCTACGGGGTCATCGGCTTCGAGTGGAACATCATCACCGCACTCGTGGCCTTCATCATCGCGATGCTCGCCGCGTGGGCTTACGCGACGCTGTTGCGGATGCGGCCGCTGCGAGGGCTGACGCCTGAGCCCGCCGACGATCCGCGAGCGGATCCGCCGCTGGACCGCACCGGTGTGCTGCGGGTGGCCGCGGGCATCGCGCTCGGCGGTCTGGTCATCGTGATCACCTGTATCCGCCCGCTGGTGAACACCGGATTCGCGGGTCTCAACACGGTGCCCCAGGTGTGGGATTCCCTGTGGCACGCCAGTTCTCTGCGCTTCATCCATGAGACCGGGATCGGTTCGGCACTGCGCATGGGTGAGCTGATGAACTACGACACCCACGGCTTCAACTACTATCCGAACACCTGGCATGCGCTGGGCGCCTTACTCTTTCCGCTCACCGGTGCCGAACCGGTGGAGCTGTACAACACGTATTCGCCTGCGGTGCTTGCGATTACCGTTCCGTTCGGCGTCGCATCCCTGACCTATTGGTTCGCCCGCAGGCGTTTCGGGACGCGGACCTCGGGGTTCCTGGCCGGCAGCGCCGCGGCACTGAGCGCGCTCTTTCCCTCGCTGCCCTATGTCGAGGTGCAGCTGACCTCGGTGCCCAACGCGGTGGGGGTGTCGCTCGCACCGGTCGCCGCCGTACTGGTGATCAGTGCGATGACGGATCGTCGGCGCCTGGTACCTGCGGCGGTCGCGCTCGCCGGTGTCACCGCCACGCATCCGTCCGGGCTGATCCTGGCCGGTGTCATCGTCGGGCTCTGGTGGCTCACCGAAGGTCTGTGGCGGCCGCGGCACGGCCGGATGCGTGACCTCGGGACGCTGGTCGTCGGGGGCGTGGTCACCCTGCTGCTGAGCTTCCCGGTGATCCTCGGGACCATCAAGGTCGCCGATACCAACGAGCTGCCGTTCTTCGACTTCCGCGTCGACACCGTGGGCGTCGCGAAGGGGCTGGCTCAGGCCGCGTTCAACGGGACCATCCCGCTGGAGCGGTACTACCCGATTTGGGTGCTGATCATCCTGACCGTGATCGGCCTCGCGGTGCTCGCGTGGCTGCGCTGCTGGACGGGACTCGCCTGCTGGGCGCTGTTCGTCCTGGTCACCGCGAACGCGGTGGTGTCGCTGGGTCCGCTGTCCTATCCGCTGGGCGCCATCGGCGGCTATTTCTACAACTCCCCGCACCGGCTGACCTTCGTGGTGGCGATGTTCTCCGCCGCCGCAGCGGGATTGGCGCTGGGCGGTGCGGTGCTGCTGGTGGCGCGGTGGGTCGCGCGTCGATTGTCGCCGGAGCCCGCACCTGTACGGCCGCGAGCCGCACGCTGGGTGATGCCGGTGGCCTTCGTGGCGCTTCTCGCGGTGATCGCGGGCGGCGCGGTGTGGCGCTACCCGTCGAACGCGCAGATCGCGTCGAAGGATCGTGGTGGCAAACTCGTCGGCGCCGACGACCTGGCCGCCTACCGCTGGCTGGCGGAGCGACCCGACGCGCGCGACGGTCTCGTCCTCAACAATCTCGATCAGGGCACCGGCTGGATCTATCCGGTCACCGGTCTCACGCCGTTGTTCCCGTTCTACCGCTCCGACGACTTCTCCCAACGTCAACGGGATCTGTTCTGGGGTGTGGCGACGATCGGTGCCGATCCGAAGATCGACGGCATCGTGCGAGATATGAACGTGCACTACGTGATCGACAGTCCACCGAGTTACTGGGCCTTCCAGAACGGGGTACCCGATCCGGATCGCGGGCATCAGGGCGATCCGTTCCTGGCGCTACGGCAGAAGGGGGCGCCGGGCCTGGAGGTGGTCTTCCAGAAGGGGAACGTCACCGTTTATCGTGTGCGCGACACCGTGCTGACGCCGCCGGCCTAGCGAATCCCCACAGAAAAATCCCCTGAGAGGCAACCCAACTGGATTATCCGGTCGGTGGTGCTGTGCGGGGAAGAATTTGTGGGGATTCCGGCGAGGATCAGGCGTCCGGGTAGCCGTTCGGGTTAGCCGACTGCCAGCGCCACGTGTCGGCACACATGTCGTCGATGGTCTTCGTTGCCCGCCAGCCCAATTCGGTGTTGGCCCGGGTCGGATCCGCGTACGACGCGGCGATGTCCCCGGCCCGCCGCGGGGCGATCTCGTAGGGAATCGGCCGGCCGCTGGCCCGCTCGAAGGCCTTGATCACCTCGAGGACCGAAACCCCTTGTCCGGTACCCAGATTCCAGATCGACATCGGATCGTCGTGGGTGCTGATCCGCTCGAGTGCGGCGACGTGTCCGGCGGCCAGGTCGTCGACGTGGATGTAGTCGCGGACACCGGTGCCGTCAGGGGTGTCGTAATCGTCACCGAACACCGACAGTGTGTCGCGGCGGCCCACCGCCACCTGTGCGACGAACGGCATCAGGTTGTTCGGGATGCCACTGGGGTCTTCGCCGATGTCGCCGCTGGGGTGCGCCCCGACAGGGTTGAAATACCGCAGGGCGGCGATCCGCCAGCGATCGTCGGCGGCCGCCACGTCGGTGAGGATCTGCTCGATCATCACCTTGGTCCAGCCGTACGGGTTGGTGGCCGACGTGGGCAGATCTTCTGTCATGGGCAACTGCGGTTCCGCGCCGTAGACGGTCGCCGACGAGGAGAACACCAAGGTGTGGACGTCGTGCCGTGCCATCGCCCGCAGAAGGGAGAACGTGCTGTCCAGATTGTTCTGGTAGTACTCCAGCGGCTTCGCGACCGATTCGCCGACCGCCTTGAAACCCGCGAAGTGGATCACCGCGTCCAGTTGTTCGTCGGCGAAGAGTCGTTCGGTCTTGTCGACGTCGGTGAGGTCGATCGCGTGTACCGGAACGTGTGAGCCGGTGAGCGCCTCGAGGCGGGCGATGACGGTCGGTTTGGCATTGCTGAAGTCATCGACCACGACCACCTCGTGGCCGGCGGTGTGGAGTGCGATGACGGTGTGGGAGCCGATGTATCCGGCGCCCCCGCTGACGAGTACCCGCATGCCACCACCGTAGGCCGACGGCCTGATCGTCGGCCGTGCGGGACCCGCGGTGGTGTTGTCGGTCGCGCTCCCAGCCGATACGGTGCCTCTGGGTATCGGCAGCGCGCGGGTATCCGGTCAACAGGGGGGTGGCGATGTCGCGGTCCGATGTGGAATTCCGGTCCGATGGAGTGGTGTGCCGAGGCTGGCTGTACGTGCCCGACGGGGTGGCGAATCCGCCGGTCATCGTCATGGCGCACGGTCTGGGCGCGGTCAAGGAAATGCGGCTGGACGCCTTCGCCGAACGGTTCGCCGATGCCGGATATGCAGCTCTCGTCTTCGACTACCGGCACTTCGGTGCGAGCGAAGGACTGCCCCGGCAACTGTTGTCCATCCGGCGTCAGCTCGACGACTGGGCGGCGGCCATCGCCTACGCGCGATCGCTCCCGCAGGTCGACGGCAATCGGGTCATCCTGTGGGGGACCTCGTTCGCGGGCGGTCATGTGATGGTCGCGGGTGCGCGGGACGGCAATGTGGCCGCGGTGATCGCGCAATGTCCGTTCACCAGTGGCCTCGCGTCGACCCTGGCGATGGACTTCCGGACCGCTGCCCAGGTGACGACGCGCGCGGTGCTCGATCTGGCGGGCACGGCCATCGGCCGCGAACCGGTGCGGGTCGGCACCGCGGGCCCCGAACACGCGGCCGCGCTGATGACCGCTCCTGATGTGGTACCCGGATATCTGGGCATGGTGCCGCCGGAGTCGTCCTTCGTGAATGAGGTGGCGGCCCGGATCGGTCTGTCCATCCCGCTCGCGCGACCCGGACGGAAGCTGCGCGACATCACCTGCCCCACCCTCGTCTGTGTGTGCGACAACGATTCGGTCGCCCCGCCCGGGCCGACGATCAAGTTCGTCGAGGGAGCCCCCAATGCCGAGATGATCCGTTACCCGGAAGGACACTTCGACATCTACGTGGGCGACGCCTTCGAGAAGGTCATCGCCGATCAGGTGGACTTCCTCGACCGGGTGGTTGTCCAGGGTAGTTAGTTGAAACGCTCACGAAATCACCAGGCGGAACCGAGGATGGACGGCCCTGAGCGGTCATCATCGTCGGGAGCGGTCGTCTCCTCGTAGTACTCTTCGTCCGACCGGTTCGCGGGATCTTCGGTGAGGCCGATTTCTGTGTTGCGTCGAGCTTCTGCGTATGCGGCTTCCAGCTCCCCAGTGGCGCGGGCGGCTTGTGATTCGAGCTCGTCCTCAGTCAGCTCTGGTGCTTGCTCGGCTCCGCTAACGGCCAACGGGAACACAACCTTCGTGAATATGCTCGAATCTGCGATGTCACGCAGCGGTACCTTCCCGGCGAGTACGTCGGAGACCATCTTTACGAACTCCGGATCGGCACTGGTCTGTTGGAGGGTCTTGAGTGATCGCCGCAAACTCCAGTCTCCAGCGGGGTTGCCTTCCAACGAAGGGAGGAGGGGCGCTTGATCGTCTGCGGTCGGCATATCAGGCAGTTGCCCCCGGGAGTGCGGGCAATTCGGCGTTCTTGATCTGGGCGGCATGTCCGATGATTCCGCCCGCCGTGGCCTGTGCGCCTTGGTATGCGTAGTTGAGCACGCTGATGACATCCTGCGCAGTATCAAAAACCGTCCAGGCCACGCGCACGGCGTTCGCCCATGCCGCAGCCGACACTGCGGCGCCGACACCGGTGGCCGCCAGCGAACTCGCCGCTGCTGCTGCCGCAAGTGCAATGACTTCCTCGATGACCCTGTCGGTCAGTATTGCCAAGAGACCCTTCACGGCCTGTGACATCTCGTACATGCCGAAGGCCATATTCTCGATCTGCTTACCCATCGCCTTGATCGCCGAGCTCTGCGCGCCGATTGCTGCGGACAGTTCGCTGATGTGCCGGTCTGACGCGCTGGCTGCTTCGCCCCGCCATGACTTCTGAACATGCTCGGACGCAGCCGTGAGTGACTTCTCGAATAACGTGTTGAACTCTGCCAAATTCGTGGCGGCGGCCCCAGCCGATTGCACCTTGGTCCAATCACCTGCCACAGACTCGGCGATGGTATCCATTGGGTTCCTGACTCCTGCGAACCCTAACGCCTTGTTCACCGGTGCGGTGAGCCAGTACGTGGGGCTGACATATGAACCGCTGAGGGCATTCTCGAGAACATCCGGGATTGGATCTGCGGGGACGGGTGTCGTGAGCGCTGCTGATGGTTGCGTGGTCATCGTCAATCCTTGTCACTCGTCAATCGAAAGCCGGCCGCGAAGCGACCGCGTCAGGGATTCGGGAAGGACGAGCGATTGACGTCTTCCTGTCGTACGTAGTCGGACCGAATACCTTCGGTGGTCGTTTGGAGTTCGCGCGCGAGTTGGGTGATCTTGCGGCAATTCGCCGTGAGTGATGCTCGGGTGTCGTCGACCGTCGAGACGATGCCTGTGAAGATCATGCCGTCGCCCGTCAGGCCGCTGAAGTGTTCATCGATGTAGGAACCGGCTGTCGTTGCCTCGTCACCCAGTTTTGCTAGCTTGTCCGCAAATACGGTGAGTTCCTTCGGGTCCACGTCCATGTGCAACTCCTGGTGATCGACTTCGACCATGTAGTGCGCGCTGAGGATCCAACCGTAGCCGAGACGAGTCCGTTGTCCGAATTGCACCATTCGGATCGAGGACGGCGCTTGACGATTTTCGTTGTGGCTGGTTGCGTATCGGCTCGGCAGGGTGGACTATCGGCCGGGTGACATGTGATGACCAGGTGGTATTCGTGCTCCGGCCGGTGGGCGACCGAGAAGCGCAGCAACCAGGTGCACCCGACGACCGTCGGAATCTGGAACGAGTCGCGGCGAACTCCATTCCGAATCTCTGTGTCCCGCACGGTAATCCGCGGACGTGGTCGAGACAGTTGCAATGGTGGCCCAGGACTCGGCACTATCGCCGTCCGCTGTGGCACCGACTGTTGCTGTTTCACTGGATGCCTCGACAGTGGTCGCGCAGGCAGCGCTCACGACGCAAGCAGACGCAACCGACGTTTCGTTGGTCCGTTCCGGCCTGTGTGCATTGCCGGCGCCGCCTTTGGTGGCACAGGGCGCGGACTGTGGCCTTCCTCGGAGCCGCGCTGGCGATGTTCTTCCTGGTGCCGCGTCTGGTGATGCCATTTTCGGAGGTTCTTGCTTCGTTCCTGCTGCTCTTTGGCTGGTCGGCGCCCCTCCTGTGGATGGGATGGGGGACCCAGCGATTTCCTGAATGGTTGAGCCGTGCATCGATGTCGGACACGGCTGACGAGTTGCGGATCCATGCTCCACACCCACACTTCGCTGACGCCGCTGTCGATGCCGGCGCAGAACTCCGAGTCGATCAGCCCAGGCCGGAGCTCGACGGAATCAACCGGATCTAACCGATGACCTTCTCGGTGTCCTCGTAGTTCTGCTCGACGGCGAGCTTGCCGTCGCGCCACCAACTTTCGTGATCGCGGTACCAGTCGATGGTCGCGGCCAGTCCGGAGCGGAAGTCCACATAGTGTGGGCGCCAACCTAATTCGGTGCGCAGACGCGTCGAATCGATCGCGTAGCGGCGGTCGTGGCCGGGACGATCGGTGACGAAGTCGAAGGCATCGGCCGGTTGTCCGAGCAGTTCGAGGATGGATTCCACGACCGTGCGGTTGTCGACCTCGCCGTCGGCTCCGATCAGGTAGGTCTCGCCGATCTCGCCACGCTCGATGATCGCCCACACCGCGTCGTTGTGGTCGTCGACGTGAATCCAGTCGCGCACGTTGCGACCGTCGCCGTACAGCTTGGGCCGTCGGCCGGACAGCACATTGGTGATCTGGCGCGGGATGAACTTCTCGATGTGCTGATACGGCCCATAGTTGTTGGAGCAGTTGGAAATCGTCGCACGCAGGCCGAAGGAGCGGACCCAGGCCCGCACCAGCAGATCCGAGCCGGCCTTGGTGGAGCTGTACGGGCTCGACGGGTTATAGGCGGTGTCCTCGGTGAAGCGGGCGGGATCGTCGAGTTCGAGGTCGCCGTACACCTCGTCGGTGCTGATGTGGTGATATCGCACGCCGTGGCGCCGGATCGCCTCCAGCAGCGTGTACGTGCCCACCAGGTTGGTCTGCACGAAGGCCGACGGGTCGGCGAGCGAGTTGTCGTTATGGGATTCGGCGGCGAAATGCACGACCAGATCGGCCTTGCCGACGAGGTCGTCGACCACGGACGGATCGGCGACGTCACCCTTCACCAGGTCGATCCGGTCGGCCACCGGATCGAGCGTGGCCGGATTGGCCGCGTAGGTGAGCTTGTCCAACACGGTGATCGACACATCCGGTCGCTGCTCGAGCGTCCGGAGCACGAAATTTGCCCCGATGAAGCCGGCGCCGCCGGTGACCAGTACCCGCACGTGTGTGCCCCTTTCCCCGGTTGCACCTTACCGGCGCGCCGAACTGTGACCGAGTCACCGGAACGGCGCACGGGCTTCGGTCATTCGCCGGAAATCACCCTCGTACGTCTCGACCTGCACAGATGGCCGTCGGCGGACGCTTCTCCCGGGCACTGTGCGGCAGCTGATGGCGGCGTCGCGCACAGTATGAGCCGGACGGCTTAGGCTGTGAGACATGCGCGGAATCATTCTCGCCGGGGGGACGGGGAGCCGGCTGCACCCGATCACGCAGGGCGTGAGCAAGCAGTTGGTGCCGGTCTACGACAAGCCGATGATCTATTACCCGCTGTCCACCCTGATGCTGGCGGGCATTCGCGACATCCTCATCATCACCACCCCGCACGACAGTGCGGCGTTCCAGTCCCTACTGGGCGACGGGGATCAGTTCGGCATCACCATCTCCTACGTCACGCAACCGTCGCCGGACGGGCTCGCCCAGGCGTTCGTGCTGGGCGCCGACCATATCGGCGACGAGTCGGTGGCACTGGTGCTGGGCGACAACATCTTCTACGGTCCGGGGCTCGGCAGCCAGCTGCAGGGTTTCGGCGATGTGGACGGCGGGGCGATCTTCGCCTACTGGGTCGCCGACCCGTGCGCCTACGGCGTCGTCGACTTCGACGGTGACGGGACCGCGATATCGCTGGAGGAGAAGCCCGCGCAGCCGAAGTCGAATTTCGCGGTGCCCGGACTGTACTTCTACGACAACGACGTCGTCGAGGTGGCGCGCGGCCTGAAGCCCAGCGCACGAGGCGAATACGAGATCACCGACATCAACGCGCACTATCTGGACCGCGGCAAGCTGGCCGTCCAGGTCCTTCCCCGGGGTACGGCATGGCTCGACACCGGCACATTCGACTCACTGCTGGATGCCGGCAACTTCGTGCGGACCGTCGAACAGCGGCAGGGGCTGAAGATCGCGGTGCCGGAGGAGATCGCCTGGCGGCAGGGGTATCTCGACGACGATGCACTTCGCGTGCGGGCCGAGAAGCTGGTGAAGTCGGGGTACGGAACCTACCTTCTCGAATTACTGTCGCGCGGAAAGGGATTCTGAGTCATGCAGGTGCGTCCGCTGTCCATCGACGGCGCGTGGGAATTCACGCCCGTTCAGCACGGCGATGACCGTGGGGTCTTCGCCGAAATGTTCAAGGGCGATCTGCTGTCCGAACTCACCGGTCACCGACTCGATCTCGCGCAGGTCAATCTGTCGGTGTCGGCCGCCGGGGTGCTGCGCGGTATCCATTTCGCGGATGTCCCGCCGGGACAAGCGAAGTACGTGACTTGTGCATCCGGCGCGATCCTCGACGTCATCGTCGACATCCGGGTCGGCTCCCCGACCTTCGGTGCCTATGACACGGTCCTGCTCGATGACGTGGATCGCCGTGCGGTCTACCTCTCCGAAGGACTCGGTCACGGATTCTGTTCCCTCGCCGACGGATCGACGGTCACCTACCTCTGCTCGACGGGCTATAACCCCGGCGCCGAACACGGCATCAACCCGCTGGACCCCGAACTGGGCATCGACTGGCCGACGACGGCTCGCGACGGCTCTCCGCTCGAGTACGAACTGTCCGCCAAGGACACCGCCGCGCCCTCGCTCGCCGAAGCGCGTGATTCGGGACTGCTGCCGTCGTACGACGACGTGGCGGCCTATCTGCGGGCGCTCGCCGACTGAAAACCTCCTCCTGAGGGGCCTTCGAGGGCATATTGCCCTCGGAGGTCGCTCACACGGACGTTTTCAGCAGCTCAGTCCGGCGACGACGTGTCGTCCTGCCGCTTCGCGTCCTGGAGTGCGATGGCGCGAGCGAGTCGGGCGTACCGGATCTCCAGCTCGCGGAAGCGGAGATAGGTGGAGATCGTGGTGAACGCGAACGCGATGACCAGGAGGAACAACACCAGGTCGAGGCCGCGCTGGATGCCGAGTTTGTTGGCCACCCAGGTGACGTCGTCCTGCCGGAGCATCGCGTACACACCGAAGACCACGAAGGCGACGAAGAGGATCTTCACGCCGGCCGATGCACGGGCGGTGCCCCGGCTGACGATGAAGAACCCGACGAGAACCACGAGCACGAGGATCGCCAGAATCTGGAACCAGATCATCGGTGTCACTTCCTCATTCGGGTGTGCAGGAGACCGTCGGCGACGATGTTCACGCCGTTGATCAGCGACTGCCCCTTGGCGCGTGAGTAGTCGGTGTACAGGATCGTCACGGGCTGCTCGGCGACCCGCCATCGGTGATGGTCGATCAGCACGACGATCTCCGAGGCGTGGCCCATGCCGCTCATCAGCAGGTCGAGGTCGTCGGCGACGGTCTTGGTGAAGGCCCGTAATCCGTTGTGCGCGTCGGTCAGTCCCAGGCGGCGGGTGCGAGGACTGAGGAAGACGATGGTGCGCAATGCCATTCGGCGTACGAGGGGTACGGATTCACTGCGGCCCTCGGCGAAGCGCGTGCCGACGATGATGTCGACCGGCTCGGTCCGCAGCCGCGCGATCATCGCCTCGACATCCTCCACGCGGTGCTGGCCGTCGGCGTCGAAGGTCACGAAGTACCGAGCCCCCGGCTGGGAGCGGGCGTACTCGACGCCGGTCTGGATGGCCGCACCCTGGCCGAGGTTCACCGGATGCGACACGAGACGCACCGTGGGATGTCCGTTGTCGTGGACGGCACGAATACGGGCCGCGGAGTCGTCGCGGCTGCCGTCGTCGACGCACACGATGTTCGGGAAGGTCCGCGCGGCCTCGCGCACCACATCGCTGATCACCTGCGCCTCGTTGTAGACGGGGATGACGAGCCAGACATCGGAGTTGGTAGCGGTGACGGCACCGTCGTCGCTGGTGGCACCGGAACCCATAGCGGTAACCCTAACCGAGGCGGCCGGGCGTCTCCGGTCAGCGGTTATCGTTGTCGCGTGCCGATCGACGTGATGATGCCCTTCTACGGCGACGTCGCACAGTTCCGGCAGGCAGTCCGCAGCGTGCTGGACCAGAGCGACGGGGACTTCCGTCTCGTTGTCGTCGACGATTGCTATCCCGATCCGGAGCCCGGCGAATGGGTCGCATCCCTCGCTGATCCGCGGGTGCACTACCTGCGCAACGAGACGAACCTGGGCGTCAACGGCAACTTCCGGCGATGTGTGGAGTTGGTCGAGGCCGAGTACTTCGTGGTGATGGGCTGCGACGACGTGATGCTGCCCGACTACCTGACCACCGTTCGACGGCTCGCCGCGACACATCCCGATGCGGCCGTCATCCAGCCGGGCGTCGAGGTCATCGGGGACACCGATGAGGTGATCCGGCCGCTCGGCGATCGCATCAAGTCGGTGCTGGCACCGTCCGGACCCGTCGAACTGCGCGGCGAAGATCTGGCCGCCGGACTGTACCGCGGCAACTGGACCTACTTCCCGTCGCTGCTGTGGCGCACCGGGGCGGTCCGGGCGGTGGGCTTCCGGCCGGGGCTGGAGATCGTGCTCGACCTTGCGCTCCTCGTCGACCTCGCGGCGGATGGCGGATCACTGGTCTTCGACCCGACGGTGGTGTTCCGCTATCGCAGGCATCAGGCGTCGGTGAGTTCCGTGCAGGCCGTGGACGGAAGGCGCTTCGCCGAGGAGAACGCCTTCTTCGACGGTGAGGCTCGTCGGTGTGCGGAACGCGGGTGGCCGCGAGCGGCACGCAGTGCGCGATGGCATGTCACCTCGCGACTCAACCGCGCTCAGTCGCGGGTGGCGGCCGTGCTGGGCAGGGTGCGGGCAGCCAAGCCGGCTCCGTGAACCGCCATCCCGATCAAGGGGCCGGCGATCAGGGCGATCGCGACCCGATCGGTCACCCCGAGCGGCAGCAGCAGTAGTCCGATCGACGAGAGTGTGGCCGCCCACCAGCCGGCCGCGTACCAGCGGTGCGCACCGACGGCCAGGGCCGCCGCGCCGGTGATCGTCAACAGTGCGAGCGTGGTGGCACCGAGTGTGAACCACGCGAGAGCCGAACCTGCCAAGTCGAATTCGCCACCGAAGACCGTGCGCATCAGCCAGGGGCCGACCGCCCAGGCCGCTCCGGCACCGACGATCCCGACCGCGCCGACCGCCGCGAGTGGGGTGCGCAGCGATGCGGTCAACCGGGAGCCGGCGTCGACGAACCGTGCGATCAGAACGCCCTGGAAGCTGTTGAGCGGCACCAGGAGCGGGGCTCGCGTGAGGGTCACCGCGAGGATCACCGCACCCAGGACGTCGGCCGGATCCTGATCGCCGGTGGCACGGATCAGGACCGGAAAGCCCATCACCAGAACGGCGCTCGCCAACGCGGCGGCCATGGCGGTGACGGTCTGGGTGGTGAACCGCCGGGTTCCGATGTCGGCGGGCAGTCCGATGACGTGCCGGGCGGTCGGCGACAAGGCCAGCAGCACAATCCAGGACACCGAACCCGCGACGGTGATGACCAGGAAGGCGGTGAGTCCGAGGCCGAATACGGTGGCGATCACCGCGCCGGCCAGCCGGATGGTGGCGTCCACCGACAGCAGGATTGCGAACGCGCCCCAGGACAGCGTGCCGGACAGGGCGCCGCTCAGATGTGCGTACATCGCGAAGAACGCCACGCCGACGGCCAGCAATGCCACCGACAACCACCGGTGTTCGGTGAAGACCTGTGCGCTCCACAGTGGGGAGGTGGCCGCGACGATCACCGCGATACCGGCGCCGATCGCGGCGTTGATCCGCCACGGATAGGCCTCCGGTGCATCGGATTTCGGAGAGTCGCTCGCTGCGCGAATGGCCCGCGTCGTCTCCTGCAGCTGGCCGTTCTGCGCGCCGGTGACCATCCCGTACGCGGCCCAGAACACGGCGAAGACCGCATATCCGGCCGCACCCAGATCCCGTGCCGCAAGCAGTAGTACGAGGTAGCCCGAGGCGGCGGCCACCACCGTCGCAAGAGTCACCCGGCTGAGGGATTGCCGGTCACCGGTCATGCCGCGGTCCGTCAGGCCGGACCCGGAAAGGCGGGCAGTTCGGGCTGGAAAAGCCATGCGTCCCACAGTGGTCCGAGCGACGTCGTCGAATAATTGGCGGCCAGCGCGATGAAATCCTCGGTGGTCACCGAGCCGTACCGATACTTCTCGGTCCAGCGCTTCAGCAATGCGAAGAAGTTGCCGTCGCCGATGGTGAGGCGCAACGCGTGCAGAGTGAGGGCGCCGCGTTTGTAGACCCAGTCGTCGAACATGCCGCGTGCACCGGGATCGGTGAGCGGTACGCGTACCGGGTTGGCGGCCAGTTTGTCGTAGTAGACGCGGGCCCACTCGGCGGCGCTGCGGCCGCCGGACCGCTGACTCCACAACCATTCGGCGTAGCAGGCGAAACCCTCGTGCAGCCAGATGTCACGCCACCGCGCCAGCGTCACCGAATTGCCGAACCACTGGTGTGCGAGTTCATGCGCGACAAGGCGTTCCGCGTGCCCGGTGCCGTCGCAGTGGTTGGCGCCGAAGGTCGACAGGCTCGTCGCCTCGATCGGGATGTCCAGGTCGTCGTCGGTCACCACCACCGAGTACGTGGGGAACGGGTAGGGGCCGAACATCTCGACGAAGGCCTCGATCATCTCCAACTGGCGGCCGAAGTCGACCTCGAAGGTGTCCATCAGACGTTGCGGGAGAATGGCGTGCACCGGGAAAGGCTTGGTGGCCAACACCTTCTTCTTGTAGAGCCCGATCTGGATGGACGCCAGGTACGTCGGCATCGGTTCGACCTGCTGGTAGACCCAGGTAGTCTGTGCGGCATGGGTGCGTTTCGATTCGAGCACCCCGTTGGCCAGCGCGTAGAACGGCGAATCGGTGGTGATGGAGATCCGGTAGGGGGCCTTCGCGCTCGGGTGATCGTCGCACGGAAACCACGATGCGGCGCCGTTCGGCTGATTCGCGACGAGCGATCCCTCGGTGAGTTCTTCCCAGCCGACCTCGCCCCACGGGCCCCGGATCGGGCGCGGTGTTCCGGAATAGCGGATCACGATCGTCATCGCACCGCCCGGGGGAATCGGGGTGTCCGGGGTGATCGAGAGTTTGCGGTTGCGGTGGCTGTACCGCACACGCTTGCCGTTCACCGTGACCCGCGAGACCGACAGCGTCGACGCCAGATCCAATGTGAAGCGCCGCAACTGGTGATACGAGGTGGCGGTGAGGGTCGCGGTGCCGTTCAGCCGGTTGGCGGCCACCTTGTACTCGAGTTCGAGGTCATATCGGGAGATGCGGTAACCGAGGTTGCCGTTGTCCGGCAGATAGGGATCCAGGGCGTCGAGCGGGGCGCCGAGTAGCGGCTGCCGTGGTCCTCTGAGTGACCTGCCCGCAGACTTACCCGGCACACGCTCTCCTCACTGCTTCGGTTCCGTCGCAACCCGACATCGGTGCGCTCTCCCGGTTCGGCGCCGTGTCATCTGTGAATGTCCCACGAACGTCGGACGTTGTCGCGGACACTTAGGTTACCCGCCGCGGGGGAGATGCACCGGGCGGCCGGTGTGTGAGAGTATCGAACAGCAACCGGACCGCGGTCCGGTTCAAGGTGGGGTAGTTCCGCATAGTGACGGTCGGGCGAATCGAAAGGGAAGGCATGTTCGGAATCAGAAGCGTGGCGTTCTTCGTGGCGCGCTTGATCCTCGGTTTCATCTTCATCATGCATGGCTGGCAGAAGCTGCATACGAACGGAATCGACAAGGTGGAGGAGGGGTTCCGAGGGATGGATATCCCGGCTCCGGCGCTGGCGGCGCAGTACGCCACCTGGGTCGAGTTCATCGGTGGCATCCTGCTCATCCTCGGCCTGCTGCTACCGCTGGTGTCGATCCTGTTGATCGCCGACATGATCGGCGCCATCGCGTACGCGCATTGGGATGCCGGATTCTGGAATCAGGACGGTGGCTACGAGCTGCCGTTGGCGCTGATCGCGGGTCTGCTCGCAGTGGGCATCGCCCAGGCCGGTAGTGCCTCCGCGGATCACTACATCTTCCGGCGCCGGCGTCGCCGCGAAGTGATCGACTGAGAGGCGTCCGCCCACAAAAAAATCACCGCAGAGGCCCGCCGACTGGATAATCCGGTCGGCGGGCCTGTGTCGTAAGAATTCTGTGGGGATTCGAGCTAGCGCGGCCAGGGCGCGATCGGATTGCCCTGCCAGCGGGTGTGTGCGGGCACCACGTCGCCGCGCATGACGAGCGATGCCGGTCCGACCGTTGCCGATTCGCCGAGTCCGGCCGCGGGGAGGGCGACACAGTGCGGGCCGAGTGTCGAGCCGGTTTCCATGATCACGTGGTCGATGGCCATCACGCGGTCGTGGAACAGGTGGGTCTGCACCACGCATCCACGCTGCACGGTGGCGCCGTCGCCGAGCGTCACGAGGTCGGCCTCGGGCAGCCAATAGGTCTCGCACCACACGCCCTTGCCGATCTTCGCGCCGAGCATCCGCAGCCAGGTGTTGAGGATGGGCGTACCCGTCGCGGCGTTCGCGAACCACGGCGCCGCAACGGTTTCCACGAACGCATCGGACAGCTCGTTACGCCACACGAACGAACTCCACAGCGGATGTTCCGAGACCCGGATCCGTCCCACGACAATCCATTTCGCGGCCGCCGCGATACAGCAGGCGGCCATGCCGGCGACGAGCAGCATCAGCCCGCTCACCAGAGCCGCGATCCAGTAGTGCGTGTGCAGTGCGATGTACTGCAGACCCAGCAGCATGAACACGCCGAGTCCGAAGCTGATCATCACCGGAATCAGCCGCAGTGTCTCCACGATCGCGCGTGCGACCTTGAGTTTCCTGGGCGGATCGAAGGTGCGTGAGGTGTCGGTCGATGCCGCGGTACGGCGCAGGCGCACCGGCGGACTGCCCAGCCAACTCGATCCGGATTTCGCCCGGTCCGGAGTCGCCGACAGCACCGCGACCAGACTGTTCTTCGGCACCTTGCGACCGGGACCCGTCATTCCCGAGTTGCCGAGGAACGACCGTTTGCCGACCTTCGCCTCGTCGATGTGCAGCCAGCCGCCGCCGAGTTCGTAGGAGGCGACCATGGTGTCGTCGGCGAGGAAGGCGCCGTCGCCGATGGTGGTGAACTTCGGCAGGACGAGCGCCGTCGAGATCTCGGTGCCCGCACCGACTTTCACACCCAGCAGCCGGAACCACCACGGTGTCAGCAGACTGGCGTACAGCGGGAACAGGTAGGTGCGGGCGGCGTCGAGGAGCCGCTCGGTCATCCACACCTGCCAGCCCACGCGGGACCGCACCGGGTAGTAGCCCTTGGTCAGGCCGAGTGAGAGGAGGCGCACCAGGATCGCGGTGATCGCGGCGAAGACCAGCAGGCTCACCACGGTGGCCGCGGGCAACAGGATCAGTGAGCGGTATCCGACGTTCCGCAGACGGTCGGCGTGTAGCGCCCACGAACCCATGACCGCGAGACCGGCACCGAGCGCGATCAACGGGATCGCGGCCAGGAGCATCGACGACAATCCGTAGATGGGCACCCAGCCGCGTCCCCGCGGCGGGCGATGGTCGGGCCACGGATGTTCGGCCTTGCCCGCCTTGACCGCGGGCGAGCCGGCCCAGTGCTGGCGCGCCTTGACCCGGCCACGCACCGCCGAACCGGGGGCGACCTCGGCGTCGCGGCCGATCACCGCGCCGGGCAGGAGCGTGGAGCGTGCGCCGACGGTGGCGCCGCGTTTGATGATGATCTCGCCGATGTGCACCACGTCGCCGTCGATCCACCAGCCCGCCAGGTCGACCTCCGGCTCGACGGATGCTCCCTCGCCGAGGGTGAGCAGTCCGGTGACCGGCGGAATCGTGTGCAGATCGACGTCGCGGCCGATGGTCGAGCCCATCGCCCTGGCGAGGTACACCATCCACGGTGCCCCGGACAGGTTGGCCGCCCCGGACGCGTCGAGCAGTCGTTCGGCGACCCAGAGTCGCAGGTGCACGCTGCCGCCCCGTGGATAGTCGCCGGGACGGACGCCGGCCAGCAGCAGTCGCGCACCCGTCGCCGCGATCACCATGCGCCCGGGTGGCGTGATGAACAGGATGAAGGCCACGAGCAGGACCCACCAGTTCACCGGCACCAGCCACGGAATGTTCCGATCGGTCGCATCGGCGACTGCCACGGCGATGTTGTTGACCAGTCCCAGCCAGGTCGCCCACTGCAGACCGGTCAACGTGGTCAGGGGCACCGACAACAGGATCTGGGCCAGACCGGTGCGCCGCGGGGTGGGCCGCACGGTCCGGGGGGTGACGGTGGCGGTCTGGGTGCGTTCGTCGAGATTCTCGGCGAGCGACCCGAGACGGGGATGGTCGTAGAGATCGGCGACGGTGATGTCGGGGTAGCGGGTGCGCAACGCCGTGACGAGCTGCGCGGCGGCCAGCGATCCGCCGCCCTCGGCGAAGAAGTCGGCCTTCGGATCGTCGATGGTGACGCCGAGGACGTCGGTCCACTTCCCGGCGACCCACGCCTCGGTGTCGCTCAGGTCGTGGATGTCGTCGTCGTGCGTCGTCCGGCCGGGCAGCGGCCACGGTAAGGCGTTGCGGTCGACCTTGCCCGAGGTGCGCGTCGGTAGCTCGTCGACGAGGGCCAGCCGCGGCACCATCGGCGCCGGAAGTTGTTCGGACAGCAGCCGATGTGCCTGCGCCACATCGAAATCCGGGTCGGTCGACACGAGATAACCGACGAGCAGGGTGTTGCCGGCCGCCGACTTGCGGACCGCGGCAGCGGCGCCGCCGACGCCCGGAAGTTGTTGCAGCGCATTGTCGATCTCGCCGAGTTCGATCCGTCGTCCGCCGACTTTCACCTGATCGTCGGCGCGGCCCTGGAACAGCAGGCCGGCGGGATCGAGGCGGACGAGATCGCCGCTGCGGTAGGCGCGTGCCCAGCCGAGAGTGTCCATCGGTGCGTACTTCTCGGCGTCCTTCGCGGGATCGAGATACCGCGCAAGTCCGACGCCGCCGATCACCAGCTCACCGATCTCGCCCTCGGCCACCGGCTGTTCGTCGGGGCCCACGACGGCGAGATCCCAACCGGGCAGCGGCAATCCGATGCGGACCGGCCCCGTGCCGTCCATCAGGGCGGCGCAGGCGACCACGGTGGCCTCGGTGGGGCCGTAGGTGTTCCACACCTCGCGGCCCTCGACGGCCAGCCGTTCGGCGAGCTCCGGCGGGCAGGCCTCGCCGCCGAAGATCAGCAGCCGGACCGCCTCGAGCGCCTCCGGTGGCCACAGCGAGGCGAGGGTCGGCACCGTCGAGACGACGTTGATGTCGCGCTGCACCAGCCACGGCCCGAGGTCCATGCCGCTGCGGACCAGTGACCGTGGCGCGGGGACGAGGCAGGCTCCGCTGCGCCAGGCCAGCCACATCTCCTCGCAGGACGCATCGAAGGCCACCGACAATCCGGCCAGCACGCGGTCGCGCGGTCCGAGCGGATCGTCGATGAGGAACATGCGGGCCTCGGCGTCGACGAAGGCCGCCGCATTGCGATGGCTCACGGCGACGCCCTTGGGCGTGCCGGTCGATCCCGACGTGAAGATGATCCAGGCGTCGTCGTCCACCGTCGGGCGCTGCGGTCCGCCGTCGTCCCCGACGGTGGAGCCGGGAGCCGTGTGGGCATGAATGCCGTCGGCGTCGACGATCGCGTCGACCTGCGCCTCGCCGAAGACCAGTTCGGCACGCTCGTCCGGGTCGTCGGCGTCGACCGGAACATAGGCCGCGCCGGCGTACAGCGTGGACAGGATGGTGATGTAAAGCTCGCGCGATCCCGATGGCATGCGGACACCGACACGCCCACCGCGCCGGACTCCCGCCGCGTACAGCCGGTCGGCCCCGCGACGGACCACACCGAGCAGCTGCGCATAGGTGAGAGCTACCTCACCATCGTCGATGGCGGGCGCGTCCGGATGCAGCCGGGCGGTCTCGTCGAGGATGTCGCAGAGCGTGCGCGGAGCGCTGGCCTGCGACGACAGCAGGAACTGAGAGGGGATGGGCACGCGTCACCACCATCGTTTCGACACGAAGGGGGGAATGTAGCCGAGTTGGGCAACGGCCGGATGAGTCATCGGTGAACTTTCGGTGGCGTGGGTCTCGGCGCGACGTCCCGGTGAGATACCGCCCGAATGGCCACCGGAAACGGTCGTCGCGGACCGTCACCGGTGTAGGTTTCGCACAGAAGTCTCAGCATGTTTGTCGGGTCCCGCTGGTTGAGTTTTCGGCGCCGTGAGCACCGGGTTCGCCGGTGATCCGCCCGGTGACGGAGGAGTGAGCATGCCAATTGTGCACCACCGCAAGCCAAGTCTCTTGTCATATCCACTCTGGTTCGGTACGCGTGCCGTCCTGCGGCCCGTGATGTCGTGGTGGCCGCTGACCGAGCCGGGGATGTCGGGTCTCAAGATCATCGACAAATTGATGGCCGCAGGCCCCAAACCGCGCGGTGTGGTCCGCGAGTCGATGCGGCTCGCAGGCCGTCGAGTGGAGTTGATCATGCCGTCGGGCCCGTCGCGGCGCGACTCCGAGACCGCCGTCCTCTACTTGCACGGTGGAGCGTTCGTGGTCTGCGGGATCGGCTCGCACCGGCACGTCGCGGCGAAGATCTCCCAGCTCTACGAACTCCCGGTGTTCTCCCTCGACTATCGGCAGCTGCCCGAGGCCGGGGTGGGCACGTCGGTGTTCGATGCCGTGGCCGCGTACCGCGAGCTGATCACCGAGCGCGGTTATCGGCGTGTGGTGGTCGCGGGCGATTCGGCGGGCGGGTTCCTCGCCGCGAAGATCGTCGAGGCGGCTCGGCAGGAGGGCTTGCCCGCACCGGTGGCCGTCGTCGGTTTCTCGCCGCTGCTCGACCTCGACGTCGGCACCAACCCCGATCGGTCGAGCCGGTCGGACGCCTACATCCCGCAGACCAAGATGGCCGAGTTGGCGACGAAGCTCGAACGCGGTCCGCAGCCGCTGGTCGGTGTCCGCCGGGCGCAGGATCTGGTGGACGAGGCGTTCCCGCCGACCGTCATCGTGACCGCCGAGAGCGAGATGCTGGAGCCGGATGCCATCGAACTGGTGGAAATGCTCGACGAGGTGGGTGTCGAGGCACAGGTCCACAGTTACGCTTGGCAGGTACATGTGTTCCCGGTGATCCTCGCGGCGCATCCGGAGAGCACGGAGGCGATCGAGGCGACGGCGGAGTTCGTCGCGGACGTGATCCGAGAGGCGAAGGACGCTGACAGTCGAAAGGACCGGCGAGCCGGCTGAGCCCGCCGAAGACCAGCCCGCGCCGGCAGCTGCACCACCGGGGTCGGTGGACGCACGGTTCACTCTCGCGGCCGAGCGGACCATGCTGGCGTGGATCCGCACCGCGCTCGGATTCATCGCGGGCGGGGTCGCCATCGTCTACATCGCTCGTGGCCAGGTGGCCGATCCGGAACTCGAGGTGATTCTCGGGCTGCTGATGGTCGGCCTGGGCTGCACCATCGCCCTCGTGGGAGGGGCACGCTGGCGTCAGACCCAACGAGCGTTGCAGGGACTCGGCGAGATGCCGGGGGTGCGGTACGTCGCCTTCTTGGTCATTGCCATAGTGGTGATCGCCGTGGCAATCGCCGTGGTCGTCACGATCCAGGCCTGACCGGAGGTTTCGATGGGTTCCAACCCGAAGGCCGCCACCCAATCGGTGGCGGAGCTGTTCGCGATCGACACGCTGCTCGACGACGAGGAGCGGGCCATCGCGTCGACCGTACGGGACTTCGGCGCCAAACGGCTGCGGCCCCGGGTCGCGGAGTGGTTCGAGTCGGGCACGCTTCCGGTACGCGAGCTCGCCACCGAACTCGGCGAACTCGGAGTCCTGGGCATGCACCTCGAGGGGTACGGCTGCGCGCACACCTCGGCCACCGCCTACGGGCTGGCCTGCCTGGAACTCGAGGCCGTCGACAGCGGACTCCGTAGCTTCGTCTCGGTTCAGGGCTCACTCGCGATGTACGCGATCCGGGCATTCGGCAGCGAGGAGCAGCGCGGCGAGTGGCTGCCGCGGATGGCGACGGGCGAGGCCATCGGGTGCTTCGGGCTCACCGAACCCGATTTCGGTTCCAATCCCGCCGGTATGCGGACCGTGGCCAAGCGCGACGGCGACGACTGGGTGCTCAACGGCACCAAGATGTGGATCACCAACGGCAGCGTCGCCGACGTCGCGGTCGTGTGGGCGCGGACCGACCTCGACGAGGGTGCACGCGCCATCCGGGGGTTCGTGGTTCCGACCGACACCCCGGGCTTCCGCGCCAACGAGATCGGACACAAGATGTCGCTGCGGGCGTCCGTGACCGCCGAACTGGTCCTCGAGGACGTGCGCCTGCCCGCGGATGCGCTGATGCCCGGCGTCGAAGGTCTGCGTGGACCGCTGAGCTGCTTGAACGAGGCGCGCTTCGGAATCGTGTTCGGCTCCGTCGGTGCCGCGCGCGACTGCCTGGAGACGGCCATCGCCTATGCCGCCGACCGCGAGGTCTTCGACAAGCCGCTCGGCGGATATCAGATCACCCAGGTGAAGCTGGCCGACATGGCGCTGGAACTGGGCAAGGCCCAGCTGCTCGCCCTGCATCTCGGGCGGCGCAAGGATGCCGGCGGTATCCGGCCCGAGCAGATCAGCCTCGGCAAACTCAACAATGTGCGTGAGGCCATCGCCATCGCGCGGGAATGCCGAACCATCCTGGGCGCCAACGGCATCACGCTCGAGTATCCGGTCATCCGCCACGCGAACAACCTGGAGTCGGTGCTCACCTACGAGGGCACCAGCGAGATGCATCAGCTGATGATCGGCAAGGCGCTGACCGGAGAGGACGCATTCCGTTGATGAACAACGACTTTCAGCGAGGCGCCCAGGCGCTGTCACGTGGCATCACGATCTGCGGATCGGCGATTCTCGTGGTCTGCGTCGCGCTGCTGACCGTGAGCTGGTGGCGCGATGGCCGCTGGGTGTGGGTCGTCATCGGCATCGCCGTCATCCTCGTCAACATCGTGTACGTGACGTTGCAGTTCCGTCGTAAGCCCACGGCTCCGCCGGTCGTCGACGACGACAAGGACTGAGCCGCACACGATCTCGATACGCCTCCTCGGCTGGCGCCTCGGCCGCTACTCGATCAGCGGGAAGTGGTGCCTCGGACGTTACTCGATCAGCGGGAAGTGGTGCCTCGGGCGTTACTCGATCAGCCGGAAGTGGCGCCTCGGGTGCTACTCGATCAGCGGGAAGTGGTGCCTTGGACGCTACCCGATCAGCGTGGGGTTCTGACGCTGGTTGAGTAGCGGCGTACGAGCGCAGCGAGTCCGCCGCGTATCGAAACCCGGACTCACGCTGCAGGTTCGGCTCCGAACTGGGTGCGATACAACTCGGCGTAGCGGCCGCCGCGGGCCAACAGTGATGCGTGATCCCCGTGTTCGACGATCCGGCCGTCCTCGAGGACGACGATCTGATCGGCCGCGCGGATCGTGGACAGCCGGTGGGCGATGACGATCGAGGTGCGGCCCTCGAGAGCTTCGGCGAGTGCTTCCTGCACGGCCGCCTCCGACGTCGAATCCAGGTGTGCGGTGGCCTCGTCGAGAATCACCACCGCAGGATGGGCGAGCAACAGCCGGGCGATGGTGAGCCGCTGACGTTCTCCGCCGGAGAGTCGGTAGCCGCGCTCGCCGACGACGGTGTCGAGTCCGTCCGGCAGTGACCGCACCAGGTCGTCGATGCGGGCGCGCCGCAACGCATCCCAGATCTGTGGCTCGTCGGCCTCCGGTGCCGCGAGCAACAGGTTGGCGCGCACGGTGTCGTGGAACAGGTGGCCGTCCTGGGTGACGAGACCGACGGTGCGGTGGATGTCGTCGGCACGCAGGTCCCGGACGTCGACGCCGTTGAGGCGAACCGCCCCGGAATCCGCGTCGTACAGCCGCGTGGCGAGGTTGGCGATGGTCGACTTGCCCGCGCCGGAGGATCCGACGAGCGCGATCATGCTGCCCGCGGGGACCTCGAAGTCGATGTCGTGCAACACCGTCGAACCGCCTCGATTGTCCAGTTGCGCAACTTCTTCCAGGGACGCGAGGGATACCTTGTCGGCCGACGGGTAGCCGAAGCTCACGTCGTCGAACCGGACTGTGACAGGGCCGGTGGGCAGATCCTGCGCGTCGTCGCGGTCGGCGATCAGCGGCGTCAGGTCGAGTACCTCGAAGACCCGCTCGAAACTGACCAGCGCGCTCATGATCTCGACGCGTGCGTTGGCCAGCGCGGTCAGCGGTGCGTACATCCGCGTGAGCAACAGGGCGAGCGAGACGACCGCACCCGCGGTCAGATGGTCGGAGACGGCGAGCCAGCCGCCCAGCCCGTAGACGAGGGCGAGCGCCAGAGCGGACACCAGGGTGAGTGCGGTCATGAACCACGTCTGGAGCATGGCGCGACGAACTCCGATGTCGCGCACGCGATCCGCGCGCGACGCGAACTCGGCCGATTCGGTGGCGGGCCGGCCGAAGAGCTTGATGAGGGTCGCGCCCGGTGCAGAGAAACGTTCGGTCATCTGGGTGGACATGCGGGCGTTGTACTCGGCGGCCTCACGGGAGAGGGCCGCCATGCGGGACCCCATGCGGCGGGCGGGCACCACGAAGATCGGCAGCAGCACGAGCGCGAGAAGTGTCACCTGCCAACTGATCGCGATCATCACCCCGAGGGTGAGTGCGAGCGTGACGATATTGGAGACGACCCCGGAAAGGGTGTCGCTGAACGCCCGTTGCGCGCCGATGACGTCGTTGTTGAGGCGACTCACCAATGCGCCGGTGCGGGTACGCGTGAAGAAGGCCACCGGCATGCGCTGCACATGGTCGAACACCGCACGGCGCAGGTCGTAGATGAGTCCTTCGCCGATATTCGACGAGAACCATCGTGTGAGGATCGCGGCGCCGGCCTCGACGACTGCGATGACGGCGATCACCACCGCGAGTCCGGCTATGGCCCCGCCGGAGCCGTGGCCGGTGATGAGGTTGACCACCCGGCCGGCGAGCAGCGGGGTCACCACGGTCAGCAGGGCCGTCAGGACCGACAGCACGAGGAAGGCCGCGATGCGGCGCCGATGGGGGCGGGCGAAGCCGAGGATGCGCCGGAGAGTCGACCGGCGATCGGCGCGGGTGCGCAGGTCCGTCGGCGACATCATCGTCTTGTAGATGGCCTCGTTGGCGACCGATTCCATACTCATGACATGAACGGTAGAACCTCAAGTCACGTTGAAGTCCACCGCGTGAGATGCGATCACTCGCTGTTCGCCCGGTCTGAGTACGTTGGAGGCAACACAGTGATCGATCGTGAACAAGCACAAGCGAGGTAGCAGTGGCACCCCTGAAGCTCGGTTTCAAGGCATCGGCAGAACAGTTCGACCCGCGCGAGCTGGTGGAGATCGCGGTCGCGGCGGAGGAGCACGGGATGGATTCGGTCGCGGTCAGCGACCACTTCCAGCCGTGGCGGCACAACGGCGGCCACGCACCGTTCTCGCTGGCCTGGATGGCCGCGGTCGGTGAGCGCACCAAGCGCGTGCAGATCGGCACCTCGGTGCTGACCCCGACCTTCCGCTACAACCCGGCCGTCATCGCGCAGGCCTTCGCGACCATGGGCTGCCTCTACCCGGGCCGGATCATGCTCGGCGTGGGCACCGGGGAGGCGCTCAACGAATACGCCACCGGTTTCCAGGGTGAGTGGCCCGAATTCAAGGAGCGGTTCGCCCGCCTGCGCGAGTCCGTGCGCCTGATGCGCGAATTGTGGTCCGGCGAGGAAGTCGACTTCGACGGTGAGTACTACAAGACGCAGGGCGCGTACATGTACGACGTCCCCGAGCAACAGATCCCCATCTACATCGCCGCGGGCGGACCGGTCGTCGCACGCTATGCAGGCCGCGCAGGCGACGGCTTCATCTGCACCTCCGGCAAGGGCCCCGAGTTGTACACGGAGAAGCTGATCCCGGCGGTCAAGGAGGGGGCCGAGAAGGCCGATCGCGACTACGACGCCATCGACAAGATGATCGAGATCAAGATCTCCTACGATCGCGATCCGGCACTAGCCCTGGAGAACACGCGCTTCTGGGCGCCCCTGTCGCTGACGCCGGAACAGAAGCACAGCGTGAACTCGTCGACGGAGATGGAACGGCTCGCCGACGAGATCCCGATCGAGCAGGTCGCCAACCGCTGGATCGTCGCGTCGGACCCGGACGAGGCCGTCGAGAAGATCAAGTTCTACACCGATGCCGGACTCAATCACCTGGTGTTCCACGCGCCCGGCCACGACCAGCGACGTTTCCTCGACTACTTCCAGAAGGATCTGGAGCCGCGCCTGCGGAAACTGACCGTCGGATAGCGGTTTCCGCATCGAATCCACCCGGGTTCGGACCTATCAGAACCCGGGTCGTGCTCGGTAGACTCGGTCACGGGCGGGGTCCCTCCGGGCAGCGAGGTCCGGTCTCGTCGTCGAGATCGAGGAGTGAACCGATGCGCAGAATCACCGTCGCCGTCGCGGCACTGTCGGTCGCCGGTGCCGCAGCCGGAGTGACGGTCGCCGTCGCGGGTACGCCGTCCACCGCGTCACCTCAGAGCGCGACCGTCGCCGTTCAGCCGGTGCCCGTCGCCTCGGGATCCTGTGGGCGCTTCGAGGGCACGGGTCCGGCGCCCGGCTGCAGCTACCGGGTAACCACGGGCGGTCTGCGGGTCGAACTCCGCAACACCGCGCCGGTGCCCATCCGATGCACGCTCGGGCCACACGACGCACAGAAGAACACCACGGCCACCGATCTCGGCCCGGCCGGGCGGGGCGTCCTCTCCTGGCCGCTCTCCGGCACTCTGCCGCGGGTCTTCGAGATCGATTGCCGCAGTACGATTCCGGCGGTGGGGCGGGTCGCGCGCCACACGGTGCTGACGGTGTCGGGACAGGACCGGTCGACGACGTCGCGGCACTCGCCGCCGAGTTCGAAGCGGACCACCACGTCGAAGTCCACACCTCCGAAGTCCACCACCCCGAAGTCCACACCGTCGACGACCACGCCTGCGCCGACGATCACCACCACCACGTCGCGTCCGTCGACCCCCACGCGGCCGTCGCCGCCCACCGGAACGACGACCACCACGACCCCGCCGGTCGTCACGACGACAACCACCACGACTCCGGTGCGCTGAGCGAACCACGGCATTCCGTTACGGTATTCAGTCATGGATCGTGACCGGATGGTGGATGTCGGCGTTGCCCTGGTGTCACGCTTCGGGGCGAAGGCGCTGAGCCTGACGTCGGTCGCGCGGCAGGCCGGTGTCGCCCGGGCCACCGCGTATCGCATGTTCGGCGGACGGGATGCGCTGGTCGCGGCCATCGTCGAGCGCGAGGTGACCGTGCTGAGCGCGAAGCTACGCGAGTGGGCCGATTCGGCTCCCGACGCGGCGGGCAAGGTGCGGGCGCAGGTCCTGAACGTGTTGCCCTACATCCGGGAACACGCGGCGCTTCAGTATGTGCTGCGGCACGAACCCGAGGAGATCGTCCGTGCCCTCGTCGCCACCGAACAGGGCGGCGGTGCACTGATCCAGCAGATCACCGAACGCACCACACCCGACATCGAACCCGAGGTCGCCGCGCAGTTGTATCCGGATGCGCAACGCGCCGCGGAGTTCCTGGTGCGGACGGTCTATTCACTCATGCTGATACCGGACAGCAGCATGTCCGACGAGGATGTCGCCGACCTGATCGTGCGGGCCGTCATCCGCTGACGCTCCGCCGGATCCCGCGAACGACCCGGCATCAGTAGGCTGAGGCCCATGGCCGCAGACACACCGTCGTCGAACTGCATCTACCTGGCGTCCGCAGAGGGTGACACCGGCAAATCGACCGTCGCGCTTGGGTTGCTGGCCTTGCTGTCGGCCACCGGTGGCCGCATCGGCGTGTTCCGCCCCATCTCGCGTGCGGCGGCGGGGGAGCGCGACTACATCCTCGACCTGCTCGTCGAGCACGACTCGGTGGACATCCCCTACGAGGACTGCATCGGGGTGACCTACGACCAGGTGCATGCCGACCCCGAGGCCGCGATCAGTGAGATCGTCGACCGTTTCCATGCCGTCGAGGCCCGATGCGACACGGTGCTGATCGTCGGTTCCGACTACACCGACGTCGGCAATCCGTCCGAGCTGAGCTTCAACGCGCGCATCGCCGCGAACCTGTCGGCCCCGATCATCCTGGCCATCAAGGGCGCCGACCGCACCCCGGCCGAACTGAAGGGGCTCGCCGAACTCCTCGTCGCCGAGATCTCCAGCGCCCACGCCACCACGGTCGCCATCATCGTGAATCGTTGCGCGCCGGAGCAACTGATCCCGATCCGGCAGTCGGTGGAACGTATCGGCATCCCCACATGGTGTCTGCCCGAGGACCCGGTGCTGTTCGCGCCGACGATGGCGGAGCTGAAGGAAGCGCTCGGTGCCGAGATGTACAGCGGCGACGAGGAACTGCTCGACCGCGAGGCGCTCACCGTCATGGTCGGCGGCATGACCGTCGAGCACATCCTGGAACGTCTCACCGACGGCACGGTGGTGATCGCGCCCGCCGACCGCTCCGACGTCCTGCTGGCGCTGGTGAACGCCAATACCGCACAGGGCTTTCCGCGTCTGACCGGCATCATCCTGAACGGTGGACTGCATCCGCATCCGATGATCGAGGCGCTCGTCGACGGCCTCAAGCCGACCCTGCCGATCATCTCCTGTGACTACGGCACCTACGAGACCGCGCGTATCGCCGCGCACACCCGCGGGCGGGTCGGCGTCGAGTCGGCGCGCAAGATCGATGCCGCCATCGCGCTCGTCGAGGAACAACTCGACGCCGCGACGGTCCTGAAGATTCTCGACGTCCACCACCCGTCGGTGGTCACCCCGCAGATGTTCGAATACGGCCTGATCACCCGCGCGCGGTCGGTCCCCAGACGGATCGTTCTGCCCGAGGGCGAGGAGGACCGCATCCTCCGTGCGACCCAACGGCTGCTCCGACGCAGCGTCGCGCAACTCACGCTGCTCGGCAACGAAGACGTGATCCGTACGCGCGCAAAGGAACTCGGTACGGACCTGGAAGGTGTCGACATCATCGACCCGAACACCTCCGCGTACCGGGAGGAGTTCGCGGCGCTGTATACCGAACTCCGCAAGCACAAGGGCATGGACATGGACCGCGCCGTCGAGGTCATGCGCGACGTCTCGTACTTCGGCACCATGATGGTGCAGCGGGGCCTCGCCGACGGCATGGTGTCGGGATCGGTGCACACCACCGCACACACGATCCGGCCGGCCTTCGAGATCATCAAGACCAAGCCGGGCGTGTCCACGGTGTCGAGTGTGTTCTTCATGTGTCTCGCCGATCGTGTACTGACATATGGGGATTGCGCGATCGTGCCCGACCCGACGGCCGAACAGCTCGCGGACATCGCGATCTCGTCGGCGCACACCGCCGATCAATTCGACATCGATCCCCGGGTCGCGATGCTCTCGTACTCCACCGGGCAGTCGGGCACCGGCGCCGACGTGGACAAGGTGCGGATCGCCACCGACCTGGTGCGGGAGCGGGCGCCGGAGATCCTGGTGGAGGGGCCGATCCAGTACGACGCCGCGGTGGAGCCGACGGTCGCTGCGACGAAGATGCCGGATTCCCCGGTTGCGGGACAGGCGACGGTGCTGATCTTCCCGGACCTCAACACCGGCAACAACACCTACAAGGCCGTGCAGCGCAGCGCAGGCGCGATCGCGATCGGCCCGGTGCTCCAGGGATTGAACAAGCCGATCAACGACCTGTCCCGCGGTGCGCTGGTCTCCGACATCGTGAACACCGTCGCCATCACCGCCATCCAGGCGCAGACCGAGGATGGTGCGGGCATATGAGTGATGCCGCGGCCGGGGCGGTTCTCGTCCTCAACGCCGGATCGTCGTCGCTGAAATATCAACTGGTGCATCCGGAAAGCGGCGTGGTGGTCGCCGACGGCATCGCCGAACGCATCGGCGATCACGGATCCTCGATCACCCATGAGCAGGGCGGTGTCGAGACCATCGTCGAGATTCCGCTGCCCGATCACCTGGTGGCCTTCGAGGAGGCGCAGAAGCTCTTCGCCGCCAACGGAATCGACCTTGCCACCGCCGGACTCCTGGCGGTCGGTAACCGGGTGGTGCACGGCGGCCGGACCTTCTACCGGCCGACGATCATCACCCGCGAGGTGATCTCCGAGATCCGCCGTATCTCCGACCTCGCCCCGTTGCACAACCCGGCGAATCTGATGGGTATCGAGGCCGCCCGGGAACTGCTGCCCGACGTGCCCGCGGTCGCCGTCTTCGACACGGCGTTCTTCCACAACCTGCCCGACTCGTCCGCGCTGTACGCGATCGACCGGGGCATCGCGACCCTGCATGCGATCCGTCGCTACGGTTTTCACGGGATCAGCCACCGATATGTCTCCGGCAAGGTCGCCGAATTCCTCGACGTCCCACTCGAAGACCTGAATCAGATCGTGCTGCACCTGGGCAACGGCGCGTCGGCCTCGGCGATCGTCGGCGGGCACCCCATCGACACCTCCATGGGCATGACGCCGATGGAAGGACTGGTGATGGGTACCCGCTGCGGCGACATCGATCCCGGGATCCTGCTGCAACTCCACCGCGTGGTGAAACTCAGCGCGGATCAGATCGATACGTTGCTCAACAAGCAGTCCGGACTCAAGGGATTGTGCGGGGAGAACGACTTCCGCACGATCATGGAGATGATCGAGGCGGGTGACCGTAATGCGCGCCAGGCCTATGCGGTCTATCTGCACGGGCTCCGCCGCTATATCGGTGCTTACATGATCGAACTCAAACGGGTGGACACCATCACCTTCACCGCCGGGGTCGGTGAGAACGCGGTGGCCGTGCGCGCCGACTCGCTCGAGGGGCTCGAGGACTACGGCATCATCATCGACCCGGAACGAAATGCCGTGCGCACCAAGGAACCCCGGATTATCTCGGCCGACGAGTCGAAGATCAAGGTGCTGGTGGTGCCGACCAAGGAGGAATTGGAGATCGCCCGTTTGTCGGCGGAAGTCGTGACCTAGTACTTGATGTCGTTAATGTCCGCCTTGGATTCACAAACCCTGTTTCCACTCACCAGTGGTACTTGTGCGCGCACAAAAGAACGTCATATCGTGAGTTGGCCAAAATAAATGCCCGTACTTCGCATAGCGTGTCACCGGGGTCGGGACCGCACACATGAAGGGATGTTTCATGGACGACGGAGTAACGGTGCGTGCAACGGAGGTGAGTTCGCCATCCTCGGTGGCGAAACTGGGGGCCGAATTATTCGGCACATTCTGGCTGGTCTTCGGCGGGTGCGGATCCGCGATCTTCGCCGCCAAACAGATCAGACAAGCCGACGACACCGGTATGTCCTTCCAGATGGGCATCGGATTCCTCGGTGTCGCATTGGCTTTCGGCCTCACGGTGGTCACGATGGCGTACGCCGTCGGGCACATCTCCGGAGGACATTTCAACCCGGCGATCACCCTCGGCGCGGCCGTGAGCGGCAGACTGCCGTGGAAGGACGTCATCGGCTATTGGATCGCGCAGGTCGTCGGAGGCCTGCTCGCCGGTCTGCTGCTGCTGTTGATCGCGAAGGGCAAGGCAGGATTCAAGGCCGAGGGCAACATGGCGGCCAACGGCTACGGTGAGCATTCGCCCTCCGGCTACTCCCTGACCGCCGTCATCGTCGCGGAGATCCTGCTGACGGCGTTCTTCCTGATCGTCGTGCTCGGTGCCACCGACGGGCGTGCGCCCGCCGGCTTCGGTCCGCTCGCGATCGGCTTGTCGCTCACCTTGATCCACCTCATCTCCATCCCGATCAGCAACACGTCGGTCAATCCGGCCCGGTCGACCGCCGTCGCATTCTTCAACGGCAACGGCGCGCCCGGACAGCTCTGGGTGTTCTGGCTTGCCCCGTTGATCGGCGGTCTCATCGGCGGACTCATCTATCCGCTGCTCTTCGAGAACGGGAAGCTCGCCTTCGGCGCCCGCACCGCCAATTGATCGATATCCCGTTTTCGGGACTGACACCCGGCTGAACGGCTCGGACCGCATAACGTCACGGCCATGGTGAGCGACGAACAACTGATTGCGAATCTGGTCTTCCGCTATGCGGATCTGATGGACGACGGCGATTTCGCGGGCGCGTCCGAACTGTTCACCCGGGCGGTCGTCCCCATGCCCGGTGGGGATCTCGATCATCAGGCCCTCCGCGCGATGTGGGAGGGCCTGGTGATCATCCACCCCGACGGCACACCACGGACGGTGCACCAGACCACCAACCTGGCGATCGAGATCGACGACGACGGAGCGGGTGCTCGCTGCCGGTCCCGGTTCACGGTGCTGCAGCAGACCGACGATCTGCCGCTGCAGGTCATCTGTTCGGGGCGGTACGACGATCGCTTCGCGAAATTCGACGGGGTCTGGCACTTCGTCTCGCGGCGGTACGCCATGGGATTCATCGGGGATGTGTCGCAACACATGCGCTCGGGTGGGGTGGGTGCCCGTACTGTCGAATGAGGGGCCGCTGGGCGAGGAGGTGCTTGATGACGCAACCCGATCCGTATCGGGAGCCGTTCTTGCCCGGCCAGATCTACCCGCCTCTCGGATTCGCGCCGGACGGCACGCCCCGATTCCAGCCGGGACAGCAAGGTGTTCCGCAGTCGCCGCCCCACTTGTCGCCCGGTGCACCCGCTCCCGGCGATGAGCCGGAGCCGGACCGCCGACGCACCGCACGGTCGGAGCGCCGCCTCGTCGGCATCCTGGGCGTGGCGGCGCTGCTGGCGCTGGTGCTGGTGGCGGTGACCGTCGGCAGGGCCATGCAGACCGAGGAACAGATCCCCGACGCCCAGCAGGTCCCGACGATCGTCCCGCTGCCGGAGGGACCGCCGGAGCAGCCGGGTTTCCCCACCGACGATCCGGACGTGCCCCGTGGTGGCGCCCCGGCACCCGATCAGGTGCCGTCGAGCGGCAAGCCGGTCGAGTACGAGGTCATCACCAGCACCCCGGCGACGATCATCTATGCCGACGACACCGGCCTGCGGACGGTGATCGGTGCACCGACGACCTGGTCGGCTCGTTTCACCGGTTCGGGGATGCCGTTGCGCGTGCTGGTCCTGGCGGGTGAGGGCACGGCGTCGTGCCGGATCTCGGTCGGTGGTCGGCAGGTGGTGAGCGACGAGATCACCGCCGCCTCGCCGCGCCGGATGCTGTCCTGCCGCGGATGAGTGGTCGATCGGGTGTGTGGAGCCCAGCCCAGGTCGCTACCGTAGACCTGTGAGTTCTTCTCAGACAGCCCCGGAGAACCCGTCCGCCGACGCGCCGTCGGGCGACGTCAAGACGATGCTGACGTGGCGCGGGGTCGACGCCGACCGCCTCGAACAGGTCCGATTGCACGTGTCGGGCGCCCGGATCAAGGCGTACGGCCGGATCATCGCGGCGGCCACCGACGACCACGAGGCCTTCTCCGCGTCGTACGAACTCGTCACCAACGATGCGGGTGTGACGCGCAGATTGTCGGTGCATCTGGTGCGGGCCAGCGGCGAATCGCAGATCACCATCACGCGTGACGGCGAACACAACTGGCTGGTGCAGACCCCCGGCGCGGGCACGGTACGCGGCGACTATCAGGGGGCCGAGAACGTGGACCTGGCGTTGTCGCCGATGTTCAACGCGCTGCCCATCCGGCGCCTCGGCCTGCACGGCGGCTCCGGCTCGGTCGAGGTGCCCGTGGTGTACCTGTACCTGCCGGAGGCCAAGGTTGAGGCCGCCACCATGCGGTACTCCGCGGGTGACGACGCCGTCGGTGTGGTGTCACCGCTCGGCTCGGCGCACCTGACCGTCGACGACAACGGCTTCGTCGTCGACTATTCCGGCCTGGCCCACCGCGTCTGATCTGCGCGTCTCAGCCCAGCCAGACACGGGCCTGATGTGCCTGGCGACGCAATTCCTCGGCCCAGCCCGGGTCACCGATGCGCACGCCTGTGATCGGCTGCGGTTCGGTGCCCGCGATCTCCTCGTAGGCCAGTCGTGCGCGATGCCCGTCGTTGATCGCCACCTCGACCGTTCCGTGATCGCGGAGTTCGTCGCGTGCCTGGATCAGGCGGTCGATGGTCTCGCTGAGGACGTTCAGGAGGGCGATGTCGTTGGCCTCAAGCATGGCGCGCTGCAATGCCGGGTTGCTGCCCGCGACGCGTGTCCCGTCCCGGAAGCTGCCGGCCGCCAGCCGTAATGCGAGGTCACTCTCCCCGGCGCCGACCGTCGCGGTCACCGCCGCCGTCAGGTGCGGCAGATGGGAGATCGCCGCGACCGCCCGATCGTGTGCGTCGGCGGCCGCGGGCACGACATTCGCACCGACGAGCCGGGCCAGCGCGGCGACCCGCAACCAGTCCCCGGGATCGGTGTCGTCCTCGGTGGTGACCATCCACATCGCATCCCGGAACAGCGTGGGATCGGTTGCCGCCCAACCGGACTGAGTGGTACCTGCCATCGGGTGCCCGCCCACGTAGCGTTGCCGGGGCGCGAGGCGGCGCACCGCCTCCGCGACGGCCTGCTTGACGCTCACCACGTCGGTGAGCAGGCAGTCGGGTGCATGCTCCGCGATCGTCGGGAGCAGAGTGTCGAGAGTCGTCGCAGGAGTCGCGAACACGATGAGCGCGTCGTCGTCGGCCGCGCGCCGCAACGTCGCGACCAGATCCGTGGAGGCGTCGAAGCCATCGGCCCGCGCCGCCTCGGCGCCCTCGGGGGAGCGGTTGTAGCCGTACACCGCGGAGCCGTCGGAGTCGTGGTCGGCGAGAGCCCGCATCAGGGAGCCGCCGATCAGGCCGAGGCCCAGGACGCAGACGGGGCGGGGGTCGGCAGCGGCCGGCGAGGCAGTCACGTATCCAGAGTTCCACACCGTGTGCGGTGACGGTTGCGTGCCCACGCCGCAGGACTTGGGCGGTCGGACGATTGCGACTACGGTGACCTGCATGGCAGCAGGTGGCGGCGCAGGTGCATCGCGTGGTTCGCACAACCAGGACGTCAACGATGACATCGAGGGCTTCGCGGTCGCCGTAGTCCGGGAGGACACCGCCTGGAAGGTGACCGCGCTCAAGCCGTCTGCGCTGTTCGATCTGTCCGACGCCGAACGTCAGCTCCGCGAACTCCGGGCGACCGGCGCGGTCTTCGGCCTGCTCGACGTCGACGACGAATTCTTCATCGTCCTCCGTCCCGGACCATCGGGTACACAGCTGCTCGTCTCCGATGCCACGGCGGGCGTCGACTACGACATCGCGGCCGACGCACTGGAGGCGATGAACGTCGACGTCCCGGATTTCGATCCCGACGAACTCGACGACATCGACCCCTGGGAGGAGGGCGATCTCGCCGTCCTCGCCGACCTGGGGCTGCCGGACGCCGTGATGAGCATCATCGTCGGTGACACCGACCTGTACGCCGACGAACAAATCGGCATGATCGCCGCACGGCTCGGATTCGCCGACGAACTGTCGAAGGTGCTCGACACCATCGGTCACTGAGCACGCGCATGGGTGCCGAGCAGCTGCAGGTGCGCTGGGAATCGATGATGCGTTTCGCCCTCGACGCGGCCCGCACCACCGATCCCGCCGACGTGCCGATCGGTGCCGTGGTCTTCGATCCCGGGGGCGTGGAGATCGCTCGCGCCACCAATCGCCGCGAAGCCGACGGTGACCCCACCGCGCACGCCGAGATCCTCGCGCTGCGCGCCGCCGCCGCGAACTTCGGCGACGGCTGGCGCCTGCCCGGCTGCACCATCGCGGTGACCGTCGAACCCTGCACCATGTGCGCGGGCGCCATTACGCTGTCGCGCATCGACGAGCTGATCTTCGGTGCCTGGGAGCCCAAGACGGGCGCCGTCGGCTCCCTGTGGGACGTGGTCCGCGACCCGCGATTGAGTCATCGCCCACAGGTCCGCGGGGGAATACTCGACACCGAGTGCCGTGACCTGCTGCTCGAGTTCTTCGGGGTCCGGCGCGAAAGCTGAGCGGTGGCCGATAACCGCAGTTCATGGCAACGTGGAGGTCGTCGGGGGTCCGGAGACGACGTCTTCGAACTACTCCATCTTCAGAAAGGTGATGTTCCATGGGAATCAGCGACGATGCCAAGAACAAGGCCGAAGAACTCAAGGGACGCGGCAAGGAAGCTGCCGGCGGACTGACCAACAACGACGAGCTCCGCAACGAGGGCAAGGGCGAGCAGGGCGTCGCCCAGGGCAAGCAGAAGATCAGCGAAGCTGCCGACGCCGTCAAGGGCAAGGTCGACGACATCAAGGACAAGCTGTCCGGCAACTGATTGCCCCGCTGCACCGATGAACGTCCATTGAACGGCCGCTGACCAGTCAATTTAGGCCAGGCGCCGGACTGCGGTACAGTCTTCCGCGGTGGCGTGTCCGAGCGGCCGAAGGTGCAGCACTCGAAATGCTGTGTGCGGTAACCCCGTACCGAGGGTTCAAATCCCTCCGCCACCGCAGCGAATGGCCCCTTGTCTTCCGAGACAGGGGGCCATTCTCGTGTTCCGGGTGTCGACGAACGCTCCGCCGAACGAATGACATGGCATGGCAGCGGGCGCGACCTGCTGGATAATCTCCGACCATGACCATCGGTCCACCCGGCCCGGGTGGCTTTCCCGGCCCTCCGCCCCATCGACCTCAGCAGGTGCCCGCGCCGCCATTTGCTCAGCGGATGCCCGGCGCACCGGTTGTCCCTCCGCATCCGTCCGTCGGAGCGCCTACGGGGACGGCACCGCCCCACCCTCCACTCGCGGGACCACCTGCGCCGCGGCGATCGCTGAAGGCGCCACTCATCGCACTGGGGATCGGCGGCTTTGCTCTGGTCGTCGCAGTGATCGCCGGCCTGCTCGTCCCGATATCGACCGACGGCACCAATACCGCACCTGCCTCCGTCGTTGCGCGTAACCGTCTGTACACCGCACAGGTGGCCCTGTCGGGGGCGCCGGCGCAGCAGTATCGCGGCACGGTCACCTCGCAGGCCGGTCTCGCGAATATCGACCTGAAGGTCTCGAACGAGGGAGATGCGACCGGCACGGTCAAGGTCCATGGCCGGTCGTTCGACTACCTGGCCGCGGGCGGACACTCATTCCTCAAAGGTCCCCCCGACGGATGGGTCGGTCTTGGCTTCACGCCCAAGCAGGCGGCGGGCTTCAACAATCGGTGGACCCGCATCACGCCGGACCTGTTCGGCATCGACTTCGGCACCGACCTGGCACCTCGCGTCCTTGCCGGACGCCTCGATCCCAACTACCACGATGATTCCGGCGAGGTCACTCTCGGAAAACCGGTGCCGGTCAATGGTATTGACGCCATACCGGCCCGCAGCGGCCAGGTGACCACCTACTTGGGTCCCAGCACGCGCCCCGCAAACGCGCCCGACGATCCGGTGGTGCCCGCGTCGTCGGGTGACGAGCCGGACGACGAGCCCGAAGAGCCCCTCGATCTCGACGACCTCGGACCTGTCGCCAATGGCAACGACGAGGTCGTCCGGATCGACGCGAACGGGGTGGGCGAGCGCAACGACACGTCCTTCGACCTTGGTGTCGAGCCTGCCGATCGCGATGCACTCTACGAAGCCCTGGAGGCTGCGGCCGCCGCTGCCGCGGGCGATGCCTCTGACTCTGCGGTCACTCTTCGGGCCCGAGGCAACGGTGTGTTGGGGCCTTGCACGCCGACCACTTGCACGTTGACGTACACGTTGTCGAATCAGGTCGACGTCACCGGGAAAGTCGTGATTCGATCGGTGACGGCAGCGATTCGAATCTCGATGACATTGGATGGAGCGCCACTCCCGGGGTGCGAAGCCAACGTCACGATGCCTCCGAACAGTGCTGCCCCTCCGGTCGTCTGCACGGTCAATTACACGATTTCGCCAGGCCGTCACCAGGTTCGAGCGACGGTCGTTTCCCGCGTCCGGCTTGACGCTTCCATTGTCCGCGAGGTGGTCGACTCGATCACCCGGAATCGAACGATCAAACCGAAAGACTTCCAGGCTCCAGATCCGGGGATCAGCGACAAGCTGAGCGTGCAGCGACAGGGGCGTCATCTGGTGGTTCCAGGTCAGAAGCCGGATGACAACTACAAAGGCGGCGGATATCTCACGTCTCTCGACGATGCCAAGAAGGTCCTCGAAGCGTATAAATCGGGGAAAGCCGAGATTCTCGGATACGGGGGCAATCCACCCAGCCCCGTCGTTCGGGTCCGTTCGGTGACTGGTTTTAACAACAATTCAGATAAAGGAATCAGGGACCAGCCAACTAACGTCTTTAGAATTAAAGGAACGAGAAGCCCTAGTGTTGTTCCGATGAATCCGAACTGGGAGCCCCGCTAGCAATGGGAAAAGCGCATGAAGCAGACATCTATTATCAGAGCATTCTGGATGAGATGAAGTCAGGCAACTTTGCTCTGGTTGTGAGTGAAGCGCTGGACGAGCGCACGGTCTTTGATTCGGTATCGCTGGTGGGGCTACTGCCCACCCTCTCGCCGGCCGACCGTGTAGTCCTTTTGGCAGAGTTGGCGAGCCAGCTTGAAGTGGCGCCGAGCGATTCAAACTTCGTGCCCGGAATAACGGCCACCGTCTATGATTGGGTTAGGCACCCTGAGCCTGGGGTGCGGGCGGCTGCTGTACGTCTCGCCCGATTTGCCGACCCGGATCATGCGCGCGCCAGTCGACAGCTCGAAGCAATCGCAGAATCCGACGTTGAGCTTGCGTCGCTGGCCACCGAGCAGATTGCCCTGTTGCGTTCGATTCGTCATCAGTACATGATCACTATTCAGACGAAGCAGGCGCTCCTCGGGCTAGTTGACGATCGAATCAATGCGGTTGAAGTCGTTAGTAGGCAAATTGATTCGCGAGACGTAGCGGTCAATGTTGTTGTTTGGACTTCCGAATCGCTATTGCCGAACGGTGAAATGTCCGAGGAATTCGCCGACTACGTTGATGAGGCGTGTAGTTCTGCGGGTGATTATCCGGTTGTTGAGGTTGAATACCGAATAGGATGGCCTCAGGCCGTCACCCGCCGTACCGTGTATCTTAAATGGCGCACCGGCGAATACCCGCCGCTTCTAGATTACTGGTGTCGAATACCAGCTGCGAGAGAGACCTCGCGGTATCAGTATTATCCGGTCTGTAGTGCGACAATCACCGCCGCGCTACGCGGCGCGATAACGGAACAGTGGGACATGGTCGACCTATTCTTAGGCAGCACCGACGGAATAGTCGTAGATGTCTATTTAGATGCTCCTGCATCCTCGGGCGCTGAAGACGGCTTCCGGATCTTCCGTGAGGCAGTCGATAGCATTCCTAGCGATATGCCGATCCGTATCAATAGGAATCAAACGTCTGATTCATCACCGTTTGGTGAGAATGTTATCCGTATCTTCAAGCGGGGTGACCCCAACTTCGTTTTCGAGGATAATTGATATCGACGTTGGTGTTGAGGTATCGCTGTGAATGAAGAAGCATCCTCGATACAGCAGCAGTACATGATAGTGCTTCAAACAGGCCAGGCGCTCCTTGGTTTGATTGATCACCGCATCAATTCCGTAGAGGCTTCCAGTCGGCCAACCTACTCCGACTATGTAGACGTAGATGTGGTCGTCTGGGCCGCAACGACCCTATCCTCTGACGAAGAGATAGTTGAGGAACTGGGTCCCTATATCGACGAAAGATGTATGTCGATAGGCAACTATGCGAGAGTCTCGGTCGAATTTCAGATAGGTTGGCCCGAGGTTGTTACCGAGCGATGCGTATACCTGAAACATCGGGACGGTCAATTCCCGCCTCCTCTCGAAACTTGGTGCATCTTTCCTGATAAGATGATTACGACCAAACATCAGTATTTTCCGATCTGCAGCTCCGCGGTGACCGCCGCTTTGCGCGGTGTGATAACCGAGCAGTGGGACTTGGTCTTGCTTGACCTGGAGGGGTCGGAGGGCATTGTGATCGAAGTATACTTGAATGCGCCTTCCACTCCCGAGACGGAAGCTGGTTACCGAATGTTCTGTGAAACAGTCCAACATATTCCGAGTGAAATGACCGTGCGAATTAATCGCCATGCCGGCCCACGTTCGGTGCCCGTATCTGATAACTATATTTATATATTCGAGCGCGCACAATAGCGGTGATTGAATAGTGAAAAATCGAACCAATGGTCCTCGTGAGATAGCTGCTTATCGCAGCGATATCGTGCACAGGGTTCGTGGTGGCGAGTTGCCTGCTGTGGTGCGGCAGGCGCTGGCGCCTCACGGCACGTTCGATGCGGTATCGCTTGTGATGGTGTTTTCGGGGCTGTCCACTGGTGAACAGGTGGCCGTTCTTGAGGAGTTGGCCACACAACTCGAAGAGGCACCCAGTGACGAGAACTATGTTCCGGGCCTGACATCGACGTTCTATGAATGGTGTAGGCATATCGATCCGTATGTGCGTAAGGCAGCTGTTCGGTTGAGACGGTTCCTCGATCCGAACCCGTACGCGCTGGTCGGCAACTCAGTGCGGTTGCGCGCTCAATGGACTTGACCGTGTCAGTGCTCGCCCGCGAGCAAGGGGGCCTGCTGCTTTCGGATCGTCTTCAATACTGAGTAACCACGACGACGCTTCAAGGTCTGTTGGCTGTGGTAGATGACCGCATTAATGCTGTTGAGGCAGTCGGCCGAGAGTCGGCCGACCGCGCGTGGGCCGACATTAGTGCGACTGTGTGGTCATCAGAGCCGCTGTCTCCCGGCGAGGAAATCGTCACAGAGCTTGCCGGCTACATCAACGACGCTGGTATGTTGATCGAAAATTATGATGGGGCAGTCGACGTCAACTTCCGGGTTGGCCGACCAGACGTGATCTCCGGGCGTTGCGTCTATCTGAATCGCCATGCTGGCCAGTCGATTCCGCAGCTTGAACAGTGGTGTCGAATACCGAAGAAGGCGGGCACACGCTGGTTTCACTACTACCTCGCTTGCCTCTCCTCCGTGGGTTCGGCACTTCGGGGGGTGATCACCAGGCAATGGGACCTGGTGGTGCTGGATCTGGATAATTCGGACGTCATCTATGTTGACGCGTGCCTTGACGCGGACCCGGATGCCGATACGGAGGCGAGCTACCGTGACTTCGTCGAAGCGGTAGCCCGCATCCCTACCGACACGCCGATTGAGGTCAGGCGACATACCGACCCACCGCCTGCGCAGGGGGACAGCTCGTCTTCGGTGTCTTCAATCGTGTCGATCCGGAGAAGGAGTGAGTCGTTGAGGAGTACTGGAGGCGATCCGCATGTGTACTGACGAGCATACGACTGAGATCGACCGCGCAGCCGTCAGCTGATGAACAAGGACCGAGCCTCGGGTCGTAGCAGCTCCTCTATCTGATCCCAGGGCACGGTGACGGGAAGGTAGTCGCCGAGGGCATGGGCGACGGGGACGTAAACGTGGAGCCCCTCGGGTAGGGGGAGCCATGCGCGGAAGTTGTCCGGTGTGGGCGCCACCTCGCCGATGCGGGCGTCGAGCTTGGTGACGGTTTCGGACAGTCGGCGTGCTGCGGCCGCGGGATCGGTGAACGCGTCGTCGAAGGTGATGGGTTTCGCGTCGTCGACGCGGATGACGACCGTGTTCACGATGTTGCTGGGATGGGCGGCGGCCATCGTGTACGCGGAGATGATCGCGACGCCTGCGACGATCCGTGGGCCGGGTGTGGTCACGCGACTGCGTTCGTCCCCGAGGAGTCCGCCATCACGGAGCGTGGTCTCCTCGGTCGCCCCAGTGACGATCTGATCCACGCCGGCAGTGATCGCCGCGTTGAACGCATCGCGGGCGGCCGCCGGGCCGGTGGTGATCGCAGGCAGGCCGAGATCGAGCGATACCGGGCCACGCTTCTCGGTGATCTGTGCTGTGGCCCACTGGAATTCGGCCGTCTGTCGGGTCGTTGTGGAGTGCACCGTGGTCTTCGTGCCGGAATCCGGGGAAGTCGGGGCAGGTTCAATGTCCTCCGGTCCGCACCCGACGACGAGCAGCGAGCCCAGCAGGACAGAACTCACGAATGCGACCGCGCGGTGCCGGATCATGCAGTGAAGGGTAGTCGTCCGCGACGCGGCATCCCGGAGAATCACTCCGCAGCCGTCCGCCGAACCGTATACAGCGAGGTTCAGGCGTCCACCAGACTGCGGCGTACCGCTGCCCGGACATCGGCATCCGAATCGCCGGCCGCCCGCTCGAGGGCGTCCCGTACCAGCGGATCGTCGGACCACGCCGCGAGTGTGACGGCAGCAGCCTTCCGGACATCGCCGTGTGCGTCGCCGAGGGCCTGCGCGAGGGTGTCGACGGTGCGTGCGGTGCGCGCCACGGCCAGACCGCGGGCTGCACCCACCCGCACCTGCCATGCGGTGTCCTTGAGCGCCTTCACCAGCGTCGGTTCGTCGCGGTCCGCGTCACCGAGCACGGCCAGAGCTGCGAGTGCCGCGGCCCGCACGAGCGGATCACGGTCGACGGCCAACGCGCGCACCGCATCGGACTCACCGCGCGCGACGCGTGCCAGGCCGTCGGCCACCGCTACCCGGACCTCCCGGTTCGGGTCGTCCGCAAGGGCGGCAATGCCCTCTGGCGCATCGAGTGAGACGAGACCCCGAATGGCCTCGATCCGGACACGGTGATCGGTGTCGGCGGTCGCCGCACCGAAGTCCTCGACCGCGCCGATGCGCAGGCTACGTAGCAGATCCAGCACAGCCGCGCGCACCACGTGATCCGGGGATGACAGGTGTCGGCGCAGCCCGTCCGACAACACGTCCGACGCCGTGAGAATCTCCACCAGCTCACGCAGTCCCTCGGCCGCGGCACGACGGACATCGGGATCCTCGTCGCCCAGACGATCGACGACCACCGGTTCGAAGCCGTCCGGCGTGTTCTCGGTCAGCACCGAGATCGCGGTGCGCCGCACCACCGGGTCGGCATCCGACAGGTAGCCGGACACATCGTCGGCGTGGTCCACCGGCATGCTCAGCAGCGACACGATCCGTGGCGACACCTGCGCCGCGGGGGCGTCGGCAGCCCTGCGCTCCCGCTCGGGACTCTCCATGCCCCGGTAACCGGGGCCGGTGGTGACCTCCGGTTGTTCGACGGCGATGACCGAGCGATCCGACGGCGGAAGATGTTCCAGCCCCGGTACATCCACGAAGTAGGGCTCCACCGGCCGGCCGAGGAACTCCATCGAGCCGTCGGCAGCCTTGCGCACATTGAGGTGATAGCCCCATTCACCGTCGCGGCGTTCGGGCAGATCGGCGCGATCGTGATAGAGGCCCCAACGGCTTTCGGTGCGGGTGAGCGAGCTGCGAGCGGCCAACTCGGCACAATCACGGATGAAGGAGACCTCCGCACACCGCATCAGTTCGTGCGGCGTGCGACCACTCATGCCGGCGATCTCCTCACGCATCCGCTCGAAGGTCTCGATCGCGATGCCCAGCTTGTTCCCGGTCTTCGGCGGTGCCACATAGTCATTGACGAATCGGCGGAGCTTGTACTCCACCTGCGGTTGCGGTGGACCGTCCGGATTGCGCAGCGGCCGATAGATCAGGTCGTGCGCCTCCTGCAGCTGATCGAGCGGTAGGTCGTCGGGTGCCTCGAGTTCCTTCGCGCTGTTGCTGGCGTGCTGACCGGTCAGCTCGCCGTAGACGAAGGCGCCGATCATGTAGTTATGCGGCACGCAGGCAAGGTCCCCTGCCGCATAAAGTCCGTCGACGGTGGTGCGTCCGTTCTCGTCAACCCAGACGCCGGATGCGGAATGCCCACTGCACAAACCGATTTCCGAGATGTGCATCTCGATGTCGTGCGTGCGGTAGTCGTGTCCCCGGTTCTCGTGGAAGGTGCCGCGCGTCGGGCGCTCGGTGGTGTGCAGGATCGATTCGAGGGCGTCGAGTGTCTCCTCGGGCAGATGACTGACCTTCAGATAGATGGGTCCACGTGCCGACTCGATCTCGGAGTGCACCTCGGACATCATGTCGCCGGACCAGTAGTCGGAGTCGACGAATCGTTCGCCGTCGGCATTGACCTGATAGCCGCCAAAGGGATTCGCGACGTACGCACACGCCGGACCGTTGTAATCCTTGATCAGCGGGTTGATCTGGAAGCATTCGATGCCACTGAGTTCGGCGCCCGCGTGGAACGCCATCGAATAGCCGTCACCGGCGTTGGTCGGATTCTCGTAGGTGCCGTACAGATATCCGGACGCGGGCAGCCCGAGCCGGCCGCAGGGCCCGGTGGCCAGAATGACGGTCTTCGCCGCGATCTCGACGAATTCCCCTGTCCGGGTGTGTAATGCGGCGGCGCCGACGGCCCGTCCGTTCTCGGTGAGGACGCGGACGGGCATCAACCGGTTCTCGATGGTGATGTGCTCGCGCATCTCCTTCTTGCGGAGTACCCGGTAGAGCGACTTCTTGACGTCCTTGCCTTCCGGCATCGGGAGCACATAGGAACCGGACCGGTGGACGCGCCGCACCGCGTATTCGCCGTACTCGTCCTTTTCGAACTTCACGCCGTAGCGCTCCAGCCGTCCGATCATGGCGAAGCCGCGGGTTGCCGTCTGGTACACGGTCTTCTGATTGACGATGCCGTCGTTGGCCCGGGTGATCTCCGCGACGTAATCCTCGGGTTCTGCCTTGCCGGGGATCACGGCGTTGTTCACGCCGTCCATCCCCATGGCGAGGGCGCCGGAATGCCGGACGTGAGCCTTGTCCAGCAGCAGAACCGAGGCGCCGTTCTCGCCGGCGGTGAGTGCGGCCATGGTGCCCGCGGTGCCGCCACCGATCACCAGGACGTCGCAGGACAATCTGCTCCGCTCCGCGATGTCCGGGATCTGCATGTCGTTCAACGGTTCTCCAATGCGTCGAGAATGGTGGTCCGCAGCCGTGCGGTGACCGCGGGGTCGCGTTCGGTGCTGCGCGGTTCGGGGATGTCGACGACCGCGCGGACCGGCTCGCCGGATCGTCCCAGGACGACTATCCGGTCACCGAGCAGGATCGCCTCGTCGACGTCATGGGTCACGAAGACCACGGTGGACGGATGTGTCGCCAGGGTGTCGATCAGCAACTGCTGCATGGTGGTTCGGGTCTGGGCATCGAGTGCCCCGAACGGCTCGTCCATCATCACCGCTCGCGGAGCGCCGGCCAGGCCGCGGGCGAGTTGCACCCGTTGCCGCATCCCACCGGATAGCGACTTGGGCAGGAAGCGGGCGAAGCCGTCGAGGCCGATCTCGGTGATCCACTGGTCGGCCCGGGAGTCGCGTTCGGCGCGCGGCACTCCGCGAAGTGTCAGCGCCAGCAGGATGTTCCCGCGGACGGTGCGCCAGGGGTGCAGCGCATCATCCTGGAAGACCATGGCGCGATCGCGGGACGTCCCGGTCACCGGTGTGTCGTCGGCGGTGATCGAACCCGACTGCACGGGGAGTAGTCCCGCGAGGGCGCGCAGCACCGTGGACTTGCCACAGCCCGACGGGCCGGTCAGGACGAGAATCTGTCCGGCGGGAACCGTGAGGTCCAGTCCGTCGATCACGGTGGTGTCCCCGTAGCCGATCGAGACATCGCGCAGGGTCAGCCCCATGGCGGTGGTGGCCTCGCGAGAAGTGGTGGCGGTCATCGGGTTTCCTGTCCTCGGGGCAACCAGTGGGTGAGCCGGCGGCCGAGCAGTTCGATGGCGCCCGATGTCGCGGCGCCCAATGCCCCGATGGTGAGCATGCCTACGAAGACCTGTGGGTAGTCGACGACGGTGTACGCCTGCCAGGTGCGATAGCCGATGCCGAGGCGTCCGGAGATCATCTCCGCGGAGATCAGGCAGATCCAGGCGACACCCACGCCGACCGACAGGCCGCTGAACACACCGGGAGCGATCCCCGGAAGTACCACGCGCAGCAGGACAGCGAGCCGTCCGCCGCCCATCGTGCGCACCGAGTCCTCCCAGATTGTCGGCAGCGCGCGCACCGCATGCCGGGTGGCGACCATGATCGGGAAGAAGGCGGCGGTGAAGGTGATGAACACCATTCCGGCCTCATCGGTGGGGAGCACGAGGATCGCGACCGGAACCAGGGCGATGGCCGGAATGGGCCGCAGGACTTCGGTGAGTGTGCCTATGCCGAGGCGTGCTGCGGTGGAGCGGCCGACAGCGATTCCGATCGGTACGCCCACCACCACCGCGAGCGCGAAGCCCGTCCCGATACGGATCAGCGATTGGCCGATGTCGAGGTAGTACTGGCCGGATGCCAGGCTGCTCCAGAAGGACCGGGCGATGTCGGTCACGGAGGGCACGGTGTCGAAGCGGGCCCAGAACACCACGTCGTTGGTGGTGAGCAACTGCCAGAGACCGGCGGCAACGAGCAGCACGGTCACCCGGATCGGCCACTGCCACCAGCGATGTGGTGTGCGCCGCGAATCGTTCGGAGCGGACCTGTCGACCGCGTCGGTGCGGTCGGCGAGGAGTGGATCGGCGGTGATGGTGGTCATCAGGACACCTGCGCGACGGCCTGATCGAAGGACAGTTCGGTAGAGCCCGGATGCCGCTCCCGGTAGCGGCGCGCGCCGTCCTCGGTGGTGAATCCGACGAACTCGGCACCGTCGCGCACCCAGATGGCCTCGTCGGCGAACCAGCGTGTGCGCAGAACGGGATCGATGATGTAGGCCGCGCGCACCGTGGTCCCGTCGGTCCGGGCGGCTTTGACGGCCTTCAACAGGCACGTGGGACCGGCGGCCGGCTGGGTGCCCTTGCGGCCGTCGAGCCACAACTCGGCGGATGCGGAGGCCTGAACCTCTGTGTTGCACACCGGATCGTGCCCGCGGATCACCGAGGTGCTCTCGGTCTGCGCGAGGGCTTGGCTGTAGTCGGCGCCGGCCGCACGGCTGGCCTGTTCCAGATACTTCGGCTGGACGAAGGCTTCAAGATCGGGGGCGTGCTCGAAGCTGCCGATGGACTTCAGGTACGGGATGTCCCCTCGAAGTGCTTGGATCAGCGAGGGTTTGAGCGCCGTGTTGAAATCGGTGCCGCCCGGCCCGTTGTACAGGTAGACGACTTCGGCGGGCAGACCGGTCTGCTTCGCGACCGTCTCGGCGGCTGTCAGTGGCTGCTCGGTCAGCGTGCGCGTCGTGTCGAGTTGCGCAGCGAGGAAAGCGGTCGTGACATCCGGATGCTGCTCGGAGAACGCGGCTCGGGCCACCACGCCGTGCAGAGTGGGCACACCGAGTTCGGCGCCGTCGTAGAGCAGCCGCGCCTTGTCCTGGAAAACCAGCAGTCCCGGCCACGCGACGAACTGTGCCAGCGCATCGGCCTTGCCGGATTCCAGAGCGGAGGCGCCCACCTGCGGCTGCTGATTCTGCACCCGGACTCCGCTGGTCGGGTCGATGCCCAGACGGTCGAGGGCCTGCACGGCGGTGCCGTGACCCGCGGAACCGACGCTTGCCGAGATGGTTCGTCCGCGCAAGTCGGACAGGGTTCGCGCAGGCGAATCAGGCGGCACCACAATCATGTTCAGCGACCCGCGGGCGCTCGACCCGGTGACCGACAGCATCTCGGTGCGGGTGCCTGCCTGCGCACCTGCCCGAGCGGCATTGATCAACAGGGGGTAGTCGCCCATCGAACCGATGTCGATCTTTCCGGCCACCATGCCGGTGGTGATCGGTGCGCCGGTGTCGAAGTCCTGCCAGTCGACGACGTACTTGGTACCGGTCTTCTCGGACAGCTCGCCGAGCCGCTTCTCGAACTGGCCGCCCGCACGCAGCAGGGTGCCCGCGGTGACCGTGTTGATCGTTTTCGACTGATAACCGACCACGACGTGCACGGCATCGGAGTCGGCGGCACCGTCGAGCGAACATGCGGTGGCGCCGATTGCGCAGGCGGTAGCGGTGAGGAGGGCGGCGACACGGCTCGCTCGTGGTCGATGAGATCTCATGGGATGTCCTTGGGGCCGACAAGGTGACCGTCCGCCGGGTGGCGCACGGGTGGAACGTGTGTGAGGGGATTCAGCGCAGGAGATACGGCATGTTCACGGTGACCGCACCGGTGGGACAGCGGACCGCGCACGGGCCGCAATACCAGCATTCGTCGACATGCATGTAGGCCTTGCCGCTGTCCGGGTTGATGGCGAGGGAATCGAGGGGACAGACCTCGACGCAGAGGGTGCAGCCCTCGATGCAGAGTGATTCGTCGATGGTGACGGGTACGTCGACGCGCTGGCTGACCTGACTCATGGCTGCCTCCGTTGTGCGGTGCTGCGCAAGCAGATCCGGTCGCTGCGCATGCGGATGTATTCGAGGTCGACGGGGCGATTCCCGTCGGCCAGATGGGTGAGGCGTTCCAGCAGCAGAAGGGCACTGCCCGAGGCGATTTCGAGGTGGGCGGCCGAATGCGGATCCGCATCCACGGCCTCGACCGTCATCGATGCGTGACCAAGTGGTCCGCCCGCGATCTGTTCGAGCAATACGAAAACATCGGTGGACTCGAGATCATGTTCCAGGAGCGGAATACCGAGATCCGGTACGAGATAGGTGATATCGAGGCTGATCGGCTCATCGTCGAGATAACGCAGGCGTTCGATGTAGACGGCCTGGGCATCCTCACCGAGCTGTAGCCGTCGCGCCACGGCGCGCGGTGCGTTCACGAGTGTCGCGACCTTCACCGCGTTGCGGACCTCGCCGTGCATCCGCAGCGTTTCCTTGAGTCCGAGAAGCGCGTCGAGCCCGTGGTCCAGTTTGCGTGCGACGACGTGCGTCCCGACACGCGGTGCACGCTCGATCAGCCCTTCGTCGGTGAGGATGCCGAGAGCATCGCGAATGGTGTTGCGGGAGACACTGAAGTCGGTGATCAGTGCGCGCTCGTCGAGGGCGCCGACGATGTCGCCGTCGTGGATCTGGCGGCGCAGCACGTCGGCGACCATGCGGGCGTTCTCGGCCCGCAGACGTCCGGCTCCGGTGGTTCTGGGCTGCATGGAGTGGACAGTAGTGCTGTTGTCGGTCTGTGGGCAGAGCGCTGTTCATCGGTGGGGCTGACGACGACGATTCCGCCACCGTCAGCGCGCCGATCGGCGCGCTGACCATGGACTATCCATGGCGGGTCGGCATTTGCGCCACCGAGGTGCGGCCGTTCGAATTAGAATCAGCGAGCACGCAATTCGAGGCCCGATCTAGGTCAGGAAGCGTGCCGCGTTCTCCGTCAGATCGAGGAGCGGCTGCGGGAAGATGCCGAGCACGATGGTCGCTGCGGTGCAGACGGCGATCGGGATGGTGGTGAGCGGACTCGGCTTCACGACGCCGGGGGCGTCGGCCGGGACGTCGGCGAAGAACATCGCGACGATGATGCGGATGTAGAAGTAGGCGGCGATGGCGCTGCTGATCACACCGACGATCACCAGCGCGGCGCCACCGGCTCCCCCGACCGCCGCGAAGATGTCGAACTTCGCGATGAAGCCACTGGTGAGGGGAATCCCGGCGAAGGCCAGCAAGTACATCGAGAACATCGCGCCGACGAGCGGATAGCGTTTGCCGAGTCCGGCCCACTGGGTGATGTCGGTGGCCTCACGACCGGAGAGGTGCGGACCGGAGGCACGTTCGGGCTCGCGCACGACAGCGACGATGGCGAAGGCCCCGAAGGTCGAGAAGGCGTACGCGGACAGATAGAACCACGTGGCGGACGTACCCGCATCGTCAAAGGCGATGAGCCCCAACAGGATGAAGCCCGTGTGGGTGATCGCCGAATAGGCGAGCAGACGTTTCACGTCGGTCTGTGTCACCGCCATGATCGCGCCGACGACCATGGTGGCGATCGCCACCGCCCACAGGATCGGTTGCCAATCATCTTCCAGCGCACCGAAACCCGTGCGGAAAACCCGCAGCAGCGCACCGAAGGCCGCGATTTTCGTCGCCGCCGCCATGAACGCCGTCACCGGTGTGGGTGCTCCCTGGTACACGTCGGGTATCCAGGAGTGGAACGGAATGGCGCCGACCTTGAAGAGCAGACCGACGGCCAGCAAAGCCAACGCGATCAGCGGCAGCACGTGATCGGCGCCCGGGATGCTCAGCGCCGCGCCGAACTCGGTGAGCGTCAGTGAGCCGGTGGCACCGTAGGCGAAGGCGGCGCCGAAGAGGAAGAAGGCCGATGAGAAGGCGCCGAGCAGGAAGTACTTGAGCGAGGCTTCCTGGGAGATCAGCCGCCGACGGCGGGCCAGACCGCACAACAGATACAGCGGGAGCGAAAAGACCTCCAGCGCAACGAACATCGTCAGCAGGTCGCCACAGGCCGGGAACAACATCAGTCCACCGACGGCCAGCATCGTCAGCGGGAACACCTCGGTGGTCACCGCGCCCACGCGTGTCGCCTCGAATTCGGCGTCGGTATTGGGCACCACCGCACCGGCGGGAGTGAACATGTCGGCCGGAGTGCTACCTAGCGTCGCCTGCGCTGCAGCGCCCGGTCCGTCGCTGACCCGCAGCTCGATGGGGTGTGGTGCGACGACCTTCTCCAGTCGCCGTTCACCCATGAAGGCCACGCCGAGGAGCCCGACGATCAGTAGAAGACCCTGCAGGAACAGCGCGGGCCGGTCCAACACCACGGCCCCCGACATCACCGACTGTCCTTGCCCGCCATCACCGAAGGCATCCATCGCGACCGCGACGAGTGCGGCGAAGCCCGCCACGAGTCCCGCCGCGGCGACGGCGAGTTGGACGGTGAACCGCCGGGCGCGTGGTACGAAGGCCTCGATCAGCACACCCACCACACCGACGCCGAAAACGATCAGCATCGGGGACAGGGCGCCATAGGCGATGCTGGGCGCCGGGATGGTCATCGCGATCCCCCTTCACTCGGAGCGGTCACCGCGGGCCGCGGGTCTTTGACGCCCACCGACGTCATCGTGTGTTCCACAGCCGGATTGATGACGTCCAGTAGCGGTTTCGGGTACATCCCGAACACCAGGAGAAGTGCGATGAGTGGTGTCACCACGGCGAGTTCGCGTCGCCGGAGATCCGGCAGTGGGCGAGTCGCCGCGCCGGGACCGCCCGTGGCCGTGGACGGCAGATCGCGCACCGGCCCGCCGAAGACCCGCTGATAGGTCCACAGAATGTAGATGGCCGACAGCACGAGGGCACTGGTGGCCGCGACGGCCGCCACCGGGTAGCGGGTGAAACTGCCGATGAGTACCAGGAATTCGCTGATGAATGGCGACAATCCGGGGAGCGAGAGGGTGGCGAGCCCGGCGATCAGGAAGGTGCCCGCCAGTACGGGTGCGATCTTCTGCACGCCTCCGTAGTCGGCGATCATCCGGCTCCCGCGTCGCGATACGAGGAATCCGGCGATGAGAAACAGTGCGGCGGTCGATATTCCGTGATTCACCATGTAGAGCGTCGCACCGGACTGTCCCTGCGTGGTCATCGCGAAGATACCCAGGATGATGAAACCGAAATGGGAGATCGACGTGTAGGCGATGAGACGCATCATGTCGGTCTGCGCGATGGCGAGCAGCGCACCGTAGATGATGCCGATCACCGCGAGGGTGACGATCGCCGGAGCGAAGAACCTCGACGCCTCGGGGAACAGTTCGAGGCAGAATCGCAGCATCGCGAAGGTGCCGACCTTGTCGACGACCGCCATCATCAGCACACCCGTTGCCGGGGTGCCGGCAACCGCGGCATCGGGTAGCCACGAATGGAACGGCCACAGTGGGGCTTTCACGGCGAACGCGAACAGGAATCCGAGGAACAGCCAGCGCAGCAACTCCGGGCTCGCATCGAGTCCGCCCCCGGCCACCGCGTCCGCGACGACCCGCAGGTCAAAGGTGCCGCCGCCGGTGCCGAGGTCGGAGCGTGCGGTTACCACGTACAGCCCGATCACCGCGGCGAGCATGATCAGACCGCCGAAGAGGTTGTACAGCAGGAACTTCACCGCCGCACGAGCGCGATCGGGTCCCGTGCCGAAGCCGCCGATGAGGAAGTACATCGGGATGAGCATGGCCTCGAAGAAGATGTAGAAGAGCAGAATGTCCAGGGACAGGAAGCTCATCAGCATCATCGACTCGACGGCCAGCGTGAGAGCCACGTAGGTGTGCGGGCCCTTCTCCCGGCGACCACCCGAATGATCCAGGGAGCCACTGTGATCGGCGTCGCGCCAGCCCGCGACGAGCAGGATCGGGACCAGCACCGCCGTCAGCAGTATGAGGACGAGCGCGATGCCGTCGAGACCGAGGGTGTACCGCATGCCCAGGGACGGAATCCACGAGTGATCTTCGACGAACTGGTACCGATTCCCGTCGGCGTCGAATCCGGCTGCCAGACCGACGGACAACGCCAGCACGGCGAGCGAGATCGCGAGCCCCGCCCATTTGGCGAGATCGGTTCGTCCGGTGGGGAACACGAGGATGGCGAGTGCGCCGATCGCGGGCACGAGCCAGAGAATCGTCAGCCAGGGAACGTTCACAGCACATTCACCACCATCACGAGTGCGACGACCGCGACGGCGCCGGCGAACATCGACAGTGCGTACGACCGCACATAGCCGTTCTGCCAGCGACGTATTCGCTGCGACAATCCGGCGATACCGTGGCCGAGACCGACGGTGGCTCCGTCGACGCCGCCCTTCTCGACCGTCGCCAGGCCGCGGACCAGCCCTTGGCCGGGCCGCATGAGGGTGCGCTCGTTGAACGCGTCGCCGTACAGGTCCTGCCGCGCTGCCGAGGTGAGACCCGAGACGTCGACCGGCGCGGTGTCGGGGACCTCGGAGAGTGCGTACTGCCGGATCGCCACGGCGATACCCGCTGCGACGACGACGAGGATCACCACGGTGATCACCCAGGCGGGAACCGGCAGTTCGTGATGCGCATGGCCGACGACCGGTTCGAGCCAGTGCACCAGTCGATCCCCCTGTGCGAGAAGCAGACCCGCCCCCACCGAGCCGACGGCCAGCACGATCATCGGCAGCGTCATGGCCGCCGGGGACTCATGGGGATGAACACCCTCGCGCCACCGGCGCTTGCCGAAGAAGGTCAGCAGCATCACCCGCGTCATGTAGAAGGCGGTGATGCCGGCGCCGAGAAGTGCTGCGCCACCGAGTAACCAGCCTTTCGCGCCACCGGAGGCGAACGCGGCCTCGATGATCGGGTCCTTGGAGAAGAAACCCGCGAACGGCGGCACCCCGATGATCGCGAGGTACCCGAGGCCGAAGGTCACGAAGGTGATGGGCATGACGGTGCGCAGACCGCCGAAGCGCCGCATGTCGGTCTCGTCGTCCATCCCGTGCATCACCGAACCGGCACCGAGGAACAGTCCGGCCTTGAAGAATCCGTGGGTCAGAAGGTGCATGATCGCGAAGGCGTACCCGGCCGGACCGAGTCCGGCGGCGAGCACCATGTAGCCGATCTGGCTCATCGTCGACGCCGCGAGCGCCTTCTTGATGTCGTCCTTCGCGCAGCCGATGATCGCACCGAACAGCAGTGTCACCGCGCCGACCACCACGACGCCCACCTGCGCGGCCGGAGCCAGATCGAAGATCGGCGCGGACCGGGTGATGAGATAGACGCCCGCGGTCACCATGGTCGCCGCGTGGATCAGCGCGGACACCGGCGTGGGGCCCTCCATCGCGTCGCCCAGCCACGATTGCAGCGGTACCTGAGCGGACTTGCCGCAGGCTGCCAGCAGCAACATGAAACCGAGTGCGGTGAGCGTGCCCTCCGACGCCGCACCCGCATCGCCGAGCACCGTGCCGAAGCCGACGGAACCGAAGGTCGCGAACATGATCATCAACGCGATGGCCAGCCCCATGTCGCCGACCCGGTTCACCACGAAGGCCTTCTTCGCGGCGGTGGCCGCCGACGGCCGGTCCTGCCAGAAGCCGATGAGCAGATAGGACGCGAGACCCACACCCTCCCAGCCGAGATAGAGGCCGAGGAAGTTATCGGCGAGCACGAGGATCAGCATCGCTCCGACGAACAGGTTGAGATACGCGAAGAAGCGCCGACGGTCGGGATCGTCGGCCATGTAGGACATCGAGTAGACGTGAATCAAGGATCCGACGCCGGTGATCAACAGGACGAACACCATCGACAATTGATCGAGCTGAAAACCGAAGTCCACCTGCAACTCGCCGACCGGCACCCAGGTGTACAGATCCTGTTGCACAGCACGGTCATCGCCGTTGCGGCCGAGCATGCCGAAGAACATCGCCAGCGCCAGCCCGAACGACGCGAACACGATCGCGGTTCCGAGGAGGTGCCCACCGCGGTCGCTGCGGCGACCGGCGAGCAGCAGCACCACCGCGCCCAGCAGCGGCAGGGCGGGCACCAGCCAGAGCAGGCCGGCGGTCGTGTCGGCGTTCATCGGAGCCTCCTTAGCGCTTCAGCAGATCGGTGTCGTCCACCGAGGCGGATCTCCGGGCACGGAAGATGGTCATGATGATCGCGAGACCGATGACGACCTCGGCGGCCGCGACGACCATCGTGAAGAACGCGATCACCTGACCGTCGACCGACGACTGCATACGCGCGAACGTCACGAACGCCAGATTCGCTGCGTTGAGCATCAGTTCGATGCACATGAAGACCACCATCGCGTTGCGCCGCAACAGGACTCCGGCGGCACCGATGGTGAACAGCAGCGCCGCGAGGTACAGGTAGTTCTCGGGATTCATCGGTCGTCCCCGGATTCCGGACGCAGGAGCGCGTTGACGGACAGTTCCGACGGTGACCCGTCCGGCAGGAGGGCGGGTACGTCGACGGCATTGTGGCGGGCGAATACCCCGGGGCTGGGCAGCGGTGTCATGTCGGCCCCGAGGCGGAAGCGTTCGACGGACAGCTCCCGCTGACTGCGCTTGGGGCCGAACCGTTCCCGGTGCGCGAGCACCATCGCGCCGAGCGTGGCGGTGATGAGGAGCGCGCCGGTCAGCTCGAAGGCCCACAGGTACCGCACGAAGATCAACTCGGCGATGGCCTCGACGTCGCCGTCCCCGGCGGTGCTGCCGGGCGGCGCGGCTCCGGGGCGCGTGGCTGCGACCACGCCGTTCGAGATACCCGCGATCAGCAGCACACCGAAGCCGATGCCGATGAGCGCGGTGTAGAGGCGTTGTCCGCGCAGCGTTTCCGCCAGTGAGTCCGACGAGTCGACGCCGATGAGCATGAGCACGAACAGGAACAGCATCATCACTGCGCCCGTGTAGACGACGACCTGGACGACCCCGAGGAACAACGCGCCCTGCGCGACATAGAAGACGGCGAGCACGATCATTGTCGTCGCGAGGAACAGCGCCGAGTAGACGGCTTTGGTCGCGAACACGACGCCGAGCGCGCCGGCCACCGCGACGACGGCCAGAATCCAGAACTGCACGGCCTCCGGGGTCGAGGTTCGCGCGGCCTCCGCGACGAGCGTCGTCATGCGTCCGCTCCGGTGTTCAGAGTGCCGTCGCTGCGCACCTCGCCGCGGTAGTAGTTCTCATCGGTGGAACCGGGAGCCATCGCGTGCGGGGGCGCCTGCGTGCCCGGTTCGAGCGGGGCCAGCAACTGCTGCTTCTCGTAGATCAGGTCGGCCCGATTGTCATCGGCCATCTCGTAGTCGTTGGTCATCGTGAGTGCCCGGGTCGGGCAGGCCTCGATGCAGAGACCACAACCGATGCAGCGCAGATAGTTGATCTGATAGACGCGCCCGTACCGTTCCCCCGGCGAGTACCGCTCCTCCTCGGTGTTGTCGGCGCCCTCCACATAGATCGCATCGGCGGGACACGCCCAGGCGCACAGCTCACACCCGATGCATTTCTCCAGACCGTCCGCATAGCGATTCAACTGATGACGGCCGTGATAGCGCGCCGCGGTGGGCGTCTTCTGTTCCGGATAGGACTCGGTGATCGTCGGCTGGAACATGCCGCCGAAGGTCACGCGTAATCCGTTGACCGGCTTGAGGAAATCAGGCATCCGAGGACTCCTTGACGGTCGGGGACGTGTGCTTGTCGACGATCTGGCCGGGCAGCGGCGGCACCGGGAAGCCGCCTTTCATCGCATCGAAGGGTTCGGGTTCCGCAGCGGGCCCGCGTTTCTTGGGCAGTCGCATGAGTCGCCAGATCGCGTAGGCCAGTAGGGCGGTGACGAGTATTCCGGCGCCTGCCGAGACCCAGGCGCGTGCGGTGTCGGCCTCCCCGCCGAGGGCGACGCGGATGAGCGCGACCACCATCACCCAGCCGAGGGCGATCGGGATGAGGACCTTCCAGCCCAGATTCATGAACTGGTCGTACCGGAGTCGGGGCAGGCTGGTCCGCAGCCAGATGAACACGAACAGGAACACCCAGACCTTGATGGTGAACCACAGCACCGGCCACCAGCCGGAATTCGCGCCATCCCACATGCTCAGTGGCCACGGCGCCTGCCAGCCACCCAGGAACAGGGTGGTGGCCAGTGCCGACACGGTCACCATGTTGATGTATTCGGCGAGCATGAACATCGCGAACTTCAGCGATGAGTATTCGGTGTGGAAGCCGCCGACGAGTTCGCCCTCGGCCTCCGGTAGGTCGAAGGGCGCGCGATTGGTCTCGCCGACCATCGAGATGGCGTAGATGAGGAACGAGGGCAGTAACAGCAGGACGTACCAATGATGTTCCTGCGCAGCGACGATGCCGGACGTCGACATCGTGGCGGCGTCGAGGAAGACCGCGGCGAAGGTGAGGCCCATGGCGATCTCGTAGGAGATGACCTGGGCCGTTGACCGTAGACCGCCCAGCAATGGGTAGGTGGAGCCCGACGACCAGCCCGCGAGGACGATGCCGTAGACGCCGACCGAGGTGACGGCGAGGACGTAGAGGACACCCACCGGAAGGTCGGTGAGTTGCAGCGGCGTGTGATGCCCGAAGACCGATACGGTCGGGCCGAAGGGGATCACCGCGAAGGCCATGACCGCCGGGATCACCGCGAGCATCGGTGCCAGCAGGTAGATGACCTTGTCGACGTCGGTCGGGATGACGCCCTCCTTGAGGGCCAGCTTCACGCCGTCGGCAAGACTCTGCAACAGTCCACGCGGCCCGACACGATTCGGCCCGACGCGTCTCTGCATGCGCGCCATGATCTTTCGTTCCGCGAGAATCGCGACGAGCGGATTCGCGACGAGGAAGGCGAACACGGCGACGGCCTTCAGCAGGATCAGCCACCACGGATCACGACCGAAGTCGACGAGCGTGGGGAAGTCGGTGGCCAGTGCGGTGGTGGTCATCGCCGCACCTCGCCGACGGCGATCGTGACAACATCCCCGGCCTGGGCGCCGAGATCCGGATAAAGATGCGAGCCAGGGGAGTTCGTCGGTGCCCAGACGACGCCGTCGGGCATCTCGGTGATGATGAGCGGCAAGGTCACCGCGCCGCGTTCGCTCGCAATGGTGACTCGCACGTCGTCGCCCGCACCGATGCCGGCCGCGGTGTGCGCCGACATCCGGGCGACCGGACGTCGTGCGGTGCCCTTCAGATTCGGTTCACCGTCCTGGAGTCGACCGTCGTCGAGGAGCATCCGCCACGTCGCGAGAACAGCCTCGCCGGGCGTCAGCGACAACGAGCCAGGGATGCTGGCGGGAGTCGCGGCCATGTCGACGGACGGTTCGTCCGCGACCGGGCGGGCACCCGACCACCGGCCGAGCCGTTCGAGTGCGGTGCGGATCCGGATCGGGTCGTCGCAGTCGAGAGTGACGCCGGATTGCGCGGCCAGGGCGGTCAGGACGCGACGGTCCGGCATCGAACCCACCTGCGGCAGCGCGGCGGTGAACGGCCGCGCGCGTCCTTCCCAGTCGACGTACATGCCGTCCTTCTCCGTCACCGGCGCCACCGGGAGTACCACGTCGGCACGTTCGGTGACTGCGCAGCTGCGTATTTCGAGGCTGACGAGGAAGGGCACCGTATCCAGCGCGCCGAGTACGGCGTCCGGATCGGGCAGGTCGTCCGGGTCGACGCCGCCGACGAGGAGCGCTCCGAGTTCGCCGTCCCGGGCGGCGGCGAGCATCGCGAGGGTGTCCAGCCCCGGGGTTGATGGCAAGTCGGTGACCTGCCACGCGGCGGCCACCTCGGCCCGTGCCGCCGGGTCGTCGACCGGGCGGCCGCCGGGCAGAAGTCTCGGCGCCGCACCGACATCCAGCGCGCCCCGCTCACCCGCGCGACGCGGAATCCAGGCCAGGCGCGCACCGGTGCGGGATGCGAGCCGAACCGCGGCGTCCAGGGCGCCGGGAATCGTGGCGAGCCGCTCACCGACGACGAGTACCGATCCGGGAGCGGTCAACGCGTCGGTGGCGGCCGACGAATTCAGCACCGCCGCTTCGGTGCCCGGGACCGCGGGCAGCAGCGTGCCGTTCAGTTTCGTCACCCCGGGGCTGCGCCAGGCGGCGATCGCGGTGACTCGCTGCCCTGCGGTGCGCACCGCACGCCGGAGCCGCAGGAAGACGATAGGCGACTCCTCCTCGGGTTCGAAGCCGGCCAGTAACACCGACGGGGCGGTGGACAGTTCCTGGTAGGTGACGTCATCCGGGCGAGCGGCAATATGGGTTGCCAGGAAGGAGGTTTCGGCAGCGCTCAGCGCACGGGAACGAAAGTCGACGTCATTGGTGTCCAGCACGGTGCGGGCGAAACGGCCGTAGGCGTAGGCGTCCTCGGCGGTGAGCCGTCCGCCGGTGAGCACGCCGGCCCGGCCGCGCGCCGCCCGCAAACCCTCCGCCGCGCGGCGTAGGGCCGCCGACCACGGCACCTCCCGCATCCGACCGTCGGCCTCGCGCACCAGCGGTGTGGTGATCCGATCGTCGGCAGAGGTATAGGCGAAGGCCCAGCGACCCTTGTCGCAGTTCCACTCGGCATTGACCTCCGGATCGTCACCGGCCTGTCGCCGCAACACCTTTCCGCGCCGATGGTCGGTGCGCTGTGCGCACCCGCTCGCGCAGTGTTCGCACACACTGGGGCTGGAGATCAGATCGAAGGGACGCGCCCGGAAGCGGTAGGCGGTCCCGGTGAGCGCGCCCACCGGGCAGATCTGCACGGTGTTGCCGGAGAAGTAGGATTCGAACGGATCGTCCTGATACACGGAAACCTGCTGCAGAGCACCGCGATCCGCGAGGTCGATCAGTGGATCGCCGGCCACCTGGTCGGCGAATCTGGTGCAGCGTGCGCACAGCACGCAGCGTTCCCGGTCGAGGAGCACTTCGGCGGATAGCGGCACCGGCTTGGTGTAGGTGCGTTTGGTTCCGGAGAACCGGGAATCCGCCCGGCCGGACGACATGGCCTGATTCTGCAACGGGCATTCGCCGCCCTTGTCACAGACCGGACAGTCCAGCGGATGATTGATGAGCAGCAACTCCATCACGCCACGCTGAGCTGATTCCGCTATCTCCGAGCTGTATTGGGTCTTCACGACCATGCCGTCCGTCACCACCGTGGTGCAGGAGGCGAGCGGTTTGCGCTGTCCCTCCACCTCCACCAAACATTGGCGGCAGGCGCCCACCGGATCGAGAAGCGGATGATCGCAGAACCGGGGGATCTGCACGCCGATCTGCTCGGCGGCGCGGATCACGAGGGTGCCGGGCGTGACACTCACCTCGACACCGTCGATGCTGGCGCTGATCCGGTCCTCGGTCATCGGGCCTCCTCGAAGACGGTGGACAGCCGCGGATCGAACGGGCAGCCGCCCTGCTCGATATGTGCCCGGTACTCGTCGGCGAAGTACTTCAGCGACGAGACGATCGGACTGCCCGCACCATCCCCCAAGGCGCAGAAGGACTTACCGACGATGGTGTTGGTGACGTCTGCGAGCGTATCGAGATCTTCCGGTCGGCCCGAGCCCTCCTCGATGCCGCGCAGTAGTTGCACCAGCCAGTACGTGCCCTCCCGGCACGGCGTGCATTTGCCGCAGGATTCGTGGGCGTAGAACTCGGTCCAGCGGAGGACGGCCCGCACCACACAGGTCGTCTCGTCGAAGATCTGTAATGCCTTGGTGCCCAGCATCGACCCCGCCTCGCCGACGGCTTCGTAATCCAGTGGTACGTCGAGGTGTTCGGGCGTGAACATCGGTGTCGACGAGCCGCCGGGCGTCCAGAACTTCAGCTGATGCCCCGCGCGGACACCGCCTGCCTGTGTCAGCAACTCGCGCAACGTGATTCCCAGCCCCGCCTCGTACTGCCCGGGACGCGTCACGTGCCCGGACAGCGAGTACATCGTGAAACCCGGTGACTTCTCGGTGCCCATCGTGCGGAACCAGTCGACGCCGTTACGGATGATCGCGGGCACACTGGCGATCGACTCGACGTTGTTCACCACCGTCGGGCTCGCGTAGAGCCCGGCAACCGCCGGAAACGGCGGGCGTAGACGAGGTTGTCCGCGACGACCCTCCAGGGAGTCGAGCAGCGCGGTCTCCTCGCCGCAGATGTAGGCGCCTGCCCCGGCGTGGACGATCAACTCCAGGTCGAAACCGGAGCCGAGGATGTTCGCCCCGAGATAGCCTGCCGCATAAGCCTCGTCGACCGCCGTACGCAGGCGGCGGATCACCGACGCCACCTCGCCGCGCACATAGACGAAGGCATAGTGCGCGCGGATCGCGTACGCCGCGATGATCGCCCCCTCCACCAGGGTGTGCGGCGACGCCAGCATGAGTGGCATGTCCTTGCAGGTGCCGGGTTCGGATTCATCGGCGTTGACCACCAGGTAGTGCGGCGGCGCGTGCGGATTGTCCGGTTCCTGCGGGATGAACGACCATTTCGTCCCGACCGGGAAGCCTGCCCCGCCACGGCCCCGGAGTCCCGATGCCTTGACGGTGGCGATGAGCTCGTCGGGTGACTGCCCCAGTGCGGTGCGCAGCGCCGAATATCCATCGTGTGCTTCGTAATTCCGCAGCGTCCAGGATTCCGGCTCACCCCAGTGTCTACTGAGCACCGGTGGCATGGCGGCGGTCATGAGGCATCGGGCTGTTCGGGAAGGCCTGCGAGAAGGCGGGCGGTTTGCCGGAACGAACACACCGTGCCGGTGCCGCGGGCCGGTGTCACCGAAACACCTGCCCGCAGATCTTCGGCCAATTCGATGGCGCCACCCGGGGTTTGGTTGTCGAAGAACTCCCAGTTGACCATCACCACGGGCGCGAAATCGCAGGCCGCATTGCATTCGACGTGCTCGAGCGTGATGCGGCCGTCGGGAGTGGTCTGCCCCGGTTCGATGCCGAGATGGTCGACGAGGGCCGCGAGGATTTCGTCGCCGCCCATCACCGCGCACAGGGTGTTGGTGCAGACCCCCATCAGGTATTCGCCGGTCGCCGACCGCCGGTACATCGAGTAGAAGGTTGCCACCGCCGCCACCTCGGCGGTGCTCAACCCGAGTTGGTCGGCGCAGAAGCGAACACCGGCGCGGGTGACCTGCCCGTCCTCTGACTGCGTCAGATGCAGGAGCGGCAGCAGCGCCGATCGGGCCACCGGGTAGCGGGCGATGATGCCGGCGGCCTCGGCGGCCATCCGTTCCTCGATGGCGGCCGGATACGCGGCGGGGCCGTCGAAGGTGATGACCGGATGTGGTTCCGGCGGGATGACCGGAACCCCCTCGGCAGGTGGTGCATTCAGGTCGACGAACACCGGGTCGCTCATCGGTCGACTCCTCCCATCACGGGGTCGATGCTGGCGACGGCGGTGATCACGTCGGCCACCATGCCGCCCTCGCACATCGCGGCGACGGCTTGCAGGTTCGTGAACGACGGATCGCGGAAGTGCACCCGGTAGGGGCGGGTACCACCGTCGCTGACCATGTGGACGCCGAGTTCGCCGCGCGGTGACTCCACTGCCACATAGCATTGGCCTGCGGGGACCCGCATGCCCTCGGTCACCAGCTTGAAGTGGTGGATGAGGGCCTCCATCGAGGTGCCCATGATGCGTGCGATGTGTTCGGGTGAGTTGCCCAGGCCGTCGGGGCCCAGTGCCAGGTCGGCGGGCCACGCGATCTTCCGGTCGGACACCATCACCGGTCCCGGCTCCAGCCGATCCAGGCATTGCCGGGCGATGCGCAGCGATTCGCGCATCTCCTTCACCCGGATCAGGTAGCGGCCGTAGCTGTCCGCGGTGGTATCGGTGATGACGTCGAAGTCGTAGTTCTCGTAACCGCAGTACGGTTCGGTCTTCCGGAGGTCGTGCGGCAGGCCGGTGGATCGCAGCACCGGACCCGTGATGCCGAGAGCCATGCAACCGGTCAGGTCCAGATAGCCGACGTTCTGGGTGCGGGCCTTCCAGATGTAGTTGTCGTTCAACAGGTTCCCGAGTTCGTCGAGACGGCCGGGTAGTAGGTCGAGCAGTTCGCCGATGCGTTCGACGGCATCGGCGGGGAGGTCCTGCGCGACGCCGCCCGGGCGGATGTACGCATGGTTCATGCGGAGGCCGGTGACGTACTCGAAGATGTCCAGGATCATCTCGCGTTCGCGGAAGCCGAGGAACATCGCGGTGACGGCACCGAGTTCCATTCCGCCGGTGGCCAATGCGACGAGATGCGAGGAGATCCGGTTGAGCTCCATCAGGAGGACGCGGATCACCGATGCGCGCTCCGGGATGTCGTCGGTGATGCCGAGCAGTTTCTCCACACCGAGGCAGTAGGCGGTCTCGTTGAAGAAAGGGGAGAGATAGTCCATGCGGGTCACGAAGGTGACCCCCTGCGTCCAGTTGCGGTATTCGAGATTCTTCTCGATTCCGGTGTGCAGGTATCCGATACCGCAGCGCGCCTCGGTGACGGTCTCGCCCTCGATCTCGAGGATCAGGCGCAGCACACCGTGCGTCGACGGGTGCTGGGGACCCATGTTGACCACGATGCGTTCGTCGCCGGGCTGGGCCGCCGCCCGCGCCCGGACCTCGGTGACGATCTCGTCCCAGTCCTGGCCCGCGACCGTGTAGGTGTGGGTGTTGGGGTCATCGGTGGTCGTCATCAGCTGTACGACCTCCGCTGATCGGGTGGCGCGATGCGGGTCCCCTTGTACTCCACGGGAACTCCGCCGAGGGGGTAGTCCTTGCGCTGCGGGTGCCCCTGCCAGTCGTCGGGCATCTCGATGCGGGTCAGCGATCGATGTCCGTCGAAAATGATGCCGAAGAAGTCGAAGGTCTCGCGCTCGTGCCAGTCGTTGGTCGGGTAGATGTCGGTGAGCGTCGGGATGTGCGGATCGGCATCGGGGGCGGACACCTCCAGCCGCACCCGGCGGTTGTGGGTGATCGAACAGAGCGGATAGACCGCTCGCAGTTCGCTGCCCATGTCGTCGGGATAGTGAACCCCGTTGACGCCCAGGCACAATTCGAAGCGGAGGCTCGGACGGTTACGCAGCGTGAGCGCGACTGCGCGGAGATGGTCCCGCCGGACGTGCAGGGTCATCTCGTCCCGGAACACCACGACCATCTCGACGGCGTCGTCCCAGGCGGCGCCGATGTCGGCGAGCCCGGCAGTGAGTTCGTCGGCGATCTCGTCGAAGTAGCCGCCGTAGGGACGTTCGGTGCGGCCCGGCATGGTGACGGCCTGGACGAGGCCACCGTAGCCCGACGTGTCGCCGGTGCCCTGCGCGCCGAAGAGTCCGTGGCGTGTGCTGATCTGTTCGGGTTCGCTCATCGCAGCAATCCCTTCAGCTCGATGGTGGGCTTTGCCTGCAGCGCAGCCTGTTCGGCCGCCCAGATGGCCTGCTCGCGATTCACGCCGAGGGGCATCTGCGCGATCTGCTCGTGGAGGGTGAGGATGGCGTTCAGCAACATCTCCGGCCGCGGTGGGCAGCCCGGCAGATAGATGTCCACGGGCACCACGTGGTCGACGCCCTGGACGATCGCGTAGTTGTTGAACATGCCGCCCGATGATGCGCAAACCCCCATGGCCAGAACCCATTTCGGCTCGGACATCTGGTCGTAGATCTGGCGGAGCACCGGCGCCATCTTCTGACTGACCCGGCCCGCGACGATCATCAGGTCCGCCTGCCGGGGTGATGCGCGGAAGGCCTCCATACCGAAGCGGGCGAGGTCGTAGCGTGCCGAGGTGGTGGCCATCATCTCGATGGCGCAGCAGGCGAGTCCGAAGGTGGCAGGCCACAGTGAGCCCTTGCGCATGAAGCCCGCGAGGTCTTCGACGGTACTCAGCAGGAAGCCACTCGGCAGTTTCTCCTCGAGTCCCACGTCGCGAATCCTCCTTGCGTCCGTACACCGCTGTTGTGCGGTGCTAATCCCAGGTGAGTCCTCCGCGCCGCCACTCGTAGGCGTAGGCCACCGACACGTTGACGACGAACAGCGCCATGGCGAGGAAGCCGAACCAGCCGAGCATGTCGAAGGCGACCGCCCACGGATAGAGGAAGACGATCTCGATGTCGAAGATGATGAACAGCATCGCGGTGAGGTAGTACTTCACCGGCACACGCTGGATGATGTGCCTGCTTCGTTCGGCGACGGTCAGTGCGCCGCCCGTGCTCCCGACAGCGTGCGTTTCGGTGAGCGGTTCGATGCCGCACTCGTAGGGCTCCAATTTGGCGCGGTTGTACCGTTTCGGGCCGATCGCGATTGCGACGAACACGGAGAATCCCGCGAATGCCACCGCAATTGCGCCGAGGACCAGAATCGGCACGTACGCGTTCATGGTGTGGGCCTCCCCACTGACGCCATCGATGTGAGCTGTGACACATAGCCTACAAGTGCCGTGGGTGAGGCGCCGAACTTTCTAGGCTTCGGCGTTTCTCAGCAGGTCGGAGAAGGTTCCGGGCAGCGTGAGCGGGTCGACCGGGAGGGTGGCTGTGGCGTCGGCGCGCGACCAGTCGGCGAGCCACCGATCATCGGCGCGGCCGAGGAGCACGAGGATAGGCGGGCACGGATCGATCTCGTCGCGCATCTGCTTCGCGACACCCATCCCACCGGCGGGCGCGGCCTCGCCATCGAGGATGACCGCATCGACGACCCCGGCCTCCAGTTGCGCGAAGACCATCGGTGCAGTGGCCACTTCGACGAAGCTCAACTCCGGCAATGCGGGATCGGGTCGCGGGCCGAGCGCGGAGATGACCTGCGCGCGAGTGTCGGAATGATCCGAATAGACCAGCACGCGCACCACTTTCGGCGCGTTCGGATCGGTCACGCGGTTGATGCTACCGGCGATCGGGCGCGAATCAGCGATCGATGGAGAATCCAGCGCGGCGGCGGTGTCCGTCGAGTGCGAAGGTGACGAGCTGATCGATCAGGTCCGGGTAGGCCAGACCGGAGGCCTCCCACATCTTCGGATACATCGAGGCCGGGGTGAATCCGGGGATCGTGTTGATCTCGTTGAGGAGCCAGCCGCGTCCGCCCTCCTCATAGAAGAAGTCGACGCGCGCCATCCCGGCACACCGCAGCGCGAGGAAGGCGCGTGCGGCGAGCTCGCGGACCTCGGCAGTCGCATCGTCGGACAATTCGGCGGGGATGACAAGTTCGGCGGAGCCGGTCAGATATTTGTCGGCGTAGTCGTAGAAATCGCTGGCCGGTTTGATCTCACCGGGCAGCGACGTCGCCGGTGCGGTGTTGCCGAGCACCGCGACCTCGATCTCCCGCGCCGAGACGGCTTCCTCGATGACGATGACGTCGTCGTACCGCAGGGCCACATCGATGGCCTTGTCCAGTTCGGAGACGTCATGGGCCTTGGAGATGCCCACCGACGACCCGAGATTCGCGGGCTTCACGAAGACCGGCAACCCGAGTTCGTCGACGGCGCGCTCGACGATCGTCCGTGCGTCGTCGACGCCGTCGCGGAATTCGATCCAGCGGCACTGCGGGATGCCGACCTGTTCGGTGACGATCTTCGCCATCGCCTTGTCCATGCACAGCGCGGACGAGAGCACACCCGAACCGACGTAGGGGATCTTGAGCAGTTCGAGCAGCCCCTGGACGGTGCCGTCCTCGCCGTGCGGCCCGTGCAGCAGGGGCAGTACCACCGTCACCGCTTTCGCGGCCCCGGTGGCCGGATTGTCCGCGTCCCGGAGAACGGCGATCGGTTCGATCGGGGTGCCGTCGGTCGACAGCGCGTCCGGCAGCGGCGTGCCGTCCTGCAATGCGTCGAGGGCTTCGTCGTTGCGCACCCAGGCGCCCTCGCGGGTGATCCCGATCGGAACCAGGTCGTAGGTGGTGCGGTTCGCCGCGGCCAGCACATGTGCGGCAGTCACACGGGAAACGTCGTGTTCGGCGGATACGCCGCCGTAGAGGACCACCAGTCGCAGGAGGGGTGCAGCCATGGCAGTCACGATACGGCCCCCGGCAACGGGATTTCTCCTGGCCGTATCGTTGCGTTGTGCGATTCACAGCGAATGAGGTGACAGCCGCTGTCGGGGGACGGCTCGTGGGCGACGACGTTCCGGTCGACGGTGCGTCCATCGATTCGCGGTCGGTGACCTCGGGACAACTGTTCGTGCCGATCGTCGCGGACCGCGACGGGCACGACTTCATCCCCGGTGCCGTGGAGTCCGGTGCCACCGCGTATCTGACCGCGCAACCGCCGCTCGCCGATGTCGCGGCCACCGCCGTCGAGGTGACCGACACCGCCGCGGCTCTCGCCGATCTGGGTGGTGCAGCCCGTGACCGACTTCCGGATCGGGTCGTCGGTGTGACGGGCTCGGTCGGGAAGACCTCCACCAAGGATCTGCTGGCCGGTGCCCTCGCGACGACCTATCGCACAACGGCGAGCCAGAAATCCTTCAACAATGAACTCGGACTGCCGCTGACACTGGCGAATGCGGCCGACGACACCGAGGCGGTCGTCGTCGAGATGGGCGCTCGCGGCATCGGGCACATCGACCTCCTGTGCGGGATCGCACGGCCCACCGTCGGCATCATCACGCGCGTCGAAGCCGTCCACCTCGAACTCTTCGGTGACCTGGACGCGGTGGCCCGCGCCAAGGGGGAGTTGGTGGAGTCACTTCCGGTGGACGGTCTCGCCGTCCTCAACGCCGACCATCCGGTGGTCGCCGGCATGGCCGACCGCACCGATGCCGGAGTCCTCACCTACGGACTGACCCCGTCCGCGGACGTGCACGCAACGGCCATCACCCTCGACGACCAATTGCGCGCGTCGTTCCGCCTGCACACTCCGTGGGGTGAGACCGACATCCGTCTCGGCGCGCGTGGCGAACATCAGGTGCCCAACGCCCTGGCGGCCGCCACTGCCGCGGGCTGGCTCGGAGTGCCCGTCGAAGCGCTCGCCGACGGTCTGCTCGGAGCCGAATTGTCCGGTCTGCGTATGGAATTCGGCACCACCGCAGCCGGCGTGACGATCCTCAACGACGCCTACAACGCGAATCCGACGTCGATGTCGGCGGCGCTGAAATCCCTTGCCGCACTGGATGCTCGCCGTCGCGTGGCGGTGCTCGGGACGATGGCCGAACTGGGCGACGAGTCCGCGGCCCAGCACAGCGCTGTCGCGGACGAGGCCCGGGCGCTCGGTATCGACGTGATCGCGGTGGACGAACCGCACTACGGGCCGGCGGCCCGCCACGTCGGGGGAGTCGACGAGGCGGCCGCCGCCCTGGCCGACCTTCAGGCCGGAGATGCCGTGCTGGTCAAGGGAAGCCGCGTGGCCGCCCTCGAGCGAGTGGCCGAAGCCCTACTCGCCTGACGCCGACTCTCGGGTCATGCGTTCGGCATTCGCGACGATCACGTCGCGGACGTACTGCGCCAGTCCCGGAGCGAGATCGTCGTAGTGCTTGGTGAAGCGCTCGTCGGCGATGTACATCTCGGCCAGGCAGGTCTGCATCTCGTACCCGCAGTCGTAGAACTCGTTGATCTGCGCCCGATGCCGTTCGGCGAGGGCGTCGGCTTCCGGCGTACCGGGTGCGACGCCGGTGTGCAGGGCGTCGGCGAAGGCCGACTCCAACTCATCGGTGTCGGCCTTGATGCGCCGCCAGTCGTCCTTGGTCCACGTGGCGGTCCGCTCCTGGCTCTGCTTCCAGGAATCGGTGTCGCCCCAGCGCTGTTCCGCCTCTTCGGCGTACTCCTCGCCGGGCCAGTTGTCGCCGAAGATCTCCACCTGCTCCTCGGCGGTCAGTTGCATACCCTGTTTCTTCGCATTCATCATGTCCTCCACTGCCGCAACCATCCGGTGCAAGCGATCGATCCGCTCGTGGAGCAGGTCGAGCTGATCACGGAGATGCTTGATCGCATCCGCGTGCGGATCGTCGAGCAGGGTCGCTATCTGCTCGAGGGAGAATCCGAGTTCCCGGTAGGTCAGAACCCGGTGCAGCCGTTCGATATCCGCATCCTCGTAGAGGCGGTAATCGGCGGTACTGCGGGCCGACGGCACGACCAGACCGATGCGGTCATAGTGGTGCAGTGTCCGGACGCTGACGCCCACGAGTCGAGCCGTCTCACCGACGGTCCGCCCGCGTGGCCGGGTGGTGTCTCCTACGCTCACATCGGCCACTGTGGTGCCTCACGTCGCGTCAGGGTCAAGCGTCAGGGTGCGAACCCGATGACCGAGTTGTCCTTCTGGCACGCCGCGAGCAGTCCCTGGACCTCCGACGGACCGCAGGTCCAGTCCCGGACGGTCTGTCGCTGCCCGGTCGCGATCTTCGGCGCGTAGTCGGTGGCCACCTCCTTGGCGGCATCGCACTCGAGATCGCCTGCCAGCAGGAGTACTCGCAACGCGCCGTCCGGTCCGGGCACCGTACCGCAGGCCTTCTGGCCGTCGTGGTGATCGGGAACCTCGGTGGTCGGCTTGGCCGGCTTGGGGCCGCCGACGACCGATGCGCTGGAGTTCTCCGACACCGTGGTGGTCGGGGATTCGGCCGAGGCAGCGGCAGGCGCCGAGGTGGCGGCCGACGTGGACGTGGAGTCGGCCTCCTGTTCACCTCCGCAGGCGGTGAGTGCGAGGCCGAGCATTCCGGCGGCGACGGCGAGCGTGATCCGGTGGCGGTTTCGCGACATGTGCTTACCGTACCGGGTTTGGGAAGCGCGGTCGCGACCTGCGAAGATGCATCGGTGAGCTCCGACGACCTGCACGCCGATTCTGCCCCTCCGACCTCGGACGGTCGCGTCGACCACGGCTACACGGTGGGGACCACACTGCCCGGAGGCCGTGGACGAACAGGCGTCATCCATACCCCGCACGGCGACATCCGGACGCCCGCGTTCGTACCCGTGGGTACCAAGGCGACGGTGAAGACCGTGCTGCCCGAGGCGGTGCGCGAACTGGGGGCGCAGGCCGTGCTGGCCAACGCCTATCACCTGTATCTGCAGCCCGGGCCGGAGATCATCGACGAGGCCGGTGGCCTCGGTGCGTTCATGAACTGGCCGGGCCCCACCTACACCGACAGCGGTGGCTTCCAGGTGATGTCGCTCGGCGCAGGCTTCAAGAAGGTCATCTCCATGGCCGCGACCGGCGAGCCGGACGACGACCTGACCGCCAACGGCAAGGAGCGCCTGTCGCGGGTCGACGATGACGGTGTCACCTTCAAATCCCACCTGGACGGTTCCGCCCACCGATTCACCCCCGAGGTGTCGATGCAGATCCAGCATCAACTCGGTGCGGACATCATCTTCGCCTTCGATGAACTCACCACTCTGATGAATACTCGTGTCTATCAGGAGAATTCATTGGAGCGGACGCGGCTGTGGGCGATCCGGTGCCTCGCCGAACACAACCGGCTGACCGCCGAACGCACCCATCGCCCGCGCCAATCCCTGTGGGGCGTCATCCAGGGCGCCCAGTACGAGGATCTGCGGCGCAAGGCGGCACGGGACCTCACCGAACTCGGCCGCGCCGATCAGGCCGAGGGCGGTCTGGGTTTCGGCGGATTCGGTATCGGGGGTGCGTTGGAGAAGGACAACCTCGGCACGATTGTCGGCTGGGTGAACGACGAACTGCCCGAGGACATGCCGAAGCATCTACTCGGCATCAGCGAGCCGGACGACATCTTCACCGCCATCGAGAACGGCGCCGACACCTTCGATTGCGTATCGCCCACGCGAGTCGCCCGCAACGGGGCGATCTATTCACTCGACGGCCGCTACAACATCACGAATGCCAAGTACCGCAGGGACTTCCGCCCTCTCGATCCGGAGATGGAGAACTACAGTTCGCAGTACTCGCGCGCCTACCTCCATCATCTGTTCAAGGCGAAGGAAGGATTGGCGGCGACCCTGGCGACGCTGCACAACGTGTCCTTCATCGTGACGATGGTGGATCGGGCGCGGCAGGCCATCGAGGACGGCAACTACACCGAGTACCGCGACGAGTTCCTCGGCCGGTACTACGCAGGTACGCGCTGAACCGGACATACACGCGGAGAGGTCGACGCGGCCAGATTGTCGTTGCCGTCCCAGTCCGGTTGCCGGCCATTTGCGCAACGTGCGAACTGTCGGCACTCTGGTAGCGCCAGTATTCTGGTGACCACCTCTACCGAGAAAGCAGTGATGAGACGCGCCAAGCGCCGAAAACCCCGAAGATCCAGTTCGCCCCGTGCTGACGCCGCCGACAATCGGAGGGTGTCGTGCTGACTCTCCTCGGTATCGTCCTCGGTATTCTGATCGTTCTCGCGATCACCGCTCTGACCGGCTATTTCGTGGCGCAGGAATTCGCCTACATGGCCGTCGACAGGTCACGGCTCAAAGCGCGCGCCCAGGCCGGTGACCGTGCCGCGGAACGCGCGTTGTCCGTCACCCGCCGCACCTCCTTCATGCTCTCCGGCGCCCAACTGGGCATCACCGTGACGGGCCTGCTCGTCGGTTACGTCGCCGAACCGCTGATCGGACGCGGTGTCGGCGATCTCCTCGGCGACGTGGGCGTCCCGGTCGCCGCGGGAGTGGCGATCGGTGCCTTCATCGCGATCGGTTTCTCCACCATCGTGCAGATGGTGCTCGGTGAGCTGTTCCCGAAGAACCTGGCCATCGCCCGTCCGGAGCCGGTGGCCCGCTGGCTGGCCCGTTCCACGACCATCTACCTCGCGTTGTTCGGCTGGCTGATCGCGCTCTTCGACAAGTCGTCGAACCTGCTGCTGCGCCTCCTGCGCATCGAGCCGGTGCACGACGTCGAGCATTCCGCGACCCCGCGGGACCTCGAACACATCGTGGCCGAGTCCCGGGAAACCGGCGAGCTGCCCGCCGAGTTGTCCATGCTGCTCGACCGGGTTCTCGACTTCCCCACCCGCACAGCGGAACACGCGATGATCCCGCGCCTGCGAGTGGACTTGGTGTCCGCCGACGAACCGGCCGTCGACGTGCTGGCCCGGATGCGCGAGGGACACACGCGCTACCCGGTCATCGACCGTTCGGGCGACGACATCCAAGGCGTCATCCACCTGCACGATCTGCTCCGATGGTCCGCGGAGGACCCGCACGACCGTACGACGGTGGCTGCGGACCTTGCCCGGCCCGCCGTGGTCGTGCCGTCGTCGCTGCCCCTGCCCGAGGCGCTGGCTCGCATCGACGAGCGTGGCGACGAGATGGCGATCGTCATCGACGAATACGGCGGCTTCGCCGGCATCGTGACCGTTGAGGACATCGCCGAGGAACTGGTGGGGGAGATCGACGACGAGCACGACGACCTGGCGCCGCCGGAGATCGAGCGCAGCGCCGGCGGCTGGACGGTCCGCGGCGACGCACACCTCGACGAGGTGTCGCGTGCGCTGGGCCATGATCTGCCCGACGGTGATCACGAGACGATCGCCGGCCTGGTGATCTCCGAATTCGTCGGGTTGCCCGAGGTCGGGGACGAGGTCGTGATGACGCTCGATCCCGAGCCCGCAGCGGCGCACGGGGATTCCCCGGAAGCGCCCGTTCTGCGGGCCCGGGTGCTGGCCGTCGACAAGCGGGTGCCGTCGCTGGTCGGCCTGACCATCGATGACGAGTCCGCACCGAAGGACGGAGCCGACGATGAGTAACCCCTGGGTGATCGTCGCGATCACCATCGCTCTCATCGCGGCGAGCGCGTTCTTCGTCGCGGTGGAATTCGCCTTGATCGCCGCGCGCCGCCACCGGCTCGAGGACGCCGCACCGACGAGCCGTTCGGCCAGGGCGGCGCTGCGCAGCGCGTCGGAACTGTCGGTACTTCTCGCGGGTTCGCAGCTCGGCATCACCGTGTGCACGCTTGCGCTCGGTGCGATCACGAAACCCGCTGTGCACCACTGGCTCACGCCGCTCTTCGAGGACTGGGGCGCACCGCTGTGGGTCGCCGACGTGGCGGGCTTCGTCCTGGCGCTGGTCATCGTCACCTTCCTGCACCTGGTGATCGGTGAGATGGCGCCGAAGTCCTGGGCCATCGCACATCCGGAGCGCTCGGCGACGATGCTCGCCCTGCCGATGCGCGCCTTCATGTGGGTGACTCGCCCGCTGATCGTGCAACTCAACCGGATCGCCAACTGGTGTCTGCGCCGTGTGGGTGTGGAGCCGGTGGATCAGGTTGGCAGCGGTCAGGATTCGGAGGCGCTACGGCATCTGGTCGATCATTCGGCCGAGGTGGGCACACTCGACGAGCGCTATCACATGCCGCTGTCGAGTGCGCTCGAGTTGCAGTCGCTGACGGTCGGCGAGGTGGCCACCGACGGCACGCCGCGGGGTGTCACACCGGATGCGGATGCCGACGAGATCCAGGCGGTCGCCGTGAACAGTGGTCATTCGCGAATCCTGGTGTGGCGCACACCTGGTGACACCTCCGAGAGCGGTGTCCTGGGTGTGGTGCACGTTCGCGACAGCCTGGGGGCGGCGCCGGGGACGACCGCCCGGGACCTGATGCGACCGGTGCTCTCACTGGCACCGGAGCTGCCCGTCTATGAGGCACTGGGCCTGATGCGTGAGCGGCGCCAGCACGTCGCCACGGTCGCCGACGACGGCACCGTGACCGGTCTGCTGACCCTCAACGACGTGCTGGAACGACTGCTCGCGACGACGGCCTGAGTCAGCGGTCGACCAGGTCCCCGGGAGCCAGAATCCACGGCTCCCGGGGCAGCGCGCCGGGATCGAAGCGATGCAGCAGTGTCGGGGTGTCGACGGATTCGCCCGCGTCGGCGAGCCCCAGCGAGTACGCGAGACGGGCGAGGACGTCGGCGGCCGACAGACCGTGATCGGCCAGATCGGACAGGGTGATCGCGCCGTCCCGTTTGCTCAGCCGCACCCGTTCGGTGTTGAGGACCATCGGTACGTGGGCGTAGCGCGGCGGCGAATACCCGAGCCGGGTCGCCAGGTAGGCCTGCCGCGGCGCGGACGAGAGCAGATCGTCGCCGCGCACCACCTGGTCGACGTGCTGTGCGGCATCGTCGACGACGACCGCGAGGTTATAGGCGGGAGTGCCGTCGTTGCGCTGGATCACGAAATCGTCGACAGCTCCGGTGAATCGGCCCTGCAACCGGTCGTCGACGGTGAACTCGTCGACGTCGGATCGGATGCGGAGCGCGGGTGGACGGCCTTCTCGCCGTCGTCGATCACGTTGTGCCGCATCGAGATCACGGCAGGTTCCCGGATACGCACCGGGCGGTGCGTGTGGAGCGGACGGGGCCTCGGAGATCTCCCGACGGGTACAGAAACACTCGAATGTCCGTCCGGCGTCGGTGAGTTCGGTGATGATCTGCCGGTACACATCGAGGCGATCCGACTGGTAGACGACGTCACCGTCCCAGTCGAGCCCGATGGCGGCGAGGTCGTCGAGCTGGCGACGGTCCGAACCGACGGCCGTCCGGTCGAGGTCTTCCATGCGGATCAGGAACCGCCGGTTCTCGTGGCGCGCGAACAGCCAGGCAAGGAGTGCGGTGCGCAGGTTGCCGACGTGTAGATCGCCCGACGGGGACGGGGCGAATCGCCCGGCCGATAGGTGATCGGTCGGTGCCGGTGCTGCGCGGTTCATCGCCTGCGACATTACCGTCCGGCAACATCACGGCACGTCACCTCTACAGTTGCGTCGCGAGCCGTGACACCATGGTGGGGTGGATCTTCCGGTAATGCCGCCGATCGCCCCGATGCTCGCCAAGGCCGTGCCCTCCGTCCCGGAGCAGCCCGCCGGCGAAATCGAGTGGTCGTATGAGCCGAAATGGGATGGATTTCGGGCCTTGATCTTTCGGGACGGCGACGAGGTGGCGATCGGCTCCCGTGGCGGAAAAGATCTGGCACGCTATTTTCCCGAGCTCGTCGACGCGGCGCGCGCGGAGCTGCCCGACAAGGTCGTGCTGGACGGTGAGATCGGCGTACCGGCGACCATCGGCGGGACCCGCCGACTGGACTGGGACTCGTTGGCGCAGCGCATTCATCCGGCCGAGTCGCGGGTTACGATGCTCGCCGAGCAGACCCCCGCCATCTTCATCGGATTCGACGCTCTGGCATCGGGGTCGCGAAGTGTTCTCGACGAACCGTTCTCGGTACGACGAGAGGTGCTCACCGAAGCCATCGATCCCGCCGGTACCGGCGGTTCCTTCCACGTCAGCCGGGTCACCACCGACCCGGACGTGGCCGGCGACTGGTTCTCGGCCTTCGAGGGCGCCGGACTCGACGGGGTCGTCGGCAAACGCGTGGCCGGCCGGTATGTGCAGAACAAGCGCGAGATGGTGAAGATCAAGCACAAGCGCACCGCGGACTGCGTGGTCTTCGGGTACCGGGTGCACAAGAGCGGAACCGGACTCGGCTCGATGCTGCTCGGGCTGTATCACGACGACGGCGAGCTCCGGATGGTCGGCGGCGCAGGTGCGTTCTCCGACGCCACACGGATCGAACTGCAGGAGATGTTCGAACCGATGAGGCTGGACCCGGACAAGCCCGCCGCGGGCGAGCCGACCCGGTGGCGCTCCGAGAAGTCCGGGGAGTGGATCCCGATCCGGCCGGAACTGGTCGTCGAGGTGGCGTACGACCAGATGGAGAACCATCGTTTCCGGCACACCGTGAAATTCCTGCGCTGGCGACCCGACCGTGATCCGCGCAGTTGCGGCTACGACCAGCTCGAGGTTCCCCTGACCTACGACCTGCACGACGTGCTGGAAGGCTGATCACCATGGCATCGCGAGCGCCTGCCGAAGAACTCGACGTCGACGGCATAGCCGTGCGACTGAGCAATCCGGACAAGATCTACTTTCCGGAACTCGGCGAGAAGGGCGGCCGCAAAAGGGATCTCGTCGGTTACTACCGCACGATGGCGCTGCCCCGGGACGGCCATGACGGTCCGATCATGGCCGCGCTGCGCGATCGCCCCACCTTCCTCCAACGGTTCCCGGACGGCGTCGAGGGCGACGAGATCTATCAGAAGCACATCGCCAAGAAGCGACCCGAGCACGTGCAGTCCACGCGCATCGTGTTCCCGTCCGGACGCACCGGCGACGCGATCCTGCCGACGGTTCCCGCCGATGTCGTCTGGGCCGCGAACCTCGGCACCGTGACGTTCCATACCTGGCCGACCAAAGCACCCGACAATGATCATCCGGATCAGCTGCGGATCGACCTGGACCCGCAGCCGGGGACCGACTTCGATGATGTGCGTCGCGTCGCCATCGAGGTGCTCAATCCGCTGCTGAATGAATTGGGGTACACGGGCTTTCCGAAGACCTCCGGAGGGCGTGGGGTCCATGTGTACGTGCCGATCGTCCCGGACCACGACTTCATCGCAACGCGACGGGCGGTGATCGCGATCGCCCGTGAGATGGAACGGCGCGATCCGGATTCCGTCACGACCTCGTGGTGGAAGGAGGAGCGCGGCGAGCGGATCTTCATCGATTTCAATCAGAACGCGCGCGACCGGACGATGGCGTCGCCGTATTCGGCCCGACGAAGTCCGAACGCGCGGGTGTCGACTCCGGTCACCTGGGATGAGCTCGCGGATGTGAACCCGGATGACTGCACCATCGCCACCGTGCCGGATCTCGTTGCGCGGCGCGGAGATCCGATGGCCGATATCGCCGATTACCGGCGCGATCTGGCGCCGTTGCTGGACATGGTCGCCCGCGACGACCAGGACGGCCTGGGCGACATGCCGTATCCGCCGAGCTATCCGAAGATGCCGGGGGAACCGCCGCGGGTGCAGCCGAGCAAGAAGGTCGCGGCGCACTGGGACGACGACGGCAATCGTATCCCCGACTGAGTGTGAGACCCTCGGGTGCGCAACGGGATCGACGATAGGGGGTCGGCAGGTAGGCCACGACGACGAGTGCGCGTCGGGAGGGTGATTGCCGCACCTGGTGACATGGAGGCGCCCCCGCCACGTTCGCGTCGCATGGACGGAACGTGACGGGGACGGTCCCGGCGTTCGGGGAACCCGAGAAGTGCCGGATCGAGGGGTTCAGCTCATGTCGACATCACTGGTCGGGGGTGTGATGTCAGTATCGAGCTGCATCCGGCGTCTTCGGGGGTCTTGGGATCACCCGACCGCTGGTGCGTGGAGGCGCTGTCCGTAATCATCGGGCACCTCGCTGTCCATGTCGGACTCGGCGTCGACCGACGTCATCTCGGGATCATGGATGAGGTCTGTGTCGGGGTTGGCGCTGCCCGGCACCGAACGATGCTTGATCCATCCGTCGGCCACCATCTCCAGGAGAAGCTGGACCCGGTTGTTCACCGGGCGGTCGGCCAGCAGGTATCGGTTGGCGACACGACGGTAATGCGCCTTCACGGTGCTGTGGCAGATGCCGTGCTCGGCAGCCGTCTCGGCGACGGTCGAACCGAGCAGGTAGGTCCGCAGGACCTCGCGTTCGCGCGGTGTGATGTGGACGCGGTCCCGGACCGGTCCCGCCGAACCCAGGGTGGCGTGCAGGATTCGGCCGAGGCCGTTGACGGCCTGCCTGCCGGTGAGCCAGTGCACCGTGCGTCCGCGGACGGTCTTCCAGCGTGCCGGCGCGCCGATGCCGACGAGGACGGCATTGGTCGACGGCAGTGCCCGCACCACGCGGGCCAGCTGGATCTCGTCGCGGAACACGACGACGCCCGGCGCGTGGCGCGCACCCAGTTCTGCATAGGTTGTCACCACGGTTGCGCGGTAGCCACACTTCTCCACCAGGGCCAGCACCGCCTGATCGACTGCGGTGCCATCTCCCGCGATGATCACGTCGTGGGTATCCAAGCCAGTACGACTTGTCACGTGTTGGTCCCTCCGCTCGTCGCGACAGCCTTGGCGCGTGTCGCAATCTCCATGGTTGTCAGAGATCGGCGGTAGATCAGCGCAGTATTCGACAGGCGCAAGGAAAATTTGGGTGACTTGACCCAACGCTAAGTTTCCTAAATGTCGCATTGTGCATGAGAGTCCTGTTTCAGGCATGATTACGCATATGACCATCGGCATTCGTATTCTGCTCGCATCCCCGTTGGGTCATGTGGTGGCTGGACCATTGCGGCTCGCATTTCAGGAAGCGCAGGACGACGTCACCGTCGTCGTGACCCGGGATCGCGATGAGTTCGTCAGCAGCATCAACGGCCGGGTTCGCTTCGACGTGGTGGCGGCGGACCTGGTCTGGAACCGCCCGGACGTGGAATGGCACTTCGACGGACTCGACGTCATCGACAGCCTCCTCGCGTCGAATCGGATGGCGCCGATCCTGCTCGCGACGCAGGGGCACACCCTGGAGCAGGACTACCTCGAGGAGGCGCGGTTACGCCCGGAGGTCTGCGGGGTCGTCGCTAAGTCCGACGGTCTGCCGGAGCTCACGGACGCGATCCGGCGGGTGGCGCTCGGGCAGCGGCTCAAGACCGAGATCCCCACCTCGCGGGCGCCCCTCTACGAGATGTTCACCGGTCGCCGCGGCGTCACCGCGGCACGTCTCGCCGGCGCCATCGCATCGGGCAATGCCACGGACAATGCCGGGCTGGCGGTGGCCGCGAAGGTGTCGCCGAATACCGCGAACAAGGTCGCCACCCACTACCTGGGACCGATCATGCGCAAGCGCGGTGAATGCGACGAGCGCATGCCGCTGACTCAGGCCGCGGTCTACCGCTGGTGCGGACTGCATGCCCGGTACATCACCAGCTGGTGTCGCAGGCACGGCCACGTCGATGTGCTGTCCGAGAACTTTCACTGAGTCGACCGCACTCATTCTCAACTCCCGCTTGCGAATTCCGGTGTGACAGCGCCGGTGTCGCCGGCCGCGATTCCGGCAACCGACGCCGGAGTCGTGTGCCGGACGAAGCGCGACGCGGGTGAATCACGGCGTTAGTACTTTCGTACTAGTCCTCTCGATCAAGTCGGTGCACAGCCGCTGGGGAGTCCTACACTGTGCGGGCATTGACCGAGCCGAGGGGGATCGGAGTGATACTCAGACCGCCGGACATTTCGACTCCCGCGCCCCGGCCGGCGCGCGATTGGTGGTTCACGGGCTACGACGCCACCGTGACCCGCAACGATCTGCTGATGGCATGGCGCGACGGCGTGGGTCGCCCGATCCGCGAGTCCAAGTCCTACGCCGATCAGCTCAAGAGCTGGTCCGGTCACATGGGCAGGCGGCCGTGGTCCGGGGATCTGCATCCCACGGTTCCCACGCTGTTGACCAAGGCGCAGATGGCCTCGGCCGAGGCCGACGGCTGGAATGCGGTGTCCAGACTGTGCGCGGATCTGATCGATCCACTCAGTCGCTACACGGCTGGCTGGGCGACCAGTCTTCTCGACTACCGCGTGAAACCGCTGCCGCACAGGGTGATCGACGTGGTACGCACGCTCATCAGGAAGATCCCCCCGGTGGTACAGGCGGCGATGATCGATCCGGCCGACGACGTGCTCGCGAGCGAGGCCACCGTGCATGCATTCCTGGCCGACCAGACATCGCGCCACGCGATCGACGGTCAGGTCGCACTCCGCTGTTACACCGAACATCTCGGCACGTTGCTCCGCGGTGATGTACTCATGCGGAAGGGCATCGACGATCCCGATGTGCTGCACAAGCTCTGGGAGCATTACGACGAGACGCTGGACGGCCAGATGGTGGTCGAGACGCGAGGCGCCATCCGGCTCGAGGGCATCGGGGGTGTCATCGACATTCGCGACTGCGCGTGATCTTCGGTCCCGAAGGGAGGAGCGGGACCGAGGCCGCGGTGGGTCGACCGGCACATGCCGGCCGACCCACCGTCGGGTCGACGGCCGAGCGAGGCGATACGGATCAGAAACCGGCCGCGGCATCGATCCGGATATGGTGCCGGCCGGACGGAACATCGTCCCCGCACACCAGTTTTCGCGCGACCATCGCACCGACGACACCCGCCAGGCTTGCTGCCGTACCGAGTTGCGGCCACGACGGCAAGGTGTGCCCGACCTCCGCGAGCGATGCGGTCAGACGGGGCGCGACGTCGTCGCCGACGATCGCCCCCGCCAACCGCACCCGCTGGGCCGGATCCCGGAGGGCGTCGGCGTCGAGTTCGGTGACGTCGCCCGCGCGTCCGTGGAAGAGCGGATAATCCGGGTCCAGATCGTAGCGTTCGACGTCGACGATCACGTTGTCGCCGTCATCGGTCACCATGATCACCGGTATGCCCGCCGCACGGGCGTGCACCCGGATGGCGACCTTCATCGCGAGGTCGTCCATCTCCTCCATCAGCACCGTGGCCTGCTCGGTGCCCTCGCCGCCGAGGAAGGCATCCGACGCCTCGGGGGAGTAGCCCTCCTCGAAGGCCTCGATCGTCGCGTACGGATCCGCCTCCAGTGTCCGGCGTTGTGCCAGAACGGCCTTGGGTACTCCGAGGTCGCAGACCGAGCCGGTCAGCCGATTGAGATTGGTCGGCCCGAGCACGTCCGGATCGGCGATCCGGAACCGCCGGGCCCCGGTCAGTGCCGACACATGCAGCACCGACGCGCCGACACTCAGCCCGGCGATCGCGATGGTCGCCGACGACCAGGCATCCTGCTCCTCCTGGGTGATCAGCCACCGGTTGCGTGCCGTGCGAAGCCGGTGGAACAGTGCGCTTTCCGGTACGCGGACCATGGTGGCCCGCCACGGATACACGACGTAACGGCTGACCTTCTCCAGATCCGCCTCGGCCGGAATCGGTTCGCCGGAGAACCGGGCGAGCTCCTGCAATTCCGGCAGTGCGTGCTCCCAGGCGTCGCTGAACCGGAATCCGCTGTCCGGCAGGCGGAGTTCCTCGATGCGTGCCCGATCGGTGTCGGGGTGCAGGATCTCGATCACTGGTTCCTCCTGATGTAGGTCTGCTTGATGCCGTCGCCGAAGCCCGGCGACCGGTGCAGGTGCAATTCGATGAGGGGTTCGGCACGCTCGCCGAGTTGTGCATGGAGAGCGCGGTATTCGGAGTTGGTCTCCAGCATCGATGCCAGGCACCGGATGGTCAGGCGCTTCCGCAGGTTCTCCGACGGCGCGACGTGCGCGCCCAGTTCCACCCGGACCTTCAGGGTTTGCGAATGCTCGTCGTCGAAGGCCGTCTCGATGGCGAAGCGTCCCGTCACCGAATCCGTCACCGACGGATCGTCCAGTGCGGGACGCACATTGTCCGGATAGACGTTGAGCGAGTAGAAGATCGCCGCGACGTCCGGGCGTCCGCTGAGGACCAGGAAGTTGGCCGTCGGCTCGACCCGGTGCGCGAGATCGGTATAGCCGAGTTCGTGCAATTCGTTCTGCAGCTGGACGCCGTCGAGTACTCGTCCGCGATCGTTGATGCGATAACGGATCAGGGGTGCCGGACCGTCCACGGTGAAGAGCAGGTTGTTGTCCCGGTCGGTCTCGACGTAGCGGAACTCCGGGTGGTACTCGACGAAGGTGGGTTGTGTCGGACCGCAGGCGCCGAACAGTTCCGAGTTCAGATGCGGATCGAGGGTGGCGGCACGCCGGATGGCAATGGTTTCCGGTGTCTCGTAACCCATCAGGCCGGCGTCGGCGGTGCCGTACTTGAGGCAGATGCGGTGGGCCTCGCCCGGCCGGCCGAGCCGCTCCAGCACATGATCGCGCCACGATTCGGTGATCGCCTCGCCCGCCAGGAGCAGGCTGATCTCCTGTGCCATCAGATGATCGGGAGCCTGGTCCAGGACGTCCTTGACGAACGGCGGGTAGCCGGCGATCACGACCTGCTCGTAGAACGGGCCGAGTTCGCCCAGGTCCCGGATGATGGCGTCGGCGTCGATGCCGGGTGTCGAGATCGTCAGCATGTGGCCGCGCTCGATGAGTTCATCCGACGCTTGCAGTGTGTACACCCCGCCGATCCAGGTGCCCATCGCGAATCCGACGATCAGCAGGGTCGACTTGGTGTGGCTCTGGTAGCTGCGCGTGAAGATCCGGTCGAACATCGTCGCGGCCTGGTCGCGCGCGACCTTTCCGCGGCCGTACAGCGAATACTTGCCGGTCGATCCGGAACTGCCGGCGATGTGGGTGACCGTACTGACCGCGCCACGATCCACCCGCGCGGGCAGTGGGTGTGCGGACAGGTAGTTGTCCTTGGTCATGATGGGCAGCCGCGAGAAATCCTCGACTCCGCGGATCGATTCGGGATCGATTCCGGCTCGGCGGAGGAGTTGCCCGTAGGCGTCGACCTGATGTGCCGCCCGGATGGCGATGTCCGTGGCGCAGTCGAGGCCGGTCCGCCGGGTGATGCTCTGTGTCATCGGAGTGGTCCTTCGTTTGTGTCGGTTGGGACAAAACGAAGAGTGCTTCCCCACTGGAAGCGTGTTCCCGAGTCAGGAAATTAATTTCCCCGGAGTTTTCGCGATGCGTACGGAGACATCCGTCGGTTCTGAAAGTGTCTGCACCCCAGCAGGTTCCGAATCAGAGTGCTGTTTGCCCGGCCGCACTATCGATGTCTGTCATTAATCGGGTGATTGCCATTTGGTTTACGACGGAGCGCTCGGCCGGTTGTCAAGAATTCCGGTGGTCAGTCAATCGAATTACATCGGGGAACCGGTTGTCGCGAGTGGCGGATTCGATGATATCGCCTTCGGGGGCGGTGAGTCGTCGTCATGAGATGACGACGTCCCCGCCGGATCCGTCGAGGGCGGAGTGCCCTGTGGGATGCGGCGGGGACGTGGTCGGTCGAGCGAAGGCCCGCGAGATCAGGCCTCGATGATGAACGCCTCGAGCTGAGCGCGCGCGACGTCGTCGGCGATCTGCTCCGGCGGGGACTTCATCAGGTAGGCGGAGGCCGGGATGACCGGTCCGCCGATGCCGCGGTCCTTGGCGATCTTCGCGGCGCGGACGGCGTCGATGATGATGCCCGCCGAGTTGGGGGAGTCCCAGACCTCGAGCTTGTACTCCAGGTTCAGCGGTGCGTCGCCGAAGGCACGGCCCTCGAGGCGGACGTAGGCCCACTTGCGGTCGTCGAGCCACTCGACGTGGTCGGACGGGCCGATGTGGACGTTCTTGTCCTGCACCTTGCCGGCCAGCGAACCCTTCAGGTTCGAGGTCACGGCCTGGGTCTTCGAGACCTTCTTGGACTCCAGGCGCTCACGCTCGAGCATGTTCTTGAAGTCCATGTTGCCGCCGACGTTCAGCTGGTACGTGCGGTCGAGGGCGACGCCGCGATCCTCGAACAGCTTGGCCATCACGCGGTGGGTGATGGTCGCACCGACCTGGCTCTTGATGTCGTCGCCGACGATCGGCACACCGGCGTCGGTGAACTTCTGCGCCCACTCCGGGTCCGAGGCGATGAAGACCGGCAGGGCGTTGACGAACGCGACATTCGCGTCGATGGCGCACTGCGCGTAGAACTTGTCGGCCTGCTCCGAACCGACGGGCAGGTACGAGACGAGGACGTCGACCTCGTTGTCCTTGAGTGCCTGCACGACGTCGACGCCGTCGCCGTCGGCCTCGGTGATGGTCTCCAGGTAGTACTTGCCCAGGCCGTCGAGCGTGTGGCCGCGCTGCACGGTGACACCGGTCGGCGCCACGTCGGCGATCTTGATGGTGTTGTTCTCGCTCGCGAAGATCGCGTCCGACAGGTCGAAGCCGACCTTCTTGGCATCCACGTCGAAGGCGGCGACGAACTCGACGTCGCTCACGTGGTACGGCCCGAACTTCACGTGCATCAGGCCGGGCACCGTCGAGTTCTCGTCGGCATCCTTGTAGTACTGCACGCCTTGGACCAAGGATGAAGCGCAGTTTCCTACGCCCACAATGGCCACGCGCACCTTATTGGGCTCACCCATGGTCGGGCTCTCCTTCTACTCGGGGCGTCGCAGTCTGCTGCGCCACCGGTTCTTTCTCGGTTTCTTTCTGGTGTTCCCGGTCATGGCTCGTCGAGCCGGTGACGCGGAAGTCTGTGTCGACGGTGTCGGTCATCAGGTCATGACCGGGTTCGTCGGAGGCCGACCGTTGGTCGGCGGGCAGGTCGTCGGTGTGTGTCTCGGAGGCCTCGGCGGCGATGAGCTCGTTGAGCCAGCGGACCTCGCGTTCGCTCGACTCGAGGCTGAGCTCGTGGAGCTGACGGGTGTACCGGTCGACGGCGCGGTTGGAGCGGCCGACGATCTCGCGCAGCCCCTCACGGCGTTCCTCGACCTGACGTCGACGACCCTCGAGAATCCTCATCCTCGCCACCGCCGGTGTCCGGCTGAAGAACGCGAGGTGCACGCCGAACCCGTCGTCGGTGTAGTTCTGCGGGCCGGTGTCGGCGACGAGTTCACTGAAACGTTCCCGTCCGGCATCGGTGAGCTGGTAGACCCGCCGGCCGCGGCGCACCTTGACTCCGGCCGGTGTGCTGGCCTCGTCGATCGTGCCGTCGGCCTGCATGCGGCGGAGCGTCGGGTACAGCGAGCCGTAGGAGAACGCACGAAACGCGCCGAGCAGACCGGTCAGTCGTTTGCGCAGCTCATAGCCGTGCATGGGGGATTCGAGGAGCAATCCGAGGATGGCCAGTTCGAGCATCGACGATCACCCCTCTCCTCGTGGTCTCCGTGACAGATCGGCACGACATCTCGTCGTGATGTAGTTCCCAATGTATCGCACCGATATAACCGTGGCCACTATGGGGTGCCGGATGAGGAAACGCCGGGACGCGTCGGCCGTCGTCGAGACCGGTGCCGACCGACCACGTACCCTGAAATACGTGCAACGCCAGATCGTCGACTACGCCCTGCAACGGCGGTCACGGCTGTCTGATGTCCACGCGGGCCGGACGGCCGTGGCGGACGTGTGCGATGCGAGTCCGTACCTGCTGCGAGCCGCGAAATTCCATGGCAGGCAATCGGAAACCGTGTGCCCCATCTGCCGGAAGGAACAGGTCACCCTGGTGTCCTGGGTCTTCGGCGACAAGCTGGGGCAGGTGTCGGGTTCCGCGCGGACCAACGAGGAGATCGGTCGCCTCGCGGCCACGGCCGAAGAGTTCTCGGTACACGTCGTCGAGGTGTGCCGGACCTGCAGCTGGAACCATCTCGTTCTGTCGTACGTTGCGGGATTGCCGCCACGATCCACGCGCACCCGGCGCGTGGCGAAGTAGTCGGCACCAGGTCCGTCGACGTGTGAAGAGTTTTGCCGGACCGGCCCCGCATGCGTCACAGTGGTAGATAACAAATTGGTGACGGTCCGTGGTCGGGCGAGGCGCAGTGACCTGACGAGAAGGTTCATCGCGACCGCCGTGCGTATGCGCGGGCCGGTCGCAGGAAGTCGCAGGAAAGGAACGGTGGGGCGATGAGCAGCACACCGACGTCGTCGCGGGGGAACGCGGGCCGTGATTCGGCCTCCCCGGACGACAAGACCCGCAGCCGCCATCGGCTCATCGCCTGGGTGTTCGGCCTCATCGGCGGCATCGTGCCCGCCGTGATGCTGATCGGCATCCTGGTCTTCGCCTTCACCTATCTCGGCGCATCCGTGCCCGCACCCGGTGACATCAAGCAGAACCAGGTCGCCACCATCCTCAACAGCAGCGGGAAGACGATCGCGCGGGTGGTCCCGCCCGAGGGCAACCGCAGCGACGTCAAGATCTCCGACATCCCGAAGTCCATGCAGGACGCGGTGATCGCGGCCGAGGACCGCGAATTCAAGACGAACTCCGGCTTCTCGATCCGCGGACTCTCGCGCGCGGTGATCGGCCAGATCACCGGCAACGGCGGCGAGGCCGGCGGCGGCTCGACGATCACCCAGCAGTACGTGAAGAACGCCCTCGTCGGCGACGAACGCAGCTTCAAACGCAAATTCAACGAGCTCGCGATCGCGACCAAGATGTCCAACGAATGGTCCAAGGACGACATCATGGCCGCCTACCTCAACACCATCTACTTCGGTCGCGGTGCCTACGGTGTCTCCGCGGCCGCCCAGGCCTACTTCCGCAAGGACGTCCGCAAGCTGACCGTCGCCGAATCCGCGGTCCTCGCGTCGTCGATCCGGTCGCCGTCCTATTACGACCCCGAGGTGAACAAGAAGGCCGCCGAGGATCGTTGGGAGTACGTGCTCAACGGCATGGTGTCCATCGGTGCGCTCGCACCCGCGGATCGCGCGAACCAGAAGTACCCGCGTGTGTTCGAGGCGAAGGCGCAGACCGACGACACCCCGGGTCCGAACGGACTCATCAAGCAGCAGGTACTCGCCGAACTCGGCAAGCTGAACATCACCGAGCAGCAGGTGCGCACCGAAGGCCTGAAGGTCACCACGACCATCGATCCGCAGGTGCAGAAGTCCCTGGTCTCGGCGTCGAAGGACAAGCTCGAGGGCGAACCGGCCAAGCTGCGCTCGGCCTCGGTGTCCATCGATCCCGCGACCGGCGGGGTGAAGGGCTACTTCGGTGGCAACCAGGGCAGCGGCTGGGACTACGCGCAGGCCGGTCTGCAGACCGGTTCGTCGTTCAAGGTCTTCGCCCTCGTCGCGGCACTCGAGCAGGGCATCCCGCTCTCCAAGGTCTACAGCTCGGCTCCCTACGAGGGTGCCGGCGGACTGGTCGTCGAGAACTCCGACGGCGAGAGCTGCGGCAGCTGCAATCTGGCCACCGCCATGAAGATGTCGCTCAACACGGTGTACTACCGGCTGATGATGGACCTCGACGGCCAGGCCCAGGCAGTGGCCGACGCCGCGCACAAGGCGGGTGTGGCGAAGAGCTTCGGCAACGTCACGCAGACGCTGCAGCAGAAGGACGGCGGCGTCGAGGGCGGCGTGGTGCTCGGACAGTATCCGTCCCGGGTCATCGACATGGCGTCCGCGTACGCGACGCTGGCCGCCTCCGGTGTCTACCGCGAGCCGTACATGGTGCAGAAGGTGGAGACCTCCGACGGTGACGTGCTCTTCGAGCATCAGCCGAATCAGGGCAAGCGGGTCTTCCCCAAGAAGGTCACCGACAACGTGACCGCGGCCCTGCAGCCGATCGCGTCGTACTCGAACGGCAACGGCCTGTCCGATCCCAATCTCGGCTCCCGGCCCTCCGCCGCGAAGACCGGCACCGCCCAGCTCGGCGACACCGGTCAGAACAAGGACGCCTGGATGGTCGGCTACACGCCGCAGCTGGCGACCGCGGTCTGGGTGGGCACCGACAAGGGCACCGCACTGGTGAACTACGGCGGCGCATCGATCTACGGCAGCGGGCTGCCCGCCCAGATCTGGCGTCAGGGCATGAACGGTGCGCTCGAGGGCAAACCGATCGAGGAATTCCCGGAGCCCGAGGCGGTCGGCGGTCAGGCCGGCGTGCCGTATGAGGCGCCCGCGCAGACCTACGACCAGGGACCGACGACCCGCAACCCGGGTCGCGGCGGCCCCCAGCTGCCTCCTCTCCCGCGTCTTCCCGGCGGTGACGGCGGCGGAGGCGGCGGAGGTGGCATCACCTTGGCTCCCGGCGTGACCATCCCCCTTCCCGGTAACCCCGGCGGTGGTGCCGGCAACTACAACGGCGACGGTGGCGGCGGAAACGGTGGCGGAAACGGCAACGGGAACGGCGGCAACGGAAACGGCGGTGGCGCAGGCGATGCGGGCCCCGGTGCCAATGGCGGAGACGTTCCCGAACCCCCGATGGGCTGAGCCGATCGGCGACCGTGGCAGACGACGAATCACAGACGACTCCCGTTGACTCCCCGGCACCCCTGGCGTCGGACCTGCGTGTCGACTCCGACCGGGTGCTGCCGAGTAGAACCGATGTGGTGGTTCGTGAGGCCTCCGACGCCGTCGGCGGACCGGTAGGTCGCCACGCGGCCGTCGGGCGGAGCCGGCTGTGGACGCCTCTGCGCGTGCTGTTCGCGCTCGCGCTGTGCGCCCTCGCGCTCGGATGGTTCGGCAAGGCCGGATGTCTCCAGCAGGCGCCGGCGGACCGGAACACCGAATCCGGGGTGTCGCTCCGGCTCGACTGGGACGACCAGCGCCAGTACACCAATCTCTGCTACTCCGACGTGATCGGACTGTACGGCGCCGAGCGACTCGATCAGGGGGCCTTCCCGTATCGCACCTACTGGTATCAGAAGGATGCCGACGGCAACCAGGTGAAGCGCTACATGGAGTATCCGGTGATCACCGGGCTCTACATGTACGGCGTTGCCTGGCTGGCGCAGCAATGGGGTGCGGCACATACGAATTGGGGCGTTCCGGGCGCGCTCGACGTGGTGCTGTTCTTCAATCTCGCGGCGCTCGGGCTCGCACTGTTCTGGCTCGTGACCATCTGGGCGACCGCGCGGACGGCCCGGACGCGGGTGTGGTCGACGTGGCTGGCCGCACTGTCGCCGCTGGTGATCGTCCATGTGTTCACCAACTTCGACGCCATCGCCACCGCCGCGGTTGCCGTCGCCATCCTCTGCTGGGCGCGCCGGAAGCCGTGGCTGGCAGGCGTTTTCATCGGCCTGGGCACCGCGGCGAAGCTGTACCCGGTACTGCTGCTGGTGGCCTTGCTGATCCTGTGTCTGCGATCGGGCAAGGTGCGGGAATTCGGTGCGGCCGCCGGCGCGGCATTAGTGACCTGGGTGCTGGTCAATCTGCCGATCTTCGTGCTCTACCGCCGCGGATGGTGGGAGTTCTTCGGCTTCAACTCCGATCGCGCGCCCGAGCAGGACAGCCTGTACCGGGTCATCAGCGATGCCGCCGGATTCGCGTGGAACACCACCGTGATCAACGCGCTGTTCGTCGGACTCCTGCTGCTCGTGGTGGGGGCCGTCGGGGCCATCGGGCTGACCGCGCCGCAGCGTCCGCGACTGGCGCAGATCCTGTTCCTGCTCGTCGCCGGATTTCTGCTCGTCAACAAGGTGTGGAGTCCGCAGTACTCGCTGTGGCTGGTACCGCTTGCGGTGCTGGCGATTCCGCACACGCGGTTGTTGATGGCGTGGATGGTGATCGATGCCCTGGTGTGGGTGCCGCGGATGGGGTTGTACCTGGATCCCGGTCGTCGCTGGTTGCCCGATGAATGGTTCACCGCGGCCATCGTGCTGCGAGCCGTCATGGTTCTCGCCCTGTGTGCGGTGGTGATCTGGGAGATCTGGCACCCCGAGGACGACCTCGTGCGGCGTCCGTTGCGTTCCGCGCCGGACCGACTGCTGGATGATCCCGCGGGCGGCGTCCTCGACGGCGCACCGGACCGAATCGGAGTGAGCCGCAAGCAGATCGGTCGCCGACAGCCATCGCTTGCGCAGCATCCGGGCTCCGTCGACGCCTTCGAGGTCCCGCAATGACCGTCAGTCGATCCCGTCGTGCGCGTGCAGGACGGAAGCGGGCCCGGCGTATGCGCGCCGCGAACAACGATCTGACTCCCGCCGAATGGCTTGCGGTGCAACAGGCCTGGGGTGCGTGCGCCTACTGCGGAACCAGCGGTGTCGTACTGCAGAAGGATTGCGTGCAGCCGCTGTCGGTCGGCGGTCGATACACGGTGACCAATGTGGTGCCCGCCTGCCGGTCCTGCAATGCCAGCAAGTGCAATTCCGAGGTCACCACGTGGATGCGCCGCAAGAAACTCGATGAGGGGGCATTCCTGCGCAGGCTCGTCGAGGCCCGGCAGGTTCTCGCCGCCTCCGTCGTGGAGGACGATCAGGAGTAGCGCGAAATCCGTTCGAGGAGACGTGCTTTCGCCTCCGGCCAGTCGTCGTCGACCATGGCGTACTGAGCGGTCGTCCGCCAGCCGTCACCGAAGCGGCGGTGTTTGCGCAACAGACCTTCGAAGCTCGCCCCGAGTTTCACGATGGCGGCACGTGACTGCGCGTTGTGCTCGTGGGTGTGCCAGACGACCCGGATGGCACCGCAGTCCTCGAAGGCGTGGCGTAGCAACAGGTATTTCGCTGTCGGGTTGATCGCGGTGCCCTGTGCGGACTCGGTGTAGAAGGTGTAACCGATGGCGGCCGTGAGGTTATCGGCGTCGATGTCGTAGTAGCTGGTGCTGCCGACGAGCCGGTCGTCGGCGGTGTCGACGACGGCATAGGCCACCCGCTGCTCGGGGTGTGCCTGCGCCGTCTCGATGAAGGCCTGCGCGGAGGCGGGATCGTGGGGCAGTGGATTCGTCCACCGGAAGCGTGCCGGATCGCCGACGACGCCGGCCAGCGCCTCGGCATCGTCGACGGTGAACGGCCGCAACAACACCCGGCCCTCGGTCATCGGTTCGGTACCCAGCCAGGAACTCATGAACGCCCGGACAGGTAGGCCGGCACGAGAGCGGGGTCGGGACGGTGTACACGACGGCCGAAGGAGGCCAGGGGTTCTCGCATCGGCGTCCGCACGAATCCCAGGATTCCGTAGAACAGCAGCAGTGCGTGCACCCACACCCCGAGGTTCACTCCGGTGATCACCCACCACTTCATCTCCGAGCCGGACGAGTAGATGCCGAAGAGCCGGAAGATCGTGAGGTCGAGTGCGAGATCGGCTGCGAGATAGGCGAAGATGACCGGCCACGGCACGCGCAGCAGGACGAAGAACGGCAGAATCCACAGGGTGTACTGCGGGGAGTGGACCTTGTGGAACACCATGAATCCCGCCAGCATCGAGCCCGCGACGCCGAGCCACGGATAGATGCCGGTGCGCTGATACACCCGCCAGCCCAGATAGACCGAGACCGCGAAGGCGCACATGATCAGCATCGGGGAGAGCAGGCCGACCAGCGAGTTATAGGTGTCGTTCTGCCCGCCGGTGAGATGGCGCAGCCCCCAGTACCAGATGGAGTTGGTGTCGACGTCGGCTTTGCGCTTGCCCTGGAAGGACAATGCCGCACGCCAGCCCTCGAAGCCGAGGATCATGAACGGCGCCTGGATGACGATCACCGTGAGCGTCGCCGCGCCGGCCACCCAGGCCGCGCCGACCCAGTCGAGGAACCCGCGTCGATCGCCGGGAGTCGTTGCGGCGCCCGATGGTTCGGCGGTGTAGGTGAGCACATAGATCGCGAGCGGCAGGACGAAGAACCCCGGATACAGCTTGAGGCAGAAGCCGACGGCCAGCAGGATCGCCGCCAGTACGGCGGCGGTGCGTACCGATAGTCGTCGCTGCCCGGTGCGCGGGCTGGTCGTCGCACCCCACGCCATCACCGCCACGGCGGCGACCGTCGTGAACACCACCGGCAGTTCCCAGTTGTGGAAGGCGTAGAGCACCAGCGGAGGTGTCGCCGCCCAGAGCAGCACCCACCAGCGGGTCATCAGGGCCAACAGGATGGTGATCGCGAATCCGAAGGGTGCGAGCAGCCAGACCGAATGCTGGAAGAACTCGACGTCGGTGTCCGCGCCGATCGCGCCGAGCCACATGAACATGCCCGACAGCACCGGGTATTCGACGACGCCGCCGAACAGTTTGCCGTCCGGGGTGATGCCGCCGTGGATGAACGGGAAGACGTGATTGTTGATGTCCCGTCCGACCCACAGGTACATCAGGTCCGAGTAGCAGGGGATGACGGCATCGGGATCACCGACGGGCCATCGCCTGCTCCGCCCGTCCGGGAAGAACGGCGGTCCGCCGCACGCGATCTTCGCGTGGTAGCTCCATGCCATCGTGACGGCCGTGGCCAACAGCGAGGTGAGCAGGATCAGGATCATCTGGCCGCGACCGGCGAATGTGCCTGCCGTGCGCGACGCCGCAGCCGGGCGCTGTGCGGGGGCGTCGGACATGGACTACAGGTTAGGTCGTCGGCCGGAGAACCCCGAATCGACCTCGCCCGCGCCTATCATCGGGCCCATGACAGCACCGGCGGTCCTCACGTGTTCGCGCGCCATCCCGGTCGACGTCGCGACGGCGTTCGGTGGAACGCTGCCGATTCCACTGCCGGTGATCTTCCGCCGCTGGTACGGACCGATCGCGCCGGTGCGGTCGACCAGCGGCCCCGAACCGTGGGGCACGGTCGGACAGTCCCGCGTCGTCAACCAGGTCGGTGGCGGCAGCATGCACGAAGAACTGGTCGCCGTCGATGCGCCGCACTCCTTCTCCTACCAGCTCACCGACATCTCCGGTCCGCTGAAACCGCTCATCGAGCGCATCTCGGGCCGGTGGTCGTTCGATCCGGTCGGCACCGGCACCCGTGTGACCTGGGAATGGCGGCTGCATCCGGCCTCCCGTGCCGCCGCGCTCGCGGTGCCGGTGATCGGCAGGCTGTGGCAGGGCTACGCGCGTCAGGCGCTCGAGGAACTGTCCGCGCACCTGCTCGCGGATGAGAAGCCCGCGGGGAGCGATTTCGCAGGTCAGGGGTAGGTCATGTATCTTGGACCGGTTGCCGACGCAGGCGACCCTCCTGCCGCGGACAGTCCGCGGCCGACCTAGCCCATAGGAGGTGATGTGGTCTTATGCGTCACTACGAATTGATGGTCATCCTCGATCCGAATCTGGACGAGCGCACTGTCTCCCCCTCACTGGATACCTTCCTCAACGTTGTCCGACAGGACGGCGGCAAGGTGGACAACGTCGATATCTGGGGCAAGCGCCGTCTTGCCTACGAGATCGCCAAGCACAACGAGGGCATCTACGCGGTCATCGACCTCAATGCCGAGCCCGCGACGGTCACCGAGCTCGACCGTCAGCTCAAGCTGAACGAGTCGGTGCTGCGCACCAAGGTCCTGCGGAAGTAATCCACAAGACTTGTCCTGATCGAGCGAACTCGTCGGTGCCGGACCCTAGGGTTGACCCAGAGTCCCGGCGCACATCGATCAGCGAGTGCCCATCCACGATCCCAAGGGGAGAGACATGGCAGGCGATACCGTCATCACCGTCGTTGGCAACCTGACCGCAGATCCGGAGCTCCGGTTCACGCCGTCGGGAGCAGCGGTGGCCAACTTCACGGTGGCCTCCACGCCGCGCACCTTCGACCGTCAGACCAATGAGTGGAAGGACGGCGAAGCGCTGTTCCTCCGCTGCAACATCTGGCGGGACGCGGCGGAGAACGTCACCGAGAGTCTGTCCAAGGGAACCCGCGTCGTCGTGCAGGGCCGCCTCAAGCAGCGGTCCTTCGAGACCAAAGAGGGCGAACGGCGCACCGTGGTGGAACTCGAGGTCGATGAGATCGGTCCCTCGCTGAAATACGCGACCGCGAAGGTCAACAAGGCCTCGCGCGGTGGCGGTGGTGGTGGATTCTCGTCCGGTGGTGGCGGTGGCAACCGTCCCAGCGGCGGTGGATCCGGCCAGCAGGTCGCCGACGATCCGTGGGGCAGTGCGCCCGCGAGCGGATCCTTCGGCGGCGGGGACGACGAACCACCCTTCTAGAACACACCTGGAGTACCAATGGCAAAAGCACGAAGCACGCGGAAGCCGCGCGTCGAAAAGGTCACCAAGACCAAGGCGTGCAGCTTCTGCAAAGACAAGAAGGCCGTCATCGACTACAAGGACACCGCGCTGCTGCGCCGTTTCCTGTCGGACCGCGGCAAGATCCGGTCGCGTCGCGTGACCGGTAACTGCGTCCAGCATCAGCGCGATGTGGCCGTGGCCGTGAAGAACTCGCGTGAGGTGGCTCTGCTGCCGTTCACGTCGACCGGACGCTGAGCGGAAAGGGACTGATATGAAACTCATCCTCACCGCCGCCGTGGAGAACCTCGGCGAAGCAGGCGACCTCGTGGAGGTCAAGGACGGCTACGCCCGCAACTACCTCCTGCCGCGTTCGCTGGCCATCGTCGCCACCCGTGGCGCCGAGAAGCAGGTCGACGACATCCGTCGCGCGCAGGCCGCCCGCGAGGTCCGTGGTCTCGAGCACGCCAACGAGCTGAAGCAGGCCATCGAGGGCCTGACCGACGTCTCGCTGAACGTGAAGACCCACGACTCGGGCAAGCTGTTCGGCTCGGTCACCGCGGCCGACGTCGCGGGTGCGATCAAGTCGGCCGGTGGACCGGTCGTCGACAAGCGCACCGTCGAACTGCCGAAGGGCCACATCAAGGCCACCGGCAGCTACCCGGTCGTCGTGAACCTGCACCCCGATGTGCAGGCGAACGTCGAGCTGGCGGTCGTCGCCGGCTGATACGCCACACAAAGCCGTTACGGCCCGCCCGACCTTCGAGGTCGTGGCGGGCCGTTTCGTTGTGGTGCAGGTGATCTCGATACGCGCTCGGCTATCGCCTCGCGCTACTCGATCAGCGGGGAGGGGTCCGTTGGTCGAGTAGCCCGCGAGCGCAGCGGGTTTTCCGCTGGTCGAGAAGCCTACGAGCGCAGCGGGTTTTCGTTGGTCGAGTAGCCTCCGAGCGCAGCGAGGCGGCGTATCGAGACCCGCTCAGGCGGGTACGCCCGGTCTGGACGGCAGCTGATTCCAGTACTGCAGCCGGGGCGGCAGCAGACGCGGCGCGGGATTGTTGCCGTGCGCGATGTCGCCGGACGGATAGAAGAATTTGTGCCAGCCCGGCTGCAGGATGAACGCCCGGTCGCCGGTGCGGCAGGCCACGGTGTCCGGACGGGGCGCGGTGCATGTGGTTCCGCCGATGGTGAGGCGTGTGCCCACCCGCAGCACGGGAGCGCGGAAGCCGGACGGCGCGGCGAAGCGATAGTTCGACCAGTCCGGCACCCACGACGGCCCCTGTTGATCGCCGGAGATGGCGACGCCTCGCACGGCCGGGGGAGCGGTGTTGGGCCTGCCCTGGCAGCCGACGTACCGATAGCCCGGACCGACGCGGCACAACCACTTCCCGACGCGGAGGAAGCCGCCGCCGTTGTCCGCATAGCTGAGCGGTCGATATGCCCCCGGATTCACCGGCTGGTAGCGCGAGAGATCGAATTCGACGGGCAGTGGGGGCCTGGCAGGTGCGGCCGACACGGCGGCGGCTCCGGCCGTCCAGGACCCCGTGACGAGTGCGGCGGCCACTGCCGCCGTGGCGAAGAACCTCGTGGCGCGACGACCCTTGCGTGTGAACACGGTGATGTCCCCCAGACCCCGGTGATGCGTACGGCTTCGGTGCACGCTGTCCGCCGACGGCGTCGGCGGGTCTTCGGACCATAGCGCACACCATTCCGCCGGGGCAGCTGTAACCGGGGCCACATCGAATATTCACCAGGTTGTTGCGTCGCGGTCGTTGCAGGTCGGGTCGTCCGCGGCAGCAACACGCCGAAGGGACATGTCCAGGGGACACGCCGAGGCAATTTTCCGCACCGACTGTGTATAACTCAGATGCCCTCTGACCTGCACATTGTTAAACCCGACGGCGGTAATTCCCCATGTCATGCACAGGCGGTGCACAACGGTTCCGAGCGCGTCCACAATCGGTCCACAACTTCCTGACAGAGTTGTCCCCAACACGGTTTGAGTACCCGGCCGTGATGGATCTAATCTGCTCCGACGTGCCTGTCACAGATCGTGAGCGATCTGTTTGTCGGTGCCCGGCGCTAAGACGGGTGTCAAGCAGGTAGATGCAATTGGCAGCGTGACCGGACAGGTCGGCGCGGTAGGACTTCTCCGGGAGGTTGGACGCTCGTGGCAGTCGTCGATGAACGCGGGCATGAGCCGGGCCGGATGGAGCCGGTGTCGGGTGGCCGCAAGGGCGGACGCGACGACGGCGATGCGATCTCCGGTGAGGTCATGCCGACCGAGGAGTTCGGTCGGCAACCTCCGCAGGACATGGCAGCCGAACAGTCGGTGCTCGGCGGCATGCTGCTGTCGAAGGACGCGATCGCCGACGTCGTCGAGAAGCTGCGTTCGGCGGACTTCTACCGACCCGCACACCAGGCCGTGTACGAGGCGATCCTGGAGCTGTACGGCAAGGGCGAGCCCGCCGATGCCGTGACCGTCTCCGCGGAGCTCGAGCGTGCCGGTGAGCTGCGCCGCGTGGGCGGCGCCCCGTACCTGCACACCCTGATCTCCACGGTGCCGACCGCGGCCAACGCCGGCTACTACGCGGAGATCGTCGCGGAGAAGGCCATCCTGCGGCGCCTGGTGGAGGCCGGTACCCGCATCGTGCAGTTCGGTTATGCCGGCGCCGACGGCCAGGACGTCGCGGAGGTCGTCGACCGCGCGCAGGCCGAGGTGTACGAGGTCACCGAGCGCCGCACCGCCGAGGACTACGTGCCGCTGGAGGAGCTGCTCCAGCCGACGATGGACGAGATCGATTCGATCGCCTCGCGCGGCGGATTGTCGCTGGGTGTGCCCACCGGTTTCGCCGATCTGGACAAGATCACCAACGGTCTGCATCCGGGGCAGATGATCATCGTCGCAGCCCGTCCCGGTGTAGGCAAAGCGCTGTCCCTGGACACACCGCTGCCGACGCCCACCGGCTGGACCACCATGGGCAAGGTCGCCGTGGGCGATCGCCTGCTCGATGCGCGGGGCAACCCGACGACGGTGATCGCGGCGACCGAGGTGATGACCGAACGGCCGTGCTACGAGGTGTCGTTCGACGACGGCTCGGTGCTGCTGGCCGACCGCGACCATCAGTGGGTCGTCGAGGTCGACGACGAGCGGCGCACGATGACGACCGAGGCGCTGCAGGTTCATGCCGGTGCGGCCGCCGTCCGGAACACCGCGCCGCTGGATCTTCCGCGCAGGCGTTTCGCCTACGGCCCGTACACTGTGGCCGCGCTCGCCGGGATGGCCTTCGACGACCCGGAGATCGGGATGCGCATCGACGCCGAGGGGCCCGTCGACGTGATGACGCTGATGGCCGACCTCGGTGGACGGATCCCGTCGGAGTATCTGCGTGGTTCCATCGCGCAGCGCCGTGCCCTGCTGGCCGGTCTGCTGGACGCGCGGGCCACCGTCGACGACGACGGCTGGATCACCGTGCCCGCCGCGACCCGTCACATGACCGCCGTGGTCGCCGATCTCGTCGCGGGACTCGGCTACACCTACAAGCGGTCGGCCACCGGCTGGCTGCGTGTCGATGCCGACGACGACGTGTTCACGGTGCACCACAAGGCCATTCGGCACAAGGAACTCCGGCGGCGTTCCGGTGTGCGGCGGGTCGTCGGTGTACGGGCCGTGGAGAGTGTGCCGGTGCGGTGCGTCGAGGTCGACAACGACGAGCACATGTATCTCGCCGGTGAGGCCATGGTGCCCACCCACAACTCCACGCTCGCCATGGACTTCCTGCGCTCGTGCTCGATCCACAACAAGAAGACCAGCGCCATGTTCTCGCTGGAAATGTCGAAGACCGAGATCGTCATGCGCCTGCTCTCCGCGGAGGCGAAGGTCAAACTCGGCGACATGCGCTCCGGTTCGATGACCGACGACGACTGGACCCGTCTCGCCCGCCGCATGGGGGAGATCTCCGAATCGCCGCTCTACATTGATGATTCGCCGAACCTCACCATGATGGAGATCCGCGCCAAGGCGCGTCGCCTCAAGCAGCGCAACGACCTCAAACTCGTCGTCGTCGACTACATGCAGCTGATGACATCCGGCAAGAAGGTCGAGTCCCGTCAGCAGGAAGTCTCCGAGTTCTCACGCCAATTGAAGCTTCTCGCAAAGGAACTCGAGGTTCCGGTGGTCGCGATCAGTCAGCTGAACCGTGGTCCCGAACAGCGCACCGACAAACGGCCCCAGGTCTCCGACCTCCGCGAGTCCGGCTCACTGGAGCAGGACGCCGACATGGTCATCCTGCTTCATCGCCCGGACGCCTTTGAACGCGACGACCCCCGCGCCGGCGAGGCCGACATCATCCTCGGCAAACACCGCAACGGCCCCACCGCCACGATTACTGTTGCGCACCAACTGCATTTGTCGAAGTTCGTCGATATGGCGCGAGGCTAACCCTTCGTCGTCGTTACCGATCGTCTCGCCCAGATCAGGCCGGTCGCCAGCGCGGCCAGTGTCGCGAATACAACGCACGCGGTAGCCATTCCGGCGCTGAAGAAGATCATCCCGAGTGCGGCGACACCGATCGCGCCCGCGGCTTGCTGTGCGGTGGTGAGCATCCCCGATGCGCTTCCCGCCGAGGGTGTTTCGACCTGCGCCAGTGCGCCACCGATCAGAGGGGGCAGCAGGAGGCCGTTGCCGAATCCGATCAGACCAAGGGCAGGCAGCAGCATAACCGGGCCGGTTTTGGCGTCCGTCGCCCAGAGTTGGATGGCCAGTGCCCCTAGCCCGGCGACCGCCATCAGGCCTCCGGCGGTCGGTACCGATCGACCGAACCGTACGGTGAGTTGTCCGCTCGCCAGAGAGCTCACACTGAACAGTACGGCCTGCGGCAAGAACGCCAGCGCGGCCTTCAGCGGGTCGAGGCCCAGGTCGTCCTGCAGGAGTAGTGCGAGGCTGAACATGTATGCGCCGAAATAGAATTGGAACAGCGCGACGGCGCCCAGCAGTCGCACGAACGATCGGTTCCGAAGCAGTCTGGGGTTGAGGACCGGTTCGCCGCGTCGTGCGAGCAGTGTTCGCTGCCATCGCCAGGTCGCCCAGCCCGTCAGCGTGGCCGAGGCCAGGCACACCCACGTCCACGCGGGCCAGCCGGCTTCACGCCCCAGGGTCAGAGGTGTCAGCACGAGGACGAGGGTGGCAGTCATGCCCAGCGCGCCGGGAACGTCGAACCGCCGGTGCGGGCCGGTGATCGCGGGCAGCGTGCGCAGCGCCAGCACGCAGGCGATCGCGCCGATCGGCACGTTCACGAGAAACACTGTGCGCCAACCCAAGCCGAGGATATCCAGGTTCAGGAGAACTCCGCCGAGGAGCTGACCGGCGATGCCGCCGATACCGGCTGCGGCGCCGTACCATGCGGTGGCCCTGCCGCGCTGCTCGGCCGGGAAACGTGCGGCGACGAGCGAGAGCACCTGCGGGACCATGACAGCGGCGGCGGCGCCCTGGGCGAGGCGGGCGACGACCAGCTGTTCGGGATTCTGCGCCACCCCGCACAGCAGTGACGTCACGCTGAACGCGGCCATACCGGCCACGAACATGCGCCGGTAGCCGAATCGATCCCCGAGCCGTCCGCCGGTGATGAGACCTGCGGCATAGGTCGATGCGTACCCGGACACGATCAATTCGAGGGCCGCTTCGTTCGCGCCGAAATCCCTGTGCAGCACTTCGGTTGTGACGTTCACGACGAAGAGGTCGAAGCTCGCCATCGCGGTCGCGATGAGGGCCACGGCCAACATCCGGAAGTCCGCCGGCGTCGCCGGCGTCGTCCGATTCGAGGAGAGCCCCGTCTCTGCCATCGTTCAGGTCTATCATGGACATTGAATATCTATCAATACCACGAAACGCTAGACTGTCCCCATGAAGCTGTCCCAAGGGGTGGAGTGGGCCATGCACTGTTGTGTGGTGCTCGTCGACGCGCCACCGGGCACACCGGTTCCGCGCAGTACGCTGGCCGGCTACTACGGTCTGCCGGACGCCTACCTCGCGAAGCATCTCAAGTCGTTGTCGGCGGCGGGGATCCTGATCGCCACGTCCGGTCCGCGAGGCGGTTTCCGGCTTGCCCGTGACGCCGCCGAGATCACCGTGCTCGACGTCGTGGAGGCCGTGGACGGGACTGCTCCGCCATTCGTCTGTACCGAGATCCGGCAGCGCGGAGCATGCGCGGTGCCCGCTGAATTGTGCACCGGCCCCTGCGATATCGCGCGGATCATGGATGACGCCGACGCGGCGTGGCGGGAATCGTTACGTGCCACCACCATCGCCGACATCAGCAAGCGGCTGCCCTCGGTGTCCCATCGGCGGGCGCGAGCATGGCTGCAGGGTTCGACCGATGCGTTACCCGCATATAGGCAGAAATCCGGCAGGTGACATGGGCTCTACCCGGTTCCGCCCACCGACGATCCGGCACCGAACGACGGCCGGATGTCAGGTTTCGGAGCTGCGCAGTGTCGTCGAAGTATGTACGTCACTTACCTCGTGGTCACCGTCCTGGCAGCCCTGATGACCGGTTACGCCTCATCCCTCGGTCTCCTCGGAGCGCACTCCGTCGAGACCGTGGCCGACGACCTCCGGATCGACCGTCGCTGGATGCGGCCGTTCGGCGTCCTGCTCGGGGCGGGTGCGGTCGGACTCCTCGTCGGCATCATCGTGCCGGGGATCGGTGCGGCGGCGTCGAGTGGGCTCGTGCTCTACTTCATCGGCGCGCTGGCGATGCATGGTCGCGTACGCGATACGAAGATCGGCGGGGCCGTGTTCTTCCTGCTGATGTCGGTGGCGGCACTGGTCACCCTGCTCGTCACTCGTCCGCTGTGGTGATCGGGCGACGATGACCGGGAGCGGGTGGTCCGACGAGCAGTTCGAGCGACATCGACCGCGACTGCGCGCCGTGGCCTACCGGATGCTCGGGTCGTTCGATGATGCCGAGGACGCGCTGCAGGAAACATGGTTGCGAATACGCGATCAGAACCCGGAGTCCGTCGACAACATGCGTGCCTGGCTGACGACGGTGGTCGCGCGCGTATGTCTGAACATGCTGCGCACCCGGCGCCATCGACGCGAGGTGGCGGCCGGGACCCTGGTGCCCGATCCGATCGTGACATGGGTCGACCCGGCCGTTCCCGAGGATGACGTCCTGCTCGGCGAGGCGGTCGGTCCCGCACTGCTGATGGCACTCGAGTTGCTCACGCCGGCAGAAAGGTTCGCTTTCGTGCTGCACGATGCGTTCGGAATCCGGTTCGCCGAGATCGCGGGCGCGCTCAATCGATCCGAGGCCGCCGTACAGCAACTGGCGAGCCGGGCACGGCGACGGATGCGCAACGCGCCGACACCCGCTGCGGACGTCGTCCGGCAGCGACAGCTGGTCGATGCGTTCTTCGCCGCCTCCCGGGACGGCAACTTCGGTGCGCTGCTGAACATCCTGCATCCCGACGTGGAACTGCGCATCGACGGAGGGCGGCTTCGCCCGGGTGCCACGACGACCTTGCGAGGCGCCGAGGCGGTCAGCGGACACACGAAAACCTACGCCCGGCTGTATCCGTCCGTGCGGCCCGCGTGGGTGAACGGCGCCGCGGGGGCGGTGGTGATCGTCGGCGAAAACCTTTTCTCCGTCATGGGTTTCACCATCCGGGGTACCCGTATCACCGCGATCGATGCACTCGTCGACCCAGTCCGTCTTGCCCGGCTCGGCCTTGATGTGCACGGATCTACAAGTCGATGAGTTCGGGTACGGTGCGGCTGTAGATCTCTGTGAGCGTTCCGACCAACTCGGCACGCTTCTTCGCCGTCAGGCCGGCGAACAGCTTGTCCTCGGCCGCGGAGAGACGGCGATCGGCTGTCGCGAGTTTCCTTCGTCCGGCCGCGGTGATGGACACGAGGTGCCGCCGACGATCCTTCGGGTCCCGTTCCCTGGTCACGTATTTGCGGTCCTGCAGGGCGTCGAGGTAGCCGACGAGGTCTCCGCTGTCCACGGTCGTCCGGTGCGCCAGGGCCTTCTGGTATGTCGGACCGTACTCGCTGAGCACGGCCAGGATCGCGTGGTGGTTGGGCAGGAGATCGCAGGTGGCGAGCGCGTCCACGTATTCCTTGCGCACCTTCATCGCCGTCCGGACGAGGTGATATCCGAGGCGATTCTCCAGTGCGGGCGTGGTCATGCTCTCAGAATAGGCGATTCGGTCACCGCCGACGCGGAGTAGCCGGGAAACTTAATAGTTGGAAGCACCAATGATTGGTTGACCAACAATCAATCGGGCCGTACGTTCTTCTGTGAGAGCAAGTTCGGATACTGCGACGAACGGGGAGTCATATCGTGATCCAGGAACTGTCCTACGTGGGCTTCGGCTCGCCCAACGCCCAGGCATGGACGACGTATGGTCCGGGACTGCTGGGTGCCATGCTCGCAAAGCCGGGACCCGACGGTGCGATTCGCCTTGCCGTCGATGATGTCAACTACCGCATGGCAATCCACCCCGCGGACGTCGACGAGTTCCGGTATGCCGGTTGGGGGCTCGCCAATGAGACCGACCTCCACGCGTTCGCCGCCGAACTCGAGGGCAGGGGCGTGGAGATCACCTGGGCCGACGACAAGCTCTGCGAGGAGCGTGAGGTGGCCGAGATGGCCTGGTTCACCGATCCGTGGGGACTGCGTCATGAGCTCAGCTGGGGAAAGACCGCCACGCCGTACTCGTTCCGGAACGGGCGCACCATGCGCGCCGGATTCGTGACCGGTGACCAGGGCCTCGGTCACGTGGTCTTTCAGGTACCGGATATGAGGGCGGCCAACGAGTTCTACGCCGACGTACTGGGCTTCCGGTTGTCCGACCGGATCATCTCGCCCTATTTCAACGTCCGCTTCTATCACGTGAACGGCAGGCATCACTCGCTGGCATTGTCCGAGTTGCCCGGTCATGTCGGGTTCAATCACCTGATGCTCGAATACGAGTCGATGGACGACCTCGGGAAAGCCATCGACCTCCTGGCCACACATGACGCCCCGACGATGCAGACGCTGGGCCGTCACAGTAATGACCTGATGACGTCCACATACGTCGGCACGCCATCCGGGTTCCAGATCGAATTGGGTTACGGGGGACTGGTCGTCGACGATCTGAGTTGGGTGGCGCGGACGTTCAACAAGCCCAGTTTCTGGGGGCATCGCTACACCGACAACGCCCTCAGCACGCCACCTGGGATCATCACTCCGATCGCGGAGGCGGGCTGAGATCGTGCCGGATCCATAACCGTCACAGCTGGGCCGTCGGATGTGCATAACGCACTCCAACGTGCTCACCGTGGACATCGGCACCGGTCGTCGGTCGGGTCACGCGCCCCCGCGGACGAGGTCTGCCTGCCGCACGGCGGTGCGGCCGGTGATCGCCGCGCAGAGTCCAGCGACTCCGACGCTCGACGCCACCACGACGATCGCCAGCACCACCAGCCATCCCGCCGATCCGGTGGCGCCTGCCGGGAGTGATGTCGAGAGGCCCGCGACGGTACCGGCGATGCCGCCCGCCACGAGTGCGGGGAGGGCCGATGATCGTTCGAGCCGGTGCTTCGCGTCCAGGAGACTGTCGGCGGCGCGCGTGCCGCCGGACGCGTACTCCCACACCGTCGAGCAGAAGTCGGCATCGCGGGCGGGCGCGGTGATCCGGCGGACCGACAGGGTCCAGCCCACCGCCGCGACGATCAGCACCAGGACATCGACGACCGTCATGGTCTCTCCGACAGTGAACGGAGAGCGGCGGACTCGGCTTCTTCGTCTTCTGCCGCGGTGAGGGCGTTGTCCGCCTGTTCCTGAGGCGGATCGGCCAGGAGCAGGGAACCGGTACCGGGAGATCCGGCAGCACCCAGCTTGTTCATCCGCTTCGGTACGGCCGCGCCCTCGTAGGGGAGTGGGATCGGGTGACCGTGCTCGTCGACCGGGCCGAGCGGTTGGTGCAGTTCGATGTACTCGCCTTGCGGCAGCCGTCTGATGAGACCGGTCTCGATGCCGTGGGCGAGTACGGCGCGGTCGGCACGTTGCAGGGCGAGGGCCCACCGATAGGCGACGAAGTAGGCGAGCGGCGGGACGATGATCAGGCCGATGCGTCCCATCCAGGTCGTCGCGTTGAGCGAGATGTGGAACTTCATCGCGATCACGTCGTTCATGCAGGAGAGCGTCAGGATGATGTAGAACGCGAAGGCCATCGCGCCGATTCCGGTGCGCACCGGGGTATCCCGCGGCCGCTGCAGCAGATTGTGATGGGCGCGATCGTGCGTGAGACGTTTCTCCACCCACGGATAGATCATCATCACGACGAACACGATGCCGATAACGAGCACGCCCCAATTGCTGGCGGGCACGGTGTAGCGACCGAGATACAGTTCCCACGCCGGCATGAGCCGGAGGAGTCCGTCGGTCCACATCATGTAGATGTCCGGCTGCGAACCGGCCGAGACGTGCGCGGGGTTGTAGGGTCCCAGATTCCAGACCGGATTGATCTGGAAGATCCCTGCCATGATCGCCAGAACGCCGGTGACGATCGCGAAAAGCGCGCCCGCCTTGGCGGCGAAAACCGGCAGAATGCGCACTCCCACAACGTTGTTCTCGGTCCGTCCGGGTCCCGGGAACTGGGTGTGCTTCTGGTACCAGACCAGTGCGAGATGCGCGGCGATGAGCGCGAGGATGATCCCGGGGAACAGGAGTACGTGGATCACGTACAACCGGGGCAGCACGATGTTCCCCGGGAACTGGCCACCGAACAGCGCCCAGTGAACCCAGGTGCCGACGATCGGCAGTCCGAGCGCACCGGCCGTGAAGGCGCGAAGTCCGGTGCCGGACAACAGGTCATCGGGCAGCGAGTAGCCGAAGAAGCCCTCGAACAGGGCCAGGATCAGCAGTACGCAGCCGATGATCCAGTTGGCCTCGCGAGGCCGCCGGAACGCGCCGGTGAAGAAGATCCGCGCCATGTGCACGATGATCGACGCCGCGAAAAGCAGTGCGGCCCAATGGTGAATCTGCCGGACGAACAATCCGCCGCGCACCTCGAACGAGAGGTGCAGCGTGGTCTCGTACGCGCGGGTCATCATCACGCCGTTGAGTGGCTGGTAGGCGCCGTCGTACATCACCTCCGACATCGACGGGTCGAAGAACAGCGTGAGATAGATGCCGGAGATCAGCAGGACGATGAAGCTGTACAGCGCGACCTCGCCGAGCATGAACGACCAGTGGCTCGGGAACACCTTGTTGATCTGCCTCCGCACACCGGCAGCCAGGTGATATCTCGAATCCAGTTCTCGCGCTTGATGTGACAGCCGACCGGAGTCGGACATGATGTCCCCTAACATCAGACGTCCGCAGCCCTCCCGCATGCCGCAGCGGGCTACTACGAGTGATAGTAGACCTGTTCGTTAGCGAGGGGAAGGGGTTGTCAGCGCATATGTGGTTCGAGGCGGACGGTAACGGCCTTCGAAACGGGCGTATTGGACTTTTCGGCCACACTGTCCAGCGGCACAAGGGGATTCGTCTCGGGATAGTAGGCGGCGACGTTGCCCACGGGTGTGGAGTAGGCGACGAGGCGGAAATCGTCGGCGCGCCGTTCCTCGCAGGCGCCGTCGGAGCGATGCCATTCGGAGATCAGGTCGACGCGGTCGCCGTCGGTGAACCCGAGTTGTTCGATATCGGCCGGATTGATGAAGACGACCCGACGGCCGTCCTTCACGCCTCGATACCGATCATCAAGGCCATAGATGGTGGTGTTGTACTGATCGTGACTCCGCATGGTCTGCAGGACCAGCCGCCCGGACGGAATGGGCAGCCACCGCATCTCGTTGACGACGAAATTCGCTTTGCCGGTAGCGGTTTCGAAGCGGCGTTCGTCGCGGGGCGGATGGGGCAGCGTGAATCCGTCGGGCCGACGGACCTTGGTGTTGAAGTCGGCGAAACCGGGGACGACCCGGGAGATCGCGTCGCGGATGGTGTCGTAGTCGTCGGCGAACGTCTGCCATGGCACCGAATGGCCGGGGCCGAGGAGTCGCCGGGCAAGTTCACAGACGATTGCGACCTCGCTGCGCATCCGATCGCTCAACGGTGTGAGTCCGCCGCGCGACAGGTGGACCACCGACATCGAATCCTCCACGGTCACCTGCTGTTTGACACCTCCGCGAATATCCTTGTCGGTGCGACCGAGCGACGGCAGGATGAGCGCGGTGCGGCCCGTGATGACGTGCGACCGGTTGAGTTTCGTCGAGACCTGTACGGTCAGTGAACAATTACGCAGAGCCCACGCGGTGACGTCGGTGTCGGGGGTGGCGGACACGAAGTTGCCGCCCATGGCCAGGAAGACCGATGCCCTGCCGTCGCGCATGGCGCGGATGGAGTCGACGGCGTCGTAGCCGTGGTGGCGCGGGCTGGTGATGCCGAATTCGGCGTCGAGTGCGTCGAGAAACGCGTCGGGTGCCTTCTCCCAGATGCCCATGGTGCGGTCGCCCTGGACATTCGAATGCCCGCGCACCGGGCAGACGCCCGCACCCGGTTTGCCCATCATGCCGCGCATCAGCAGAAGTGCCACGACATCCTGGATCGTCGCGACGGCATGGGTGTGCTGGGTGAGACCCATCGCCCAGCAGATGATCGTCCGGTCCGAGTCGATGAGGTCGGTGGCGGTCGCGTCGAGTTCCGCCCGCGACAATCCGGTCGCCTCGAGGACCTGATCGAGGTCGACGGCACGCAGGTGCTCGGCGTAGGCGTCCCAGCCCGCGCAGTGGTCGGCGAGAAAGCGGTGATCGAGAACCGTTCCCGGACTGCGGTCCTCGGCCTCGAGAAGCAGCTTCGCGAGTCCCTGGAACAGTGCCTGATCGCCGCCGAGCCGGATCTGCAGGAACTCGTCGGCGATCGGTACGCCGTCGCCGATCACGCCATGGACCTTCTGCGGATCCTTGAAACGCAGTAGCCCGGCCTCGGGAAGCGGATTGATGGCGATCACCTTGGCGCCGTTCGCCTTTGCCTTCTCCAATGTGGAGAGCATGCGCGGATGATTGGTGCCGGGATTCTGGCCAGCGATCAGGATCAGGTCGGCGTTCTCGACGTCCGGGACCGAGACCGACCCCTTGCCGATCCCGATCGTCTCGGACAAGGCGGTCCCGGACGACTCGTGGCACATGTTCGAGCAATCGGGCAGATTATTGGTGCCGTAGGCGCGGATCATCAACTGGTAGAGGAACGCCGCCTCATTGCTGGTGCGGCCGGAAGTGTAGAAGACGGCCTCGTCCGGCGAGGCGAGTGCGCGCAGCTCGTCGGCGATCAGCTCATACGCGTCATCCCACTCGATCGGCGTGTAGTGAGTGTCACCGGGCCGCAGCACCATCGGATGCGTGAGCCGCCCCTGCTGCCCGAGCCAGTAGTCGGTCTTCGCAGCCAGTTCGTCGATCGAGTGCGTGGCGAAGAACTGCGGATCGACCACCCGTCGGGTGGCCTCCTCCGCGACGGCCTTGGCGCCGTTCTCACAGAATTCGGCATGTTTGCGATGCCCCGGTGTCTCCGGCCAGGCGCAGCCCGGGCAGTCGAAGCCGTCGCGCTGATTGAGCCGCAGCAGCGTGCGGGTCGTTCGGATCACGCCCATCTGTTCCATGCCGCGCCGCAGCGACACCAGCACCGCGGGGACCCCTGCCGCGTAGGTCTTCGGAGCATCGACGACGACATCGGCCTCGTCGATGTCGTCACTCGGTACGCGGCGCTTCACGGGAGACCTCCGGAACCTTGGGGCGGCACACATCACCCAGCATATGGACTGTGCGGACCGCCGGATGCCGCTTCGTCCCCCCGGAGCGCGTGCAGCGGCGGTGTGGACTGTCGGGGCCGGCGTCAGCGTGTACGGCGACGGCCGATGCCGTGCACCGACACCATCTCGACGAGATCGTCGACGAGTTGCTGCTTGTCGATCGAGGTGTCGCCGTTCAGCCAGGCGGCGAGGGCCTGGGCGACCCCGCCGACCAGGAAGTGAGCGATCATCGGGGCACGGCCCTCGGGCTCGGGGCGATATCGGACGGGCAGGACGTCGCTGAACAGGTCGACGAAGGTGGAGGTCGACTCGAACCGTTTCCGGACGACGACGGCGTTGTCCTGATGCGGGCTGAACAGGAGCTGCCCCACGCGCGGGTCCGAGGTCACGCTCTCGACCACCTGGGTGAGTCCGACGCGCAAACCGTTCTCCGGTGTGGCGCCGACGAGCGCATCCTGCGTCGATCCGATGACGCCGGCGAGTACCCAGTCATAGACCGCGGCCGCCAATTCGTCCTTATCGGTGAAGCTTTCGTAGAAATATCGCTGCGCGAGACCGGCCCGCCGGCAGATGACCCGCAGGGTGAGATCGTCGTCGCCGAGCGGGTCGCTGAGGATGTCGAGACCCGCCTGCAGGAGTTTGTTCAGGCGGACCGCGATCCGCTCCTCGTTGTCGACCCCGTTGTAGGGACGTGCGGTGCGGCTGGCCATGGCCTCCACAGTCTGGCAGATGCTCGCGGCAATACCGCGAAACGCTCACATATATGAAACATGGCGGGCATACTCGTGCATATCTGAATACACGCACACTCAGATTTGACGACTTCGGCTCCTGTCGCGTCGTCATTCGCAACGCTTGTCGGGAAGGTAAAAGGTGAGATGACCGAACTGAGTCGACGCAATCTACTGAAGGCCGGTGGTGTGGTCGGTGCTGCCGGCGCCGTGGCCGCGGTGGCGCCGTCCACGCCGTGGACCTGGTCGCCCGCGCAGTCGCTACCCGGATACGGCAGTGGCACCGATCCGCGCGAGGCATGGGACGAGAAGCTCGACCCGCTGATGGCCGACCTGCAGACCCGAGGCGAGATCCCCAAGGTCAACCGGATTCTGCGCTCCTGGACCAAGAACGGTCAGCCACTACCGGCGGGACTGCCCCGGGAGCTGCACGGCTTCCTCGACGATGCCCGCAGGCTGCCGGACTGGGCCGACCACGGCAAGCTGGCGGATGCGGTGCGGTTCAACCAGAAACGCGGCACCTACCTCGGCGTCCTGTACGGGTTCGCCAGCGGGATGATGAGCACGGTGATCCCCAAGGAGGCGCGCGCCGTCTATTACTCCAAGGGCGGCGCGGACATGAAGGACCGCATCACCAAGACCGCGAAGCTCGGATACGACATCGGTTCGCTCAATGCCTATCGACCCGACGGCGAGATGATCGTCACCTGCGTGAAGACACGTCTGGCACATTCCGCGGTGCGGCACCTCCTGCCGCAGTCGCCGTGGTGGGGGCACGCCGCGCCGGAGAAGATCCCGATCAGTCAGGCCGACATCATGGTCACCTGGCACAGCCTGCCGACGACCGTGATGCGCAATCTGAAGAAGTGGCGGGTGCCGATCGCCGCCGACGAATCGGTGGGGTTCCTGCATTCGTGGCAGGTCACCGCGCACATGCTGGGCGTCGAGGACCAGTACATCCCGAAGTCCTGGACCGCCGCGGATGCGCAGGCTCGGCAGGTGCTCGATCCGATCCTCGCGCCCACGCCGGAGGGCCAGAAGCTCGCCGACATCCTGCTCGACCTCGGGAAGAATCTGGATCTTTCGCTGGTGTCCCGAGGCGTCCTGGGCGCGCTGACGCGGTTCATGCTGAGCGATCAGGTCGCGGACTGGCTGCACATCCCGCGCGAACCCGTGTGGAGCCCACTGCTCGAAACAGCCTGGGGCCCTTACGTCGCCGTTCGTGAAGGGGCTCTGAACATCGGTGTGCCGAAGGAGGCGTACTGGCTGTTCGACGAATTCCTCCGCCAGTTCGTGCTGCTGTACATGTCCGAACTCCGGATGCCGATCAACATCGAGATCCCGGTCGGCAACAACCCGCATTACAACTAGTGCCAGGGTCTCGATACGGCGACTCGCTGCGCTCGTGGCCTACTCGACCGGCGGTGAATGCGTTGTGCTCGCGGCCTACTCGACCGGTGGTGAATGCGTTGTGCTCGCGGCCTACTCGACCAGCGGTGGGGCGCTGCGCTGCCGCCTCGCTGATCGAGTAGCTTCCGAGCGCAGCGAGGCAGCGTATCGAGATCACTCCCGCGCCGTGTCACCATGGTGGACATGCACATTCGGGATGCGGTGGCCGACGATGCCGGGGCGATCGCGGCGATCTACAACCATGCGGTCGAGCACACGACGGCCATCTGGAACGACCGGCTCGTGGGCACCGCCAACCGGCGGGAGTGGCTTGCGGCCCGCCGGGAGGCCGGCCATCCGGTGCTGGTGGCCGTCGACGCGACCGGCGCCGAGGTACTCGGCTATGCCTCGTACGGGGATTGGCGGGCTTTCGACGGCTATCGGTACACCGTCGAACATTCGGTGTACGTCCGGAATGATCAGCGCGGCAATGGGATCGGCACCGCTCTGATGGCGGAGCTGATCGAGCGGGCGCGTCGCGCGGGCAAGCATGTGATGATCGCGGGCATCGACGCCACGAATGCCGGCTCGATAGCCATGCATGAGCGGCTGGGCTTCCGTAACGTCGGCGTCCTGCCGCAGGTCGGGGCGAAATTCGGGGCGTGGCTCGACCTGGCCTTCCTGCAATTGACGCTCGACACCCGTCCGTCGCCGTCACCGGATGCCGTGCAGTGAACTCTTCTCCTGCTCCGCCTCGTGACCGGGATCGAGAGGGATACCGGTCCGGTCGCGCAGGAGCAGGGTCGCGCAGAGTGCGAGTACGGACATGGCCACCAGGTAGATGGTGACCGAAGCCGTTGTGCCGGTGGCACGTACGAGTGCGGCCGCGATCGTCGGTGCGAAGGCTCCGCCCAGGATGGCGCCGATCGCGTACGAGATCGACGCCCCGGAGAACCGGATCGAGGCCGGGAACAGTTCCGCGTACAGGGCGGCCTGTGGCCCGTAGGTGAATCCGAGTCCGATGGTGAGCAGCGCCAACCCGACGAACAGCAGACCGATGTTGCCCGTGTTGACCAGCGGGAAGAGGGGGAGCAGTCCGAGGATCAGCAACACCCAGCCGATCAGGTAGGTGGTGCGTCGTCCGATCCGGTCGCTGACCGCCGCGGCGACCACGGTGAAGATCAGCCAGGTGACTGCGGACCCGGCCACGGCGATCAGGACGGGTCCCTTGTGGAGCCCGACCGGGCCGTCCGGATCCGTCGCGTATTTCTGGATGTATCCGCCCGTGGTCATATAGCCTGCCGCGTTGTTGCCGGCGAAGATCAGGGCCGCAACCAGCACGAGCGGCGTGTGCTTGCGGAAGAGCGCGGCGATCGGGACCTGCGTGCGACGGCGACGCTCGGCGAGTTCGAGGAAGACCGGACTCTCGTGGACGCGCATCCGGATCAGATACCCGATGCCGACCAGCACGATGGACAGGAGGAACGGGATACGCCATCCCCAGACGTCGAAATCGTCGCCGGAGACGGTGGTCATCAGCGCCATCATCCCGGAGGCCAGCAGCAGGCCGAGCGGAACACCGATCTGCGGTGCGGCCCCGAAGATCCCGCGCCTGGGCGTCGGCGCGTTCTCGACGGCCAGAAGCGCGGCACCACCCCATTCGCCGCCCGCTGAAATGCCCTGGAGCACACGGAGTATCACGAGCATGATGGGTGCGGCGATACCGATCGTGGCGTAGGTGGGCAATGCGCCGATCAGGGTTGTCGCGAGGCCCATCGTGACCAGGGTCATCACCAGGACGACCCGCCGGCCATAGCGATCCCCGATGTGTCCGGCGATGAATGCGCCGAGTGGGCGGAACACGAAGCTGATGCCGACGGTGAGGAAGGAGAGGATCGGGGCGATGCCGCTGCCCGCCGCCTCGAAGAACAGTTTGTCGAAGACCAGGCCCGCGGCGGCGCCGTAGATGAAGAAGTCGTACCACTCGACCGTTGTGCCGATAATCGTCGCGGCGACAACACGTTTGCGCTCACGCGGCGTGGCGATGGTGGCTCGCGGATCTGCCGCGGCAGGTGAATTGTCTTGATTGTCAGAGGATTCGGCGCGTTGTGGCTCCGGCGCCGACGCTGGTCGGCTCGGCAGGCTCATGATGACTCCTTTGTCGGATGACCTTTGTGTCGACATGTTTGCGGCCTGCACAAAAATCATATACGATTTCGAATACGATGCAAGGCCTGGAGGGAGGTCCATGCGCCCCGGCAAGATCATTGCGGTTCATCTGAACTACGCGGCCCGGGCTGAGCAGCGTGGGCGTCGTCCCGATGTCCCGTCGTATTTCCTCAAGCCGGCCAGTTCGATCGGCCGGAACGATGGAAGCGTCGAGCGGCCTGCGGGCACCGAGCTGCTGGTCTTCGAGGGCGAGGTCGCGCTTGTTATCGGCACCCGTGCCGACCGCGTCTCGATGTCGGACGCCTGGGAGCACGTCGAGTCCGTCACCGCTGCAAATGATTTCGGTCTTCAGGACCTGCAGCCCGCAGATTCCGGGTCCAACCTGCGAGCCAAGGGGCGGACCGGGTACACCCCGCTCGGACCGGATTTCATCGACGCCAGGATCATCGATCCGGACTCGCTGCGACTGCGAACCTGGGTGGATGGCCAACTCGTGCAGGAGGATCGGACGTCCAATCTCCTGTTCGGCTTCCCGCAACTGGTCGCGGATCTGTCGCAGCATCTCGTGCTGGAACCGGGGGACGTGATCCTGACCGGTACACCGGCCGGCGCAAGTGTGGTCGAACCCGGGTCGGAGGTGATCGTCGAGGTCGACTCGCCGGATTCGGCGGGTTCTCCCACGTCCGGACGCCTGCGCACCTCGGTGGTCGCGGGTGCGGACGGATTCGACCCGACCCTGGGCGCGGTGCCTGCGGTCGACGACGCACTACGTGCCCGCGCCCGGGGCACGTCACAGATCTCGGGGGTCACTGGGGAAGGCGGCGGCGTGCCGAAGGAACGAGGGGCCGGCACGCCGCCGTTCTCCTCCCGATCCCCAGAACGAGATGCGGCATTGTGCGACAAAGCATCCCAGGTATCCGTCGCGACGTTGAGCCGACAGCTCCGGATGCGCGGACTGAACAACGTCGTCATCGACGGTGTGTATCCGCTGGCCGACGGTGAACGGATGGCGGGCCGGGCGCGCACCCTGCGGTTCATACCCGGCCGCGAAGACCTGTTCGGTGCGCACGGTGGCGGATACAACACGCAGAAGCAGGCTTTCGACGAGATCGGCACCGGCGAGGTGCTGGTGATCGACGCCCGCGAGGAGCGTGGCGCGGGCACCCTCGGCGACGTGCTGGGTCTCCGAGCGCGCGTCAACGGTGCCGCCGGAGTGGTGACCGATGGTGCGGTCCGAGACCGTGATGCGTTGGTGGCCACCGGATTGCCGGTGTTCGCGCGCAGCGCGCACCCGGCGGTGCTCGGCAGGCATCATGTGCCCTGGGACCGAGATGTGACGATCGCCTGTGGTGGCACCGCGGTGGTGCCCGGGGATCTGATCGTGGGTGACGGCGACGGTGTGGTCGTGGTGCCCGCCGAGATCGCCGACGACGTCGTCGACGAGGCCGCGGAGCAGGAACTGATGGACGGATGGGTCGCCGACATGGTCGCGGCAGGCCATCCGGTGCGTGGACTGTTTCCGCCGGAGGACCAGTGGAAGTCGAGGTACGCGGAATGGCGCGCGACACGTTGAGCCACACAGGGGTGAGCGGGGTCGGACAACCGAGTAAGCATCAGATCGCCTATGAGGCGATCCGCGGGCGCATCGAGCGACGTGAGTACACGCCCGGATATCGGCTGGTATTGAGCACTCTGGCAAGCGATCTGGATATGAGCGTGGTCCCGGTGCGCGAGGCCATCAGGCAGCTCGAGGCCGAGGGGATGGTGACGTTCGAGCGCAATGTCGGCGCCCAGGTCGCCATGCTCGACGACACGTCGTACCGGGAGTGCATGGAGACGCTCAGCGTGCTCGAAGGTGCGGCGACGGCGTTGGCGGCACGCGAACTCACCGACGACGACCTCCACGCGGCCCGGGCGGTGAACGACGAGATGATCGCGCTGCTCGACAACTTCGACCCGGCCGAATTCACCAAGGCCAACAGGCGATTCCATTCGATATTGTTCGCCCGGTGCACCAATCCGCGGCTGGTGACGCTGGTGGAAGCGGAGTGGGCGATGCTGGACCGCCTGCGTGCATCGACGTTCGCGTTCGTGCCGGACCGCGCCCGCGAATCGGTCGGTGAGCACGAACAGATCGTGCGCAGCATCGAGAACGGGGCACCGCTCGCGGAGATCGAGGACCTGTGCCGTCGGCATCGCGCTGCCACACTGGCGTCCTTCATCGCCTATGAAGCCGGTGAGCGGCGGAAGGCCGAACAGACCAACAGCTGAGGAGGTAGTGCATGACCACGTCCGCGGAGCAGCGGAACTCACAGCATCTCGGAATGCCGCACGCGCCACAGGATTTACCTGATCGGATACGTCACCATATCGGCGGCCGCGCCGTGGACTCCCTGGACGGATCGACCTTCGACGTCCTCGAACCGGTGTCGAATCAGGTGTACGTCCGGGCCGCCGCCGGGCGCACGGAGGACATCGACCGGGCGGTGACCGCCGCCCAGGAGGCCTTCGACGACGGCACCTGGAGCAGAATGCTTCCGCGGGAACGTCACCGGGTGTTGCACCGGGTGGCCGACCTCGTGGAATCGAGGGATGCGCGCCTCGCCGAACTGGAAACCTTCGACTCGGGTCTGCCGATCAGTCAGGCGTTGGGCCAGGCCCGGCGGGCCGCCGAGAACTTCCGTTTCTTCGCCGATCTGATCGTCGCGCAGTCCGACGAGGTGTACAAGGTGCCCGGCCGCCAGGTCAATTACGTGAACCGCAAGCCCATCGGGGTGGCCGGTCTCATCACGCCGTGGAACACCCCGTTCATGCTGGAGTCGTGGAAGTTGGCGCCCGCGCTCGCCGCGGGCAACTCGGTGGTGCTCAAGCCCGCCGAGTTCACTCCGTTGTCCGCGTCGCTGTGGCCGGGGATCTTCGCCGAGGCTGGGCTGCCGGACGGGGTGTTCAACCTCGTGCACGGACTGGGTGAGGAGGCGGGCGACGCCCTGGTCAAACATCCCGGCGTACCGCTGATCTCGTTCACCGGAGAGAGTCGTACCGGCGAGACGATCTTCGCCAACGCTGCTCCGTATCTCAAAGGCCTGTCGATGGAACTGGGAGGCAAGAGCCCCGCCGTGGTGTTCGCCGACGCCGATATCGAGGCCGCAGTCGACGCGACGATCTTCGGGGTGTTCTCGCTCAACGGGGAACGATGTACGGCAGGCAGTCGGGTTCTGGTGGAACGGTCGATCTACGACGAATTCGTGACACGGTTCGCCGACCAGGCGCGGCGGGTGAAGGTCGGCCTGCCGAATGACCCCGACACCGAGGTCGGCGCGCTTGTGCACCCCGAGCATTTCGACAAGGTGATGCGTTACGTGGAGATCGGCAAGACCGAGGCCCGGCTCCTCGCCGGTGGTGGGCGACCCGATGATTTCGAGACCGGAAACTTCGTGGCGCCGACGGTCTTCGCCGACGTACCGCCCGACGCCCGGATCTTCCAGGAGGAGATCTTCGGGCCGGTCGTCGCCATCACCCCGTTCGACGACGACGCGGACGCGCTCGCCCTCGCCAACGGTGTGAAATACGGTCTGGCCGCCTATATCTGGACCTCGGATCTGCAGCGCGCCCACAACTTCGGACAGGCCGTGGAGGCAGGCATGGTGTGGCTCAATTCCAATAACGTGCGGGATCTGCGCACGCCGTTCGGCGGCGTGAAGGCGTCCGGCCTCGGCCACGAAGGCGGGTATCGGTCACTCGACTTCCACACTCAGCAGCAGGCCATGCACATCACTCTGGGGGCGGTGCAGAACCCGACCTTCGGCGGCGCCCGATGAATGCCGTGGCGGGCGGACCGCAACCACCGGACATCGTCCGTTGCACGTCGGTGGAACTCGGCGTGACCGATCTGGAACGTTCGCGCCGGTTCTACGCCGACGTTCTCGGTCTGGTCGTGACCTACGCCGATGCCGACGCGGTGCACCTGCGTACCTTCGAGGAATTCATCCACCACAACCTGGTGCTGCGCCGAACCCCCTCGGCCGGCGTGATCACGATGTCCTACCGTGTCCGCGAACCCGCCGACGTGGACCGGGCGGAAGCGTACTTCGCTGCGCTGGGCTGTCCCACCGATCGGCGTCGTGACGGGTATGTCCGGGGCGTCGGCGACACCGTGCGAACCGTCGACCCGCTCGGCTTTCCGTGCGAATTCTTCTGCGAGACAGACCATGTCGAACGGCTCGCCTGGCGCTACGAGTTGCAGCCGGCGGGCGCGCTGATGCGTATGGACCACGTCAACCTCGTCACGCCCGATGTCGAGCAGGGGGTCGCCCACCTGGAGAACCTCGGGTTCCGCGTCACCGAGAACATCATCGACGCGGCGGGCGGCCTCTATGCCGCGTGGCTGCGCCGCAAACCCACCGTGCACGATGTGGCACTCACCGGCGGAGACGGGCCGCGCCTGCATCATTTCGCGTTCACCACCCACGAGAAACACAACATCCTGTCGGTGTGCGACACACTCGGCTCCCTGCGGCTCACCGATCACATCGAACGCGGACCGGGCAGACACGGCGTTTCGAACGCGTTCTATCTCTATCTGCGGGATCCCGACGGGCATCGCGTGGAGATCTACACGCAGGACTACTACACCGGTGACCCCGACAATCCGGTCGTCAGCTGGGATGTACACGACAATCAGCGACGCGACTGGTGGGGCAACCCGGTGATACCGAGCTGGTACAGCGAGGCCTCGGCGGTTCTCGATCTGCAGGGCAGGCCACAACCGCTCCGCATGCGGGTAGCGAAGTCGGAACTGGCCGCCACGCTGGGAGCCGACGGCTTCTGGTTCACCGCCGAACAGGAGCGGTGATGCTTGCGGCGCAGACGATCTCCGATCTCGCCGACGAACTGATGGTCGCCGAGCGTGAGCGCCGGACCATCTCCCGGCCGACACGGCGGCATCCGGAGATGACCATCGACGACGCCTATGCCGTGCAGCATGAATGGCGCCGCCGCCGCATCGAGGCGGGCGAACGTCCGGTGGGCCGCAAGATCGGTTTGACGAGCCGGGCGATGCAGGCCGCCACCGGGATCGACGAGCCCGACTACGGATCGATTTTCGACTCGATGGTGGTGGCCAACTCGTCGACGGTCGATCACGCCCGGTTCGGCAACGTCCGTATCGAGATGGAACTGGCCTTCGTCCTGCGCGCCCCGCTCGACGGTCCGGGAGTGACGATGTTCGACGTCATCGGCGCCACCGACTACGTCGTGCCCGCATTGGAGATCCTCAGTTCCCGTGTGGAATTGGACGGACGTTCCATCGTCGATACGATCAGCGACAATGCCGCGATCGGCGCCATGGTCCATGGCGGCAGACCGGTCCGGCCCGAGGATGTCGATCTGCGCTGGGTGTCGGGGATGCTGTACCGGAACGAGGTCATCGAGGAGACCGGGGTGGCTGCGGCGGTCCTCAACCATCCCGCTACGGGTGTCGCGTGGCTGGCGAACGCGCTGGCTCGCCACGGCGAGGGACTGCACGCCGGCGACATCGTGCTGGCGGGGTCCTTCACACGGCCGATCTGGATCGACGCAGGCGACGTGGTCTTCGCCGACTACGGCCCGCTGGGGACGGTGTCATGCCGATTCAGTTGAGCCCCACCTTCGGCTCGGCCGTCGACGAGGCGGAACGTCCGTTCATCGGGGGCTGGGTGTGTTCGGGTTCCCCCATCGCCGCGGAGATCATGGCCGGGTCGGGTCTGGACTGGGTGCTCATCGATATGGAACACGCACCCAACGACCTGACTTCGGTACTGGCCCAACTACATTCGGTGTCGGCGTATCCCGTGTCCCCGGTCGTACGGGTGCCCACCGCCGATGCCGTGATCATCAAGCAGGTCCTCGACCTCGGCGCGCAGAATCTACTCGTCCCGATGATCGCGACCGCGGAGCAGGCCGAGGCCGTGGTGGCGGCCACCCGCTATCCGCCGTTGGGATGCCGCGGCGTGGGGAGTGCCCTCGCCCGTTCGGCCCGCTGGAACCGGGTGGACGACTATCTGGCGCATGCGCGTGACCATGTCTCTGTCATCGTGCAGATCGAATCGTCCGAGGGCGTGGGCAACGCCCGTGAGATCGCCGCGGTCCCCGGGGTGGACGGGGTCTTCGTCGGCCCCAGTGACCTCGCCGCATCGATGGGATTCCTGGGCGAGCAGACCCATCCCGAGGTCGTCACCGCCGTCCTCGAGGTGTTCGAGGCCGTGACTGCGTGCGATAAACCTGTGGGGGTCAACGCCTTTGACCCACGGGTGGCTGACCGGTACCTGGGTGCCGGGGCCGCCTTTCTCCTCGCGGCCGCGGATGTCACGCTTCTGGCCCGCGGGTCGGAGTCGGTCGCACAGCGATTCGGCGCCGGGTCGCTGACCGCTACCGGGCGCCGAGAAGGAGGTGGAAGGCCGCGGTGACCGACAGTTCCCGCACGGAGGTGCGGTCGCCGGGGAACCGGCGGGTGACGGTCACCGTCGGAGCGCCTGCCACGGCGAGTCCGAAACACACTGTGCCGACGGGCTTCTCCGGTGATCCGCCACCCGGGCCGGCGATGCCGGTGGTGGAGATCGCGGTGTCGGTGCCGAAGTGGTGCATCGCGCCCTCGGCCATCGCCCGGGCGACCTGCTCGCTCACCGCTCTGTGTTCGGCGATGAGATCGGCGGGCACACCGAGCATGTCGGACTTGGCCGCGTTGGAGTACGAGACCACACCGCCCATCACATAGTCCGACGATCCGGCGCGATCGGTGAGGCGGGCGGCGACGAGGCCACCGGTGCAGGATTCGGCCGTGGCCACCGAATGCCCGGAGAGTGCGGCAGCCACGAGATCGTCGACGGTCGAACCGTCATCGGAAAAGATCTGTGTGCCATGACGATCCGCCATGATCCCGGACAGCACGGCATAGGCGGATGCGGACGATTCCGGATACCGGGTCACCATTTCGATCTCACCGCGCCGCAGACAGGTGGTGATCTCCAGGTCGTCGAAGCCGGTGAGTTCGGCCCGGGCGATGCGCAGGGTCTCGGCCAGGTCGGCCTCGGTCAGTCCGTACGCGCGGATGGTCGACTGCCGCTCGACGTCGGCCGCCGCGAGAACCGCCGACACCGGCGGCGTGGCGGCCGCGGCGGGCCACATCGCCTGCAGTTCGGCGGGCGGACCGGGCAGGATCAGAACGGCCGGAGCGGTGCCCTCGGCGGGCATCACGATGCCCGGCGCGGTTCCGGTGGGTGGAATGGGCTGGGCGCCAAGCGGAACCATCGCCTGCTTGTGAACGCCTGTGCGCAGCGCATCCGGCAGCGGTGCACCGGATTCGAGCCCACGCCAGCGACGCACGATGCCCTCGATGTGAAATTCCATTTCGGGGTCCTCGCGCAATGGGGTGCCGCGGAATCCTGCGACGGTCTCGACGGTGAGGTCGTCGGCGGTCGGTCCGAGCCCGCCGGTCGTCACGATGAGGTCGACGCCCTGCGCGGTCAGAAAGGCCAGTTGGGCGGTGAGGTCGTCGGGGCGGTCGCCACAGATGGTGATGTGCCCGACGTCGACGCCCAGGGACAGCAGCTGGTCGGCGACCCAGGGGCCGTTGCGGTCGGCCACCCGGCCGGACAGGACCTCGGTGCCGGTGACGATGATGCCTGCGCGAATGCTCACGTTTCTCAGGGTAGTCGGGTGATCACGGCTGCAGGCGGTGCGCGGCGACGTCGCTCAGCACGTCCTCGCCCGCCCGGTACGGTTCGGTGTCCCGCGGCCAGTGCACGATGACATCGGTGAAGCCGAGTTCGGCTGCGCGCCCGACCATGTCGTCGAAGCGCTCGAGACTCTCCAGTGAGTTCACCGGCGAGGCATCCAGACTCAGGTAGCGACGAATCGGTTCATCCCCGGGCCGCTGTGGCGCGGTCTCGGCGAAGACGGCCGCGGATTCGGCCACGCCGGCGAACCAGGCGTCGAGACCGTCGGCGGTGGAGCGTCCGCCTGCCGCCGGGCCGGTGGTGACCCAGCCGTCTCCGTGCCGTGCCGCGAACCGAACCGATCGGGGGCCGTTACCCGCCAGGATCAACGGGATACGCTCCCGGACCGGGCCGCCGACGAGCCGGAGATCGCGGATCGAGAAGTATTCGCCGTCGGTGGTGAGATGGTCCTCGCGCAGTGCGCGGTCCAGCATGAGGGTGAACTCCTGCAGTCGGTCGACCCGATGGCGCGCGTCGAGAGCGGGGGCACCGAGGATGGTGTCGTCGGGTGTTCCGCCCGCACCCAATCCGACGAGCAACCGATCTCCGGAGATGTCGGCGAGGGTCTGGACCTCACGCGCCAGCGACGCCGGATGCCGGAAATTGGGGGAGATGACGAAGGCCCCGAGTTCGATGCGGGTGGTGACCATGGCCGCCGCGGTGAGGGTGGGCATACACGAAAACCATTGGGAGTCGGGCAAACCGCCCCACACCAGGTGATCGTAGGTCCAGGCGTGGTCGAAGCCCATCTCCTCGGCCCGCTCCCACCGGGGCCGCATCGCGTGCCAGGAGTTCTCCGGAAGTATGCAGATCCCGTAGCGCATGGGCGCAGACTATTGCCACGGGCCATCGGCGACAACCTGCCCGTGCCGCGATGAGTTCTGCCTCGCAGCGCGGTCGGACCATGGAGAAGCGTTCCGTCGTCGGAGCGCACCGAGTCGGGAGATGACGAGATGACGGATTCGACGCGGGAACCGGGACGACGCCCGGTCACCTACTCGCTGGGCATGTCCCTGGACGGGTTCGTGATGGGACCCGATGGCTCCTTCGACTGGGGAGCACCCGACGAGGAGGTCTTCGGCATCGCGACCGACGAGGTCCGGGGAGTCGACGTGCACCTGATGGGACGGCGCCTGTACGAGACGATGCTGGGCTGGGAGACCATGGAGGAACTCCCCGATTCCCCGTACTCGACCGCCGAATTCGCGCGACTCTGGCGTGCCGTGCCCAAGCTCGTGTTCTCCACGACGCTGTCGGACGTGGAGGGCAACGCCCGGCTCGCGACCGGGACCCTCGCGGAGGAGATCGACCGTCTGCGTGCCGAGCCGGGGGACGGCGTGATCGCCATCGGCGGCGCGGAGCTGGCGGCGCAGGCCGCCGCGGCCGACCTCATCGACGAGTACCGGATTCGGGTGTGTCCGGTACTCGTCGGAGGAGGTGTGCCGTACTTCGGTCGCGATGAGCAGCGCCGCGACCTGGAGCTGATCGAGTCGCGCACCTGCGAGTCGGACGTGCTGTACCTCAGGTATCGCGTACGTCGCTGAACCGGCTACCGACGGCCCGCGGCCAGCTGCTCGCGTTCGGGCTCGATGACCATCGGATCACCGTGCACACTCTCGGAGATCTCGGCGTCGATCCGTTCGCCGTCGTCGGTGCTGGTCAGCGACTCCTGCCGGCGCTGGTCGTCGGCGCTCATCGTGTTCAGCGCGACCTCACGGATGAACAGGATGGCCACCAGGCTGATCAGGGCCATGGCGCCGGCGATCAGGAAGATGCGTGCGGTGCCGTCGCCGTAGGCGCCACGGACGATCGCGGCGATCGGTGCGGGCAACTCGTTCAGGTTGGCCAGACTCGCACCGCCCGACGAGCGGGACATGTCCACACCGAGAGCCGAGAGACCCGTGGCGATCAGATCCGTGACGTGATTGGACAGCACCGCACCCAGGACGGACACCCCGGCCGCGCCGCCGAGCGAACGGAAGAACGAGACCGTCGACGTCGCGGCACCCAGGTCCGCGTGACCGACGTTGTTCTGGACCGCCAGCACCAGGTTCTGCATGGTCATGCCCATGCCGAGGCCCAGAACGAACAGGTACGAACCGAGCAGCACCATGTTGGTGTGCGCGTCGATGGTGGCCAGTAGCGCGAAGGCCACGGTCATCAGCGCGGCACCGCCGACCAGGTAGCCCTTCCAGCGGCCGAAGCGGGTGATCAGGTTGCCCGACACCGTCGCCGAGACCATCGAACCCATCACCATCGGCAGGGTCAGCAGACCCGCTGCCGTCGGTGAGTATCCGCGGGCGATCTGGAAGTACTGGCCCAGGAAGACCGCGCTGCCGAAGAGGGCGACACCGACCGAGATGCTCGCGATGGTGGCCAGCGACGTGGTGCGGTCCCGGAACAGCCGCAGCGGGATGATCGGGTCCTTGGCCTTCGTCTCGGTGAAGATGGCGGCCGCGAGGAGCGCGATGCCGAGGGCGATGAGCCCGTAGGAGACGCCCGAGGTCCAGTCGAACTGCTTGCCCGCCAACGTGACCCAGATCAGCAGGGTGCTGACGCCGGCCGCGATGAAGAAGGCGCCGAGATAGTCGATGTGCACGGGCTTGCGGACCACCGGCACGTTCAGCGTGCGCTGGATGACGAGCAGTGCGATGACGGCGAGCGGGACGCACACGTAGAAGGTCCACCGCCAGCCCAGCCAGCTGGTGTCGACGATGACACCGCCGATGAGCGGACCGGCCACCGTCGCCAGAGACATGACCGCGGCGATCGGGCCCTGGTAACGGCCACGCTCACGCGGGCTGAACATCGAGGCGATGACGATCACCACGAGAGCCTGCAGACCGCCGAGGCCCAGGCCCTGGATCACGCGGAAACCGATGAGCATGTCGACCGACTGCGAGAGTCCGGCGAGCACGGAGCCGAGTGTGAACAGTGTGAGGGAGGCCTGGACGAGGAGCTTCTTGCTCATCAGGTCGGAGAGTTTGCCCCAGAGCGGGGTCGTCGCGGTCGACGCGAGGAGGGTGGCGGTGACCACCCACGTGTACTGGTCCTGGGTGCCGTGCAGATCGGTGATGATCGTCGGCAGCGCGTTGGACACGACGGTGGAGGACAGGAACGCGACGAACATGCCGAGGAGCAGGCCGACCAGCGCTTCGAGCTTCTGGCGGTGGGTCATCGGCGTATCCGTGTCGGCGGCCTGCGTGGCGGTCGTGCTCATGCGGGTACCTCCCGGAAAAGTGTCGGGACCCACGGCTGTCGCCAGGGGTCTGCGGTGATGAGGGCATCGGTCGGAATGGGCCGGTGACCGGAAAAGGATGCGGGGCGACGACTGTCGCCCCGGCTAGTTGATGCTCGCAACTATATCCACAGATGGATGCAACATGCAACTAATGCTGGATATTCCCGCGGCCCGAGTACGTGATCGGGGTCCGTTGCTCACGTGGCGGAGAACAAGGTCAGTGCTCGTCGGCGAGCCTGCGCAGGAGGCGGGTGAGTTCCCGCACGTCCGCGGGATCCCAGCGCGACAATCGATCGCGCCAGCGCTCCAACGCGGCCACCGACACCTCGTCCAGCCGTGCCCGGCCCTCGTCGGTCAGACCGATGAGCCGGGCGCGCGCGTCGGCCGGATCCGGCATGCGTTCCACCAGACCGAGCCGGACCACCGAATCGATCTGCCGGGTGACCGTCGACTTCTCCAGTTCCAGCAGGTCCACCAGCTCCGACATCGGTACCGGGTGATCATGGCGGGCCAGCACCACGAGCAGCGGATAGAGCGTGGCATCGAGGCGGGGATGAATCAGCCGGGATCGCTCCCGGGTCTGGGTGCGGCCGCGTCGCCACAGGTCGACGAACTCGGATTCCAGCTCCCCGATCTGATCCGGTCCGGCGCCCACGCTCCCGCCCGACGATTCCGGGGAATCGCCGGCGCAGGGGCAGGAGTTCGTCAGCACGGTGCAGAGAATACCCACGAACCGGACAACTCACCCGGCGCGATCACGGCCGCATCCGTCTCGGCCGGCGGGCGGAACACCGCACCCGGAGAACGTGTTGCAGCGATCATGACCGCATCCGCACAGCCCACCGCTCCGCTCACCGTCGACATATGGACCGACATCAACTGCCCGTTCTGCTACCTCGGCAAGGCCCGCTTCACCGCGGCGCTACGGGACTTCGCCGGTCGTGACGGGGTGTCGGTGGTGCACCGGTCGTACGAACTCGACCCGACTCTGCCCGCCGATCACAGCGGACCGGTGATCGAACACATCGCGGCGAAGTACGGCATCCCGGCCGATCAGGCCGCCGCCAACGAGCAGGGGCTTGCGGCCCAGGCCGCCGAACTCGGCCTCGGCTACCAGACGGCCGGGCGGGACTTCGGCAACAGCTTCGACATGCACCGGCTTCTCCACTTCGCGCTCGCCCAGGGCCGCCAGGAGGAACTGCTCGATGCGTTGTACGCCGCGAACTTCGCCGACGACCGGCCGGTCTTCGGCGACCGGGAGGCGCTGGTGCGTGTCGCCACCGACGCCGGTTTCGACGCCGATGAGGTACGGGCCGTCCTCGACGATCCCGAAGCGTATGCCCGCGAGGTGCGCGCCGACGAACAGCAGGCGGCCGAACTGGGCATCACCGGAGTGCCGTTCTTCGTGTTCGGCGGCAAGTACGCGGTCTCGGGCGCACAGCCGACCGAGGTCTTCGCCGAGGCGTTGCGCCGGGCCGCCGACGACCGGGTCGTGCCGATCGGCGACACCGCGGCGGACGCCTGCGGGCCGGACGGTTGCGCGGTCCCCGGCAACGAATGACCGGAGGGCATGACACGTCGGTCGGGTGACTTGCGTGGCGGGGTCAGGCGCATTAGCGTTTCGGCAGGTCGGTTCGACAAATTCAGTCGGGCGCAACGGCGCTCGGCTCCGAGGATGCTCGGACCTCACGGTGTGGGGACACCGCGGGGTCGGCGCGGGTGAGTCATCGTCGGCCACGGGATGACAGTCGTGCGGGCGGTCGGGGTCAGTCGTCGGGAACGATCCTTGGGGGATAAGGGTGTTGCCTGTTCCGTTGAGCAGTGCGCAATTCGCCACCTGGCTCGATCAGCAGGCCGCGCCGGACATCGCGTACACGGTGGCCGGATACGTGCATGTGCCCGGACCTCTGGACCCGGATCTGCTCGCGGCCTCCGCGCACGCCGTCGGTCGCGAATACGTGTCACCCTGCACGCGGATCGTGGTCGGCGATGACGGTGCTCCGCAACAGATCGTCGACGAACACATCGATTTCGCCCCGCGCGTGATCAGTCTGCCCGCGGTGCAGGGGGCCGACGATCTGCCCGCGCGGATCGCCCGCGCGGTGGAGTGGATGCGCACCGAGGCGAGTACCCCGCCGGGCGCGACCGCGCGGGTGCCCGTCGTGCAGCGGCTCATCCAGGTCGGCCCGGACCATTGGCTCTGGTACGTCCGGGCCCATCGCCTGGTCCTCGACGATCACGGGATCTTCGCGCTGGTGACGCAGACGGCGGAGCACTACAGCGCCGCGATCGAGCGGACCGATCCGCCGCGTCTGCGGCCACGGCCACTGGACCCGGCGGGTATGGTCGCCGCCGAACAGAAGTACCTGGCATCGACACGCGCACAGACGGATGCGGGCTACTGGTCACGGCGGGCCCCGTCCCTGCCCACCCCCGTACCGTTGACCGGTCGGTACGCGGCACCCTCGCGGATGAATCTGCGGCACAACGGAACCCTGGATCACGGACTCGGGGGGCGGCTGGCCGCGGCCGCGACCGAACTCGGCACCACCCCGGACCGCTTGGTGACGGCTGCGTTCGGCAGTTATGCCGCTCGACTGGCCGGTCGTGATGACACACTGCTCGCACTGTCGGTGCCGGCGCGGGTCACCGCCGCGGCCCGGGTCTCCGCCGGCAGTACCGCGAGCGCCCTGCCCCTCGCCATCCGCATCGGGGACATGGGCGTCGGCGCGTTCGCCGCGCAGATCGACGCCGACATCCGTGGCGCGCTGCGGCACCAGTTGTATCCGGCGGCCGGTATCGGCGCACCCGTGCTCCGACCCGGGGCACCCGGCTCCGGATGCGGTGACGTCATCTCGATGATGGTGCCCGCCACCATGATCCGTCTCGGACCGGTCGGCGGGGAGTTCCATCCGCTGACCTCCGGTCCGGTCGAGGACGTCGCCCTCAGTGTCCGCCAGGCCGACGCCACCGGATTCCGCATGGACCTCGAGATGAATCCGGCCTGCGGCTCGCCCGACGATCTGCGTCGTCATCATGAACGGTTCCATCGCTACCTCGATCGTTTCGTGACGAGCGCGGCCGAGACGACGGTGGCCGACGTCGACCTCCTGGATCCCCATGACGTCGTGGGATTGACCGGACGGCGACGCGAGGAGGCCTCCGCCGTCTCCGACGCACTGGGCCCCTCACTTCCGGAGCTATTTCGCATCAACGCATCTCGTGTTCCGGACACGATCGCGGTTCAGGACTCGGACCGCAGTATCACCTACCGGGAGCTGGACTGGATGTCCGATCGGCTCGCCGGACACCTGGCCGGTATCGGTGCGCGGGCGGAACGGGCGGTGCTGCTCCGCATGCGACCGTGCCTGGAGTACGTCGTGGCGATGTGGGCGGTCGCGAAAACCGGCGCGGCCTGCGTGCCCGTGGACCCCCGGGTGCCCGGACTGAGCCTGGAGGACATCGCCGAATTCGTCCATCCGGTCGCAGGCCTGGACGCCGACGACGTGTACCGGCTCACGGCCACCGATGCCGAATCCACGGTGCCCGCGCGCGTCATCCATCTCGATCAGCTGGCCTGCCTGTTCCTCACGGCCGGGTGGCCGGGCGTACCGGGGGCCGTCGGGGTCACCCACCGCGGTCTCGGCGCCGCCGTCGACGACCTGATCTCGACCGCGGCGATCGACATCGGTGGCCGGCTGATGCACTTCGGCTCCACCGGTTTTCACGTGTCCGCGCTCGACGTCATCGTCGCGGCGGCCAGCCGCAGCACCCTGGTCGTGCCGCCCACCGACGCGACCGGCAGTGCGGGGGTTCAGACCGCACTGCTCGTCGAACGCATCACCACGGCGTTCCTCACCCCGTCGAACACCGCCACGCTGGAACCCGGCGCCCTCGGCGATCTGCGGACCCTCGTGGTGAACGGCGCGCCCGCACCGCAACTCATTGCGGACCGCTGGGGCACCGGGGCGCCCGGTATGGACGGCCGCACGATGGTGGATTTCTACGGCATGGCCGAGATGCAGGGCACCGCCGTCGTCGGCACGCCCGCCGCCGGTGTGCCGTCCCGGCTCGGACGACCGGTGCGCGGCACCCGGCTGCACGTCCTGGACGCCCGGTTGCGCCCGGTGCCCCCGGGTGCCATCGGTGAGATCTACCTGAGTGGTGTCGGGCTCGCGCGCGGCTACCACGACGACCCGGCAGGCACCGCCGCCCGCTTCGTCGCCAATCCGAATGACATTGCCGGGGAACGTATGTACCGAACCGGCGACCTGGCGCGCTGGGGCAACGACGGCCGGCTGGAGTTCATCGGGCACGGCGGTGGCCACGCGGTCGTCCACGGCTTCCGGGTGGAACTCGGTGCGATCGACGCGCTTCTCGAGACCTTCCCCGGCGTCGAGCAGTCGGCCACCCGCATGATGGACGACGGCACGGCCGCGGTGGGACAACTGGTGTCCTACGTCGCGGGCACCGGGGACGCGGCCGCCCTGCGGGACCAACTCGCCGTGTCGGTGCCCTGGTACGCGGTGCCCGATCACATCGTCGTCCTCGACACGCTGCCGTCGACCGCCAACGGCGCGATCGACGAGGAACGGCTGCCGATCCCGGATCGACTGTCGGGAACCTATCCCGAATCCGCCGCCGAACAGGCCGTGGCGCAGGTCTTCGCCGATGCGGTGGGCAGTTCGTCCCCGGCGGAGATCGACATGCGGGCAAGCCTTTTCGATCTCGGAGGCAATGCGGCCACCGCGCACCGGGTGGCCGGTCGGCTCAGCATCATGACGGGCCGTACCATCACCGCCGACGAGGTTCTCGTGGCGCCGCGGATCGGTGCCCTCACCGCTCTCCTCGAGTCCGCCGACATGCCGGTGCCGAGCGTGGCACGCGTTCCGGTCCATCCGGGGCAGACCGCGTCGTCCCGGGGGCCTGCGGCCGGTGCCACCCGTGACGTCGTCCTGCCCATCCTGCCGCACCCCGTGCCGCCCCTCGCACCGCCCGAGATCCCGGGCGGACCCACCGATCTCGAGCCGGTGCCGCCGGTGGACGATGCGCACACCGACGTGGCCGTCCCGCTTCTGCCCGCGCAGCAGGAACTGTGGCGCCGCAACAGGATCGAGGCCGACTCGGCGCACCATATCCGCCTCGCGCTCGATCTCCACGGAGATCTGGACATCCCCGCACTGTGGGCCGCACTCGCGGATGTGGTCTATCGGCACGCGCCCCTGCGCACGGTGTATCCGGTCGGCCCCCAGGCGCCGGTGCAGCGCACCCTGCCATCGGCGGCCGGACAGCTCGAGTTCACGATGGTGCCCCTCAGGAGAGACGGACTCGACGACGCCGATCAGGTGTTCACCGCCGAGCCGTTCGACCTCGCCACCCAGGTTCCGTTGCGGGCCAGGATCTTCGAACTCGGCGGGCAACGCTATCGGCTGCTCTTCGTGCTCCACCAGATCGCCGTGGACGGACCGTCGATGGTGCCGTTGGTCCGCGACCTCGCCACGGCGTACTCGGCGCGTCTTGCGGGGCGGAAACCGGAGTTCACCCCGCTCGCGCGGACCTTCGGTGACTATGCCGTCGAGCATCAGCGGACGATTCAGCATCGCCGGAAATCGTTGGGGCAGTTCTGGCTCGACACCCTGCACGGTGCGCCCGCGGAGTCGTCGGTGCCGCCGCTGCGGCCGCGATCCGTACACGGCGCGACGCGTGTCGGTACCGTGCGCCGGGCGGTCGACACCGTCACCTGGACGCAGGTCGCCGAACTGTGCGAGGCACGTGGCGTCACCCCGTTCCAGTTGGTCCATGCGGCGCTCACCATCCTGCTGTCCCGCCTGGGGGCGGGGGACGACATCGTGATCGGTACGTCGGTCGCGGGGCGCGACGAACCGGATCTGGATGATCTGGTCGGCATGTTCGTCAACTCGGTGCCGCTGAGAACGCATGTGGCCGAGGCGAAGACCTTCGCCGAACATCTCGAGTACACGGCTTCGGTGGACGTCGACGCACGGGCGCACAGCGAGTTCCCCTTCGAGGATCTCGTCCGCCTCCTCGATCCGCCCACGGTGCCCGGCCGCGGGCCGATCTTCCAGGTCGTCCTCACGCAGCGGTCGCAGGGCGTGATGCACGTGTCCATGCCGGGTGTGGAGGTCAACGTCCGGCCGTACGACGTGCCGATCTCGCGCGTCGATCTGGAGTTCATTCTCGGCATCGACGGCGAGATCGAGTTGCGGCATGCCCGCGACATGTATCCGCACGATCAGGCCGAGGCCATCATCGATGCCCTGCTGGTGTTGCTCTCCTGGGCGGTGCGGGCACCCGACACGCGGATCGGGATGCTGCCGGTGATCGGCGACGACGACCGCCATCGGGTGTACCCCGCATCGGGGCCGGCCGGTGCCGAGGAGGCGACGCTCGCCGAACTGCTGCGTTCGGCCTCGCAGGCACATCCGGATCGGCCGGCCGCCGTCGACGGGGCCCGTCTGCTCCGCTACTCCGATCTGCATCACCGGGCGGCGCGGCTCGCCACCCTTCTCGTGGAGATCGGCGTGGAGCCCGGCGAACTCGTTATCACCCATGTGCCACGGTCCCTCGAATCGCTGATCGTGTTCTGGGGTATCGCCTTGGCGGGCGGGGCGATCGCGGCGCTCGACCCCCATGATCCCGTCGACCGCATCGGCGAGATCCTGTCCGACACAACCTGCCGTCTCGGCATCACCGACCGGGCGCACGAGATCGACGGCGCGCCGTTGGAGTGGCTGGTCGTCGACACCCCGGAGATCTCCGACTACCTCGACGGCCAGGGCGCGAAGGACGATCCCGGGGTGATTCCGCCGATCTCGGCCGCCGCCTACGTCATTCACGGGACGGGTGCCGACGAACGCCGGTCCGCCGTCGTCGTGTCCCACCGTGGCCTGGCCAATCTGGCCACCGATTTGCGGGAGCGCATGCAGATCACCGCGGACGCGCGAATCCTGGCGTTCGCGTCGCCCGCCCAGGACACCGCGATCATGGAGATGCTGATGGCGGCCTCGTCCGGGGCGACGCTCATCGTGGTGCCCGAAAATGTCAGTGGTGGAACGGAATTGGAGCAGTTGATCGCCTCCACCCAGCTGACCCATGCCTATCTGCCGCCGATCACCCTGGACAGCCTCCGGCCGGACCGACTTCCCGATCTCGCCTATGTGATGACCGGTGGGGAGTGCCTGTCACCCGATCTCGCCGGACAGTGGCGAATCGGCAGGCATCTGTTCTGGCTCCGCGGCTCGCCCGAGGGTGGGATGGCCACGACGGTCGCGCGCATCACCGACGACCGGTTCGGCATCGGCGCTCCCGTGCGCGGCACCAGTGTCGTGGTGCTCGATTCCCGGCTGCGTCCGGTGCCCATCGGTGTGCCGGGCGAGCTCTATGTGCTGGGTGCGCCACTGGCGCAGGGCTATCGGCGGGACACCGCGGCGACCGCGGCCGCTTTCGTGGCCAGCCCGTTGCGGCCCGGTGAGCGGATGTATCGGACCGGTGAACGTGTGCGATGGGTGGTCGGCCCGGACGGCGATCTGATCCTGGATCTCGTCGGCGACGACGGTTCGGGTGCGTCGGACGATCGGATCGACAGCAGCGCCACCGAACTCGTGCACAGCGGCGTCGCTGCTGAAAATCCGGCGGGTGAGAGTGAGGCGGCACCCGCCCTACCGCCGGTCGATGTGACCGGCCCGGTCGCGCCGCCGGAGATGCTGCCCGACATCCCGCGCGAGGTGTCCCGGACGGGGCGGCTGCCGTTGTCGTCCGCGCAGGAACGGTTGTGGCTGCTCGACAAACTCGACAGCGGATCGACCTATCACCTCCTCGCCACCTTCGACGCGGACGGACTCGACGGCCGGGGCGGCGTCGATGACGACGTCCTGAGGATCGCGCTGCACGACGTACTGATGCGGCACGAGACTTTGCGGAGCAGTTACCTGGCCGACCGGATCGGCCCGTATCAGCATGTCCTGGAACCGACTCCGGACGAGATCCCGCTCGACTCGGTCGCCGACATCGACACCGCGGATGTCGACGGGGTGATCGCCGAGTTCGCCGATCTCGGCTTCCGGCTCGACACCGGTCTGCCGATCCGGGCGCGCGTGATCCGGACGTCCGATGCGAGTACCACGGTGGTCCTGGTGATCCACCGGATCGCGGCCGATCCCGGATCGATCGCGCCACTGTCCCGCGATCTGGCGCTCGCGTATCGGGCTCGTCGCGCGGGCGCCGAGCCCGGATGGCCCGGACTGCCGCTGCAATACGCCGATCACGCGGTGTGGCAGCGACGACAGGGCAGGCACCTGCGGGCCATCGATCATTTCGTTGCTCGTCTCCGGGATGCACCGGGGGAGAGCACCTTCGAGGAGGATGTCCCGCGTCCCGCGGTGATGGACACCGCTGCCGGGGAGGTGACCGCGCAACTGAGGTCGGCCGACCGCTACGCGCTGTCGGGGTTCGCCCGCACCGCCGGGGTCTCGGAGTTCGCCGTCCTGCACGCGGCCCTGGTGGCCACGGTGCATCGGCTCGGCGGTCTCGACGACATCGTGATCGGCACACCGGTGCCGGGCCGCGACGACGCGTGGATGCGGGATCTCGTGGGGCCCTTCGAGAACCTGATAGCCCTGCGCACCACGGTGGAGCCGTCGGAGTCCTTCGAGGAACTGACTCATCGGGTGCACCTGGCCGACACCGACGACCTCGCCGCGGCGGCGGCTCCTTTCGACCGGGTTGCCGCGGCCGTGGCCACCGCGCGCAACGAGTCGGCGCATCCGGTGTTCCAGGTCCTCCTCGTGGACCAGAGGCAGGTACCGGGCGGCGACGGCGGCGGTCTGCGGTTCCGGCCGCAGGCCACCCGGAACAGCCCGTTCGATGTGGAGATCGAGGTCGGCACGGTCGACGACGGTCTGCGTCTGACCCTTCGCCATCGGCTCGACCTGTACCGGACATCCACTGCCGCGGCGATTCTCGACCGATTCGTGGCCCTGCTCTCGGCGGCGATCTCGACACCCGGCACCGCGGTCGGCGCCCTGCCGATCCTGCTACCCGGCGACATCAACGACCTCGTCGGCGGCGGACCGCACGTCTCGGTCAACCCGATGCCCCTGTCGGGTCTGCTGGACAGGGCGGTGCGCCGCGCGCCGTCGGCAACCGCGATCGAGACCGAGGACCGCGGCGTGACTTACGGCGAACTCGACACGATGGCCACCGATCTCGCGATCCGACTGCTCGATTCGGGTGTGCGCGAAGGAGACCGGGTCGCGGTCGTCCTCGACCGCTCGATCGCGTCGGTCGTCGCGTTCTGGGCGGTGATCCGTGCCGGTGGTATTCACGTCGCGATCGACCCCGCCATCGGATCCGCACGCATCGATCGTTTCCTGCGGCGCACGGTACGCGGCGCGGGCACGGGCGGAACGGGATCGGGTGGGTTCGCCATCGGCCGCCGGGACTTCGGGCCCGGCCCCGAGGACCTGACCTGGATCGCGGTCGACGCCGACCGGTCGGTGCGGGCGGCATCCACGCACGCGGAGGACCTGCCCGAGACCCGTTCCACCGATCCCGCGTATCTCGTGTATCCGTCCGGCTTCTCCGGGCCCGGAGTCCTTGTCGGACAACGGGGGCTGGCCCCGCTCGCCGAATCGATGTCCCGTGCGATGGACGTCGGCCGGGATGCGCTGGTCGCGCACGCGGCGGCGCCGGGTGTCGATGCGGGAGTGCTGGAGATCCTGGTCGCGACCTGGGCGACGGCCACCCTGGTGATCGTGCCCCGGGAGGCGGACGGTGGCCAGGCACTTGTCGATCTCATCGGGCGTCGCCACGTCACCCACCTGTATCGCAGTGCGGCCGGATTGGCTGAGATGCCGGTTCGTGATCTGCCCGAGCTGGCGACGATCGCCGTCGGCGGCGGCACGCCGCACGTACGCAGCATCGAGGACTGGGCACCGGGCCGGCGACTGCTGACGATGTACACCGCCGGCGAGGTGAGCATCGCGGCGACCGTCGCGGAGGTCGATCCCCGGCGGCACACCCTCGGGTCGCCGTTGGCACGCACACAGCTGCTGGTCTGCGATGAGCGGCTGTCGGCCCTGCCTCCCGGTGTGGTGGGCGAGCTGTACGTCGCGGGTCCCGGTGTCGCGCAGGGGTATACGTCCGACCGGCGGACCACGGCCGCCCGATTCGTCGCCAATCCGTACGCGCGCACCGCCGACCAGGAGCGCATGTTCCGGACCGGAATGCTGGTGCGCTGGCGCATGGGTGAGCGCGGAACGGCGGAATTCGAATACGTCGGTCGCGCCGATGACCGGCGGATCGTCCGCGGCTTCCGGGTATCGATGCCGGGTGTCGTGCGCGCCATCGAATCCCATCCCGAGGTCCGTGCCGCCATCGCGGTGGCGCCCAGGCGGGCGGTCGCCACCGACGGCCCCTCCCTGATCGCCTACGTGTCCTCGGACGAGCCGATCGATCCGGCGCAGATGCGGACGCACCTCGTTCAGCGGCTGCCGCGCCACATGATCCCGGACGAGTTCGTCCCGCTGTCGGGCATCCCCCGGTTGCCCGACGGCAGGCCGGACCGCCGCGCGTTGCCCCGCCCGGACATGACGGTCGGCGATCCCGCCGCTGACCCGGCCGGTGTTCCGTGGCGCGTCGCCCGGGTCCTGGCCGAGGTGCTCGGCGTGCCGATGCTCGGACCCGACGACGATTTCTTCGGGCGCGGTGGCACGTCGCTGCAGGCCGCCCTGGCGGTCGACCGCCTGCGAAACGAGTTCGGCGCCACCGATATCGGTATGCGCGCGTTCCTCGACGACGCGCGGGTCGGTGCCATCGCAGCCCAGGTGGCGGCATCCGCGGTGCCAGGCGTTCCGGCCACCGGAATCGGACCGGTCACCGACCATCTGCTGCCGTTGCGACCGGCGGACGGCGGACGATGCGGGCGCCCCACCGTGTTCTGCATCCACTCCGAATTCGGTGTGGCCTGGCAGTACATCGGACTCGGCACCCGACTCGATCCGGCGATTCCACTCGTCGGCGTACAGGCACAGGGCATTACGGCGGCGGTACCGCCGGCGGCATCGATCGCCGAACTCGCGCGCGGATACGTCGTCTCCATTCGGGGCGCACAGGCGGCGGGACCCTATGTCCTCGTCGGCTGGGGTCTCGGTGGTGTGATCGCGCACGCCATGGGATGTGAACTCCGCAGGCTCGGGGAGGAGGTCCGGCTGGTGCTGCTGGATTCCTACCCGATGGCCGACGCGCACCAGACCGGAACCCGGCGCGGCTCCGGCGCACCGGACCTGTCCGGCCTGGTGGAGGGGCTCGCCGGATGTGCGGTGGACGATGTCACGACCATCGACTCCGCCATCGAAAAGCTGCACGAGATCGGAGGCCCCGCAGGCGAACTCGACGCCGACATGCTGGGCCGGCTCTACTCCGGGCACCTCAACGACATCGAACTCGAACGCCGCCACATCCCGTCGGTCTTCGACGGTGACATGGTGTTCTACCGTGCGACCCGGGATGCGCGGCGAGGACTGCACGTCGGACTGTGGGGGCCGTACGTCGCCGGTGAGGTGGAGGTTCGTGACTTCGACGTCACACACGAGGAACTCGGCCGCAGCCCGGTGATCGACGAGATCGGGGCGGACCTCAACGATATTGTGCGCGAGCCGATTTCGACCCGCACAGCGATCGCGCACCGCGCCCATATCCGGCCGGCTGCCGATGGTGCGGCGGCCGCGGTGGTCGAGGTGCACAACGTGACGAGGGTCTTCGGCCGTGGTGCGTCGACGGTCCGCGCGGTCGACGGCGTGTCGCTGCGCATCGGCCATGGGCGGACGCTTGCCCTTCTCGGGCCGAACGGGGCGGGCAAGACGACCACCGCGCGGATCATCGCCGGTCTCGACCGGCCGACATCGGGAGTGGTGCTCATCGACGGAATCGACGCGGTACATCAACCACGGCGCATACGTGGCCGCATCGGGATGTCCGGCCAGCATGTCGCCGTCGACGAGAAGCTCACGGGTGCAGAGAATCTGACGATGCTCGCGCAACTGCACCGCATGCGCGGGCAGGCCGGTCGCGCGCGGGCCGCCGTGCTCATCGAGCAGTTCGGCCTCGGCGAAGTGGCCGATCGTCAGGTCGGGACCTACTCCGGCGGGATGCGCCGCCGCCTCGATCTCGCTGCCGCACAGGTCGGGAGGCCCTCACTGGTGATCCTCGACGAGCCGACCGCGGGACTGGATCCGCAGAGCAGACGCGACATGTGGGATGTGATCGGCGGTCTCGGCGCCGATGGCGCGGCGGTTCTCCTCACCACCCAATACCTCGACGAGGCAGACGAACTCGCGGACGAGGTGGCCATCGTCGATCACGGCCGGGTCATCCGCAGAGGCACCCCGGGGGCGCTCAAGGCGGCGGTGGGCGGCGACGTCGTCCGAATCACGCTCGAGGATCCGGCCGCCCGGTACTCCGCCCGCGCGATCCTCGCGCGGCAGATGGTGGGCGCGGACGTCGATTCCGTCGACGACGGTGTCACGGAATTCCGCACGCTGGAGTTCCGCGCGGCCGACGGCCCCCGTGCGCTGGCCGACGCGGTGAGCGCATTGACCAGGGAAGGTGTCGAGGTGGCGGCGGCGCGGGTGCGCGAGGCGACGCTCGATGACGTGTTCTTCACTCTCACCGGCGGTTACCGTGATGACGGTGCCGACGGCCCGCCGCGGGAGGTTCGCCGATGACGGTCACCAAGATCGATCCGCGTGTTCGTGTCGTGGCGCGCGACGCGGCGGACTTCGCCCGGGACTGCGGGGTGATCGCGGGCCGGGATCTCACCACTTTCCTCAGGACCCGACGGCTCGTGGTCACCGCGCTCGTGCTGCCGGTCATGTTCGTGGTGCTGTTCTCGTACGTCTTCGGCATGGCGCTCGGCGGCTCGTCGGGCGCCGGTTCCTATCGGGAATTTGTGATGGCCGGGATCTTCACGCTCACCGTGGTCTTCAACGGAATGTTCACGGCCCTCGGCACTTCCGAGGATCTGCGGCTCGGTGTGCTCGACCGTTTGGCGTCGGTGCCGATCTCGCGGTTCGCTCCGGTCGTGGGCCGGATGGCCGCCGATCTGGTGGTGAACACCGTGGTGATCGTCGTGATGGCGGTCGTCGGCCTGCTGGTCGGGTGGCGATTCCACGGGAACCTGTGGGACATGATCGTGGCGGTCGTCGTCCTGCTGTTCTTCGGATGCGCGGTGTCCGGGGTGGCATCGGTCATCGGATCGGTGTCCGGTGGCGGCGAGTCGACGGTGGCGGCCTTCCTGATTCCGGCATTTCCGGCGGTGTTCCTGTCGACGGCGTTCGTCGCCACCGCCGATCTGCCGGGCCCCTTACGTGCACTCGCGGAATGGAATCCGGCATCGGCGGTGATCTCCGTGGTGCGTCTTCGAGCCGGCAATCCGATGGCACCGGACGGCCATCTCGAGGCGACCACCTGGGTGGCACGGCATGCGACGACCTATTCGCTGCTGTCGACCGCGGTTCTGCTGGCGGTCGCGGTGTCGCTCCTGCTGGTGGTCCGCCCGCGTCGGTGATTCCGCGCCACGCCGGTGGTGCGTTCGTCTGCGCGGCGCGCAGTACCGGCCCTATTGTTGGAACGTTCGCATGCGTAAACAAACGTCGGGATGGAAGGCGGTCCAATCGATGGCCGGTATCGCGCCAGAGGTTCCCGGGCCTCGTACCCACAGTCTTCGGGAGCTGACCCTCCGTGGCGTCATCCTCGGTGGTCTCATCACGCTGGTCTTCACGGCCGCGAATGTCTACCTCGGACTCAAGGTCGGTCTGACCTTCGCGACCGCCATCCCGGCCGCCGTCATCTCGATGGCAATTCTCCGGAACTTCGCGAATCACACTGTCGTCGAGAACAACATCGTGCAGACCATCGCGTCCGCGGCGGGCACACTCTCGGCCATCATCTTCGTGTTGCCCGGTCTCGTGATGATCGGCTGGTGGACGGGTTTCCCGTACTGGATCACCGTCGCCGTCTGCGCCCTCGGCGGTGTGCTCGGTGTCATGTACTCGATCCCGCTGCGCCGCGCGCTCGTCACCGGGTCCGATCTGCCGTATCCGGAGGGTGCCGCGGCCGCCGAGGTCCTGAAGGTCGGCGACACCGCCCAGGGACATGAGGAGAATCGGCGAGGGCTCCTGGTCATCGCGGTCTCGGCCGTCGTGTCCGCCGTGTTCTCCGTCCTCACCAAGACGAAGGTCATCGCCGCCGACCTGTCCGGTGTCTTCAAGATCGGCGCGGGCGGTTCGATGTTCAGCGCCAGCATGCTCTTCTCGCTGATCGGCGTCGGCCACCTGGTCGGTCTCGCGGTCGGCATCGCGATGCTCGTCGGACTCGCCCTGTCGTATTTCGTGCTGCTGCCGCTGGTGTCCTGGGACAAGCTGCCGGACACGGGCAGCATCGACGACTCCGTGGCGGCCTTCTTCCGCGACGACGTCCGCATGATCGGGGCGGGCGCCATTGCGGTCGCCGCGGTCTGGACGTTGCTGAAGATCCTCGGACCGATCATCCGCGGTATCCGCGAGGCGATGGCCTCCACCCGCGAACGCCGCGCCGGACACACGGTCGACCTCACCGAACAGGACATCCCGATCACCATCGTCGGTGGTGTGGTGCTGGCGTCGATGATCCCGATCGGCTGGCTGCTGTGGGACTTCCTGCGCAACACCGCCTTGGCGCACCACTCCGCGGGCATCATCACCGTCAGCATCATCTTCGTCCTGCTCATCGGATTGGTGATCGCCTCCGTCTGCGGTTACATGGCCGGTCTCATCGGTTCGTCGAACAGCCCGATCTCGGGTGTCGGCATCCTGGTGGTCGTCATCGCGGCCATCCTCATCAAGGTCACCTTCGGTTCGGCGAATCCCGCGGAGACCGCGGCACTGATCGCGTTCACACTGTTCGTCGCGGCCATCGTCTTCGGTGTCGCGACCATCTCCAACGACAATCTGCAGGACCTCAAGACCGGTCAGCTGGTCGGCGCCACACCGTGGAAACAGCAGGTGGCCTTGATCATCGGCGTGGCCTTCGGGTCGCTCATCATCCCGCCGATCCTGAGCCTGATGCAGAACGCGTTCGGCTTCGTCGGAGCACCCGGCGCCGGTGAGGATGCACTGGCCGCCCCGCAGGCAGGCCTCATTTCCTCACTGGCCCAAGGTGTTCTGGGCGGGTCGATCGATTGGGCGATGCTCGGTTTCGGCGCGCTGATCGGTGCCGCGGTCATCGTCGTCGACGAGGTCTTCCGGCGTGCGGTGCCGGGCAAGAGTCTTCCGCCGCTCGCGGTGGGCATGGGTATGTACCTGCCGATGTCGGTCACGCTCATCATTCCGATCGGTGCGGTCATCGGATTCTTCTACAACAAGTGGGCCGAGCGCGGCGGCGGAAACGTGGAGCGCAAGAAGCGACTCGGCGTGCTGGCCGCCACCGGCATGATCGTCGGCGAGAGCCTGTGGAACGTGGTCTTCGCCGGGATCGTCGCCAGTACCGGTGACGACGGGGTCCTCGGTCTGCCGTTCATCGGCGACGGATTCGAGGGCTGGGCGCAGCTTCTGGGCGTCGTGCTGTTCGTCCTGACGTTGATCGGCCTGTACCGCTGGACCCAGCGTGTGTCGGAGCGGGAGGCGGCGCCCACCTCCTGAATCCCGCTCGGATCATCAGGATTTCGGGAGTTCAGCCACGCTTCTCGGCGACGAGCCGGGTGGCTGCGGCCGCCGCGTCGCGAGCGGCGTCGACGAGTCCGGTGCCGCCGGCGACGAGTCCGGACAGGCGTCCGACGAACAGGTCGCCCGCACCCGTCGTGTCCACGACGTCGACGCGCTCCACGGCAAGGGCGTGGATCTGCGGGCGGCCGTCGCCCGGTTCGCCGACGACCACCCCGTCACCCCCAAGGGTGATCACCACCGAACGACAGATGCCGAGCAGCCTGCGGGCCAGATCCTCCGGATCGTCCGATGGCGATGCGGCCGAATCGCTGTCGGCGGCGTAGAAGCCGGCCTCGTGCTCGTTGACGACCAGCGGGTCGGCGGCCCGGAGGATCGCGGCGTCGATCGTCGCGACCGGACTCGGATTGAGGATGAACCGGGCGTCGTTCGCCTCCGCCCATGCCGCGGCGGACGCGGTGACCCGTGTCGGTGATTCCAGCTGTGTCAGAACCACTGTCGGGCGAAGATCGTCGAGGGCACGCGTGGTGTGGTCGTCGTCGACCGTGGCATTCGCACCCGACAGCACGACGATCCGGTTGTCGCCCGCGGAGTTCACCTCGATGATGGCGCGGCCGCTGATCCCGGACACGGTGCGCAACCAGGAGACGTCGACGCCGCCGTCGGTCTGCACCGCGCGCAGCCGTGTCCCCGCATCGTCGTCGCCGACCGCTCCGACCAGCGCGGTCGATGCGACGGCCGCTGCGGCCACGGATTGGTTCGCGCCCTTCCCGCCGGGGCGCTGCGTCATGGTGTGGCCCAGTACGGTTTCCCCGACGTCGGGCATTCGTTCCAGGCGGATGATGTCGTCGAGATTGAGACTGCCCACCACTGCGACGTCGACCATGTCACCAGGGTATGGGGTCGTCGGTGCGGCGGGTCATGGCGTAACCGTCACCGCTGCGCTCACTCGGAGTGTCAGGGGCTCCTCTGGACACCGGAGCGGTGACGGTTACGCCGAAGCTCAGGCCGAGGTCATCCGTTCGGCATCGAGCGAGTCCAGGAATTCGGCGATACGCGGCCAGGAGTGGGCCGCCGCATCGGCTCCGGCGATGAGGCCGAGGTGGCTGGTCTCGACGGTGGTGAAGTGCACCTGCTCGGAATCGGCGAAGAGGTCGACGCCGTGCTGTGCGGCGCCCCAGCTGACGATCGCGTCCCGGTGGCTGCCGAACAACTGGATCGGCACGGTGATCGAGGTCAGGTCGACGACGCGATCACCGAAGTGCAGGAAGCCTGCGGCCAGTTCGCCGCGGAACGCCAGGACCTCCCACATCTCCTCCGACACCTTGCCGGGATAGCCGGGCAGCGATTCCTGGAACCAGTCGATGACCTGCATACGCGCCAGGGCTTCGGTGTTGTCGGCATTGCGCATGATGTAGCCCGGCTTGCGGAGCTCCCGCTCCCAGGCCGTCGCGCGATAGGCGAAGCGCACGAGGGGAGCGGGGATGCCGCCCATGGCCTTCAGTGCGTAGGTCACCGGCTTGCCGCGCACCGGGCGCAACAGCTGGGTGACCAGTGGATACGGCGCGATCTTCGCGTAGTCGAGCGGTGTACCCGCCGCGACGATCGACCGGATCGGCAGCTCCGGGTGGGCGCCCGCGGTCAGGAAGGCGACGGTGCCGCCCAGACTCCATGCCGCCAGATCGACTCCGGAAGCGTCGCCGAAATCCGCGAGGAGACGGTCGATGGCCTCCGGCACGATGTCGTCGAAGAAATCCCGGAACCCGAGGTGACGATCCGCATAGCCCATCTCGCCGAAGTCGATCACATACGGGATGCGGCCGGTGGACAGCAGGAAGGCGACCAGCGACATGTCCGGCGCCAGGTCGTAGCAGCGAGCGGGCACCGCCAACGGCGGGATCAGCAGGACCGGGGTGGAGCCGCTCGCGCGGGCCGCGGCCAGGTCGTCGTCGGTGCCGTACCGGCGCAGCGTCCGGTGGTGACCTTCGGCGATCACCGTGTTCGGTGTCGGCCGGTCCTCGACGACCCGCTCCCCGCGAGTCAGTCGGTACAGCGTGCGGACGCCGTCCAGCATGAGCCTGCCCCCTTGTTGCCGAGCTCGTTTCCTCCGTCGACCTCCTGAGGGCCGCTGATCGGATGCGAGCATACGTGTGGGGCGCACGTCCGATCCGGCCCACCCGGCCACCGCGGTGGTCTCGCTGTGCGGGATATCCGCCCCGAGTGCTGTGACCTGCGCGTACCGTCCGAATCACATGTGCCACACCTCCGCGGGGAGAGGTGTCGGCAGACAGCGACCGGACAGTGTCGAGGAGACATTCGATGACGACAGATCTGCAGCAGTACGGCCCGTGGGCCGTGATCGCCGGAGGCTCCGAGGGGGTGGGCGCGGCCTTCGCCACGCAACTGGCCGAGGCCGGCATCAATCTGGTCCTGATCGCCCGCAAGCCGGAACCACTGGCGGCCACCGCCGAACAGGTGGAGGCGCTCGGTGTCGAGGTGCGCACGCTGGCGCTCGACCTCACCACCGCGGACGCCGTCGAGGAGATCGTCTCCGCCACCGAGGATCTCGACGTCGGGCTGCTCATCTACAACGCCGGAGCGAACAGTTACGGCAACACCTTCCTGGACGGTGAGCTGGCCGGGTTCCAGACGGTGCTGGACCTCAACCTCACCACGCAACTCGCGCTGGTTCATCACTTCGGGCGACGGATGCGCGACGCCGGACGCGGCGGCATCCTGCTGGTCGGCTCGATGAGCGGCTATCTGGGCCAGTACCAGCAGAGCATCTACGGCGGCGTGAAGGCCTTCGGACGGATCTTCGCCGAGGCGCTGTGGCTGGAACTCCAGGGCACCGGCGTCGATGTCCTGGAACTGGTGCTCGGCGTGACCCGGACGCCCGCGATGGAACGCGCTGGTCTGAACTTCGACCTGCCGGGAATCTCGGTCTCCGAGCCGGCGGATGTGGCCCGCGAAGGTCTCGACCATCTCAAGGACGGTCCGGTCTGGATCGCCGGCGGCAACGCCAAGGGCGTCGAGATGCAGTCCGGCATGGACCGTTCCAAGCTGGTGCGGGGTATGTACAAGGCGATGCGCGCGATGCTGCCGCGCGACGAGAAGGCCGACGGCTGACGATGCGTATCGGCATCTCCAGCCCGATCGTCACGCAGTACCCGGGTGCGCACGCCGCCTGGGAGGAGCATGCGGGCATCGCCGAACTCGCCGAGATCGCGACGGCCGCCGACCGGCTCGGCTTCGATCACCTCACCTGCAGTGAGCACGTCGCCGTGCCGACCGGTGTGGCCGTCGAACGTGGTGGTGTCTACTGGGACCCGTTGTCCACCTTCGGTTTTCTGGCCGCACGCACCGAACGGATCCGGCTGGCCACGCAGGTCCTGGTGCTGGGCTATCACCATCCGCTGGAGATCGTCAAGCGCTACGGCACCCTCGATGCGATCAGCGGCGGACGACTCGTGCTCGGTGTCGGTGTCGGGTCGCTGCAGGAGGAGTTCGAACTCCTCGGTGCCGCCTTCGACGGCCGCGGTGACCGTGCCGATGACGCCATGCGTGCCCTGCGTGCGTCCCTCGGCGTCGAGAAGCCCGAATACCGGGGCAGTCATTACGATTTCGGCGACCTGGTCGTCGCACCGAATGCGGTCGCGCCGACGGTGCCGATGTGGGTCGGCGGCCGTACCGCGCGATCGTTGCGCCGTGCCGTCGAACTCGGCGACGGATGGATGCCGTTCGCGCTGGGCCGCAAGCAGATGCGTGCCATGCTCGACGACGTGGACATGCCGTCGGGCTTCGAGGTGGTGCTGAGTTGCGGCACCGTCGATCCCCTCGGAGACCCGGAACGAACCCGGGAATCACTCGGCCGCACCGAGGACGCGGGAGCGACGATCCTCTCTGCATCGATAAGCGCGGATTCCGTGGAACACTATGTGGCACAGCTCGAAGCGCTGGCCGAGATGAGGGATGTGGCGCGATGACCGGTGTCGAGGTACGTCTCGCCGCGCTCGAGGAACAGGTCCGCAGGTTATCCGACGAGCGCGACATCGCCCGGTTGATCGCGGCCTACGGACCGCTGGTCGACGACGGTGACGCCGAGGGGGTGGCAGCGCTCTGGACCGAGGACGGCGGCTACGACGTCGACGAGATGTCCATGAGCGGCCGCGCGGAGATCGAGGCGATGGTCCGCTCCGACGGCCATCAGGGACTCATCGCCAACGGGTGCGCACACTTTCTCGGACCCGCCCACGTGCGACTTGATGAGCGCGACACGGATCGCGCTGTCGCCGTGTGCCATTCGCTGCTCGTCCTGCACCGCGCACCCCGTGACGGGGAGAAGCGCGGACGCTTTCTCGTCGCCCGCGCCACCGCGCACCGCTTCGAGGTGACCCGCACCGGCGACGGCTGGCGCGTCGCTCAACGCACCAGCCGGGTACTCGACGGACGGGAGAGTGCGCACCTGTTGCTGGGCGACGGCGTGCGCGGGGACTGACAACGCCACCTGCTGATCGAGTAGCCCGAGGCGCTAGCCGAGGGCGTATCGAGATCTGGTGTGCGGGATCTCGATACGCCGCCTCGCCTGGCGGCTCGTCGGCTACTCGATCAGCGGTGGAGGCGGCCCGGCCGGCTGCTCGGTCGGTGGTTGGACTACAGCCCCATGTCGCGGCCGATGAGGTCCTTCATGATCTCGGTGGTGCCGCCGAAGATCGTCTGGATGCGGGCATCGGTGTAGGCACGGGCCACGCGGTACTCGTTCATGTAGCCGTAGCCGCCGTGCAACTGGACACACTGGTCGATGACGCGCTTGGCGAGTTCGGTGCACCACCACTTGGCCTTGGCGGCGTCGGTGGCGGACAGGTCGCCGTCGACGACCGCCTGCAGGCAGCGGTCGATGTACTGCTCGGCGATGTCGAGTTCGGTGGACATCTCGGCCATCACGAAACGGTTGTGCTGGAAGGTGCCGATCGGCTTGCCGAATGCCTTGCGGTCCTTCACATATTGCAGTGTCTCGTCGTAGACGGCACGTGCGCCGGCGATGGCGCCGATGGCGATCGACAGTCGCTCCGAGGGCAGATTGGCCATCAGGTGATAGAAGCCCTTGCCCTCTTCGCCGAGCAGGTTGGCGGCGGGCACGCGCACGTTGTCGAAGTGCAGTTCGGCGGTGTCCTGTGCCTTGAGGCCCATCTTGTCGAGCTTGCGTCCGCGTTCGAAGCCCTCCATGCCGCGCTCGACGACCAGCAGCGAGAACGCCTTGTGCCCGGCCGCGGGATCCGGGTTGGTGCGGCAGACCACGACGACGAGGTCGGAGTTGATACCCGACGAGATGAAGGTCTTGCTCCCGTTGAGGATGTAGTCGTCGCCGTCGCGGGTGGCCGAGGTCTTGATGCCCGCGAGGTCGCTGCCAGCGCCGGGCTCGGTCATCGCGACCGCGAGAATCGTTTCGCCACTGGCCATTCCGGGCATCCAGCGCTTGCGCTGCTCCTCGTTGGCGAGGTTCAGGAAGTAGGGGACGAGGACGTCGTTCTGCAGGCTCAGTCCGGGGGCCGCGCCGCCGAAGCGCGCGAATTCCTCGACGACCACGGCGTTGAACCGGAAGTCGTCGGTACCGCCGCCGCCGAATTCCTCGGGGATGTTGAAGCCGAGCAATCCCGCGTCACCCGCCTTCACGTAGGCGGAGCGATCGACCTGTCCGTTGGCTTCCCACTCGTCGACGTGCGGTGCGCACTCGCGGGCGAGGAACTGCCGCGCGGTCTCCCGGAGCTGTTCGTGTTCGGGCTCGAAGACTGTGCGTTTCATGGTGTGTGCCTCTCGTGATCAATCAGGTGGACGGTGGAATCTGTCGGGTCTACGGGTGCGCCCCGATGAGGCGCAGGGAGATCTCGGCGTAGGAGGACGCGACCTCGGCGGGGGTGCGGGAACCGGTGGGCGAATACCAGGTGGTGACCTCCTGGCAGGCGCCGAGCAGGTACCTCAGCACGTCGCGGCGGTCGCCGCTCAGCCGGAAACTGCCGTCGGCGACACCGCGTTCGAGAACCTCGTCGAGGATGTCCTCGACCTCGCCGCGCATCTCGACGTAGTGGCGACGGTGTGGGTTGTCGGGGTCCAGGTAGCGCACTTCCCGTGCGACACTGGCCAACTCGAGGTCGGCGGTCATGTGGAGCACGATGGCTTCGACGGCATTGGACAGTTGGCCGGTGGGGTCCTCGGCGTCGGCGATCGCCAGCCGGACCCGCCACAGGACCGACGACATGGATTCCTCGAGCAGCGCGACGAGGATGCCCTGTTTGTTGTCGTGGTGGTAGTAGAGGGTGGGCAGCGAGACCGCCGCACGGGCGGCGATGTCACGGATGGTGGTGCCGTGGAAGCCGCGGGCGTGGAACGCGTCCTTGGCGGCGACGAGGGTCGCGGGCAACGGATTGGGACTGTCCTCACGCCAATCGGCGACGGCCTCGACCGCGGTCGACGTGCCGACGGCCGGCTTGTTCGATGAACGGGGCATCGGCGGTTCACACTCCTCGCATGCGCTGCTGCCCCGGACGGTGCAGACCGGAGATCTCAGGTGCCCGAACGCTCCGGCGGGCACCCGGCAGGGTCCCGATCTAACGCTCGTTCTATCTGTCTAGCACGGCGAATCCCGCGAGATCAAGGTTCTCGCGGGATCTCCGGAGCAGCGCTCAGACGGCACCCTTGTCGGCGTCGCCTGCGGGCACGGGCGTGAAGACCTTCACGTCGAGCGGCGCGGCCAGCAGATCGCCGATGGCCTTGCCGAGTTCGGTCAGCGCGGGCGCCCCGCCGTGGGTGGCGAGCGCGTCCATCGACTCCCATTGCTCGATCATCACGAGATCGGTCGATCCGCCGGTGCCCTCGTGGAGCGCGTACCGTCCGCAGCCGGGTTCGGCATGGACCTGGGGAATCGCGGTCAGCACGGCATCCCGAACGGCCGCCTCCTGACCGGGCTTCGGCGAGATGGTGGCGATGACGACGACAGCGGACATGAAGAACTCCCTCGTGTGGGTGCGATGGTCACTCGACACTCGAAGCTAGGGCACCACCGGTGATGTCCGGGCCGGTTCGGCGCAATGCCGTGGTCATTCCGGCTGGGAGGGAGGTTCCAGATAGGCGGTGACGGCCCTGGCGAAGCCTCGCCGCGCGACGGTCGCGTCCTGATAACTGCCCAGGCGGGTCTCCGAGACGAGACCGCGCAGCGCGCCGGGAATGAACGCGGCGACGTCGCGTACACGGTCCGGGTCCACGTCGAGATCGGCGAAGGCCTTCTGGCAGGCCACGGCCCAGGATTCGTTCCAGGAGGCGAACTCGCTCGCGGTGCGGGGGAAGAGGCGTTCGAGTTCCGCCTGATCGTGGGGCAGTGCGGCCCGGAGGTTCTCGATGGCGCGCGAATCGGCGGTATCGAGTCCGGCGATGAGCATCTCGACGATCTCGGTGACGCGGTCGGCGAGTGACGACGGATTGTCCGGGCGGTAGGGCAGGTCGCCGCGACGTTCGGCGGTCCGGCGCAGCACCGCCGCCCACATGCCGTCGACGTCGCCGAACTGATACTTGACCGCTCCCCAGGTGGCGCCGGCCTGTTTGGCGATCCGGTTCGCCGACACCGATCCCGGCTCGCCCGACGCCAGTGCGTCGCGGGCGGCGTCGAGCATGGCCTCGCGGGTGGCCTCACCGCGACGATTCGTCCGGCGTCCGCCGGTGCCGGTCGTGGAGGTGGACATGAGCCGATCGTAGTGGCCGGACAGAAACATAGAACCCACTGTTATTAATTCGTAGAACCCACTACGATCCGATAGTAGGGTGTCCGGAAGGAGTATGTGCATGGCCAAGACGCCGCTGTCGATGGAGCCGACCGGCTGGTTCCAGGTCGCCTGGTCGACCGAGATCGGCGTCCGTGAGGTGCACAAGATGACGTACTTCGGGCGCGAGATGGTCGCGTGGCGTGCAGCCTCCGGGACGGTGTCGGTCTTCGACGCCTACTGCGAACACCTCGGGGCGCATCTCGGTCACGGTGGCCACGTGGTCGGGGAGAACCTGGTGTGTCCGTTCCACGGTTGGGAGTGGAATGCCGAGGGGCGCAACGTCTGTATCCCGTACGAGAATCATCCGAACCGTGGACGTCGCATCCGCAGCTATCCGGTCGTCGAGCGCAACGAGGCGGTCTGGATCTGGTTCGACGTCGACAACCGGCCGCCGTATTTCGATGTGCCGGACGTCTTCTCGGGCTTCGGCCCCGGCACGGCGGGATGGGGACGCAGCGCGGAGGACTACTATCCGCCCGTGCCGGGTGCCACGCTGTTCCGTCGGCGGCTCGAGATCCATCCGCAGTACATCATGGAGAACGGCGTCGACTTCGCCCACTTCACGTTCGTCCACAAGACGCCGTTCATGCCCGAGTTCACCCGGCACGACTTCTCCGGCCCGGTGTCCCACGTCGACTTCACCATCGCCTTCGACGAGGGCGCGACACTCGACGGCGCCACCAGCGGTGTGGAATCCATCAATGCCGGCCTCGGCTGCTCGGTGACGCGGAGCTGGGGAATGATCGACAATCGCACGATGCCCGCGGTGACCCCGGTCGACGATCGCACCTCCGACGTGCGGTTCACCGTCTGGATCGGCCGTAAGCCGGGCGAGGAGGCCGACGTGATCGGCCCCGACGTCCTCACCGACTACGGCAGATCGATGGCCGGGTTCGTCATCGAGCAGTTCGAAGCCGACATCGAGATCTGGGCGCACCAACGCTATTCGGATCCGCCCGCGCTGTCCCGCAAGGAATACGCGGGATTCACCGCGCTCCGGAACTGGGCGCGCCAGTTCTATCCCGACGGCGGCCCCGCCGGCGTCGATCCGGCCCACAGCCCGCAGAGCGGTGCGATCGTCGCCGCCCGGTCATCGGTCTCCGACTAGCGAAAGGCACACAGCAGCATGACTTCTCGCCCCAGGATCCGGGTGTTCCAGGTCGCGACCGGCAACGTCGGCAGCGAGATGATCGGGCGCATCGCCCATCATCCCGACCTCGAACTCATCGGACTGCACTGCTATTCGCCCGACAAGATCGGCAAGGACGCGGGCGAGATCGTCGGTGGCGATCCCATCGGGGTCGTCGCCACCGGCACCGTCGAGGACATCATCTCCGCCGCACCGGATGTCGTCACCTTCCATGGCGTCTTCCCCGACGAGGACCTTTATGTGCGGGTGCTGGAAGCCGGTATCGACGTCGTCACCACCGCGGACTGGATCACCGGATTCCACCGCGACACCAACCACCCGCATCCGAGTGGCCGCAGGACGACCGAGATCCTGCAGGAGGCATGCCTGCGCGGCGGCGCCACCTTCTACGGCACCGGCATGAATCCGGGTGCCTGCCAGATCATCGGCGTGGTGCAGTCCATGGATGTGGCCGAGATCCAGAACATCACCGTCACCGAATCTGTCGATGTGTCCTGCCATCACTCCGCGAAGACCTGGCAGGAGGTCGGTTACGGCCGACCCGTCGACGACCCGGACATCCCGGCGTCATTGCGGAAGTTCACCGAGGTCTTCGCCGACTCGGTCTATCTGATGGCCGATTGCTTCGACCTGGAACTCGACGAGGTGGCCTTCTCCTACGAGCTCGGCGCCTGCACCGAGGACGTCGATCTCGGTTGGTACTTCCTGCCGAAGGGCTCGCTGGGCGGCAGCTACATCACGTACCAGGGCATGGTCGACGGTGTGCCGCGGGTGGAGACACACCTGGAGTGGCAGATGACGCCACGGACCGAACCGTCGTGGAACATCCAGGGCTGCTACATCACTCACATCACCGGTGATCCCTCGATCTACTCGAAGCACATGATCTTCCCGAAGGCGGGCGTCGACCTGAGCGATCCGGATTCCTTCGCCTCCATCGGCATGACGGTCACCGGAATGCCCGCGCTCAACGCGATCACCTCGGTCGTCGCCGCACCGCCGGGCATCCTGACGAGTGCGGATATGCCGTTGCGTGCCTTCGCCGGGCGTTTCCGGCTCTGACACCGACACGGTGGCGGCGTAGGGTGCGGGCATGCCCCGCAATATCGCGACCGCCGACTCCGTCGAACGACGTGAACTCCTCGAGTTCATCCGCCCGCGACACCGAATGGTGCTGTGCACGAGACGATCCGACGGCAGTCCACAGATGTCGCCGGTGACCGGCGGAGTGGATGACAGCGGCCGCATCGTGATCGCCAGCTATCCCGGGCGGGCGAAGACCGTCAATGCCAAACACCGTGCGCGCGTGAGTGTTTGTGTGCTGTCCGACGAGTGGGACGGCGGGTGGGTTCAGGTCGACGGCGATGCCGAGGTGCTCGACATGCCGGAGGCCGAGGATGCGCTCGTCGACTACTTCCGTGCCATCGGTGGCGAACACCCGGACTGGGACGAGTACCGGGCCGCCATGCGGCTGCAGGACAAGTCGCTGATCCGGATCACACCGGTGCGGTGGGGGCCGATCGCCACCGGCGGTTTCCCGGCCGAGGTGGCAGCACGGCTCGACGCTGCCGAGAGCTGAGTCGCAGTGAGTGGTCTCGATACGGCGACTCGCTGCGCTCGTGGCCTACTCGACCGGCGACAACCGAGCTGGTGATCGAAGTTGCTGCGCTCGTGGCCTACTCGACCGGCGACAACCGAGCTGGTGATCGAAGTTGCTGCGCTCGTGGTCTATTCGGCCGGTGAAGAACGATTCCGCTGATCGAAGTTGCTGCGCTCGTGGTCTACTCGACCGGTGAAGAACGATTCCGCTGATCGAGTAGCCCGAGGCGCCGGCCGAGGGCGTATCGAGATCACCCGGCTCACGGCTCCGGATCGCGAGGTCCGAGAAGTTCGTCGTCGTGCTCCCCGAGCGTGGGCACATGACCGTTCTCCGCGGCGGCGCCGTCGAACAGCAGCGGCAGGCGAGGTGTGCTGATCGGGCCCTCGCCCGCGGCGCGTGGCGCCTCGATGTCGAGCGGCAGGAACAACTGACGGTGATCGAGTTGCGGACAGTCCCGGACGTCGGCGACGGACTGCACCGGTCCGGCGGGCTGCCCCGCGAACCGGAGTGCCTCCGCCGCCTCGGCTCCGCTCAGTGTCGACGCCCATCGCTCCAGTGCGGGGACGATCACCTCACCCATGTGTCGTGCGCGATCCACGACGGTGGCGAGGCGGGGATCGTCGGCCAGGGACGAATCACCCACCGCGGCACAGGTTCTGCGCCACATCTCATCGGTCGGGATCACGATGGAGATCCACGTGCCGTCGCCCGCCCGGAACGCGCCGACCGGACTGAACGCGTCGCCGCCCCGGGTCTCCGGTACGCCCGTGTAGTCGTAGAGGGTGAGCGGTCGCAGCAGGAAGGCGGCACCGATGTCGTACATCGCGGCATCCACATGCCGCACCGACGATCCGTTCGCGCGCGCCGCCAATGCGGTGGAGATACCGAAGGCCGCGTACAGTCCGGACAGCAGATCCATCGTCGACATGGGCGCGAGTCCCGGTGGTGCGTCCGGGGTTTCGCCGAGCAGACTGCTGAGACCGCTCATCGCCTGGATAACGGAGTCGAAGGCGGGCCACCGGCTGTAGGGACCGCCTGTGACACCGAATCCGGTGATCTCGCAGACGATCAGCTCCGGATGATCGCGGCGCAGGGTGTCGGCGTCCCAACCCGCGCGAGCCAGTGATCCCGGCCGCAGGTTGCTCACGAGGACATCGGCCGTGCCCAGCAGGTCATCGAATTCGCGTGCACCGGAATCGGACCGGATGTCGATCCGCACCGACTTCTTGCCGCGGTTGTACGGGGCGAAACCGGCACTCACCGGTTCGTCGGGCGGACCGGCATACGGTTCGTATGAGCGGCGCGGGTCGCCCGTGTCGGGGCTCTCCACCTTGATGACCTCGGCGCCCGCATCGGCCAGCAGCGAGGTGCAGTACGGCCCCGCGATGTATTGCTCGAGTGACACGACGCGGATGCCGGCGAGAAGGTCGAGAGCCATGGGAGCAATTGTGCACGTGGTTGTCCGGCGGCGGTGATCTCGATACGCCCTCGGCCGGCGCCTCGTGCTACTCGATCAGCGGTCGGCGGTAGCTGGTGCCTCGACCGACTCGATCAACGGGCGGGGTCGCGCGACCGCCAGTGCAGGAGTTCGAGGGCCGCGGCCACGTCGATGAGGTTCTCCGCGATGGGGCGGGGCAGCAGGTCGTCGACGCGGGCGAGCCGCCGGATGACCGTGTTGCGGTGGGTATACAGACGTTCGGCGGTCCGAGAGGTGTTGCACTGCTCGGTGATCCACGTGTGCAAGGTCTCCAGCGTTTCGGTGTCGGCGGTGACGAGGGCGCCGAGGGTGTCGGTCAGGAATTCGTCGGCGGCGGCGGGATCACTGGTCATCAGCGAGACCAACCGGATGTCGTCGAACCGGACCACCTGCTGCGGCGACGACAGGCGCGCGATGAGCCGCTGGGCGGCCAGTGCCTGGAGGTGGCTGCGCCGGAAGCCGTCGACGCCGGTGCCGGGTCGCCCGATCGCGATCCGCACGCCGGGCAGTGTCGCGGGTGGCCGGACCGAAAGGACGTCCCCGGTCGGCACCCAGACCCACAGGGATGCGGCGCTGGCGGTCACCGTGAGCCGCTGGCGGATATCGGTGCCCTGCGTCATCTCCTCGGCGACCGCCTCGAGTTCGCGTGCGGTGGCCGCGGCGGTGTCGTCCCAGATGACGGCGGCCGTGTGCGGACCGTTGAGGCGATAGCCGAGCTGTGTCTCGGCGCGCGCGGCGGAGATGGGGGCGCCCTCCACCAGCAGGGCCACCGTCTCGCGGCGTTCGGCATGGGTGCCGCGGGTGAGTTCGGCGCGCTCGGCACGCATCCGGGTGGTCATCTCGTCGACGGTGTCGTCGATGAAGCCGGCGATGGACCGCGACGTGATGTCGAGCAGTTCGCGCAGGATCTGCGGGTCGTCGGTGAGTTCGAAGCAGATCTGCATCCAGTACCGCCACGCCACACTCTGCGCCGTGCGATAGGCGTCGAGTGCGGATTCGTCGAGGCCGCGCCGCACCATGTCGCGGGCCGACGCCAGGATCTCCGCGCCGAGGTTGACCGGCACCCGCCGGCCGGGGAACTGCACGTTCGACGACGCCCAGTGCAGCATGTTCGCCAGATTGGCCCGCCGCGTCGCGTCGGCGAGAGCCGGATCGTCGGCCACCGGCGACATGCGCACCCCGCCCAGGGACGCGTCGTGCATCTCGGCGATCCACTCCGCGGGTGGGTTCAGGGCGATCTCGGCCCCGCGACGGATGAGGTCGCGGACCGCGGGTGAGGGCGTGGGCCAGGAATCGGACTCCGCCGGGGGATGGGACACCGACATGTGAACATTCTGCACCGCATGCGTGGCCGGACGATGCACATCGTCCCTGTGCCGGGCGCTCGGTTCACCGCATGCTGGACATACAACGTTCGCACGACCTCAGTCGTGCGAAGTCTGACAGTCCATTCTCGTGACCTCAGGAGTGACAGGTGAGCGCATCCACCACCACCGACACCGTCGACGTAGTGATCGTCGGCGCAGGCATCTCCGGCATCGGTGCCGCCCGCTATCTGCGTGCCGAACACCCCGGCCGGACCTTCGCGATCATCGAGGGCCGCGAGGCGCCGGGCGGTACCTGGGATCTCTTCAAGTACCCGGGCCTGCGTTCCGATTCCGACTTGCACACCTTCGGTTACGAGTTCAAGCCGTGGACCGACAAGCAGTCGATCGCCGACGCCCCCCGCATCCTCAACTACCTGCACGAGACGATCGCCGAGAACGGTCTCGACGAGCACATCCGGTACCGGCATCGCGTGGTGTCGGCGGCCTGGTCGTCGGAGGACGCCCGCTGGCTGGTGGACATCGACAAGACCGACGCCGACGGTGGCACCGAGCGGATCCAGGTCAGTGCGCGCTGGATCTTCGCGGGTTCCGGCTACTACCGCTACGACGAGGGCTTCACCCCGGACTTCGCCGGGCGGGACGACTTCCGCGGCGAGGTCGTCCACCCGCAGCACTGGCCGGAGGATCTCGACTACACCGGCAAGAAGGTCGTGGTGATCGGCAGTGGCGCGACCGCGGTGACCCTGCTGCCCGCGATGGCCGACAAGGCCGAGCACGTGACGATGCTGCAGCGCACGCCGACCTACATCATCCCGGTGCCCCGTGAGGACGCCATCGCGACCGGTCTGAAGAAGATCTTCGGCGAGGAGCGAGGATTCGCGCTCACCCGGCAGAAGAACATCGCGCAGCAGCGGGTGCTCTTCGAGTTCTGTCAGCGCTTCCCGACGTTGTCGCGCAAGGTGATCCGCAAGATCAACGCGGCGATGCTGCCGTCCGGGTACCCGGTCGACGTCGACTTCAACCCGCCGTACAACCCGTGGGATCAGCGTATGTGCGTGGTGCCCGACGGCGATCTGTACAAGTCCATCCGCAAGGGGGACTCCTCGATCGTGACCGGCCGCATCGAGACCTTCACCGAGAACGGGATCCGTCTCGAGGACGGTCGTGAACTCGAGGCCGACATCATCGTGACGGCCACCGGTCTGAACGTGCGACTGCTCGGCGGTATCGACCTGACCGTCGACGGCCGCCCGGTGAACTTGCCGGATACCGTCATCTACCGCGGCATGATGCTGTCCGGTGTACCGAATTTCGCGCTCGCCATCGGGTACACGAACTCCTCCTGGACGCTGAAGGTCGGCCTCCTGTGCGACTACTGGTGCCGTCTCCTCGGCTTCCTCGACCAGCACGGGTACGACACCGTATGGGCGGCTGCCGATCCCGACATGAAGACCCGTCCCGCTCTCGACTTCGGCGCCGGTTATGTCCAGCGTGCGCTGTCCACCCTGCCCCGTCAGGGCGAGGAGGCTCCCTGGCTGATGTCGATGAGCTACTACACCGACCGGAAGCTGTTGCGCGGCAACTCCGTCGACGACGGCAACCTGCACTTCGCCGGACCGCAGGAGCGTGCCGCGAAGTCCGACCGGAATGTGGTGGCCGTCGGCTGACGGTCATCAGCAGCGAGGGGTGCGGGCCGACGATCATCGTCGGCCCGCATTGCTGTTTCAGGCGAGCAGTCGCCACAGGCCGATGAGGCCGACGACGACGATCACCGCACGCAGCACGGTCGGCGACAATCGACGGCCGTAGCGCGCACCGATCACCCCGCCCAGCAGGGAGCCGACCGCGATGAGTCCCGCTGCCGCCCAATTGATCCGGTCGAACGCGACGACGGTGTAGGTGATCGCGGCGACGACATTGACGACCAGTGCCAGCAGGTTCTTCGCGGCGTTGAGGCGTTGCAGATCGTCGGAGACGATGACCCCCATCGCCGCCATCAGCAGGATGCCCTGTGCCGCGGTGAAATAGCCACCGTAGATGCCGATGGCGAACGTTGCCGCGATGAGCAGTCCGAAGCGGATCGGCGTGAGGCCGGTGCCACCGGTGTCGGCGTGCGGCGGCGCGTCGCCGATGCGGCGCCGCACCCACGCCTGAATACGTGGCTGGGCGGCCACCAGGATCAGCGCGAGCACCAGCAGAACCGGCACGATCGCCTCGAAGACCGTCTCCGGAAGATGCATGAGAAGCCAGCAGCCGATGATCGCACCGATCACCGACGCCGGGAGCTGCCAGCGCAGCCGGGGCCACTGGCCGGATAGTTCCCGCCGGTAGCCCCACGTTCCGGACACACTGCCGGCGACGAGCCCAACGGCATTCGACATCGTGGCGCTCACCGGCGGCACACCGAACGCCACCAGCGTTGGAAAGGTGATGAGGGTGCCACTGCCGACGATCGCGTTGATCGCGCCCGCACCCACGCCCGCGGCCAGGATCGCCAGCAGTTCCCACGCGTTCATCCCTCGAGGGTGCCCGCCACGCCTTTCGTGGATGTGCGCGGGGTCGGTGGCGGGACACCTAGACTCGCTGCATGAGCACCACCGACGAAGTTGTCGACCAGATCCTGAGCACCTACGACACCATCACGGTCGTCGGTGCGAGCGCCAACCCGGACAAGCCGTCCAACGAGGTGCCGGCACATATGAAAGAGCTGGGCTGGCGGATCATCCCCATCAATCCGCGCGCCGAGGAGATCGTCGGTGAGCGGGTGTATCCGTCGCTCGCCGATGTCCCGGAGCAGGTCGGCCTCGTCGATGTGTTCCGGCCGTCAGCGGATGCACCGGAGGTCGCGCGGCAGGCTGTCGCGGCCGGTGCGACCGCGCTTTGGCTGCAGCTCGGCATCACCTCGCCCGAGGCGCGGGCCATCGCCGAGGAGGCGGGGCTGCTCTACGTGGAGGATCGCTGCCTGGTGATCGAGCAGCGTCGCACCGGTATCCGCCCGGATCGCGGCTGACGCCACCCCGAGCCGGTCATGCACTCCGATCTCGACTCGCTGGTCAGTGGCCGGCTCCCGCTGTTCCTGCTGTTCCTGTCCTTCGTGATCACCTTCGTCGTGACGCGGACGATCACCCGGCTGATCCGTGCGGGACGCGGCCCGTTCCGGAACAACGTGCGCGGCGGCGTACACATTCACCACGCGGTACCCGGGCTGATCCTGATGATCATCGGTGCGTTCACCTCCGTGGTCGTCGAGGGGCAGGCACCGGGCGCGGAGATCAGCGCGGTGCTGATCGGGATCGGGGCGTCGCTGGTGCTCGACGAGTTCGCACTGATCCTCCACCTGCAGGATGTGTACTGGTCGCGGCAGGGACAACTCTCCGTGCAAGTGGTCTGTCTGACGATTGCCGCTCTCGGAATGCTGGCGCTCGGGGTGAATCCGCTGTCGGACAAGACGACGCTGAACCTCGGATCGCTGGTCCTGAGCGTGAACCTGCCGGTGAATCTCGCGTGCGCCCTGATGTGTGTCATGAAGGGGAAGTACTCGACGGCCGCCGTGGGGGCCTTCATTCCGCCGGTCGCGTGGATCGGTGCCATCCGACTGGCCCGGCCGCATTCTCGGTGGGCGAAACGGCGCTACTCGCCCGCGAAGCTGGCGCGGGCGACCAAGCGCGCCAAGGCTTTCGACGCACGCTTCGGCACCTGGGGGCTCGGCGTCGAAGACCTGGTGGCGGGGCACCCGACCGTCGAGGACGATCCCGGCGCATCATCCGGGACAGCGGCGCCGCAACCGGCGACATAGTGCCGGTTTCCGCAATTCAATAGCGCGCGATCAAATGGCCTAGACTTGATGGCACTGCCGCGGATGCGCGGGTGTGGTCGGGCAGAGGAGGGCGTCGTGCAGGACACCGATCCGGGGGCGGGTGCGTCGGTCGCCGACAACCCGTTGCTGTTGGAGCGCCAGGTGTGTTTCGCGCTCGCGGTGGCGAACCGCTCGGTCCTCCGCATCTATCGCAGGCTGCTCGAACCGCTGGGCCTGACGCATCCCCAGTATCTGGTGATGCTGGCGCTGTGGGAGGAGTCCCCGCGCGCCGTCAAGGACATCGGGGCGGCACTGCAACTCGATTCGGCCACGCTGTCACCACTGCTCAAACGCTTGGAGTCGGCGGGTCTGGTGGAACGTCGCCGGCGCGGCGACGACGAACGCAACGTCGACATCGCGCTCACCGACGCGGGCGTCGCCCTGCGGGAGCAGGCCGTGGCCATCCCGCCCGCCGTCGTCGACACACTCGGTGTCGATATCGCGGACCTCGACGAACTGCACGGTGTGCTGACCCGCGTCAACGCCGCGGCGCTGCGCGCCGAGGAGCAGGGCTGACCGTCGATGACGGTCCTGTTTGCCCACGGCGCCGGCGGCTACGACGACGACCGGGCACTGGCGCGGGTCTTCGCCGACGCACTGGACACCCGGGTGCGCCTACCGCGCCTGCCCGACGACATGACGTACGAGGCCTGGTCCGCGGCCATCCGGGCCGAACTGGCCGACGTGGACACGATCATCGGTCACTCCTTCGGCGGTTCGATGGTGCTGCGCATGCTCGGCGAGGCCGATCTCGGTGTGCACCGCATTCTGCTGCTCGCCGCGCCGGACTGGGGACCGCACGGCTGGGATCAGGCGGAGTACGCCCTCCCGACGGACCTCCACGAACGCGTACCCGACGGTGTCGGGATCGCGCTGCACCACTGCGTCGACGACGAGGTCGTCCCGGTCGCGCATCTCGGTCTGCTGGCGGCGCGGCTCCCGCGGGCCCGGGCCGTCGAACACGCCCGTGGCGGGCACCAATTCGACGGCCCGGCCGCCAGGTCCATCGCGCGAGGGCTCGCCGCGGGCACCTCCTGATCGTTCGCATGGCGTGCGGAACGGGATAGGGTCGACACATCGGGCCGACCAACGTGAGGAAACACCGTGAGTGCGATCGCCATCCTGATCATCGTCGTCACGGTCGTGGTGGCACTGTTCATTCTCGCGGGCGCCATCTGGTTCGCGTGGGACTCCGACAAGCGGGTCCGGAAGTTCGCCAACTCCGCTGACCTGATCCCCGGCAAGGCGGGCCGGGCGCCCGCCGAGTGGACCGGCGGAACGTCGCGAGAAGCGCTGCTGCACAGCCGTATCCGCTATGCCATCGCCGACGTCCACGCCAATCCCGCGATCCCGCACGATCCGGAGCTCGTCGCCGTACGCGATCGTCTCGACGATGCGGTCTTCGCGCTCGACGACCGGCTGATCGCCGCGGCCGACCTCGCCGACGAGGAGGCCAGGGCCGAGGAACTCGACGACGTCGAGAAGGCCGTCGAAGCCCTGGAAGCGTTGCCCACCAAGCTGTGGGAAGCGCCGAAGGAGCAGCAGACCACCGACATCAACGCCGTCGTCACCGCACTGCAGCGGGCCTGATCTCGATACGCGGGCTCGCTGCGCTCGCGCGCTACTCGATCGGCGGGCGAGAGTAGCTTCTTGTCGCTACTGGGTGGGCGAGGCTCTCCTTGCCGCTACTCGGCGGGCGAGGCTCTCCTTGCCGCTGATCGAGTAGCCCGAGGCGCCAGCCGAGGGCGTATCGAGATCCCGGTCCCTATGAAGCGGTCTCGCGGCTCAGGTCGATGAGCTTGCGGACGGTGAGCAGGTTGCGGCCGGTGCCCTGGACGCCGAGCCCCTTGGCGATCACCGGGGCGGTGAGTGTTGATCGCCCTGCGCCGTCGGCGTACCGGATGTGCAGATCGTCGCCGACGACGGTGCACACGTCGTCGCCGAAGTCGCGCTCTCCAAAGGCGCTGATCCGCGTGGGTTCCGGTGTGCCCGTGAGGAAATGGACGTAGGAGAACTTCGGGTTCACGACGTCGAAAGGGTGGGCCTCCAGCGCCGCGACGACCTCATCCGTCGACCGGCTGATTACCTCACGCTCGTAGCCGAACCGTTCGGTGATCGCCGCCGCCAGTGCGCGGTCGAAGTCCTCGGGCGCGCCGGGCGGGATGCAGAACAGGTTGCCCGACGCGATGTAGGTGGACACCTCGGTGGCACCGAGACCGGACGCCAGTTCCCGAAGATCGGCCATCGGCAGCGTCGCGCCGCCCACGTTGATCGCGCGGATCAGCACGATGCGTCGGCTCATCGAATCCCCCGACGGCTCAGCGCAGTGCGGCCAGGTCGGTGCGGATCAGCATGACGTTGTAGTCATCCCAGCGCGACGCAACGAAGTACAGCTGCTGTCCCGTGGACCGCGGATGGATGTAGGGCGCGTACAGGCCTGCCGTCTGCGCCGACGACACGATCACCCGCGGACCCGACCACGGTCCGGCGGGCGTGGGTGCGGTACGCAGCGTGATGCTGCCCGCGCGCTCGGTGAGCATCACGAATCTCTTCAGAAAATTGTTGTACGCCACCGACATCTCGGCCACCGGACGGGTCACGATCGGGACCGCGGCATCCGCCGACGGCCTCCACCGGTTCGCTCCGCTCCCGGCGCCGGCAAAGTACTGGTACGCGTTGAGATTCCGGATATCGCCCGGACGGACGCGCGCCACATACGCGGGTCCGCGGCGGCCGTTGGGTGTGCCGTACTGGTAGACCCAGCCGCCGGAGCGCAGGAAGGCGCCCATCTGGAATCGGCTGTGGCCGGACTGTGCTTGCGGCACACCGGGAATCGTGATGCCGGCATTCGCGCGGATGGTGTTGTTATCGGTGGCCCAGGTCTGCCCGTTGTCGTGGGAGACCGCGATGGCCGAGAAATTGGTGGCCCACCGTCCGGGGGCGCCCCACTTCCGGATCGACATGTAGCTCAGGTACTGCGTGCCGCCGACCGAGATGCCGCCCGTCGGGATCTTGCCGACCTCGATGTTGCGGATGCCGACTGCGTTGAACATCGGTTGCGCGAACGTCGGGTGGGCGGAGGTCACCGAAGCACCGGACCGAACGTAGCCGGGGACGGCGTCGGCGACGGGGATGCCCCGGGACAGGTCGGCGGCCGCTCTGCTGCGCAGCAGGGTGTTGTGGCGCCACCCCATGCGTCCGCCGCACGGTCCCCAGGTGTCGCCGAAGGCCATCAGCACCTGGCCCGCACCGTTGTCCCACGGCACGCCCACGTCGGTGGAGGTGATGGCGAACCGTGTGTCGGTGCGATTCGGGCTGCGCGGGCCGGTCACCCACTGCACGGCCTTGCTCGGCCCGCGTAATGCTGGGAGAGGTCCCTGGGGCTTCTTGCCGCCCGCCCGGTAGCTGCCGAAGTCCATGCTGCCCAGGCCGAGGTCCGACGATCCGCCGGACGAACTCCCCGAACTGCCGGTGCTCCCGACATCGCCGCCGGTGACGCCCAGTGCATTGCACGGGGATGCCGAGGCGGCCGGGACGGTCACCATCGTGATGCCGGTGGCGGCCAGGGCCGCGATCGTGGACGTCGCCAGGAACCTGCGCCAGTTGGCCATGGTCGGCCACGCTACCGCAGGAATCGGCGCGTGACCAGCACTGAAGGCGGGTCTCGATACGCCGACTCGCTGCGCTCGCCGGCTACTCGACCGGCGGTGCCCTGCGCTCGCCGGCTACTCGACCGGCGGTGCCATCAGTTCCGGCGGGTCGCGACGGCGAAGGTGCGGCGGTACGGCAGCACCGTGCCCCACGGCTGCGCGGGGTACGCGGCGCGCAACCGTTCCTTGAGCGTCGCGACGAACTCGTCGCGCAGGTCGTCGTCGAGAGCCTGGACGAACGGGCGCGCGCCGGTGCCGGAGATCCAGTCGTAGACGGGATCCTCGCCCTGCAGCACGTGCAGATACGTCGTCGACCAGGCCGTGGTGTCCAGGCCGCGTTCGGCGAAGAACGTCAGATAGTCGTCGGCATCGAGAACCGGAGGCCTGCGCACATGTTCCAGTGCTGCGGCGAAACGCGGATCGTCGGCGAGGTCGATGAGAGTCTGATGCGTGGCGGCGTTGCTGTTGTTCGGTACCTGGAGTGCGAACACCCCGTGCGGGTTGAGGTGACCGAGCAGTCGGTCGATGGCGGCGAAATGATCGGGAACCCACTGGAACACCGCGTTGGAGACGAACAGATCGACCGGTGCCAGCGGACTCCAGGTCGACACGTCACAGATGTCGTAGTTGGCCTGGGAGTCGATGTTGTCGCGGATCGCCTCCTCGACCATCTCCGCCGACGAGTCGACGCCCAGGATCTGGGCATCCGGCCAGAGGGCGCGGAGGTGTCGCGTGAGATGGCCGGGGCCACAACCGAGATCGACGATGGTCTGCGGTGCGGTGCGTACCTGATTGATCAGGTCGAGGAACGGCCGGGCACGAGCGTCGGCGAACTGGAGATAGCGGTCCGGATCCCACTGCGGCATACACCCACCCTAGGCAGAATCCGGCCGCTCTGCCGGGCGGATGAGGTCGAGTACCCTTTGCTCGTGACCGAGCCGGAGCCCCCCGACAGCGATGTAACCGAGATCCTCGTCGAAGAGAGTCTGTCCGTCGACATCACAGTCACCGAGACCGATGTCGTGGAGATCTCGACCGACGGTGCCTGCCTCGGCAATCCGGGCCCCGGCGGCTGGGGAGCGGTGCTGCGCTACCGCGGCCACGAGAAACGCATCTCCGGAGCGGAACCGAACACCACGAACAACAAGATGGAACTGACCGGTGCCATCGAGGGGCTCGCGGCGCTGACCAAGCCGTCCACGGTGGTCCTCTATACCGACTCCAGTTATGTCCGCAACGGCATCATGAAGTGGGTGCACGGCTGGCAGAAGAACGGTTGGAAGACGGCTGATCGGAAACCGGTGAAGAACGTCGAACTGTGGCAGCGTCTCGTCGAGGAGGAGAAGCGCCACTCGGTGACCTGGAAATGGGTGAAGGGTCACGCGGGCGATCACTACAACGAGATCGCCGACGAACTCGCCACCACCGCCGCGCGCACCCTCACCTGACCGACCGTGTAGCCGACGACCCGGGGGAGACTCCATGACCGACCAGCTGACCGTCGCCATCGAGCCGGACCACGACGAGTATCTGGTGGGCGCCGTCGAGTCGGTGGGCGGCCGGATCACCGGCATCGACGACGCGGAGGTGCTGGTCTGGATCGGCACCGCGGACGAATTCCCGGACGAGCTGCCCGATCACATCCGGTGGGTGGCCCTGAAGACCGCGGGCATCGAGGACTTCGTGGCCGCCGGCATCATCGACGACCGGCGGTTGTGGACCAACGCGTCCGGCTTCTACGCGGAGGACGTCGCCGAACATGCCCTCGCGCTCCTGCTCGCCGGACTCCGGCAGATCGATACCGCGGTGCGGGAGCATTGGGCGAAGGATCGCATCGACAACGCCGTGCGGTCGCTGCACGGCTCCACCGTCGCGATCATCGGCGCGGGCGGTATCGCGGCGGCGCTGATACCGCGTCTGCGGGCCTGCGGGGCCGAGGTGGTCGCCGTCAACAGATCCGGCCGGGAAGTCGACGGCGCGCGTCTGACCCTGCCGTCGTCGCGCACCGACGAGGTGTGGGGACAGACCGATCACGTCGTCCTGGCCGCGCCTGACACCGCGGAGACCCGCCACCTCGTCAACGAGCGCACCCTCGCCGCGCTACCCGGACACGCCTGGGTGGTCAATGTCGCGCGTGGGCCGCTCATCGATCAGGCGGCGCTCGCCGACGCTGTCCGGGGCGGCGTCATCGCGGGAGCCGCACTCGACGTCACCGACCCCGAGCCGCCCGCCGCCGACGATCCGCTCTGGAGTCTGCCCAACGTGATCATCACGCCGCATGTCGCGAATCCGTCGTCCGGACTGACCCGGGCCATGGCGCCCTTCCTGGCCGAGAATCTGCGACGTTATGCGGCGGGTGACGAATTGCTCGCGCCGGTCACCCCGGATCGCGACTACTGACCGCACGCGCAGGCGATTCCGCCCGGTGCGACCGCGGTTTGGGTCCTACACAGACTCGTTGACTAGCATTCGCCTGTGACCAGCTCACCGGACGAAGCCTCTCCCGACGACCGCGCACCCATCGTGACCGGCCGGACCGAGGGCTTACTGACCCGTCGAGCCGGTCTCGTCTCGGCCGTTGCCGGTGTGATCGCGGTGATCGCCGCGGTCCTCACCCCGTTTCTTCCGGTGTCGACGTCCACGGCGACCATCACCTGGCCGCAAGGTCAGCAGCTGAACGCGGAGAATCCCGCGATCACCGCGTCGCTGGTCTCCCAGAGTCCACAGTCGCTCGACATCACGATTCCCTGCCAGGTGCTGCGCACCCTGCCGACGGACACGACCACCACGGTCCTGTCGACGATGCCCGCCCGGGCGAAGGACGTCCGCAGCAGCGCACTGTTCGTGACCGCGGACGCCGGCACGGTGTCGGTGGTGTCCCGCGGTAGCGCGATCGTGTCCGCCCCGCGCAGCGACATCGGCACCCCCCGATGCGAGAGCCTGCACATCTTCTCCGACGCGGATGCGACGGGCGCGCGATTCGTCGGTCTCGGCCCCGCGACGACGATCGACCCGCACGACCGGCCGCAGGTCTCCGGGATCTTCACCGACCTGAGCACCCCGACGGTCACCGCCGCCGCGAGCGGTGAACGCGGCCTCGCGGTCCGCATCACCGTCGACGACCGTTTCGATTCCAGCCCGTCGCCCATCAAATGGGTGGTGATGATCGTCGGCGTGCTGGCTGCGATCGTCGCACTGATCGGGCTGTATCTCCTCGACCGGAAGTACGGCTATCACCGACGCGTGGGCCGCCTCGACCTGATGCGACTGTTGCGTCCGCGTCCCACCGACATCGCGGTCACCGCGATTCTGCTGATCTGGCATTTCCTCGGCGCGGGTTCGCCCGACGACGGCTACATCCTCAACATGGGCCGCAATGCCGAGAGTGCGGGCTATCTCTCGAATTACTACCGGTTCGCGGGCATCCCCGAGGCGCCCTTCGACTGGTATTACGACTTCCTCGCGCACTGGTCGGCGGTTTCCACCGCGGGCATCTGGATGCGGATTCCGTCGCTGCTCGTCGGCCTGGTCAGCTGGTTCCTGCTGAGCCGGATCCTGCTGCCGCGACTGGGCCGCGCGGTGCGCACCTCCCAGTGGGCCATGGTCACCGCCGCCGCCGTCTTCCTCGCGTTCTGGCTGCCGATGTGCTCGGGTCTGCGCAGCGAGGGCATCGTCGTGCTCGGCACCCTGCTCACCTGGTGGGCCGTGGAGCAGACCGTCGCGACCCGGCGGATGCTGCCCGCGGCGGCAGCGGCCTTCACCGCCACGCTCACCCTGGCCACCGCCCCGCACGGACTGATCGCGATGGCGCTGCTGTTCACCGGCGCCCGTCCGATGTTGCGCATCCTGATCCGCCGACGCCGCGAATCCGGGTTGCTCTCCCTGCTCGCGCCGCTGATGGCGGCGCCCGCGGTCGTCCTGATCATCGTGTTCCGCGACCAGACCCTGGCCAATGTGTACGAGGCGATCACCGCCCGCTACACGATCGGCCCGACGCTGGCCTGGTATCAGGAACTCCTGCGCTACTACTTCCTCGCCGTCACCACCCGCGACGGTTCGCTGGTGCGCCGCGTCCCGGTCCTGCTCCTCGGGGTCACCGTCTTCGTGATGCTGGCGATCATGTTGCGTCGCAAGCGGATCAGTGGCATCGCCAGCGGACCGGTGTGGCGGGTGCTCGGTGCCGTGCTGGTGACCATCCTGGCGATGTCGTTCACGCCCACCAAGTGGACCATCCAGTTCGGCGTGTACGCCGGGCTCGCCGCCGCACTGTCGGCGGTCGCCTGTGTGGCCATCGCGCAGGCCGCGCGGCGCACCACCCGGAATCTCTCGATCCTCATCGCCGGACTCCTCGTCGCCTGCGCGGCGGCCGCGGCGGGCAAGAACGCGTGGCCGTGGCCGTACGACTTCGGCATCCCGTGGTTCGACAAGGCCCCGGTGGTCGCCGGAGTTCAGGTCTCGACGATGTTCCTGGTGCTCGCGGTCATCGCACTGGTCGTCGCGCTCTGGCAGCACCTGCGCCTCGACTATGTCGCCGAGACGGGTCTCGCCCACGAGGGTCAGCAGCCGCCGAATCGCTGGCGACTCGCGGTGGCATCGTCGCCGATCGCGGTCATCGCGGTGGTGATCGTGGTGTCCCAGCTGGCCGCCTTCGGCAAGGCGGCCGTCGCACGGTCGGACACCTACACGGTCTTCGCCGCCAACGCCCGCGCGCTCACCGGAAATGCCTGCGGCATGGCCGATCGCGTGCTGGTCGAGCCGGACGCCAACAAGGGCATGCTGACGCCGGCCGAGGGCGGTGACTCGCCGCGCTCGCAGGCCCGCGCGCTCGAAGGACAGTCGCGCGGATTCACCCCGCAGGGTGTCGCCGACGATCTGATGCCGGAGGCCGGGTCGATGAAGCCGGGCACCATGAACACCTCGGCCGACCTGTCGAAGACCTTCATCGTCACCGGCGGGAACCCGGGTACCACCGGTGGCCGCGGGGAGACCGGTGTCAACGGCAGCGCCGCCGCGTTGCCGTTCGGACTGAATCCGGCCACGACCCCGGTCATGGGCAGCTCCGGTGCCCCCGACGGGCAGGGCTCGCTCACCACCGGCTGGTACACGCTGCCGCAACGCGATGCGGCGCCGTTGATCGTCATCTCCGCGGCCGGTGCGATCGCCTCGGTCGACCCCGACGGTGTCGGCACCTTCGGGCAGTCGCTGCAGGTGGAATTCGCCTCGAAGGGCGCCCCCGTGGGCCGCCCGGTGACGCCGATCGACGCCGACCGCGGCAACCGTCCGTGGCGCAACCTGCGCATCCCGATGGGCTGGGTGCCGCCGAACGCGGACTCGATGCGGATCGTCGCGCGCGACAACAACCTCGACGCGAATCAGTGGCTGGCCATCACGCCTCCCCGGGCGCCCGCGCTGAAGACCCTGGAGAACGTCGTCGGCACCAGGTCGCCGGTGCTGGTGGACTTCGCGGTCGGCGCGGCGTTCCCGTGCCAGCAGCCGATGCACGCCACACACGGGATCAACCAGATCCCGCAGTGGCGCATCCTGCCGGAGCCGACCGTCGCCAATTCGCAGTCGAAGACCTGGATGGCGACCAAGAACGGCGGCCTGCTCACCACGGCGGATGCCCTGACCACCCCGAGCACCATGGCGACATACCTGGAGAACGACTGGTATCGCGACTGGGGCAGCCTGCAGAAGCTGAACCCGCTGGTGCCCGACGCGGTTCCGGCCTCGGTGTCATCGGGCACCGAGAACCGTTGGGGCTGGCAGTATCCCGGACCGATGCGAGTGGTGGCACAGGATGAGTGACCCGCAGAAGGACATCCCGGCCGACGATCGGGTGACGAACAGTGATGACGCCGAAAGGACCCAGGTGAACGACACCAGCGCCGGTGACCCGGACACCTCGGTGGCGACGACCGATGGTGCGGGCACCGATCAGCAGCGACGTCAGCGCATCATCGGCGTGGCACGGATCGTCGCGGTGGTCGCGGGTGCGATCGGTATTCTGCTCGCGCTCGCCAGCCCCTTCCTGCCGGTGGACTACACCAAGGCGGATCTGAACTGGCCGCAGCAGAATTCGGTCGGCAGCGTCGCCGCGCCGAACGTCTCCTTCGCCCCGGTCTCGATGGATGTCACGGTGCCCTGTTCGCTGGGGGCCTCGCTGCCGGCACGCGGCGGCGTGATCGTGTCGACGGTGCCCGCGTCGGGCGCCGAGGCGGGCCGCGTCGGATTGTTCGTGCGGGCCACCGCCGACACCCTCCAGGTCGATCAGCGCAACGTGGTGCTGCTGAGCACCCCGCGCGCGCAGGCCGAGTCGAATCCGAACTGCCGCATCGTGATCCACGCCGACGGCACCGGAAGCACCGGCCGCATCGAGAACGTCGCCGACCGTGACGGTGCGCAGCACTCGTTCGACATCCGGGATCCGAATGCCCGTCCGCAGATCGTCGGCGTCTATTCGGAACTGCCGGAATCGGCGCCCACCGAAGGACTTTCGTTCCGGTCGACGATCGACACGCGTTTCGTGTCCACCCCGACGCCCCTGAAGTTCTGGCTGATGGTCATCGGTATCGCCGCGACCATCGCGTCGCTGCTGGCGCTCGCCGTCCTCGACGCGCAGGACGGACGCGGCCATCATCGGCTGTTCCCCGCCGGCTGGTTCCGGCCGCGCTGGGTCGACGCGTTCGTCACGGCCGTCCTGCTGATCTGGCTGTTCGTCGGCGGCAACACGGCCGACGACGGGTATCAGGTCACCGTAGGCCGGATCGCCCAGGACGCCGGCTATCTGGACAATTACTACCGCTATTTCGGTGCGCCACAGGATCCCTTCGGCTGGCACTATCACTATCTGTCGCTGTGGATGGAGGTCAGCACGGCCACACCCTGGTTGAGGCTGCTGCCGTTCTTCGCGGCGATGGCGGGCTGGTGGCTGATCAGCCGCGCCGCGCTGCCGCGACTCGGGCGCGGCGTCGCGTCCTCGTCGTCGGCGGTGTGGGCCGCCGCGCTGGTGTTCCTGGCCGTCTGGCTGCCCTTCAACAACGGTCTGCGGGTCGAACCGATGATCGCGGTGGGTGCGCTGCTGGCGTGGGTCTGCGTGGAACGCGCCATCGCCACCGGCCGGTTCTTCCCCCTCACCATCGGGATCCTGGTCGCCGCGTTCACGCTGACGATCCACCCCACCGGCATCATCGCGGCCATCCCGCTCATCGCGGGCATCCGTCCGCTGCTCAAACGCCTGATGATCCGGAAGCGGCGGGATGGTCTGTGGCCCTTGCTGATCCCGATCATCGCGTCGGGGCTGGCCGTGCTCTACGAGATCTTCGCCGACCAGACACTCGCGGCCATCCTGGAGGCGGTGAGCGTCAACTCGGCCGTCGGTCCCACCAACAAGTGGTGGGAAGAGGGCATGCGCTACTACATGATGATGAATCCGACGGCGGACGGCAGTATCGCCCGTCGTTTCGGAATCCTCATCACCTTCGCCTGCCTGATCGTGGTCGTCGTGATGCTGCTGCATCGTCGCAGGCTGCCCGGCATCGCCACGGCACCGACGTGGCGGCTGGTCGCGATGGTCGGCGGCACCGTGGTGCTGCTGGCCTTCCAGCCGACCAAGTGGACACATCAGCTCGGCGTGTACGCCTGTATCGCGGGTGCGCTGGCGGCGGTCGCGGCCACCTGCGTGGACCCCGCCGTGATGAAACGTCGCCGCAATCGCACGCTGTTCGCCGCGGCGTGCACCTACGTCCTGGCGATCGCGTTCACCGGCCGCAATCAGTGGTGGTACGTCGGCAGCTACGGAATCCCGTGGCGCGACGCGGTTCCCGAGATCAAGGGCATTCCGGTCTATGCGGTGATCCTGGCGGTCGCGATCGGGCTCACCCTCCTCGGACTCTGGCAGCATTTCCGGGACGACTACACGTCGGAGACCGCACGCGCCGGTGACCGCACCGGTGCGCGGTGGCGCATCTCGGTCCTGCGCAGCCCGACGATCGCGATCGTGTCCGTCATCGTCCTGCTCTTCACGCTGGTGTCCTTCGCGAAAGCGGACTGGACACAACGGCATTCGTGGTCGTGGCTGAGCTCGAACGTCCATGCCCTGCAGGGCAGGCCGTGCGCGCTCGCCGATGCGGTGCTCGTGGAATCCGATCCCACGAAGGGGCTGCTGTCCGCGGCACCGGTCGGCGGCCAACGACCCGGCGATCCGGGCCGGACACTGGCCGGCACGGGGATGACCGGATTCGATCCCAACGGGGTGGCGTCGGATCTGTCCGAGGACGACGGAACCGATTCCGAGGACGAATCCAGTACGGCCAGTACCGAAGTGGACCGGACGAGTTCGGATCCGACACGACAGGATTCCACGCAGAAGGAGGACGGATCGTCGACGGGCGACACCACCGCCTCCAGCGACACCGCGGGCGGCACCGCCGGGGTGGCCGGAGTCAACGGGTCGAAGGTGAAGTTGCCGTTCGGGCTCTCCCCGCAACGTACCCCCGTACTCGGCACCTATGGGTCCCCGAACGGCCTGGGCAAGCTCACCTCCGACTGGTATCAGTTGCCCGCACGCTCCGCCGACAAGCCGCTGATCTCGCTGTCGGTGGCCGGACAGGTCGAGTACGTCGACGACCTGGCGGTCACCCGGAAGGGACAGATCGTGCGCCTGCAGTTCGGCCGGATCGGCCCGGACGGCAAGGTTTCTCCCGCCGGGATCATGACGCCGATGGACATCGGTGGTGCCCCGCAGTGGCGTAACCTCCGGTTCCCGCTCGACCGTGCCCCACAGGGGGCCACCGTGGTGCGGGTCGTCGCCGAGGACACCTCCGCGCAACCGGATCAGTGGCTGGCGGTGACACCGCCGCGGATGTCGGAACTGGTGACCCTGAACTCGCTGGTGGGTTCGGAGGCCCCGGTGATGATCGACTGGGAGGCCGCGCTGGCGTTCCCGTGCCAGCGGCCCGCCCAGGTGCGCAACGGCGTCCTCGAGACGCCGGAGTGGCGTATCTCGCCGGACCGTGAGGGCGAACGGGTCAACTCGCAGCGATGGATGGCCGGTGACGCGGGCGGTCCGCTGGGCATCGTCGAGAACCAGATGCGGCCGACGGTCTACCCGTCGTATCTGCGCAACGACTGGGCCAAGGACTGGGGCATGCTGCAGCGCCTCCGGCCGCTGGTCCCGCAGCGTCCCGCGGAACTGGACATCACCACCGACACCCACAACGGGCTCTGGACGCCGGGGCCCATCCGCTCCATCGGCAACTGAGTGTCCCCGGTGCTGCGGATCGGCCGTGCGGACCTGAATGATCCTGTGCTGCAGTCATTTCTGCAGGATCATCTGACCGACATCGCGCCGACCGCGCCGCCGGAGAGCCAGCATGCGATGGGCGTCGACGAGCTGAGGACGTCGAGCACGTTCCGTTTGTGGACGGCCCACCTCGACGAGGTGCTCGTGGGTACCGCGGGCCTGGGCGTCCTCGATGCCGGGGCGCGTCACGAGGAGCTGAAGACCGTTCGGACGTCGCCGCAGCACCGTGGGCAGGGGATCGCGCGGGCACTTGTCCGCGAGCTGCTCGACGATGCTCGCCACCGCGGGGTCGCACGGGTCTCGCTGGAGACCGGGTCGATGGCGTTCTTCGCTCCCGCGCACGCCCTGTACCGGTCGCTGGGCTTCGTCGAATGCGAGGCGTTCGGCGACTACCCGGCCGACGATCCGAACAGCATGTTCCTGACGCGGCAGCTGTCGCTTGACCCGACACGCCGTGGCCCGGGGAGCTGATTCCGCAGGCCAGCGGCCAACATTTCACGACATCGAAGAAAATCTTTGCCGAAATCTACCCATGGGCGATGTTTGCCCCTATTGTTAGAGGGCCGAACGAATGGGTACACACCTGTGCCTGCTCGTCGGGAAGTGCTTCCGAAAACCGAGAGGAAATCATGAAGCAAGTGATTCGACGTTCTGCTGGTGTGACCGCTGCGATCGCAGTGGCCGCATTTGTCGCGGTTGGCTGCAGCGACGACAACAACGACGACGCATCGAACGCCTCGGCGTCCGTGTCGGCCGGTGTTGACGCCGCCACCTCCAAGGCCGGCGAGGGAGCCGACGCGGCCAAGTCCGCCGGTGCGTCCGCCACCGATTCGGTCAAGGGTGCCGGAGACAAGGTCGAGGTGACCGCGGCCGACGGCAGCAAGGTTGAGCTGACCGGCCCGATCGCCGCCAAGTATCAGGCTGCCACGGAAAAGCAGAAGACCGACCTCGGTGCGCCGCTGACCGGCGACGATGCCAAGGGCAAGAGTGACAGCGGTGTCGTGTTCCAGCAGTTCGACGGCGGCGTCATCACCGCCAAGAACGACGAAGAGGGCACCCCGGCGTACATCACCTGGGGCAAGATCCGCGACGCGTGGAACGTCAAGCGCGACGACTCGGGTAAGCCCGCCGCCGACGGCAAGGGTGGCTCCAACGGCCCGCTCGGCGCTGCGACCAGCGACGAGACCGACAACGCCGGCGTGAAGGAATCGACCTTCGAGAACGGCAAGATCACCTGGGACGCCAAGGGTGACAAGGTCGAGGTCACCGTGAAGGATCAGGTCGTTCCGGCCGAGTGATTCTGCTCGTCTGATCAACCTCGGAAATGCCCCATCCCGAACCGGGATGGGGCATTTCGGCATTCTTGGCTATATTCACGCGCACATTGTTGGATTGTTGCGTGCGGATATGGGGTGATTCCCCGGAAGTCCGGTACACACGTTCTGCGGACCGAAAACCGCCCGTCAGCGCGGTGCCGAGCGCGCCAAGTGAACCGCCGCTCGGCGGTGGGCGGCCTCCTGGTGGCAGGCCGTATCGAGATCACACGCCGCTTGCGGGCTTGCCTTCGAGCGCGCTCCAAGGCATAGCGTCATCGGCATGAGCACCGAACAACTGATGGCGAAGGCCCTCGCGGCCCTGGGGGAACGGGACGGACCACTGTCGGTGGAGGTGATCCACCAGCTGGTGGACACCGCGCAGATCGACGGCGCGCTGACCGTGCAGGAGGCGGCGGACACGCTCGGCGTCTCCGCCCACACGCTCCGGTACTACGAGAGGATCGGCCTCGTCGACGTGGCCCGCGACTCGGCGGGCAACCGCACCTACGACGCGGCCACCATGCGCCGACTGGTGTTCCTGACGCGAATGCGCTTGTCCGGTATGGCGATCCGCGATCTCCAGCACTACGTCGAGCTGGTGGATCAGGGTGACGGGACCGTCGGCGAACGTCTGGATCTCCTCCTCGAACATCGTGACACCATCCGGAGGCAGATCGCCGAGCTCACCTTGTCGCTGGCCGCAACCGAATACAAGATCGCCACCTACGGAGGGCACACCGCACCATGACCTCACCGCTGCAGACCGCACCCCGCCGACGCATCGGCGACCTCGACGTCGCACCTGTCGGATTGGGTTGCATGGGAATGAGTTTCGCGTATGGCCCGGCAGACGGGACGGAGGCGTTGGCGACACTGAACGCCGCCCTCGACGCCGGCGTGAATCTGCTCGATACCGCCGACATGTACGGCCGGGGCGACAACGAGCGCCTGCTGTCCAGGGTGCTGGCCGACCGGCGCGACGAGATCGTGCTGGCCACCAAGTTCGGGATTCTCACCGACCCCGACACCGGGTACCCGACCGGCGACATCGACGGGTCACCCGAGTACGTGCGCCGGGCCGTCGACGCGTCGTTACGGCGCCTGGGAGTCGACGTCATCGACCTCTACTATCTGCACCGCATCGATCCGTCACGGCCGATCGAGGAGACCGTCGGTGCGATGGCCGAGTTGGTCGCCGAGGGCAAGGTGCGTGCGCTCGGACTGTCCGAGGCGAGCGCGGAGACCCTGCGCCGGGCCGCCGCCGTGCATCCGATCGCCGCACTCCAGTCCGAGTGGTCGCTGTTCAGTCGCGACATCGAGGACGCGTCCGTCCCGGCGGCCCGCGAGGTCGGCGCGACCGTCGTCGCCTACAGCCCGCTCGGTCGCGGCATGCTGACCGACACGCCGAACAGCCTGGCGGACAATGACTTCCGACGCACTCTGCCGCGATGGCAGGGCGAGAACATGGCCGCGAACCTCGCCCTGGTGGAGGAGGTGGAGTCGATCGCGCGGGACGTGGGTGCGACGGTCGGGCAGGTGGCGCTGGCGTGGCTGCTGGCGCGCGGCGACGACGTCGTGCCGATCCCGGGGACCAAGAGGCGCACCTACCTCGTCGAGAACATCAGCGCCGTGGACGTCACGCTCACCGACGACCAGCTGGCCCGTCTCTCCCGGTTGCGTCCCAGTGGGGATCGCTACCCGGACATGTCCTGGGTGGCCGGGGCGTCGCGCTAGTCGCGGGTCGCAGTCCCGGCCATCGGGACCCCAGAACTGGAATCCGTTTCATAACGGTGCGGTTCGTGGCATTGTCGAGCCCGTGATTCTCGACAAATTCCGGATGGATGACCGGGTGGCCGTGGTGACCGGTGCGGGCCGTGGGCTGGGTGCGGCGATCGCCGTGGCATTCGCCCAGGCGGGTGCCGACGTGGTGATCTCGTCGCGAAGCGCCGACGAACTCGAACAGGTCGCGGCACAGGTCACCGACGCCGGACGGCGTGCGCAGGTGGTCGTCGCCGATCTGAGCGACGAGGAGGCCGCCGCACATCTCGCGCAGGTGGCTGTCGACGAATTTGGTCGCCTGGACACCGTCGTCAACAATGTCGGCGGCGCCATGCCGCGGCCCCTGCTGGACACCAAGCCCAAACACCTGCGGCAGGCCTTCGACTTCAACGTCGCCAACGCGCACGCGCTGGTCCTCGCAGCGGTGCCGCATATGCTCGCCACCGCGGGCGACGGCGGCTCGATCATCAATATCAGCTCGGCCGTCGGCCGGCTGCCGGGCCGCGCGTACGGCGCCTATGGAACCGCGAAAGCCGCACTGGCGCACTACACCCGGCTCGCGGCGATGGATCTGAACCCGCGAATCCGGGTCAACGGCATCGCGCCGGGCGCGATCCTCACCTCGTCGCTGGACGTCGTCGCCGCCGACGAGAACATGCGGGCCGCGGTGGAAGCCGCGACACCGTTGCACCGGCTGGGTGATCCCGACGACATCGCCGCTGCCGCACTGTATCTGGCTTCGCCCGCCGGTGCGTATCTCACCGGGAAGATCCTCGAGGTCGACGGCGGCATCATCGTGCCCAATCTGGATCTGCCGATTCCGGATCTGTGACATCCGGTCCGACTCGTCCGTATTAGCGTGCCCGTGCTCGTGACCGGGTCGTCGGTGCGCGAACGTCGGTAAAGTCGATGGCGTGGACCATCTGCTCGACTACTGGTGGCTCATCTTCCCGATCGGAGGCGTCGTCGGCGGATGGGCGGCACGGGTCGCGGCCTACAACGAGAAGCGCCGCCGCGACAAGATCGAGCTCGCGCGCGTGAAGGCAGCCGCGAAGACTGAGCAACTACGGATCACCCAGACCTCCAAGTCCGCCATCGCGAAGACCCTGGCCCGCCACGACGACGTCGACAAACGCTGGTTCGATTACGAGCTCGATCTCGCGACGCTCATCGAGTACCCGATGATGACCGATCTGCGGGAACCGCTGACCCTCGCCTTCCACAGTGCGAAGATCCACGCCGACGACCTGCGGCCGACCGACACCGACGATCTGCTCGATCCGGCGGTCTTCGAGGGGTACCGGCAGGCCGTCGCCGCCTACGTGGCCGCCTTCGATGCCGCCGAGCGCGAGGCGCGACGCAGGCGGCAGTCGGATTTCTCGCCGATCGAGCGCGAACGTCTCGAGCGGGCGCGCAGGCTGGTCGCGATCGCCGCCGACGGTGGGGCCACCCCCGCGGAACGTCAGGCCGCGTACCGCAAGGTCCGCGATGAGCTGGACGGACTCATCGTGGTTCCGCCCGCGGCCGCACAACAACTCGAACGGCGCGTCGCCGGCGAGTTGGAGGCCGGCTCCGATGCGGACGGCCAGTTCTGACCTCCTGATCCCGCTCACCGGAAGGCTTCCTGTCCGGAATACGTGGAACGTGGTGCGGATCACTGGTACGGTTGCAGAATCAATTTCAGAAATACCCATTGTCGGATAACCGACTGCTTCCGACGGAGGTGCCATGACCGTCCTCGACTGTGACGTCGACCTGCCCGCCCTCTCGCCATCGTCGATGGTGGGCCGGATGACCCTGATACTCGACGCGTTCGACAAGCGGACCGCGCGGCTGAATCTGGAGGAGATCTCCGCCCGGACGAACCTGCCGCGGTCGACCACGCATCGTATCCTCGAGCAGCTCGTCGGACTGGAATGGCTCGAGCACACCCCGCCCGGATACCGGCTCGGCCGTCGCGCGCTGGGGCTGGGCGGTCAGGACGGCACCCACGGTGCGATCCGCGAAGCCGCCGCCGACTATCTACTCGACCTGCATCTGCGCACCGGGATGGTGGTCCATCTGGCCGCGCTCGACGGCTCCGAAGAGGTCTACCTCGACAAACTCGGCGGACGTTTCGCGATGTCGCTGGAATCCCGGATCGGCAGGCGGCAGCCGCTGCACAGGACGACCGGCGGACGCGCCATGCTGGCGTGGCTGACGCCGGAGGACGTGGACCTCTCGGTGCGCGAGCACGTCGGTTCCGAACCCGGCCCGGACGGGTGGGATCTCACGTCGCTCTACGCCGAGCTGCATCGTGTGCGTCGTCGGCACGGACTGTCGTTCGATCGCGGTGACCTCGCCCACCGGATATCCGGACGGTCGCTGCCGAGCGTCGCCGCGGCGATCCGTGGACCATTCGGTCCCGTGGCCGCGATCTGCCTGTGCGGACAGCCGCAGGGGCCGTCGCTGGAGCGGGTCGCGCCGCTGGTCGTCGATGCGACACGACGGATCTCGGCGGCTCTGTTCGCCGGCTCCCGCGAGTCCGGGGCGGTGGGCTGACCGGTGCCCCGTATCCCCGAAGTCCGTCAGGCGGCCGAGCCCAGCTCCGAGCTCCAGCGCGCCAAGTATGCCCGCATGCTCACCGCGGCAAGGGAACTCGGCAGTGTCAATGACTACGACCGCGTGCAGATGCTCGATGTCGCGCGCCGGGCGAAGGTCGCGGTGGCCACCCTGTACCGCTACTTCCCGTCGAAACCGCACCTGTTCGCGGCGCTGCTGTCCGACCAGATCGCTCTGATGGGAACGCAGGTCAACCGTGCGCCCGATCTGCCCGAGAATCCCGCCGAGGCGGCGGCCATCTCGCTCACCCGCGCGCTCCACTCGCTGATGCGCAGGCCGATCCTGGCGACCTCGATGATCCGCTCGGTCAACGGTGGTTACTCTCAGACCATCGAGATGCGGCGCATCGACGACGCGTTCCGGGATGTCCTGCTGCGCGCCATCCGTATCGACGAACCGACCGAGCGCGAGTACACCCTCGTCCGGCTGCTCAGTCAGCAGTGGTTCGGTATCGCCCAGTCTTGCCTCAACGGGCACATCGACCTACCGGCCGCCGAGGCGGACATCCGCATCGCATGCCGGCTGCTGCTGGCCCCGCTGGTCGACGATGACGGCGTCACGGAAGTGTCGGAAGCGGCACATTCCGCCGGATGACCTAACCGATTGCCTCGCGCACCCGGGGCGCGATCTCGGATCCCCACCGTGCGACGGAGTCGGCGTCGGGGGTCCCGCCGGACGGGGAGAAGAGCATGAAGCCCGCAGCACCGTGTTCGGTCACGGCCCGCGTGAGTTCGTCGACCCATTGATCGGAAGAACCACCGATCCATTTGCCGCTGACGGGATCTCGTGGCTGCGCGATGCGACCCGGCGTTATGGTGCCCGGCAGGTTGAAGATGGTCCGGATGTCCGCAGGATCACGCCCGGCGGCGCGAGCGGCATCGTCGACGAGGGGCCGGGAAGTGCGAAATCGCGAGCTGACCCAGTCGGCTGCGTGTCCGGGAATCCATCCATCGGCCACTCTGCCCGTGACCGCGAGAGACTTCGGTCCGACCGAGCCGGTCCAGACCGGTGGTGTGGTGCCGATGGGTGACGGCTGGATCGCATCGAGGTCGAGCCGGGACACAGTCCCGGTCGTTGGCCCGCCGAGGAGGGCCCTGAGCGCGACGATCGACTCCTCGAAGCTCTCGACCGCCTGGCCGGGAGTCAGTCTGGGCACCCCCATCGACTCGATGTGGTTCCAGGAGCCGCCTGCGCCTGCACCGATGACGATGCGGCCGCGGGCGAGCACCGAGAGCGTTGCGACCGTGCGTGCCAGCATCGGGGCGGGGCGCAGCGGCAGGTTGGTCACATTGGCGAAGCCGGAGATGTGTTCGGTCTGCCCGAGGACGAAACCGATTGTCGCGTAAGCGTCCAATCGCGAAGCCAGGTAGGGATGATCAGAGAGCGAGAAGAGATCGAGTCGGTCGCGATCCGCCCGAGTGACCAGGGAGAGCAGGGAGTCCGCGTCGGCCACCTCGCTGTGGGCGCCGAATCCGAATTTGATGTTCGTCGTCATATGCGAAGCCACCTTTACTCGAGTGAGTAGTCGCCGACCACTGGGTGGGGTCGCGGGGCTTATCGCGGCTCGGCTCCCCCGTCTACATATGTTCGTAACGTGAGCCGGCGCGGGTTGTTCCCTGGCCTCTCAGTTCGACGAGCGGATCGATGACCTGACGAATCGTCACGGGCGGACGGTCACGGAAGTGCCGGAAGCGGCACATTCCGTCGGATGATCTTCCCGGTCGCGTTGCGCGGCAACGGTTCGGTGATGATCTGCCACACCGCCGGCTGCTTGTAGCGGGCCAGGCGGTCGGCGACGAACTCGTCGAGCGTCTCCTCCGTGACCGGATCGGACGGGTCGGTGACCACCACGGCCGCGACGATCTGCCCGAGATCGTCGTCGGGCAGTCCGAGGACCACGGCTTCCAGCACACCCGGGCATTCGTCGAGGCACTGTTCGACCTCGGTCGGGTAGACGTTCTCGCCGCCGCGCAGGATCAGATCGCTGCGGCGGGTGGTGAGTCGCAGCAGACCGTTCTCGATGAGTCCGATGTCGCCGGTCCGCAGCCAGCGATCCTCGGTGATGGTCGCGGCGGTGGCGTCGGGGTTGTTCCAGTAGCCGAGCATCACATACGGGCTGCGCACGCAGATCTCGCCCTCGACGCCCTCCGGCAGGGTCTCGCCGAGCGGATCCCGGATCTCCAACTCGCAGGCGATCACCGGGCGGCCGAGCGTGCCGGGGTGCGCGTCCAGGTCCATGCGGGTGGCGACGGCGATGCCGGTGCACGACTCGGTCATGCCGTAGCTGTCGGCCAGCGTCGCCTTGGCGAATGGCAGCCGCTCCCGCAGACGTTCCTGGAACTCCACCGACGACGGTGCCGACGCCAGCGCGAAGGCCGTCATCGACGACAGGTCGTAGCGCTCGATGTCGGCGTCGAGGAGTCGCTTCGCCATCGTCGGTACCGCACCCCAGTTGGTGACGCGTTCCTGCTCGATGAGCGCCAGAACCTTGTCGGGATCGAACGCACCCTGATGCATGACGACCGCACTACCGGTGGCCAGGCGCGGTACCGCGAGGTTATGCAGGCTCGCGATGTGGAACAGCGGTGAGGTCAGCAGGTAGCGCCGCTTGGCGCCATCGGCGTCGGCGTCGCCGCCGGTGAACGCGGCCATCAGCGCGTCGTTGTAGCGGTGATAGTCGATGACCGCCACCAGGTTCCGGTGTGAGTGCACCGCACCCTTGGGGCGTCCGCTGGTGCCGCTGGTGTAGAGGATGACCGCCGGATCGTCCTCGGCGATCTCGACGCCGGGCGTGGGCGCGTCGGGATGTGTTTCGGCGAGACGCGGGATGTCGGTGTCCATGTCCAGAACCGGACCGGTGACGCCTCCCGGGATCGCGTCGAGGAGTTCCCGGCGACGTGCGTCGGCGACAATCACCGACGGCGTGCTGTGTTCGATCGCGTACGCGATCTCCGGCGCCGTCCACCAGGCGTTGAAGCCGACCGAGATCGCCCCGAGCAACTCGACGGCCCAGAAGGTCTCGATCCATTCCGGACTGTTGGCCCCCAGGATCGCCACGCGATCCCCCTTGCCGACGCCGTACTCGTCGGCCAGCGCGGCAGCGATCGACCGGACATTCCGTGCGTGCCGGGCGAAGGTGATCCGGCGATCCGCGGTCACGAGATAGTCGGTGTCGCCGAAGCGTTCCGCGTCGTCGAAGACCTCGACGAGGGACCGCTTCCGGTTCTTCAGCACGGTGATCTCCGCGCCCAGGACGGGCTCCCGGGTCAGCTCGAAGGAACCGCCGGATCCGGTCAGGCCACCGATCACCTGCGCGATATACGCCTGCAGATCCGACTCATTGCTCATCGAAGGTCCTTCCCGGAGATCGCCGAACGGTGTCCGGCGCGCACTGTGATGTCACCCGTTTGTAGGGGCGTCTGTGTGAAAGCTCTCACGAACGATCCCTGCGGATGGCAAGAATTCCACTGATCGAGACTTCGCGCCCGCACCCGCCCACGGGTCACTAGCCTGGTCGCGAACGTTCTCACGGCGAGTAGACGCGGAGGTCACGGCATGTCCGACGGCACAGAGTCCGGCAACAAGGAATTCGCGGGCAAGGTCGCCTTCATCACCGGAGGAGCCCGCGGGCAGGGCCGCTCGCACGCGCTGGCCTTCGCCGAACGGGGCGCGGACATCGTCATCTGCGACCGGTGCGCCACCCCCGACGTGATGGGGTACCCGCTCGCCACCGAGGAGGATCTCGCCGAGACCGTCCGGCTCGTCGAGGCCACCGGCCGTAAATGCGTCAGCGCCGTGGTGGACACCGCCGACCGCGCCGCCATGGACGCGCTCGTCGCCCGGGCCGAGGCCGAACTGGGACGCATCGACATCGCCGTCGCCAACGCCGGCGTCTCCATGCCCGGTCAGGTCCAGGACATCGGGCAGGACCAGTGGGATGAGGCCATCGCCACCAACCTGACCGGCGTCTTCAACACCGTCGCCGCGGTCGCACCCGGCATGATCGACCGCAAGTACGGCCGCATCATCACCGTGTCCTCCATGATGGGCCGCATGGGCGGTCCCGGCATCGTCGCCTACGGCGCGTCCAAGTGGGGCGTCATCGGCATCACCAAGGACGCCGCCCTCGACCTGGCGCCGCACGGCGTCACCGTCAATGCCGTTGCGCCGGGTAATATCTCGACGCCGATGATCCACAACAACGCGCTCTACTCACTGCTGCGTCCGGACCTCGAGAACCCGACCGCCGACGACGTCGCCCCGGTCTTCACCTCGCTGCACGCCCAGCCCGTGCCGTGGCTCGAACCCGAGGAGGTCACCCGGGTGGTCACCTTCCTCGCCGCCGACGCCAGCGCCCACCTCTCCGGCATCGTGATCCCGATCGACGCGGGCAACGCGAGCCGCGTCACCGCCTGACAACCCCCCCCGACACCAACCGCCGACTTCCAACCGCTGATCGAGTAGGGCGAGGCGCCAGCCGAGGCCGTATCGAGATCTGGTGCAACGGATCTCGATACGCTCGCTCGCTGCGCTCGCGGGCTACTCGATCAGCGGGCGGCGCGTGCGTGGGGCTACTCGATCAGCGGGCGGCGCGTGCGTGGGACTACTCGATCAGCGGGCGGCGCGTGCGTGGGACTACTCGATCAGCGGTTGTGCGCCCGAGGTTACGGCGCGTCGACTGCTTCGAGGGCGGCGTCGTCGGCGGGACCGACGAACTGGCTGTTGTAGAGGCGGCAGTAGGCGCCCTGGGCGGCCAGGAGTTCCGCGTGGGTGCCCTGCTCGACGATGTGCCCGTCCTCCATCACCACGATGGTGTCCGCGTCGCGGATTGTCGAGAGCCGGTGGGCGATCACGAAACTCGTGCGATCCGTGCGCAGGTTCGCCATCGCTTTCTGGATCAGCAACTCGGTGCGGGTGTCCACCGAACTCGTCGCCTCGTCGAGAATCAGGATCGTCGGCTTGGCGAGGAAGGCCCGGGCGATGGTGATGAGCTGGCGTTCGCCCGCACTCACACCGCCGCCCTCCTCATCGAGGAGCGTGTCGTAGCCGTCCGGCAGATGCCGCACGAAATTGTCGACGTGACTGAGTTCGGCGGCCTCGAGCACCTCGGCCCGCGTGGCCGTCGGATCGCCATAGGCGATGTTGTCGTAGATGGTCCCGCCGAAGAGCCAGGAATCCTGCAGAACCATGCCGGTCCGCTCGCGCAGATCGTCGCGGGTCATCTGCCGTGACTCCACGCCGTCGACGCGGATGGTGCCCGAGTCGACGTCGTAGAACCGCATGATGAGGTTCACGAGGGTGGTCTTGCCCGCGCCCGTCGGGCCGACGATCGCCACCATGTGGCCGGGTTCGGCGACCAGCGAGAGGTTCTCGATCAGCGGCCGGTCGTCGACGTACCGGAAGGAGACGTCGTCGAATTCGATGAGTCCGCGATCGTCGGCGGGGGACAGGGGGTCGGCCGGGTCGGGTGTCTCCTCCTCGGCGTCGAGGATGTCGAAGATGCGCTCGGCCGATGCCACGCCGCTCTGCATCAAATTCATCATCGAACCGATCTGGGTGAGCGGCTGGGTGAACTGCCGTGAGTACTGGATGAACGCCTGCACCTCGCCGAGGCTCAGCGATCCCGACGCCACCTTCAACCCGCCGACGACGGCGACCGCGACATAGTTCAGGTTCCCCAGGAACATGATCGTCGGCATGATCATCCCGGAGATGAACTGTGCCCGCCAGCTCGACTCGTAGAGCTTCTCGTTGCGTTCGTCGAAGGTCGATTCGATCTCGGACTGCCGCCCGAATGCCTTCACCAGCTCGTGTCCGCTGAAGGCCTCCTCGACCTGCGCGTTGAGCGCACCCGTCGACGACCACTGCGAAATGAAGTGTGGCTTGGACCTTTTCGCGATCAGCGCGGTCGCCAGCATCGCCAGCGGGACGGTCGCGACCGCGATCAGCGCGAGCAGCGGCGAGATCCAGATCATCACCACGAGCAGCGCGATGACCATCAGAACGGAGTTCAGCAACTGAGCGATGGTCTGCTGCAACGTCTGCGACAGATTGTCGAGGTCGTTGGTGACGCGGCTGAGCAGATCACCGCGCGCGGACGTGTCGAAATAGCTCAGCGGCAGACGATGGATTTTCGCCTCTACGTCGGCGCGCAGCTTCTGCACGGTCCGGACGACCACGGTGTTGAGCACGTACGCGCCGAGCCACGAGAACAGCGACGACGCGGCGTACAGCAGGAAGACGATCAGCAGAACCCGGCCGACATCGCCGAAGTCGACGCCCACGCCGGGTGTCAGATCCATCGAGTTCACCATGTCGGCGAAGGTGCCCTGACCGCGTTCGCGCAGTCCGGCGACGGCCTGCTCCTTGGTGAGATCGCCCGGCAACATCTTCCCGATGACGCCGTTGAACACCAGGTCGGTGGCATGCCCGAGCACACGCGGCGCGATGGCCGTCAGCACCACCGAGGCGACGATCGACGCCACCACGACACCCACCGCGATCCGGCGGACGAGCAGCAGACCGAGAAGCCGTTTGATCGACGGCCCGAACGAGCGGGCCTTCTCCGCGGGCGCGCCCATCATGGGGCCGCCGCCACCTCCCGGCCGTGTCATGACGCCTCCGCGATGGACATCTGGGATTCGGCGATCTCCGCATAGGTGCTGCAGGTGCTCAGGAGTTCGTCGTGACGTCCGAGGCCGACGATCCGGCCGTGATCGAGGACCACGATCTGATCGGCCTCCATGATGGTCGAGATCCGTTGCGCCACCACGATGACCGCGGCGTCCCGGGTGGCCGGTCGCAGCGCGGCGCGCAGTCGCGCGTCGGTGGTCAGGTCGAGTGCGGAGAAGGAGTCGTCGAAGAGATAAATCGCCGGGCGCCGCACCAGGGCGCGGGCAATCGCCAGGCGCTGACGCTGACCGCCCGACACCGTGGTGCCGCCCTGGGCGATCGGGGTGTCGAGCCCGTCGGGCATCGCGGCGACGAAATCGTCGGCCTGTGCGATGCGCAGCGCCTCCCAGAGTTCGTCGTCGGTGGCGTCGGGTTTGCCGTGCCGGAGGTTGGACGCAACGGTGCCGGAGAAGAGATACGGCCGCTGCGGGACGAGCCCGATGACCGATCGGAGCCGATCGGGGTCGAGCCGGCGAACATCGGTGTCACCGACCAGGACCTCGCCGCCCGTCACGTCGATGAGCCGGGGGATCAGATTGATCAGTGTGGTTTTGCCGGAACCCGTGGACCCCACGATGGCGGTGGTGGTTCCGGCCGTCGCGCGGAAGGACACGTCGTCGAGGACGGGGGTGTCGGCGCCGGGGTACCGGAACTCGGCGTTCCGCAATTCGACATCGGATGGGGGACCGGCGAAATCCACCGGATCGGCGGGCGGTGTCACCGAGGTCTCGGTGTCGAGCACCTCGCAGATACGTTCGGCACAAACCGTCGCTCGGGGCGCCATCATCGCCAGGAAGGAGGCCATCATCACCGACATCATGATCTGCATGACGTAGCTCATCATCGCGGTGAGGGCACCGATCTCGACGTCGCCGTCGGAGACGGCGTGCCCGCCGAACCAGATGATGGCGATGATCGTGACGTTGGTGATCAGCATGACCACCGGGAACATCAGCGCCATCAGCCGTCCGACGCGCATGGTAGCGTCGGCCAGGGAGTCGTTGGCGACCGAGAAACGTTGTGTCTCATGGCGTTCGCGGACGAAGGCGCGGACCACACGGATGCCGGTGATCTGTTCGCGCAGTACGCGGTTCACCGCGTCGATGCGTTCCTGCATCACGCGGAAACCGGGAATCATGCGCGCGATGATCACGGCCATCGCGAGAGCCAGGATCGGGATCGCGACGGCCATGATCCAGGACAGGCCGGGTGCCACCGTGATGCCCATGACGATGCCGCCGATACACATGATGGGTGCCATCACCAGGATCATCGAGCTCATCACGGTGAGCATCTGCACCTGCTGGACGTCGTTGGTGGTGCGGGTGATCAGCGACGGTGCCCCGAAGCGACCGATCTCCCGCGCCGAGAAGGTGTTCACGCGGTGCAGCAGATCGTGCCGGATGTCGCGACCGGCCCCGAGAGCGGCGCGCGCCCCGAAATACTGTGCGGCAATCGAACACGCGATCTGCGCCACCGAGATCACCAGCATCCAGCCGCCGATCCGCAGGATGTAGTCGGTGTCGCCGCGGGCCACACCGCGATCGATGATGTCGGCGTTCAGCGTCGGCAGATACAGCATCGCCGCGGTGGCGACGAGCTGCAGCATCACGACCACCGCCATGAACGGCAGGTAGGGCCGCAGGTACGTCCGGATGATGCGGGTCAGCATGGGGCGATCACCCGGACGACGCTAGCAACAAGTGCCCCTGGTGGGGAACTACTTTTGTCCGTTTCCGCCGACCGCGAAAACGCGTCCGGCCTGCGCTGCTACGTCAGCGAAACCGCTGCCTCGGGGGTGTAGGTCAGGAAGGTGAACGACTCCTGGAAGTACAGCTGCACAGTGTCGGCGTCGTGCGAGTGGTATCCGATGGAGACGTCCTCGCCGATGGTGAGTTCGAAGTCGCCGCCACGGGTGCTCAGCAGCATCGCACCGTCGATCGCCGGTGCCCAGTAGATGCCGCCGTCGATCAGGAGGCGCTGCAGATGATCGCGCAGCGGGAAACCGTGGTTGGTCGACTCGTTGACCAACTGGTAGATCTCCGCCGACAGGGCCAACGAGTACGGTCCCTCGACCGATTCGAGGCGCAGAGCGGTGGTGGCATGGGTGATGGCCTCGGCGTAGTCGAGGACGTCGGTGGGCAACGCGATCGGCTTGTTCGACGAGGATGCGCGCATGCCGGTGATGCCGGCGGCGGCGAATCCCTCGAAGATCGCCCGGTCCTCGGCGCGGGCCAACTCGGCCGCGGCGTCGCGCACCGGATCCCAGTCGGAGTCCTTGGCGCCGCGGTCGACGTCGTCGATCGCCTCCCGGCTGACCGTGAACGGCACGCGCAACTCCACCAGCGGCTGGCTCTTGCGCAGGTGTGCGGTGATGCCCTCGGTGGGGGAGTCGATCGATGCGCGGTGGCCCAGGTTCACCGACGCGGCCTCGTCGCCGAGCGGGCCCTGCACGTCGACGAGGCGACGGCCCGCGCTGTTGCGCTTGAAGGAGCGGGTGGCCTCCTCCTCGATCTCCCGCCATGCGGCATCGGAGATGGGGGCGAGGGAGCGATGCAGATTGTTCATCGTGGGCCTTCCTGGATTCGGGTGGGTGTCAGTGGAGCGAGCCGATGCGGAGTGAACCGTCGGAGCCGGCGCCGGTGGACGGGCTGTCCGACGGATTCCCGCTGTCCTTCTTGTCGCTGTCCTTCTTGCTGTCGTCCTTCTGGTTGTCCTCCTGCCGGGTGCCCGAGCCGGGCAGCGGCGGCGGATCGTCGAGGAAGTCGCCGGTGGGAACGAAGAACTGGACGCCGGTGACCGCGGTGGTGAAGTCGAGCAGTCGGTCGTAGGTGCCGGGCGGATCGCCGATGAACATGTTGCGCAGCATCTGATCGGTCACGTCCGGGGACGACGAGTAGGCGATGTAGAACGTGCCCCTGTCGCCGGAACTGCTGACGTGCCCGTACGGCATGTTGTCGCGGAGGACGTCGATCTGGTTGCCCTCGGCATCCTCGACGACATTGAGTTTGATGTGGGCGTTGGGGGCCTTCTCGTCGTCGGGGAACTCCACGTTGTCGAGTTTGGTGCGGCCGAACACCTGCTCCTGCTGTTCGACGGTCAAGCCGTCCCACTTCTCCATGTCGGTGACATAGCGCTGGATGGCGACGTAGCTGCCGCCGGCGAAATCCGGGTCCTCGTCACCGACGGTGATGGCCTCGATCGCGGCCTCCCCGACGGGATTCTCGGTCCCGTCGACGAATCCGGTGAGGTCGCGCATCTCGAAGTACCGGAAACCGTGGACCTCCTCCACGGTCGTGACCGCCGACCCGAAGCCCTCGACGATCAAACGACCCAGCTCATAGCAGAGATCCATGTGATCGCCCTTGAGATGGATGAGGATGTCGCCGGGCGTGGAGGGGGCCGCGTGCACGTTGCCCTGCAGAGCGGTGAAGGGCGCCAGCTCCTTGGGGCGGGGACCGTCGAAGAGCCGGTCCCAGGCATCCGAACCGAATCCGACGACGGCAGTAAGGGTTTCCGCGGGCGCGCGGGACGTCACCGAGTTGACGCGGCTGCTGATATCGCCGAGCGCATCGTGTACGGCGGCCGCCCCGCCCTCATTGATGGTGAGGGTCAGGAAAACGGCAGCCCTCGTCTTGCCCGTGATGATCGTCTGCGCTGTCGCCACGTCATCGACTGTATCCGAACGCGATAGCCGGTGCCGAACGCCGTGACGGAGCGGTCAGGAGCGGGCCACCGCGCGGCCCGCGGCCCGCCCGGAGAAGATGCAGCCACCGAGGAAGGTGCCCTCTAATGCGTTGTAGCCGTGTACCCCTCCGCCGCCGAAACCCGCGACCTCGCCGGCCGCGTAGAGACCGTCGAAAGCGCTTCCATCCGGTCGCATCACCTGGGATTCGAGATTGGTCTCCAAGCCGCCCAGTGTTTTTCGCGTGAGGATATTGAGTCGCACCGCGATCAGCGGGCCGTGCTCGGGATCCAGCAGCCGGTGCGGCTTGGCGACGCGAACGACCTTGTCGCCCAAGAACTGTCGCGCATTCGTGATGGCCATCAGCTGCGCGTCCTTGGTGAACTTGTTGTCGATCTGTGCGTCGCGCGCGGAGATCACGCGTTCGAGGTGCTGAAGATCCAGACGAGGCCCTCGGGTGATCTCGTTCATGCCGGCCACCAGTGCGGGCAGGTTGTCGCTGACCACGAAATCCACACCGTGCTCCGTGAACTTGGCGACCGGCCCCGGGGCGCCCTTCGCCAGGCGGCTCTTCGCCGCGAACTTCAGGTCCTTGCTCGTGATGTCCGGGTTCTGTTCCGAGCCGGACAGTGCGAATTCCTTCTCGATGATGCTCTGCGTGAGGATGAACCACGAGTAGTCGTACCCGGTCGCGAGGATCTCGCGCATCGTCGAGTTGGTGTCGAAACCCGGAAAATTGGGTGGGGACAAGCGGTTTCCGTTGGCGTCCAGCCACAGCGACGACGGTCCGGGAATGATGCGGATGGCGTGGTCGGGCCAGATCGGATCCCAGTTGTGGATGCCCTCGGTGTAGTGCCACATACGATCCCGGTTCACCAGGTTCGCGCCCGCATTCTCGGCGATGCCGAGCATCCGCCCGTCGACATAGGCGGGCACCCCGGAGATCATGTGCTGCGGTGCCGGCCCGAGCCGTTCGGTGGGCCAGTTCTTCCGGATCAGCTCGTGGTTGTGTCCGATGCCGCCGGTCGTCACGATGACGGCGTTCGCGCGGATCTCGAACTCGCCGACCACATCTCGTGACGAGGCGACGCCGCGGTCGGTGTTGCTGGGCGCGAGTTCGGCACCACGTACGCCGACCGCGCTCTCGTCCTCGACGATGATGTCGTCCACGCGATGACGGAACCGGAACTCCACGAGCCCCTGACGTTCGGCCTCCAGGACCGGTTCGAGGAAGACCCGGACCACCTCGGGGCCGGTGCCCCAGGTCAGATGGAAGCGCGGGACCGAATTGCCGTGGCCGTCGGCGAAACCGCCGCCCCGCTCGGCCCATCCGACGACCGGGGTGATCCGTAGACCGAGGTCGTGCAGGTACCGGCGCTTCTCACCGGCCGCGAAGTCGACGTATGCCCGCGCCCACTGGCGCGGCCAGAAGTCCTCGTCCTCGCGGTCGAAGCCGGCCGATCCCATCCAGTCCTGCAGTGCGAGTTCGGCGGAGTCGTGGATGCCCAGCCGCCGTTGCTCGGGGGTGTCCACCAGGAACAGTCCGCCGAGCGACCAGAACGCCTGTCCGCCCAGGTTGGCCCGGTTCTCCTGGTCGACGACGATCACCCGTCGTCCCGCGCGCGTCAGCTCGTACGTCGCGACCAACCCGGCCAAACCCGATCCGACGACCACCGCGTCGGCGCGCTGCTGACTCACGTGTCCTCCTCGCCGGGCCCGCGCCCGGATGCTTGTGTGCGCTTGCAGCCTATCGCCGCCGGGTCCGGTGGCAGAAGGAACGGATCAGTCCTGATCGACGGCATCGTCGGTGTCGCCGGCGTTCCCGTTGCGATCCGCGGCGACCGCGGGGTGAGCGCTCGTGGTCGCCGGGTGGTCCGGCCGCGACGACCGGAACCGGAACGCCCGCTCGAGCATGGTGTCGACGGCCCGCTGCGCCGCGTCGAGCCGTTCCTCCACGGTGCCGCGCACCTCGATCCACGGGGTCGGTTGGGCGGCCAGCACATCGCGGAACCGCTGCTGCATACCCGGGCGGACGTCTTCGTCGTCGCGGACGCCGTCGTCCTCCCACGGGATGTCGTCACCGGTCAGGATGTAGAGCATCGGCTGATGCGCTTCGACGGCCGCGGTGATCGTCGGCGACGACCAGCCCATCCGGCGCTCGTGCCAGACCCCCGTGGACAGGACGTCGGTGTCACAGAACAGAACCGGGGTGGGGGAGCGGCGGGCGGCCACCTCCTCCAGGCCGAGCTGCCGTTCGACGATGACGTCGAACTCCTCGGAGCGCCAGATGCCCAGCGGGTTCTCCTCGCGAATCTCGCCGTAGTCCCGGCCGTAGTCGGGCACCCAGTTGGTCGCGTACAACTCGGCGAGTTCTTCGGTGAGCGTGGTGGTGCCCGTCGATTCCGCACCGAGGACGACGACGCGCTGGATCAGGCCGGACCGGACGGGCGGCGAGAGGTGTGACCACCAGCCGACAAGGTCGTCGCGGACCGCTGTGCCGGTGATCGGGTTGGCGACGCGGTCCGGATCGACGTGCACCCATTCCGCGTCGAGGCGTCGTGCCAGTTCGGCGTCGTGGCCGTCGCCGGAGAACACGGCATCGACGGGCTCGTCCAGCAGCGTCTCGACGATCCGCGTCCGGACGTCCCACGCCTCCGGCGAATCGGGGGCGATGGGATTCTCGTCCACGGCGGCCGCGATCCGGACCGTCGGGTGCGTCTCGTGCAGCCACTCCGCCCGTGAGGTCACGTCGATGGACTCCGCCGTCGAACCGATGACCTCGACCGTCACCCGATCGCAGGACCGGACCGCGGTGCGGATCAGATGATCGTGGCCGTGATGCGGCGGATAGAACCTGCCGACCACCAGACCGTGACGGAAGGTGCGGGTGCCGTCGGATGCGGGTGATTGCGTGTCGGATGAGTCGGTTGAGGTGGTCACGTCGTCGCGATCGGTGCGGGGGTTCGGTCGGCGCCGAACCCGGTGAACAGGACGTAGAGCGTGGCGGCCACGGGGACGACCCGAGGGTCGTCGCCGGGTGCGCGGCCGGCCTGGGACAGCACGCAGCGAGTGTACGACCGCCCGAATTGCCGGTTGCCGCGGCCGCACCGGGACCCATCCGTGATCAGGATCACCATCGCCTACGCAATTCCATAACGTGGTGATAGCGGCATGCCACAGCTGTGTGAATTATCGAATCCCACTACTTCGCCTGGCGCATCGTTTATGCAGGTAAGCGCGACGCGCCGGAATATAGGAGCCTATTTCCGCCGGTCAGGGGCGTCTGCGTTGCCTTTGCCGGGATGTTATAGAGCCGTTACACTGCCTCACGACGGGGATCGCCCGGGCCCAAGCGCCATAGAATCCCGTGACAGTGCCCATCGACCTGCACTCATGGTCGACATCGATAAGGATTAAGTGAATGCTGACACGCGCCCGTAAGCGCCTCGTCGCCGGTGTTGCTGCCCTCGTGGCCGCGTCATCGATGACCATGGTCGCCCAGCCCACCGCGCAGGCGGCCGGAAACACGGAGTACGTGTACTCCGCTTCCATGCACCGCAACATCCCGGTTCGTATCGTCTCCGCGGGCGGTGGCGGCCCCAAGCCGACGCTGTACCTGCTCGACGGTCTGCGCGCACCGAACAACACCAGCGGCTGGCTGCAGAACACCGACGTCGACCGCTTCATGGTCGGCAAGGGCACCAACGTGGCGATTCCGTTCGGTGGCGGCGGCAGCTTCTACACCGACTGGGAGCAGCGCGACCCGAAGCTCGGCGTCAACAAGTGGGAGACCTTCCTGACCCGCGAGCTGCCGGCGTACATGAAGCGCAAGCACAACAGCGACAACCGTCGCAACGGCATCGCCGGTCTGTCGATGTCGGGCACCTCGGCGCTGAACCTCGCGTCGCGCCACCCCGGCTTCTACAAGGCCGTCGCCTCGTACAGCGGTTACCCGACCGTCACGATGCCGGGATTCACCCAGGGCATCCAGGCCTCGGTCGCCGAGATGGGCGGCAACCCGACCAACATGTGGGGCTTCTACCCGGCCGGTCAGTGGTTCCAGAATGACCCGTTCCTGAGCGCGGGCAACCTCGCGGGCAAGCACGTGTACGTGTCCTCGGGCACCGGCCTGGGCAGCAAGTACGACTCCTCGGTGAACCCGAGCAGCGGTAACTTCAACCCGACCAAGTTCGCCCAGATGGTGCCGCTCGAGGTCGCCGCTTCGGTGTCGAGCCAGCTGTACATCGGCCGCGCCGCGCTGGTTCCGGGCATCAAGCTGACGACCAACGTCAAGCCCGACGGCGTGCACTGGTGGGACTACTGGTCCGGCGACTTCAAGCAGTCGTGGGCCACGACCTTCCGCCCGGCGTTCTTCTGATCGCCCTCTGAACAACCACCGCGGCCGGTGACCTGACAGGGTCACCGGCCGCGGTGCTTTTCTGTGTGTCGATGGTCGGCCGCGTCATTCGCACACGAGGCGCTGGATGTCCCAGCCGGCGGCGAGGATGCGTTGTCGCCGTTGCTCGTCCAGGCCGATGACGGTCGGTGGGTCGGGTGGTGGTTTTCGCCGTTCGACGAGTTCGTCGACGAGGTGGATGTGGTTGGTTCGCGGCCTGTCGGGCGGGACTCCCGTGCTGGTGTTGCATCTCCAGCCGTAGCGTCCTCGGTCGGGCCCGGTGCGGATCTTGATCGTCGATAACTGTCCGGTCTTCGGGCCCACGAGTCGGTTGTGCGGCGGGCAGGCCGGCGCCATCGCGTTGGCGTCGGTGCGTCCGCCGTCGGTCCAATCCTGTTCGGCGTGATGCATTTCGGTGTGCGAGAACGGTCGCGGACAACCCGGTACCGAACAGCCGCCGTACTGCACGAAACTCATGAACCTCTGGGCCTGATTCGCGAGACGTTTGGCTCGACCGAGATACAACGGCTCGTTGGTGTGGTCGGCGAACACCGCGAGATACATCTGGGCGTCGGCCGCCAGCTTGATCACATCACCGATGGGCAGATCGGCGCCGGTGGTGGTGTGGCCCAGACCCGCCCGCTCCCGCAGTTCGGATTCGGTGATCTTGATGATCAGATGTGGTGGTAGTCCCCGATGGCTCTTGCCGAGGACACCACCATCCAACGCGCAGCGCAGTAGGGCTTTGAACGCGTCGTGCTGGCGTTCGGCCTCGCTGCGTGAATCCCGTTGTGCCGCTTCCTTCACCTGCTCCGGATCAGCCTCGTCGACATGCCCCACCGGCGACTGCTCGTCGTCGGGATTGTTCATGCCCGGCGCGGCCCACGCGGCCATCACCACATCGAGCATCGCTCGGGTTTCAGGGTCCAGATAGCCATAGATTTTCGACATCTGCTGCGAGTCCGGGTCGAGCACCGACAACCGGCGCCGACGTTTCCGATCACGGTCGTCGGTCAACGATCCGTCGGGATCCAAGTGCGCGAGAATCCGTGCACCGACCTGCCGAATGCTCTTGGGCGTCAACTCTCGTGCATATTCAGCAAGTGTCGCCTCGGCAGCTTGCCGGTCCTCGACCGACACCGCCGCCGGTAGCTTCTTCATCACGTCCAGCACCGCGCCGACGTGATCGGGGTTGATGGCGCCTTCGGCCAATGCGGCTGCGGTGTCGGGGCATTCGGGCTCTTTCACCTCGCCCTGCAAGGTGTAGGTGGGCATCAGTGCGCTCATCGCATCCATGCGACGGCGGACATCGGTGATGCGTAGGCGCGTAAACATGAAGTCCTGCATCGAACGACAGCCTGCTGATCGGTGGGCGTCACGATCGGCCACATCCATCACCCGCCGATGCCCCGCGAAGGCCATCCGCCGATACAACCGTTCATGCGTTTCGGCCAACTCGACAAGCTCGGCTTCCGAACACGACTGCGACGACGCGGCAACGATGCCATCGACCAACGATTCCAGCTGCGCGTACATGTCCGTCAGCGATGACGATAGTTCGACCGATGCGGTCATATGGTTCACCCCCCGATGCCATGACCTGCGACTACCACCACAATATCGAACACATGTTCGATTGTCAAGGGAGCTGTTGCTTCTCCACGGTGGTTGCAGCAGCTCGGGTGGGCCCGCTTTTCGGCGAGGTCTACGTGCCAGAAGCCGCGTAGCGCGACACCCACCGACGCTGCCACGGCGTCTCGACCGCACCCGTTCGATAGTGCTCTCGGGCCCATCCAACGGCATCGCCGGCGGGTACGCCCGCCATGGCCGCCATCAACGCCAACGCTGTGCCGGTGCGCCCTGTGCCGCCGGCACACGCCACCTCGACTCGGTCGTGTGCCGCGCGTGAAAAGGCCTGCTGAAGCGCAGTCACCGCCTCATCGGAGGACCGCGGCAACCAGAAATCGGGCCACCGAACCCACCGATGATCCCAGGGGACGTTCGGCGGCTTGGTCAACAGATACACCCCGAAATCAGGAAGCTCGCTCGTCGCAGGGCCACCGCGGGCCATCCCGCGTCCACGCACACGCGTACCGTCGGGAAACTCGACTACTCCCTCCGTGTCCGGATCCCATTGCGCCATGACTTCCCTCTCGTAGGCCTCACGTCACGTCGTTCATAGTCAGCCGACTGTCAGGGCTGCCGGCGCAGTTCGAGAATCGTGATCTCCGGAGGGGCGCCGACGCGCACCGGCGGCCCCCAGGAGCCCGCACCACGAGTGGTGTAGAGCCGCGTGCCGCCGATGCGGTCGAGTCCGTCCACCGAAGGTTGTTGCAGGGGAACGAGATAGCGGATCGGCCACATCTGTCCGCCGTGGGTGTGGCCGGACAGTTGCAGGTCGACGCCCATCCGCGACGCCTCCTCGGCCTGTCGCGGTTCGTGTGCGGAGAGCAACACAAAGCGGTCGGTATCGCGTCCCCGCAGGGCGGCGCCGAGGTCGGGCTCGTACGGTGCGGGCGCGCTGAAGTCGTGGATACCGGCCAGATCGATCACCGCTCCACCGCGGGTGAGTTCGACTCGTTCGTTTCGTAATGTCTTGACGCCCAGTCGGTCCCAGGTGTCAAGCCAGTGTCCGCCGTCGTCGGCGTAGAACTCGTGGTTGCCGCTCGTCCCGAACACTCCCAGGGGTGCGGTGAGATCGGCGATCGGTGCGAGATCGTCGGCGACGAGATCGACGGTGCCGTCCGTGAGGTCCCCGGCGAGGACGATCAGATCGGGGTGCTGGGCATTGACCAGGTCGACGACCTTCCGCGTGAAGCCGGCGCCGCGCGCGGGACCGATGTGGAGGTCGGAGACGAGTGCGACTCGTACGCCGTTGAATTCACGCGGCAGGCGGTCCAGTGCGACCGGGACAAAGGTGACTCTCGGCCCCGATGCCTCGACGACCCCGTAGGCGACGGTCGCCACCGACGCGACGACCACGACGGCGGTTGCACCACGAAAGGCCCAGTGCCGTCGGGGATCCGCGTGATCACCGGCGCGGAATCGCAGCACCAGACGCACGATCATCGATATCAGTCCGAGGAGCAGCAGCCCGAGGCCGAAGTACAGGAATGCGCTCAGCCAGGTGAGGCCCACGAAGGCGATGGGGCGGGCCCACCGGGGATCGAGGTCATCACCCGTCGACATGCCGATCACCGTCGTCACACCCAGGATGACGAGCGCGACGTCCACGATGATCGACCACGGCCTGGGCATCCCGGTCGCCCGGACGACCCGGCGGTGGAACCAGAAGGCCAGCAGGGCACAGATCACCGCCACGAACACGATCGCCACCTGGGGCCACCTCCCGATCCGTCGTCGTCGCTTGCCGCCCCCGCACGCACCGACGAGTCAATCACGAGCGTCCGGATACGCAGGCTCCGGTAGGTACCGGCCCGTTGACGGACGTGAACACACCACGCGAGGCGATTCCCGATCTAGGGTGGCCGAAGGGGACAACTCGGACACGGTGGGGTCCGGAGACACGGGTCGGGACGAATATCGGAGAGGAACCGATGGCGAGAAGTGATGTCGTGGCAATCGTGCAGGCGGGTGGACGTGGTTCGCGTATGGAGGTGCTCACCGACCGCCGTGCGAAACCGGCACTGCCGTTCGCGGGCAATTACCAGCTGATCGACTTTCCGTTGTCGAATCTGCACCACAGCGGCATCGACGAGGTGTGGCTCGCCGTCCAGTTCGAGGCGGATTCGCTGCTGCAGCAGGTGGCGGGCGGGCGGCCGTGGGATCTCGACCGGACGACCGGCGGCCTGCGGATGGTGCTGCCGGAGGAGTCCGAGAGCGATGCCACCGAGGACGGATTCGCCACCGGCAACGCCGACCTGCTGTACCGGATCCGGCATCGGATCGCCGACCGCGATCCCGAGGCCGTCATCGTGATGAGCGCCGACCATGTGTACGAGTTCGACCTCGAGGACGCACTCGCCACACACCGGGAGAACAACGCCGAGTGCACCATCGTGACGACCACCAGTTCGCTGACCGAGGCCACCGCACATGCGACGGTGACGGCTCGCCGGGACGGTCGCGTGACGGATTTCGCCTACAAACCCGACCGCGCGACCACCAAGGTCGTCGCCGCCGAGATCTTCGTCTACGACCCGAAGGTTCTGGTGGAGGCGCTCGAGGACCTCTACGACGCGACCGTCGACGACTCCGACGACGACTCCGACACCGGCCTCGGCGACTTCGGCGACCATCTGCTGCCGTGGTTCGTCAAGCGCGGCAAAACCTATGCGCACGCACTGCCGGGGTACTGGATCGATGCCGGACGGCCTGAAACCTATCTGCAGGCGCACCGCGACCTCATCGAAGGCCACGTCGACTTCTTCCGGCCGGAACGGCCGGTGCTGACGCGGCAACCGCAGCGCGGCGCCGCCCGGATCGACGAGGGTGCCACCGTCGCCGATTCGCTCGTCAGCAGCGGCGCCCGCGTCTCCGGGACGGTACGGCGAAGCGTGCTGGGGCCGGGTGTGATCGTCGAACCCGGTGCCACCGTGACCGATTCGGTCATCTTCGCCGACACCGTCGTCCGGCGTGGGGCGGAGGTGTCGTGGTCGATCGTCGACGAGCGGGTGCGTATCGGTCCGGGCGCACGCGTCGGTGGCCGTCCGCGACAGCGCCCGGTGCCGACCGATCGCATCACCCTGGTGGGAATGGACGCGCTGATCACCAAGGGAGCGCGGGTGCCGATCGGCGCCCGCGTCTCCCCGGGCTCACGAGTCTGACCTTCGCTGCCGGGCGGTCCGGTCAGGCCGCCGCGAACCGGCGTGCGAAGGCGGTGACCCGCGTGCGGAGGTTCTCCATGCGTTGTGCACGGACCTCCTCCGGGTGTCCGCCCGCCATGATCTTCGACGGCATGGCACGCACGTTGGCGTTGCACTGGAATTCGCCGCACAGCAAAGTGCCGATCGTGTTGCCGTTGCGGCCGGCCGAGCCCGCCCGGCGCGCGCTGTAGAAGACCACCTCGTGGGGCAATTGCACGTCCTCGCAGAAGGAGCACAGCTGCCGGTTGCGTGGCTTCTTGCCGCCGAGGCGCAGCATGATGCCGACGTTGCGGTCGTCGACGGGGATCACGAGATAGGCGACCTGCGGTAGCTTCGGGTCGCGCCAGCCGAGGAAGTCGAGCCGGTCCCAGTCGAGATCGTCGAAATTCGTTGGCAGAGTGAGAGCTTTGCGTTCGCGGACGGATGCGTTGACGAACGATGAGCGGATGTCGGAATCCGTGAGGGCATGCATGGGTGAAGACACTTTCGGTCGAAGAATGTGGGTACGGCGCATCCGGTGCGGACCTCACTGAGGCACACGCACCGGCGGGGCGGGGTGATCAAGCGATGCCGGCGATCACGCCGACAACCTCCTCACGCCCGCGGGCCGTCCGAAACTTCGACATGACTGCATGGTGCAACGCGTGTGGTTCGGCAGTCAAACGGCTTTGACACACAACGACGCAGGCCCCACCGGAGCGGTGGGGCCTGCGTCGTGGAGCGTGTGCCGGTCTACTCGGGCGGTTTGTTGCCCTTGTTCGGATCGACGATCGGGATCTGCTCGGTCGGACGATCCCACGGATCGGCGGAGCGCCCCGACGGTCCGTCCCCGAGCCTCTGGGTGGGTGAGTCGGTGCGTCCGGCGGCCGTCGCGGCGCCCGGCTCCTGCCACGGCGAATCGTCCGCGGTGGTGCGGCGCGTGGTCGGCGCGTCGATGTCCTCCCGGTCACGGTCCTCCCGGTCACGAACCCGGCCGGTGTCATCGTCGCGGCGGCGCCGTCCGAGCCACAACAGCAGAGCTGTCAGCAGTGCGAACAGCACTCCGACGATCCCGAGGATCAGCGGCAGCCAGAAGTTGCCCAGGCGCAGCAATCCCATGTAGTGCTCGGCCTTGGATGCCTGGTTCTTGACGGTCTCGTCGGACCACTGGAAGCGGGCCTTCATGGCATCCATGCGGAAGTCGCGCACCGGGGCAGGCGAGTCCTGGCTCTGGTCCGGCGACTTGAAGTACTGGTGCTGATCTTCCATGCCGGAGACGATGGTGCCGGTCTTCGGTTCGACGTACACGTGGCGGACGGCCGACGCGTAGCGGTGCATGGTGACCTTGTCATTCGGCTTCACGCCGCGACCGCTGATACCCCACCACTTCGCGGGCATGGTCAGCATGGTGCCGAGTGCGGCCTCGTTCTGCGCGTTCGGCAGGCCCGACAGGTCGACTTCGGGGACGTCGCTGACGAAGTGGTAGACGGTCACCCCGTCGATCTTCTTCTCGTCGACGAACTTGGCCGGCACGTCCTGACGAGTGTTGGCGTCGAAGTACAGGTAGGAGCGCTTCTTCACGTCGAAGCCGAACTTGTACTGGAAACCCTTGCGGTTGGGCAGGGGGACCGACACATCGCTCACGTTGACGCCCTCGGGCGCGGCCTCGAGCTGCAGCGAGCTCACGGTGCCGTTGGGCACCGACGTCTTGCGGTTCACCGAGACGCGGTCGACGGTCGCGGTGAGCAGGCCGTCGGTGCACTTGCGCTCGTCGTTGGCGGGCAGCAGTGTGGGCTCGGTCTCTTTGCCGTCGGCGTCCCGGAGACGATCGATCCGCACGGTCTGTCCCGACTGCAGGGTGGCCTGGCGACGATCCGACGGGTCGACGATCACCGAGCGGCGCTGCTGCGTGAGGTGACCGTCGAGGACTCGTGCGCGCGGTTCACTGACCGAGCATCGGTCGAAGACCTTGGCCGGGAAGCGGTCGCCGGTGCCCTGCTCCTCGGTCGGCACCGTGGTCGCCACCGAGGTGATGTCGAGGTCGAGCGGAACCACGCGTAGCTGTGGCACCAGGAACAACGGCACGGCGATGGCGGCTGTGATGCAGGCGGCGGCGAGGAACGCCGTGATCGCCGGCCAGAGTCGTCTCATTTTCCACTCCTGAATTCGGACGTAACAGGGACAACAGTAGCGGCGCGGTACTTGCCGCCGTGCACGTCGTCAGCCGGATTGTGGCCGCGCGGCCTTGCGGTCGCGTTCGGCCTCCGCGTAGATGCCGGCCATGTAGGAGTAGATCTCTTTGTCGGACATGGCTTTCCATCGAGGTGCCAGCAGCTTGGTGTACTTCTCGACGTACAGCAGTTGTTTCCCGACGAGGACCAGCTCACGGGGCAGACGCGCGTCGTGGGCCTTGGCCACCGCGGCGAGTTGCCTACCGAGGTCGGCGTAGGACACCGAGCCGAGATCCGTGGTGGACAACGGCATCGTCACCTTCTTGATGTCCGCTGCGCCCTGGGTTGTCGACGACGGCTTGTGGACGGCGCCGAGAAGGAAGATGGCGCGGCCCGCGGCCTCGTAGTCGCCGCGCACGATGAGGTCGACGACGAGCTGCCGCAGGATGCGCTTGGTGCGCTTCGTGAAGCGACCGACGATACCGAAATCGAGGAGGACCAGGGTGCCCTCCTCGTCGACGAGGACGTTCCCGGCGTGCAGGTCACCGTGGAAGAGGCCGCCGTGGAAGGCCGATTCGAGCAGGGAGAGCAGAAGGTTGCGGCACAGTGCGACGCCGTCGTGTCCGGCGGCGCGGACGGCCGCGACGTCGTCGATCCGGATGGCGTCGATGCGCTCCATCGTCAGCACGCGCGCGGTGGTGAACTCGTCGTACACGGTGGGTACGCGTACACGGCTGCCGAACGGGCCGGGCTGCAGGCAGGCGTACCACTCACGCATGGCGGCCGCCTCGGTGCGGAAGTCGAGTTCGGCGGACAGTCCGTCGGCGAAGTCGTCGACCACATGCCGTGGGCTGAGCATCCGTCCGTGCTCGGACAGTTCGAGGAGCCCGGCCACACGCTCGAGAAGGGCTACATCCGGTGCGAGGCGGTCGGCGATGCCCGGCCGCTGGATCTTGACCACCACGTCCTCGCCGGTGTGCAGTGTCGCGGTGTGTACCTGCGCGATCGATGCGGACGCGATCGGTGTCGTGTCGAAGCTCGCGAAGATCTCTTCGGGTGGCGCACCGAATTCTTCGACGAACAGCGTGCGCACGACGGCGGGGTCGGCGGGAGGTACCCGGTCGAGGAGCGACTCGAACTCGGTGGACAGCGTCTCGCCGAATACGCCGGGGCTCGACGCGATGAGCTGACCGAGCTTCACGTACGCCGGGCCCAGGTGTTCGAAGGTGGTGCGCACCTCCCGGGCGATGCGCCGCATGCCGGGCGGCCGGCCGGACAGCGCGTCGGTTGCCGTGTGCAGCAGGAATCGTCCGACACCGACGGCGGCGTGCGTGGCCGCGGAGCCCAGGCGTCCGATCTCGGCCAGCGGCGAGACCTCGGGCAGATTGTCGGGCGCGGCAGTGTCGGCGGCGCCCCGGTCAGCAGGCTGTTGTGTGGTCACCGGTGGCCAGCTTAACAACGCGGGCGACCGCATCAAGGCCCGTTCGGGCCGCTTGTGGCCGGCGATCAGTCGTGTGCGGGTTCGCCGGTGACCCGGTGATCGGCGTGATTGAGGGCTTCTTCGACGAGCCGGATGAGGTGCCCGTCGCGCAGGCGGTAGATCATGCGACGACCCTCGCGTCGGGTGTCGACGAGCCCGGTGAGACGCAGCTTGGCGAGATGCTGGCTGACCGCGGTGCGCGAGGCCCCGGTCGACTCGGTGAGTTTGGTGACATCGGCCTCGCCGCCGGTCAGGCGCCACACCAGGTGCAGCCGGGTCGGGTCGGCGAGCATCGCGAATACCGAGGTCGCCGCCGCGAACAACTCGGGGTCGGCCTCGACGGCATGGTGGAGGCTGGGCTTCGGCGACCGTGCCGAATGCGGGAGTACCGACTCGGTTGCCGGTTCGGACGCGCGGCGCTGGTTCATCGCGCGTCCTCCCGTTACCTCTCGTGGGCCCGTTCCCGGTCGTCGGCTGTCCGGGGGGCTTGCCACGTTCGCGTGTCCACCATCGTAGGCCAGGCCGTACGCCAGATCCGGTGTGCCGCGTAACCACAGGAGCCCGCGACGACGGCGAGCAGCAGTGGGGTGGCCGCGGTCCCGATGAGATCGGCCGCCCAGCCGGCCAGCGGATAGGTGATCAGGAACGCGGCGTGTGACAGCGAGAACTGGGCGCTGAACACCGCGTCGCGCCGGGTGGGTTCGGCGTGATCACGGAGGAGGCGCGGGGTGGCGGTGTCGATACACGCCGTGCCGATGCCCAGGACGACCCAGACCAGTAGCAGACCGGTCAGATTCGCACCGACGATCAGCACCACACCGGTGGCCGCCAGTCCGGCGGTGCAGATGGCCGCACCGGTCACGATCGTGGCCTCGCTCCGGCGCCGTCGGAGCACGGCGGGTAGGGCGACAGCGGCCAGGATCGCGCCCGCGCCGAATGCCGCATACGCGATGGCGAGTGCGGTGTCGCCCAATCCGAGAGTGCCGCGTACATAGGTCACCGACGACACCACGACGAGCGCGGTGGCAGCTGCGGTTGCCCCGTTGGCCACCAGAACCCCCTGGAACACCCGGTGGGACACCATGATCCGCATGCCCTGCGTCACCCGTCGGCGGAAACCGAGGTCCGGCACCGAGGGCAGATGATCGCGTCTCAGGCCGGAGGCCAGGACGAGGATCGCGGACACCGCGAACCCCAGTGCGGTGCCGACGAACAGCATCGACGGCGCCATGACCGTGAGCAGGGCCGCCGCGATCATCGGACTGGCCACCGACTCGAGTTGATAGGCGATCCGGTAGGCCGACTGCGCGCGCGTGTAGTCGTCCTGATCCGGCAGTACCGCGGGGATCGTCGCGGTGACCGTCGGTGTGAAGGTCGCCGATGCCGACTGCAGTGCGAAGACCAGGAGGTACACGAGCCAGACGTCGTCGACCCAGGGGAGTGCGAGCGCCATCAGCATCCGCACCGCGTCCGCGGAGACGAGCACCGCGACCGGTGAGCATCGCGCGACGGTGGCACGCATCACCGGCGCCATCACCACGTACGCGACCATCTTGATCGCCAGCGCGGTACCGAGAACCTGACCGGCGTGGTCGCCGGCCAGGTCGTAGGCGAGCAGGGCGAGTGCCACGGTCAGCAGGCCGGTGCCGGTGAGCGCCACCACCTGCGCCGTGTACAGCCGCCGGAAGGTCGGGTTCCGGATCAACGAGGACACGGCAGCAGCGTAATATATGAGTGCGCATATGCGCACATGTAGATTCCAAGTGCGGTCGGTGGCCGATATGCGAGGACTGTTCGGTGCGCGGCAGAATGGAGGCGTGCCGACCACCGTGAATGCCTACAGTGCCGCCGCGAGTGATACGCCGCTTGCGCCGACGACCATCGAGCGTCGCGATCCCGGACCCCATGACGTGCTCATCGACATCGCCTACGCCGGGATCTGTCATTCCGACATCCACACCGCACGCGGTGAATGGGGTGCGACGCGCTATCCGGTCGTCCCGGGGCACGAGATCGCCGGCACCGTCAGCGCCGTCGGCAGTGATGTCACGCGGTATGCGGTCGGTGATCGCGTCGGCGTCGGTTGCTTCGTCGACTCCTGTCGCGAATGCGATGCGTGTCTGCAAGGGGAGGAGCAGTACTGCGAGCGCGGCATGACGGGCACCTACAACTCCGTCGGTCGCGACGGCGAGCCGACCTACGGCGGCTACAGCACGGCGATCGTGGTCGACGAGAACTATGTGTGCCGGATTCCGGACGGCATCGGCCTCGATGTCGCGGCGCCCCTGCTCTGCGCGGGCATCACGCTGTATTCGCCACTGCGGCACTGGGATGCGGGGCCGGGTAAGAAGGTGGCGGTGGTCGGTCTCGGCGGGCTGGGGCATGTCGGGGTGAAGATCGCCCACGCGATGGGCGCCGAGGTGACGGTGCTGTCGCAATCGCTCAAGAAGATGGAGGACGGTCTGCGACTGGGCGCCGACCGTTACTTCGCGACCAGCGACCCGGAGACCTTCGAGGTGCTGCGCAACGAATTCGATCTCATCCTCAATACCGTGTCGGCCAACCTCGACATGAGCGATTACCTGGGCATGCTCGCGATCGGCGGCACGCTCGTCGAACTCGGCCTGCCGGAGCATCCCATCGAGGTGCCGCCGTTCTCGCTGGTGCAGAACCGGCGCAGCTTCGCGGGCTCCAAGATCGGTGGTATCCGGGAGACGCAGGAGATGCTGGATTTCTGTGCGGCACATGGCATCGGCGCCGAGATCGAGGTGATCGCCGCGGATCAGATCAACGAGGCCTACGAGCGGGTCATCGGCAGCGACGTACGCTATCGCTTCGTCATCGACACGGCGACGCTGTAGACGTCAGGTGACCCCCGCATTCCGCTACGCGGACATCCGTGGCGCCCGGCTGGCGTGGAATCAGACCGGTCGCGGTTCGACGGTGATCTGGGCGCACGGCATGAGCTCGAGCGCCTACGGCCAGGAGTCTGCGGGTCAGTTCGACTGGCGCGCCATCAGTTCCGGCCACCGTCTGGTGCGCTATGACGCACGGGGGCACGGGCATTCGACCGGTGGGCGAACCCCCGAGGAGTACACGTGGCCGGAGTTGGGGAAGGATCTGCTCGCGCTACTCGACGTCGTCGCACCCGATGAAACCGTGGCCGCCATCGGTTCGTCGATGGGTACCGCGACGATCCTGTATGCCGCTCTCGCACAACCGGATCGGTTCTCCAAGCTCGTCCTGACCACCGCGCCGACGATCTGGGAGACGCGTCGCGCGCAGACGCCGATCCGGATCTCGTCCGCCGAGTTGGTGGAGCGCGAGGGGTTGGCCGCGCTGGAACGTCTGAGCGTGGACGTGCCGGCCTCGCCCGCGCTGGCGGAGGCGCGGAGGTTCATCACCCCGATTGCCGTGCGCGCCACCACCTATGCCTCGGTTCTGCGTGGCTCGGCCGTGTCGGATCTGCCTCCGGCCGAACAATTATCCGCTCTCACCATCCCGACACTGCTGCTGAGCTGGACCGGCGACGGCACACATCCGGTGAGCAGCGGCGAGCACCTGGCGGCCGCGCTGCCCGACGCCCGGCTCTCGGTGGCCGCGACCCCGGGGGAACTCCACGCGTGGCCGCGGATGGTCGCCGACTTCCTCGCCTGAACGTCGCTCCGATCACCAATAGTGCGTGCGAATGGGAACATTCGCGCCGCCGATCGGGCCTTGACCTATACCCCCCTAGGGTATAAAACGGAGGGCATGGACGAGACGAATATGGCCGATGGCGCATCGAGCCCACGGACGGCCCACGAACATCACGGCACGGCTGACCCGCATCGCGAGCACGGCGGACACGGTGATGGTCACGAGGGGCATGGCGGCCACGAGGGTCACTCCGGAGGGCACGGCGACCATGTTGCGATGTTCCGGAGACTGTTCTTCGTGATGGCGGTGCTGGCCGTGCCCACCGTCGTGGCCAGCCCCATGTTCGCCGACCTCATCGGCTACTCACTGCCCGACGCCGGCTGGGTGGCGTGGATCTCGCCGATCCTCGGTACCGTCATGTACGTCTGGGGCGGCAAGCCGTTCCTGACCGGCGCGGTATCCGAATTCCGTTCCCGCGCACCGGGAATGATGATGCTGATCGCCCTCGCGATCACCGTCGCGTTCGTCGCGTCGTGGGGTGCGTCGCTGGACATCCTCCACCACGAGCTCGACTTCTGGTGGGAACTGGCCCTGCTCATCGTCATCATGCTGCTCGGGCACTGGATCGAGATGCGCTCCATCGCGCAGTCCACCTCGGCCCTGCAGTCCCTGGCCGCGCTGCTGCCGGATACCGCCGACCTGGTCGTCGGTGCCGACGCTCAGGGTGTGGGCGGCGAGGTCGAGGAGGTGTCACCCGCACGGCTGACCGTCGGTGACCTGGTGATCGTACGTCCCGGTGCGCGGGTGCCTGCCGACGGTGAGATCGTCAGCGGCACAGCAGAAGTCGACGAATCCATGATCACCGGTGAATCCACGCTGGTCACGCGAACCGTGGGGGACACCGTGGTCGCCGGATCGGTGAGCGCGGACACCGCCATCCGCGTGCGCGTCACGGCAGTCGGTGACGACACCACGCTCGCCGGCATCCAGCGTCTCGTGTCGGAGGCACAGAACTCGTCGAGTCACACCCAGCGCCTCGCGGACCGGGCGGCCGGCTGGCTGTTCTGGTTCGCACTGGTCGCCGCGGTCATCACGGCGATCGTCTGGGTGGCCGTCGGGCAACCCGACAACGCGGTGATCCGCACCATCACCGTCCTGGTCATCGCCTGCCCGCACGCCCTGGGGCTGGCCATCCCGCTGGTGGTGTCCATTGCCACCGAACGCGCGGCGAAGATGGGTGTGCTCATCACCGACCGCGTCGCGTTGGAGACCCTGCGCCTGGCCGACGTGGTGATCTTCGACAAGACGGGCACCCTCACCAAGGGAGAGCCCGCAGTGGTGAAGACGGTCGTCGCCGAGGGATGGACCGTCGACCGGGTGCTGTCGCTCGCGGCCGCAGCGGAATCCGACAGCGAACACCCGCTGGCGACCGCGGTCGTCAACGCCGCCGTCGAGGCCGACCTGGCGGTACCGCCGGCCTCCGATTTCACCGCGAGTGCCGCGGTCGGGGTGCGTGCGACGGTCGACGGGTCGTCGGTGGCGGTGGGCGGTCCGAATCTGCTCACCGAGACCGGACTGACCGCGCTTCCCGAGTCCGAAGGCCTTGCCGCCGAGGGCAATACGGTGCTGTACGTGATCGTCGACGATCAGGTCGTCGGCGCGCTCGCCCTCGCCGATCAGGTCCGCGACGAATCCCTCGACACGGTGCGCGCGCTGGCCGCGCGTGGCATCCGGACGATGATGGTCACCGGTGACGCACCCGAGGTCGCCCATCGGGTGGCCGAGCAACTCGGCATCACCAAGGTGTACGCGGGTGTGCGGCCGGAGGACAAGGAACGGATCGTCGCCGAACTCCAGCAGGACGGCTCGACGGTGGTGATGGTCGGTGACGGCGTCAACGATGCACCCGCCCTGGCGCGCGCCGACGTCGGGATCGCCATCGGTGCGGGCACCGACGTGGCGATCGCCTCGGCCGGCGTGGTGCTGGCCGGCTCCGATCCCCGCACGGTGGTATCGGCGATCATCCTGTCGCAGTTGGCCTATCGGAAGATGACACAGAACCTGTGGTGGGCCGCCGGCTACAACCTGGTGTCGGTGCCGCTGGCCGCGGGCATCCTCGCACCCATCGGATTCGTGCTGCCGATGGCGGTGGGCGCGATCCTGATGTCGGCATCGACGGTCATCGTCGCACTCAACGCCCAGTTGCTGCGACGTGCGGACCTATCGGTGGGGTGACCACCTGCGGTAGCGTTTTCGACCGGTAATCGAAAACGCTGCAAGGGTGGTGTGATGGCGAGTCCCGAACGTGCCGATCTGGTGGTCGTCGGCGCCGGTGTGGCCGGCCTGACCGCAGCCCTCTCGGCCGCGGAGGCCGGCCTCCGGGTCGTCGTCCTCAACAAGGGGCCCGCCTGGCGTTCCGACCGGCCCGAGCAGTCCACCTCCACCTTCTACGCGCAGGGTGGCATCGCGGTCGTGCAGCCGGGGCTGGCAGCCGATCCCGGTGCGCCCGAGGATTCCGTCGACCTGCATCTCGCCGACACGGTGGCGGCGGGGGCCGGTCTGACCGACCCGGCGACGTCCCGGCCGATCCTGGCCGACGGGTGGCCGGCGATCACCGAACTGATCGACCGCGGCGCCATCTTCGACCGTTCCTCCGACGGCCGGTTGCTCCGGACCCGCGAGGGCGGACATTCGGTGCGGCGCATCATCCATGCCGGGGGCGATGCGACCGGGGCACAGGTGCAACGCACGCTCGCCCGGCGGCTGCGTCTGGCCGCGAAGGACCGGTCGATCGTCTGTGTCGACGATGCCTCGGCCACCGAGATCCTCTGCGCGGACGGCAGCGCGGTCGGTGTGGCGTTCGCACAGTCCGGTGAGGACCGCGCCGTGTACGCACCGACGGTCGTCCTCGCCACCGGCGGCGTCGGGCATCTCTATGCGGCGACGACCAATCCCGGTGGGGCCACGGCCGACGGGGTCGCACTGGCGGTGCTCGCGGGTGCGCAGGTCACCGACATCGAGTTCATCCAGTTCCATCCGACGATGCTGTACGTGGACGGTGCTCGGGGGCGACGCGCGCTGATCAGCGAGGCCGTGCGCGGGGAAGGTGCCCGTCTGATCGACGTGGACGGCAGGCCGGTCACCAAGGGGGTTCATCCGCGCGGCGACCTCGCGCCGCGGGACGTGGTGGCCAATGCGGTCGAGGACGCCATCGAGCGCACCGGTCATCCGTGCGTGTACCTCGACGTCACGTCGATCAATCACTTCGGGATGCGATTCCCGACGGTCACCGCAGGCGTCGCGGCCGCCGGTCTGGACGTCGCCTCGGGCATGCTGCCGGTGGTACCCGGTGCGCACTATCTGTGCGGCGGCGTTCTGACCGATGTCGACGGCCGGACATCGGTACCGGGACTGCTGGCGGCCGGCGAGGTCGCACGCACCGGACTGCACGGCGGTAACCGGCTCGCGTCGAACAGTCTGCTGGAGGGATTGGTCATGGGGCGCCGGGTCGCGACGGTCGCCGCGGCGAGGCGTGGCGAATCCGTGGTGGAGGTCGCACCGTCGTCGTCGGCGGCGCAGCGGCCCGCGCTGGACCGCACCGTCCTGCAGGACATGATGTCGGAGGGCGTGGGCCTCCGCCGGGGTGCCGAGTCGCTCGAGTCGGCCGCGCGGTCGCTCGCGGATGCGCCGATGCGCCCCATGGCCGATGGGCACGACCTCGAGGACGCGGCGCTGCTCGTCGGTGCCCGGCTGGTGGTCGCGGCCGCGTTGGCCCGCACCGAATCCCGGGGATGTCATCACCGCGTCGATTACCCGCAGACCGATCCCGACGGCCGGTCACATGTCTTCGGTTGGGCCGACGGCGCACCCGTTCGCCGCGATGACGTGGTGGCCGAACGCGGTCCGGCCGCCGGTGCGGCGGTATGACCGCCGGCGAATCCCGTTCCGGGGCAACCGAACCCGAGTCGATCACGATCGACCTCGATGGTCTCCGGCTCCGCGCACTCGCCTGGGGTGCGGAGGAGGCGCCCCTTGCACTGTGCCTGCACGGCTATCCCGATTCGGCATGGACGTGGCGATACCTGGGTCCCGCGCTGGCCGATGCGGGTTATCGCGCGGTCGCGCCGTTCACCCGCGGGTACGCGCCGTCGGACATCCCGTCCGACGGTGACTTCCACATCGCCGCGCTCGCATCCGATGCGCTGGCCCTGCACGACGCGCTCGGCGGTGACGACCGTGCCGTACTGATCGGACACGACTGGGGTGCGATCACCGTGCACGCCGTCGCGGGACTCGCGGATTCGCCGTTCCGCCGCGTGATCGCGATGGCCGTCCCGCCGCTCGGGCCGGTCCGCGACGCGGGCAACCCCGGCCTCGAGGCGCTCCGCCTGTTGCTGCGGCAGGCCGCGCTGAGTTGGTACATCGGATTCCAGCAGGTGCCCGTCGTCCCGGAGCGCGTGCTGGGCAGGCTCATCCCGTGGCTCTGGCGCCGCTGGGGGCCGTCGCCCGCCGCGGAGGACATCGCGCACGCACTCGAGGCGCTGCCGACGCGGGCGCACCGGAGCGCCGCCCTCGGTTACTACCGCGCCCTGGTGCGTCCGCCCGCGCGCCGCCGGGTGGGTGAGTCGCCGCGCTACGCGACTCTCGCACGGTCCTGGCTGGGTACGCCGCGGGTGCCGATGCTGTATCTGCACGGCGTGGAGGACGGCTGCATGGATGTGCGGTTCGTCGACCGGCTCGCCGGACGGATGCCGCCCGGCAGTCGTGTCGAGCGGATCGCCGATGCCGGGCATTTCGCGCATCTCGACTCCCCGGAGCCTGTGCGACAACACATTCTGTCGTTCCTTGAATGCGGGATTCAGGATGACGACGCGGGAGCGGCCGTCGAGTGACGGCCACGGGCGAGGTGTCCGATATTGCTCGCGACGGCCCGCGTGGGGAACTGGCCACGAACGCCGATCCTTTCGTACACTGGCGGCGGAGGGGACAGCATCGATCCGGGATGACCGTCGGCGCGTGGAGTTCGGTTCCGGGGAAACGCCGAAGTCACCATGCAGGTCGATGGTCTGTGGTGATATCGCTGGCGGTATCGACAGTCGATCTGTGGTGAATCCACACACGCACGAAACAGGGAGGCCGGATGAACGGCGACGGGTGCTGGTCGACGGTCGTCTGCACCCCGGCCGAACGAGCGGCCCTCGGCCTGACCGGACACTCGGAGTGGTTGCTGCACTGCAGGCTCGCGGCCGGCCACGCGGGCAATCACGCGACCGACGCCAGTCCGTATCCCCGCAGCGACCGCCGACTCTGGTTGGAGTGGAACGACTTCGACGACCACGCGCAATCGCTGATCGAACGCAATCCGTGCACCGTGCACTCGGTTCAGGGGGCGCCCTGTCTGTACTTCGAAGGCCACGGCGGACCCCACTACTTCGCGCAGTCGACCGGGCAGCCGACGGCGCGTCCGCGTAACGGTCACGCCGTCGCGGGGCGCGCCGCGAGCAGCGCGGCGCCGTTGCGCGGGCCGCAGACCGACCAGTTCGGTCGGACGATCGACACCGAGATCCCATTCGTCCGACCGTCGGCTCCGCAGCCTCCTCCGCCCGCGCCGAGTGCGCCCCCGGTACCTCCGCAGTCGCAGCCCGCGCCGGTGTCCCAACCTCAACCGGTGATCCCGATGGCGGGTGCGACGGGGGAACGTGCCGTCGTGGATCCCGCGCAGGAGCCGGAAGCGGAACTGTCCGGTGCACATGCCGGCGCCGGTCGCGACAGTTACCGCGGCGGCCGCCGCTCCACGGGTGCCGAGCCGCCACCTGCGGCGCCGTTCGCCGGCAGTCGTCATCGCATGCCGGATGCCGGGGAACCGCCCACGCCGCCGCATCCGGAGGTGCCCGAACCCCCGCGGCCGCGCAGGGGAGCGTCCTCGCAGAACCCGGCGTCCGAGCCCGGCCAGGCCGCTCTCCAGGACTCGGCCATCGCGGCCGCGCTGTCAGACATCGCAGTCGCTCTCGAGCGCCTGGCCGCGGCGTTGCGGCAACGGTGAGCTATACCCTAGGGGGGTAGCGTTTCCGGGTGTGCGGTGGTATACCTGGACCCGGTACCGCAGTAAGGGGATCGCAGATGACCGACACGCAGGCGCAGCACGGCTATATCGCCAATCAGAACAAAGAGGATTACCTCCGCCGGCTCAAGCGGATCGAGGGGCAGGCCCGCGGTCTGCAACGGATGGTCGAGGAAGAGGCGTACTGCATCGACATCCTCACCCAGGTGTCCGCGATGACCAAGGCGCTCCAGGCGGTGAGCCTGGGGCTGCTGGAGGAACACATGGGGCACTGCGTGGTCAACGCGGCACGCGAAGGTGACGAGCAGGGGCAGGCCAAGGTCGACGAGGCCATGCAGGCAATCGCTCGGCTGGTCAAGTCCTGAGCGTCTGAAACTATTTGTTGCACAAGCGAATTCATCATTCGGCACGATCTGTCGAGCAATCCGAGGAGGCATTCTCATGGCCACCAGCACCTACACCGTCACCGGCATGACCTGTGGGCATTGCGTCTCGTCCGTGCGGGAGGAGATCGGCGAGATCGACGGCGTCCAGAACGTCGATGTCACGCTTGACACCGGCGCCGTCGAGATCACCAGTGATCGCGAACTCGGGCGCGACGAGGTCGCGGCCGCGGTGACCGAGGCGGGTTACCAGCTGGCCTGATCCTCGTATCGGGAACGCGCGAACGCCTGAGCCGGTCGCCGGAATCGCAGTGGTTCCGGCGACCGGTTTCTCTGTGTGGTCGGTCGTTTCCGGACAGTAACTAGAACGAGTTCTAGTTTGTCGTCTAGTCTGTCGGCATGGCAGACGTGCAGATCCCGGACACCATCGCAGTCGACACCGTGGAGTCCTTCACCGACGAGGTCGACGTGCTGGTGATCGGGTGTGGCGTCGCGGGCGGCAGCGCGGCCGTCGAGGCGGCGTCCAACGGCGCGACGGTGCTCGTTCTCGAACGCGCTGCCGAGGCGGGCGGTACGAGCTGCATGGCCGGTGGCCACTTCTATCTCGGTGGTGGAACGGCCGTGCAGAAGGCGACCGGGCACGAGGACAGCCCGGAGGAGATGGAGAAGTACATCACCGCGGTGTCACGCGACCCGGAGCCGGAGAAGATCCACGCGTACTGCTTCGACAGCGTCGACCATTTCAACTGGCTCGAAGAACTCGGCGTGGCCTTCGAACGCAGCTTCTACCCGGAGAAGGCGGTCATCCAGCCGCAGACGCAGGGACTGATGTACACCGGCAACGAGAAGGTGTGGCCCTTTAAGAACATGGCGAAGCCCGCGCCGCGCGGCCACAAGGTTCCGGTGCCCGGCGACACCGGCGGCGCGTCCATGGTGGTCGAGTTGCTGGTCAAGCGTCTCGGCGAACTCGGAGCCGAAATCCGTTACGAGACAGGCGCTCGGCAACTCGTCGTGGACGAGACCGGCGCGGTCGTCGGAGTGCAGTGGCGTCGCCCCGGCGAGGAGGGATTCATCAAGGCGCGGTCGGTGATCATCGCAGCAGGCGGCTTCGTGATGAACGAGGACATGGTCGCCCGCTACGTGCCGCACGTCGCGGAGAAACCCTTCACACTCGGCAGCACCTACGACGACGGCCTCGGCATCCGGCTGGGGGAGTCGGTGGGGGCCGCGCTGAAGCATATGGATCAGGCGTTCGTCACCGCACCCATCTATCCGCCCAGCGTCCTGCTGACCGGCATCGTGGTCAACAAGAACGGCGACCGGTTCGTCGCCGAGGACTCCTATCATTCGCGCACTTCGGGTTTCGTGATGGAGCAGCCGGACTCGGTTGCCTACCTGATCGTCGACGAAGCGCACCTGCAACGCCCCGAGGTGCCGCTGATCAAGTTCATCGACGGGTGGGAGACCGTCGAGGAGATGGAGTCCGATCTCGGTATCCCGGCGGGCCGGCTGCAGACGACGCTCGCCAATTACAACAAGCATGCGGCCGACGGCGACGATCCCGAGTTCCACAAGTCGGCGGAATTCCTTGCGCCGCAGGATCAGGGACCGTGGGCCGCCTACGATCTGAGCCTGGGCAAGGCGATGTACTCCTGCTTCACCATCGGCGGCATGGCCACCTCCGTGGACGCCGAGGTGCTCGACGAGCAGGGCGCGCCGATCCCGGGGTTGTACGCGGCGGGCGCCTGCGCCGCCAATATCGCGCAGGACGGCAAGGGCTACGCCAGCGGCACCCAGCTCGGTGAGGGCTCCTATTTCGGGCGCCGTGCCGGACGGCATGCCGCCGCCCGATCGGGCCGGTGATGGTGGATCTCGATACGCCGGCTCGCTGCGCTCGCCGGCTACTCGATCAGCGGTCGTAGGTCGAGTGGTCCGGGGGCGCGGGCGGTGCCTGCTGATCGAGTAGTTCGAGGCGCTGGCCGAGAACGTATCGAGATCCCGAAACGAGCAGTCGGTGCCCGGTGATCGGCGAGTCCGATTTGCCGGTCGTAGTCAAGCCCAAAGTGACCAATCCGACTGTGCTCCTGTGCCCGGCTGAGGGCATGTTATGTTCGTCGGACATTTTGTGAGCCGGGTGACAGGTATACGTCTGCCCGGAAACTCACGACCCAATGGTGGACCGGGTACGCCGATCGTCGTCAACGCCGGTCGCTTCCCCAGATGTGAACCTGACAGGTGAGAACTATGAGTGTGGGTGTCGTGCGTGAGTCGGCCCCGGGCGAGCGCCGAGTGGCGCTTGTCCCCAAAGTCGTGGCATCGCTGGTCGGCAAAGGCGTGCCGGTGATCGTGGAGTCGGGGGCCGGTCTCGGCGCCCTGATCCCCGACGAGCACTACGTGGACGCCGGTGCGACCATCGGCGATCCGTATTCGGCCGATGTGGTGGTGCGGGTCGCGCCGCCGACCGATACCGAGATCGCGAAGCTGCGCAGCGGACAGAAGCTGATCGGGTTCCTGGCCCCGCGCAACGCCGACAATCAGATCGGTGCGCTGAAGTCGGCGGGTGTGGAGGCCTATGCGGTGGAGGCCATCCCGCGTATCTCGCGCGCGCAGGTGATGGATGCGCTGAGCTCGCAGGGCAACGTCTCCGGTTACAAGTCGGTGATCGTCGCCGCGGATCTCGCCACCCGCTTCTTCCCGATGCTGACCACGGCCGCGGGCACCGTGAAGCCGGCGACCGTGCTGGTTCTCGGTGTCGGTGTCGCCGGCCTGCAGGCGCTGGCCACCGCCAAGCGTCTGGGCGGCCGCACCACGGGCTACGACGTGCGTCCCGAGGTCGCCGAGCAGGTGCGGTCCGTCGGTGCGCAGTGGCTCGACCTCGGCATCGACGCGGCCGGTGAGGGCGGCTACGCGCGTGAACTCACCGATGACGAACGCGCACAGCAGCAGAAGGCGCTCGAGGACGCGATCAAGGGCTTCGACGTCGTGATCACGACCGCCCTGGTGCCGGGTCGTCCGGCGCCGCGTCTGGTCACCGCGGCCGCGGTGGAGGGTATGAAGGCCGGTTCGGTCGTGGTCGACCTCGCGGGGGAGACCGGCGGCAACTGCGAGCTGACCGAACCCGGGCAGACCGTCGTCAAGCACGACGTGACCATCACCTCGCCGCTGAACCTGCCGGCGACGATGCCCGAGCATGCCAGTGAGCTGTACTCCAAGAACCTGCTCGCACTGATCGAGCTGATGCTCGACGACAATGGTGCGTTCGCACCCGATTTCGACGATGAGGTCATCGCTGCCTCATGCGTGACCCGAGAGGCGGTTGCCTGATGTACACGGGATTGTTGGCGAATATCGCGATCCTGGTGTTGGCCGGGTTCGTGGGCTTCGCGGTGATTTCCAAGGTGCCCAACACCTTGCACACCCCGCTCATGTCCGGCACGAACGCCATCCACGGCATCGTCGTGCTCGGCGCCCTGGTGGTGCTGGGTTCGCTGCCCGCCGATGCCAACTGGGGTGTCCGCATCATCGCCTTCGTCGCGCTGGTGTTCGGCACGCTCAACGTGGTCGGCGGTTTCGCGGTGACCGACCGCATGCTGGGGATGTTCAAGGGTAAGAAGGAGGCCGCCAAGTGAGCGCGTCTGTCCTGAATCTGGCCGAGTCGGCTCAGGTCTCCGAGGGCCTCGGCTACGGCGTCACGGCGCTCTACATCGTGGCGTTCGGCATGTTCATCTACGGCCTCATGGGCCTCACCGGTCCGAAGACCGCGGTGCGCGGCAACTGGATCGCCGCCGTCGGCATGGGTATCGCGATCGTCGCAACCCTGCTGGCCGTCTACAACAACGCGGGCGACGCCGGCGTGCCGACGATCAACTGGGTGCTCATCGCGGCAGGCCTGATCGTCGGTGTGGTGCTGGGCATTCCGCCTGCGCTGAAGACCAAGATGACCGCCATGCCGCAGCTGGTGGCGCTGTTCAACGGCGTCGGCGGCGGCACGGTCGCGCTGATCGCCTGGGCCGAGTTCCTCGAGACCGACGGATTCACCGCGGTCCACGAGACCCCGGACGTCCACGTGATCGTCGGCTCGCTGTTCGCCGCGATCATCGGTTCGGTGTCGTTCTGGGGTTCGCTGGTCGCCTTCGCGAAGCTGCAGGAACTGCTGAACAAGAACCTGGAGAAGGCATTCGTCAAGGCGGCGAAGGTCTTCCAGCTGGCGAACATCGTGCTGGCCATCGCCTCCATCGCGCTCGCCGTCTACATCGGACTGAATGCGGATTCCGCCGAGGCGACCCCGTGGTGGTCGATCGTGGCCCTGCTGGTCGTCGCGGGCGTGATGGGTCTGTTCGTGGTGTTCCCGATCGGCGGCGCGGATATGCCGGTCGTCATCTCGCTGCTGAACGCGCTCACCGGTTTGTCCGCTGCCGCAGCGGGTCTCGCGCTGAACAACCAGGCGATGATCGTCGCCGGCATGATCGTCGGCGCGTCCGGCACCATCCTCACCAATCTGATGGCCAAGGCCATGAACCGGTCGATTCCGGCCATCGTGTTCGGGTCCTTCGGTGGCGACGACGGTGCCGGTGGTCCTGCGGGCGCCGCCGGTGGCACGGTCAAGGCCACCTCGAACGCGGATGCCGCGATCCAGATGGCGTACGCCAACCAGGTCATCGTGGTGCCCGGTTACGGCCTCGCGGTCGCTCAGGCGCAGCATGCCGTCAAGGAGATGGCGTCGTTGCTCGAGGAGAAGGGCGTCGAGGTCAAGTACGCGATCCATCCGGTCGCCGGCCGCATGCCCGGACACATGAATGTGCTTCTCGCCGAAGCGGATGTGCCGTATGACGCCATGAAGGAGATGGACGACATCAACGGTGAGTTCGCGCGCACCGACGTCGCGATCGTCATCGGCGCCAACGACGTCACCAACCCGGCGGCCCGCAATGACCCGTCGAGCCCGATCCACGGCATGCCGATCCTCAACGTGGACGAGGCCCGCAGCGTGATCGTGCTCAAGCGCGGTATGTCCTCGGGTTACGCCGGCATCGAGAACCCGCTGTTCTTCGGTGAGGGCACGTCGATGCTGTTCGGCGATGCCAAGAAGTCCGTCGAGGGTGTCATCGAAGAGCTGAAGGCTCTGTAATCCTCGTCCGTTGATCGAGTAGCCGCCGAGCGCAGCGAGTCGGCGTATCGAGATCCCTGCTGTAGCAGGTGGTCTCGATACGCACCGGGCTCGCTGCGCTCGCTCGTTGCTACTCGACCAGCGAGTGTCGCCAGGCGAGTGTCGCGGCCCCTGCTACTCGACCAGCGAGTGTCGCGCCGCTGGTACTCGACCGGCGAGTGTCGCCAGGCGAGTGCCGCGCCGCTGCTACTCGACCAGCGAGTGTCGGCACCCTGTTCTCGCTGATCGAGTAGCACGAGGCGCCAGCCGAGGGCGTATCGAGATCCGGCGGGGGTCAGCGGCGAAGACCCAGGGTGCGCAACAGTTCCGGCCGTCGCAGGATCAGTCCGATCCAGAGCAGCACACCGACGTACACCGCGGAGAGCGTGGTGCTGAAGAGTGGGGATTCGATGCGCATGTTCGCGGTGACCGCACCGCCGAGGTAGGCACTGACGGCGATGGCGCCGAGCACGGCGGTGCGCGGGATGGCGAAGAGGATGAGGCCGACGAGCAGGACCGCACCCATCACGTAGCTCTGGTTTGCGGGGAATCCGAGGTCGGCCATGCTGTCGAGAACCGCCTGCGGCCGCGTGAACTTGCCGACGATGTCGAACACCAGGAATGCGCCGACCAGGACGCTGATGACCACACCGGCGATCCGGAGTCGGTTCGACGGCCGCGCGTCCGCGTCGGTGCCGGTGCGGCCGCCGAGTGAATCGGTTCCCGCGTGCAACGTTCCTTCTGTGTTCATGGTGTCCTCCGGTGTGGGATGTCGGTTCAGGATGTCCTGATGCCGATATGGACAACGGCGGCCGGCAGAACTCATCGGCGCTCCCCGTTATCGAGTTGCTATCGGACGGGTATGTGCACGTTGCGCACCGACCGTACTGTTACGCGAGTGACTCGTGTGACGAAAGTTAAGCGTGCCCGGCTTGCCGTCGTGACGATCGCGGCGAGCGCCGCCATCGGCGGGGTCGTGGGCACCCTGCCGCTCGTGGATCATTCGTCACCGACGATCCGTCCGTCCGCGACGGCTGTCGATCCGGCGACGATGTACAACACCGCCCAGCAGAAGTTCGCCGCGGGCGACGTGGCCGCCGGACTCGAACAACTGAAGCAGTATCTGACTGTCGCCCCGATCGATGCCGATGCCCTTGCGCTCCAGGCGATCTGGGGTGTCCAAGGTGGGGACGCGGCGACCGGCCAGGCGGCACTGAACCGTCTCGGACGGCTGAATCCAGCGCTCGCGAGTACGGCCCGCAACATCATCAACGGCGTCGACGCGGCCGCGAAGATCGTCCCGGACACCGCGCCGAAGGCCGTCGGCGGACGCACTGCGATCGTGGTTCTCGGATACGGCCTCAACCGCAACGGCGCGATGGCGCCGGAACTCGTGCGCCGGGTGACCGCCGGTCTGCAGCAGGCGCAGACGTCGACCACCGCCCCCATCGTGGTGACCGGTGGCGCACCGAAATCCGGTGTCACCGAAGCCGTCGCGATGAAGAAGTGGCTCGTCGGCAAAGGAGTCGACGCGGCGCGTATCACCGCCGAGGACCGGTCGGGCTCGACGGTCGCCAACGCCCAGAACACCGCCGAGATCCTGCGGGGACGGGGCATCGCCGACGTCGTGCTCATCACGTCGCCGAACCATATCCGCCGGGCGGCAGCCGATTTCGCCGCCGTCGGACTGCGGACGGTCGCCACCGTCACCACCGAGACCGACCTCGCGAAGTACGCGAAGCCGCTGACGCTGGATCAGCAGAAGGGGATCCGCCTCGAGGCCACCCGTGCCGCAAAGATCCCCACCACCCGCCAGACGGGTCTGCCGCTCCCGCAGCAACTCCCGGAGACCGGACCCGGTCTGATCCCGGAGATCGGCGGCAAGCTGCTGGAGACGCTGCTCGGTTCCGGGTCGTCGGCGCAGGGCTGACGACCCGCGCTCACGTTCTCCGTTCCCGCTCAGGGGTATTGGTGCCGCGGGAGCGGAAAAGGTGAGCGTGGCAACCGGTCTGGTCAGTCGACGGCCGCGCGGAAGTGCGTGATCATCCGCCAGGGGCCCGACCCCACGGCGGTCGCGGGCGTGGCGTCGTCGATCAGCACATGGAAGGCCACGCCGGGAGGCTGACCTTCGGCGAGGATCTCGCTGCCCTCGAACGGCAGATTGAGCGTCGACGCGACACCCGGCGCCATCGCGAGGGGGCGTCCGGCGAAGATCGTCACCGACGGCGAATGCACGTGCCCGCAGACGAAGCCGACGATGTTCGGATGCTGGTCGACGAGTGCGGCGAGCCGGTCCTCGCCGGTCTGCCGGATGCTGTCCATGTACGTCATCGCGAGCGTCGCGGGCGGATGGTGGAACGCGATCACCACCGGCGTCTGCTCGCCCGCGGCGACGATGGCACCGGACATCCACGCCAGCGTCTCGTCGCTCAGATACCCGTCGTTGCGGCCGGGTACCGAACTGTCCGCGACGATCAGCAGGACGTCCCCGATGCGTTCGGTCCGATTGACCGGCCGGTCCGATTCCCGCCCCAGGAGTGCGGCACTGAGCGTCTCGCGACGGTCATGGTTGCCCGCGGTGACGATCATCGGGACGGGGCTGGAGAGGACCTCGGCTGCCTCGCGGTACTGCTCCGGTTGGCCGGATTCGGTGATATCGCCCGTGACCAGCAAGGCGTCGATGCCCTCGGCCCGCTCGTTGACATAGCGGAGCGCTGCCTCGATCCGGTCGCGGTGATACCGCGTCCCATCGAAATGCAGATCGCTGATGTGCGCGATGACGAACACACACGCTCCTCGTTCGGGGGCACCTGTGCTGAGGCTAGTCGGGGCTGGTGGGTGCGCCGGGGTGGGGGTGCGCAACGGTGACCGGTTCAGAGGTCGCCGGGCAGTTTGTCGCGACGGATGCCGCGCCAGCTCGGATGGCGCAGATGGCCGGTGCTGGTCCAGTCCATGAAGCGGACCTCGCCCACGAGCTTGGGCAGCACCCACACCGCGCTGTTCGCGACCGGCCGGTCGAGTTTGTCGACGAAGGGACAGGTCCGGATCTCGAGAGGCGCGAGTTCTTCGGCGAGGGCGCGCAACTGGGCGTCGGTGAAGCCGGTGCCGACCCGCCCGACGTAGCGCAGCCCGGTCTCCTCGGGGAGTCCGAGGAGAAGTGATCCGATGGTGTCGGCGCGGTTGCCACGGCCGGGCCGATAGCCGCCGATGACGACCTCGATGTCGCTCCAGTTCTTGTGCTTCCGCCATTGCGCGGAGCGGCGGCCCTGCTGATACGTCGACGAGCGCCGCTTGGCGACCACACCCTCGAGGTCGTGATCGCGGCTGTACTCCATCGCGGCGCTGCCGGGACCCGGCAGCAGCGGCGGGATCTCGACGTAGGGCGAATCCCGGAACAGTGGTGCCAGCTCCTCGAGCAGTTCCCGACGCTGCGACCACGGCACCCGCAGCAGCGACGATCCGTTCAGGTACAGGATGTCGAACAGCAGCAGCTTGAGGTGATACGGCTCCTCGGCCGTATTGCGGCCGGCGAGCAACGTGAAGTTGGTGCGCCCACTGCTGTCGACGGCCACCACCTCACCGTCGAGCACGACGTCGAGGAGGCCGAGATCGTCGGTGATGGACTGCAATTCGGGGAAATCCGCGGTCATGTCGACACCCGACCGCGAGGTGAGCCGGTACTGTCCGTCGATCCAGCGCACCAGGATGCGGTAGCCGTCCCATTTACCTTCGAAAGCCCAGTCGCGGCCGTCGAGGTTGTCGATGGTCTCCTCGGTGGCGAGCATCGGCCGCGGATCCTTCAGGCTGTCCGGCATGATCGGCCGGGGCTCATCCGTCATCAGGTGGACCAGCCAGTTCTTGTCGCCGGTCCGGATGAGTGCGTAACGCCCCTGGATGCGATCGCCGTGCAGACGCACGATGACCTCGTCGTCGCGCCACTTCTCGGTCTCGTAGGTGCCCCGGTCCCAGATCTCGACATGGCCACCGCCGTATTCGCCCGCCGGGATGTCGCCGGCGAAGTCGGCGTAGTCCATCGGGTGATCTTCGGTGTGGATGGCGAGCCGATTCTGGTCGGGGTCGGTCGGCAGGTTCTTGGGGACGGCCCAGCTGACCAGCACGCCGTCGCGCTCCAGCCGGAAGTCGTAGTGCAGCCGCCGTGCGTGGTGTTCCTGGATGACGAAGATGGGCTGGGATTCACCTTGCATCGCAACGGTTTTACGGTGTTCATCGTCGCCGAAGGGCTCAGGTGTGCGGCGCTCGTCGCGCTTGCGGCGGTACTCGCGCAGGTTCACGACCTCCCCGGCTGCGCGCGAGTCGGGTTGTCCGGAGGAATCGTCGAGGTCATGCCGGATCTCGTCGACGATCTCGTCGGCGGCGTGGGTGCCGGCTTCGCCGAGGTCGGCTTCGTCAATCTCGGCACCCTCGTCACCGGCCGGTCCGTCCAGTCCGGCGATCAGATCCCCGTCGGCGTCGACGCGTTCGAGCACCTCGCCGAAGAGCAGCTGACGCAGATCCGGTTCGGACAGTTCGGCCCAGGTCCGCGGTGCGGCGACCCACGGTTCCTCGCGCCCGCGCATCGAGTACGGGGCGAGAGTGGTCTTCGACGCGCTGTTCTGACTCCAGTCGATGAAGACGCGGTGATCGCGCACCGACTTCGCCATCGACGCGGTGATCTCGTCGGGATGTGCCGCCGCCAGACTCGTGGCGATCTGTTTGGCGACCGTGCGCGCCGCGTTCGGCGACACCGGCGCCGGGAACCGTGCGTACACGTGAATGCCCTTGCCGCCGCTGGTCACCGGATAGGCGGTGAGTCCGGCGCCGGCCAGCATGTCGCGGATCAGCAGGGCCACCTCGGCACAGCGGTGCAACGGCACGTCGGGGCCGGGATCGAGGTCGAGAACGAGGCGGTCGGCGAGCGGGGCGGAGTCGTCGGTGCCGTCGAAGCCGGGAATCCGCCACTGCGGGGTGTGCAGTTCCAGTGCCGCCATCTGACCGAACCACACCAGGTCGGCCCGCTGGTTGGCGACCGGATAGGTGATCACCCGCTTGCTGTGCGGCTCGTCGAAACGCTCGATCCAGTCGGGCGCCGACTCGGGCAGCGCCTTCTCGAAGAACGGCATCGAATCGACCCCGTTGGGCCAGCGTTTGCGGGTGATCGGCCGCCCCGCGAGATGCGGGAGCATGACGTCGGCGATACGCGTGTAATAGTCGATGACCTCGAACTTTCGCGTGCCGGTCGCCGGATACAGCACCTTGCCGAGGTTGGTGATGGAGATACGGTGGCCGTCGACCTCGACGCTGTCACCGGCCGCCATGCGTATCACCCCTGTCGGCACCCATGATCACAATTGTGCACGCGGAGGTCCTTCGCGCGGCGTACATGGTGGCACAATGGGCGCCATGCGCTCGATCTGGAAAGGTGACGTCAGCTTTGGCCTGGTCAACGTGCCGGTCAAGGTGTATTCGGCCACCGAGAGTCACGACCGCAAGTCGTATCAGGTCGACGCCAAGGACGGGACCCGTATCCGCTACCGACGGGTGCGCGAGGGGACCGACACCGAGGTCGACTACTCCGACATCGCCAACGCCTACGAGACGGATTCCGGTGACCCGGTGATCCTCACGAAGGAGGATCTGGCGACACTGCCGGTGCAGAAGAGTCCGGAGATCTCGATCCTCGAATTCGTGCCGACCGACCAGGTCGATCCGATCTACTTCGACAAGCCCTACTACCTGGAGCCGGCCTCCAAGTCGCCGAAGGCCTACGCGTTGCTGGCGAAGGCGCTCGAACGGACCGACCGTCTCGCGATCGCTACCTTCACCCTCCGCAACCGGACGCGCCTGGCCGCGCTGCGGGTGGTGGACGGTGTGATGACCCTGCAGACGCTGCTGTGGCCGGATGAGGTGCGCAAGCCGGATTTCGAGTTCCTCGGCGACGAACCGGAGATCCGCGAGCAGGAACTCGCCATGGCGTCCTCCCTCATCGACACGATGGCCAAGGACTTCGATCCCGACGAGTTCGAGGACACCTATCAGATGGAGCTGCAGAAGCTCATCGCAGCGAAATCCGAAGGGGCCGAAGCGTTCCCGGAAAGCGACGACGCCACCGACGACGATGCCGACTCGGAGGTCGCCGACCTGCTCGCCGCGCTGCGCGCCTCCGTCAAGGACAAGGACAGCGCGTCCGGCGGCGCAAACTCCGGAAGCGCGGATTCCGGAAGCGCGGACTCCGACGAGAAGAAGCCCGCCACAAAGGCTCCCGCCAAGAAGGCCGCCGCCAAGAAGGCTCCGGCGAAGAAGGCCGCGGCGAAGAAGGCTCCCGCCAAGAAGGCCGCGACGAAGAAGACCGCCTGAGGCTGCTGAAAACGTCGTCCTGAGCGGTGTTCGAGGGCATATTGCCCTCGGTGGTTGCTCACGGCGATGTTTTTCGCAGGGCATCCGAAAACTCGATGGCGTCACGCCGGCCGGTCATGCACGCTCACAGAGTGCATAACCTGGCCGAACACGGCCCGGATACCTCCGGCCACCGACTGCCGACCGCGCTGAAACCGTTCGCGGGCCGGCAGTATCGGCTGCTCGCACTCGGCCTGGTGCTGGCCATGTTCGCCGACGGTGTGTGGACCGTCGGTGTGGTGTGGCAGGTCATCGCCCTCGGTGGCGGTCCCGGACAGGTGGCGCTGGTGACCGGTGCGGCCTCGGTGGGCATGGTGGTGTCCACACTCGCGGGTGGCGTGCTGGCCGATCGGATCTCCCAGCGTTCGATCATCATCGCGCTCGAGGTCGTGAAGGTCGCGGCCTTCGCGATCGTCGGTGCGGCTTCGCTGCTCGGCCTGCTGGGGATGCCGATGCTGGTCGCGGCGGCGCTGGTCGGCGGAGTCACCACCGGTATGTATTACCCGGCCTACTCCGCGTTGCTGCCGTCGATCGTGGCCGCCGATCGCCTGCAGGCCGCCAACGGGATCGAGGGTTTCCTGCGTCCGGTGATCCTGCAGGCCGTCGGACCGATGGCGGCCGGCGCGGCCATCTCCATCGCGTCACCGGGCGTGGCGATCGTGCTCGCCGGAATCGCCAGTGCCTGTGCGGGTCTGGCGTACGTGGCGATGCGGCCGGTGCCGGTGCGGCGCGAGTCCGACGAGAACGCCGCTCACCCGGCGGGGGCCGTCGTCACCGATCTGCTGGACGCGTTCCGCTATCTGCGACGCACACCGTGGCTCTGGGCCACACTGTTCTTCGCCTGCCTGCTCGTGCTGGCCACGATGGGGCCGATCGAGGTGCTGGTGCCCTTCGCCCTGCGGGAGCGGGCCGACGGTGACGCAGGTGACCATGCGCTGGTGCTGGCCGCCTTCGGTGTCGGTGCCGCGCTGGTCTCGCTGGGATTCGCCTCGGTGCCCATGCCGCGCCGCTACCTGACGGTGATCTTCGGGATGTTCGGGCTCGGCAGCCTGCCGCTGGTGATCATGGCCTTCGCGAACAGCACCTGGCTGTTCGTACTCGCCGGATTCGTGATGGGCGTGCTGTTCGACGGCCCGATGGTGTTGTGGGGCACGCTGTTACAGCGGCGGGTGCCACCGGAGATGCTGGGTCGCATCGCGAGCCTGGACTTCTTCGTCTCCGTGGCGCTGATGCCGGTGTCCATGGCGATCGCCGCGCCCGTCAGCCAACTGATCGGACTGACCTGGACGTTCTTCCTCGCCGGTGCGTTGCCGGTGCCCGTCGCCGTGGCCTTCTACCTGGCCGCACGGCTGTGGCGGGACGAGATCGAGAATCCCTTGCGGATCAATGTCACCGATCTCGACGACTCGTCTTCACCAGATGGTCCGCCGCCGCGGACACCACCAGATCGGTGAGCGCGTCCAGTACCGGCGAGCTGAGTTTCCAGTACTGCCAGAACAATTCGACGTCGATGTGACGATCAACGATCTGCACCACGCGGCCCGCGGCGAGGGCCTCGTCGATCTGCACATGCGGCACGGCTCCCCAGCCCATCCCCAACTCCACCGCGCGGTGATACTCGGTGGACGCGGGGATGTAGGTGATCGGTGGCGGATCATCCGGTCCGGACGGTTCGTCGGTCAGCATCGCCAGTACCGATAGCTGGATGTAGTCGTTGCGGTCGAAGAACACCATCGGTGCGCGCGCCATCGCCGCGGCGGTGGGACCGTCGGGTAGCCAGCGCTCCACGAATTCGGGTGTGGCGACCGGAAGGTAGCGCATCGCGCCGAGTGGTCGCGCCGTGCACCCGCGGATGCCGACGGGGTCGGAGGTGATGGCGCCCAACACTTCTCCGGACCGTAGGAAGCGGGAGCTCTGGCTCTCGTCGTCGCGAAGCACCTCGATGGCGACCGGGTGGGCGTGGTGCATCTCGGCGAGCACCGGCAGCAGCCAGGTGGCCAGCGAGTCGGCGTTCGCGGCGATGGGCAGGTGGATGCGCGGATCGCCGGACTCGGGATGCCGGGTGCCGATGAGTTCGGCACTCGCCTCGTCGGTGAGCAGTCGCCACTGGGCGGCGAGGCGGACCAGAGTCTCGCCGTCCGGCGTCGCGGTGGCAGGTTTGGTGCGCCGCAAGACGATTCGGCCGACAGAGGTCTCCAAAGCCTTGATGCGCTGGCTCACCGCGGACGGTGTGATGTGCAGCGCCGCGGCCGCCGCGTCGAAGGTGCCGTGCTGGAGCACCGCGCTCAGTGTCGCGAGTCCCTCCTGGGTGATCTCCACGCGCCTGTCCACATCCCGAGCGTACCGTCGACATTAGTTCGTTTCATGATTCATCAGAAACATTCGCTGGATTGTCGGTGCGTGGCTGCTTAGCGTGGCGGATATGACTTCCTCCGGCCTCCTCGCCTCGCTGCTGCCGGCACTCGCCGGCCTGCTGACCGGTGCCGGGCTGATCGTCGCCATCGGTCCGCAGAACGTGTTCGTGCTGCGTCAAGGTGTGGCCCGTGCGCATGTGGGACCGGTGATCGTGGTGTGCGTCGTCTCCGACATCGTGCTGATCGTCGCCGGGGTCGCGGGTCTCGGGGCGATTGTCACGTCGCACCCCGGTGCCGTGACCGTGGCCCGCATCGCCGGTGCCGCATACGTGATCGTGTTGGGACTCTTCGCCGTTCGTCGTTGTCTGCGCAGCGACGACGTGATCAGCACGAGTGCCGGGACGCGATCGGTCGGCCGATGGTCGGCCGTCGGCGCGGCCGTCGCGCTGACCTGGCTCAACCCGCACGTCTACCTCGACACCGTGCTGACCATGGGCGCCATCGCCAACAGTCACGGAAATGGCAAGTGGGCCTTCGCGATCGGTGCCTGTGTCGCCAGCCTGCTGTGGTTCGTGCTGCTCGGCGTCGGCGCCGGACGACTCGCGCCGGTCTTCGCCACCCCGAGAGCGTGGCGCATGCTCGACGGTTTGGTCGCCGCCGTCATGTTCGCGATGGGTGCTCTGCTCCTGAGCGGTCTCTAGCCCTCCTGCCGCGACCTCACCTCGTTCTCGCGACCTCGGCCGAAGTCGCAGCAGCGAGTCGAGGTCGCGGGAGCGTCAGGCGGAAGCGCTCGACGATGCCGGGGCCGGGGGCGGTGTCCAGAGAGCCGGGTCCGCCTCGTTGATCGGGATGCGACGGATGGCCGTGCCCTCGATGTCGACATTCGGCAGGATGCGGTTCAGCCAGCCCGGCAGCCACCACGCGGCATTGCCCAGCATCGTGATGATGGCGGGCACCACGATCATGCGAATGATGAAGGCGTCGAAGAACACCGCGCCCGCCATCGCGAAGCCCATCATCCTGGTGGTCGTGTCGTCCACCAGTGTGAAGGACGCGAACACCGCGATCATGATGATGGCCGCCGAGGCGACGACCCGGGCGCCGTGCTGATAGCCGACGATCACGGCGTCCTTGGCAGACAGTCCGTGGACGTACTCCTCCCGCATACGGGAGACCAGGAACACCTGGTAGTCCATCGCCAGACCGAAGACCACGCCGATCAGGAAGATCGGGAGGAACGCGATGATCGGCTGGGGATAGGTCGCGATACCGAGGTGCCCTTCCTGGAAGATCCACACGGTCAGACCGAAGGTGGCGAGCACCGAGAACAGGAAGCCGATGGTCGCGATCAGCGGCACCAGCAGCGACCGGAACACGATGATCAGGATGATGAACGCCAAGCCCACCACCACGATGAGGAATGGGATCAGGGCGGCCGACAGCTTGTCCGAGATATCCGCCATGATCGCGGTCTGACCGCCGACGTTGACCGTCGCACCGTCGGGTGAGGTCTTCGCGTAATCGCGGATCGCGTTCATCAGATCATGTGTTTCCGGGCCGTTCGGCGACAGCTCCGGCGTCACAGTGATCAAGGCCGCGTCGGCGCCGGCCTGCGGATTCTTGATGTCGGCGCCGTTGCCGATCCACATGATCTGTTCGGGGTTGGCGATGTTGGGGAGCTTCTTGACATGGGCGACGACGTCGTCGGCCGCGGTCGCGACGTCGCCGTTGGCGGGTTTGCTCACCACGACGAGCAACTCCCCGTTGACACCCTCGCCGAAGCCCTTCTTGAGCAACTGCACGGCTGCGTGCTCGCTGTCGGTGGTCGACGGCATGCCGAGTTCCATCTTGGTCATCGGGATGGCGGCCACCGCCAGCAGGATCAGGAAGATCAGCGCGATGGGCAACGGGTAGCGGGTCAGGATGCGGACGAAGCGCAGACCGTTCGACGGCTGGGAATCCGGTTCGTCGCCGTGCCGGAGCCCCGGGATCTGCGGTGTGAACACGCGGCGACCGAAGGCGCCGAGGAGCGCCGGGATGAGCGTGATCGCGCCGAGCACCGCGATGACCACTGCACCGGCGGCCGCGACACCCATCTGGGTCACGAACGGGATGCCGACCACCGCGAGCGCGGCCACCGCGATGACGACGGTCAGTCCGGCGAAACATACGGCGGCGCCCGCGGTCCCGACGGCGCGACCGGCCGCCGCCTCCCGGGTGCCGCCGAGATTCAGCTCGGATCGGTAGCGGGACACGATGAACAGCGCGTAGTCGATGGAGACCGCGATGCCGAGCATGGTGATGATCATGGTGGCGCTCTGCTGGACGTCGATGACCTTGGCGCTCAACAGGACCAGGAGCATGGTGATGCCGACGCCCAGGGCGCCGGTGACGATCGGGATGAACGCCGCGATCAGCGCGCCGAACGCGACGATCATGATGATGAAGGCCAGCGCGAAACCGAGGAATTCGGCCGGCCCGCCCGCCTCGAAGACCTGCATCAGTGCGCCGGTGCCCTCGACCTGCAGACCGTTGCCACGGAATTCGGCGAGCAGATCCTCGAACTCGGCCTTGTTCGTCCCGTCGAGGCTTTCCCGCGGGATGTCCTGCTGGACCTGGATGAGGCCGACGGTGCCGTCGGCGCCGAGAACCCGCGGGGCCAGCGCCGGATCGGCCGCGGCCACGGTGACCGGATTCGCGATGGTGTCCGGTGCGGTCACCTTCGGCAGTTCTCGTGCGGCCTCGACGAGTTTGTCGATCTGGGCGGAATGTTTCGCGAGACCGTCGTCGGCGAAGATCACGATGCTGGTCGACGCCTTCATCAGCTGATCGTTCTGCGCCGGGAAGTCGTTCTTCATCACCGACATGGCGCGATCCGAATCGGTACCCGGCAGTTCGAAGTCCGTGGCGAACTTGGGCGCCAGGGCGCTGGTGAGAGAACCGAGGACGACGAGCGTCGCAACCCACACGCCGATGAACCACCACTTGTGACGGAACGCGAATCGGCCGAGTCGGTACAGCGACAGTGCCACGTCAGACCTCCGTGTCGGTGTTATGCCCCCAAAAGCCTACGGTGCGAAGAGCGTGTTCGGTGCGATGACCTGGTCCGTATCCGGCATTTCGGCCAATCGACTCACGCGCGTGGCCGAACCCTATGATGTCGCCATGACAACCGGATACGGTCGCGCCCGGCAGAACGAGATCTACACACAGGGCGTCCACGGACGAACACCCCGAATCCCCACGGACTTCGCCGAATTGGAACGACGGGCCCGGCGCGAGATGTCGGACCGGGCCTGGGCGTACATCGCGGGCGGCGCGGGGGAGGGCCGCACGATGTCCGCGAACCGGGCCGCGCTCGACCGCTGGGCCATTGTGCCGCGGGTGCTGCGCGACGTGTCGGAGCGGAATCTGGAGATCGACCTCTTCGGTGACCGGTTGCCCGCACCCGTGTTGTTCTCGCCGGTGGGCGCGGGCGCGCTGGCGGCCGACCGCGCGGACGTGCACATCGGGCATGCCGCCGCCGAACTCGGCGTGCCCTACATCTTCTCCAACCAGGGCAGCGCGCCGATGGAAGATGTTGCGGCGGAAATGGATAGGGTGCGGCCGGGAGCGCCGCGCTGGTTCCAGCTGTACTGGTCGACCGACGACGATCTGGTGGACAGCCTGCTGGAACGGGCCGCTGCCGCGGGAGCCTCGGCCGTCGCGCTCACCCTGGACACGACGATGCTCGGCTGGCGGCCGCAGGATCTGAACCTCGGGTCGCTGCCCTTCGCACGGGCCGAGGGTATCGACCAGTACACCTCGGACCCGCGGTTCCGGGAGATCGTCGCGGAACGGGTGAACGGAGACGGCGACGCGGAACGTCCGGAGGTGTCGCTCGGCGCGATCCGCACACTGTTCCGGATCGCACGCAACGTACCGGGCTCGCTACTGCGCAATCTCACCGCACCGGAACCGCGGGCGTCGGTGCAGACCTTCCTGGACATCTACTCGCGACCCTCCCTGTCCTGGAAGGACATCGAACGTCTGCGTGCGCGCACCGAGCTGCCCATCGTCCTCAAGGGTGTCCTGCATCCCGATGACGCGCGGCAGGCCGTCGACGCCGGGGTGGACGGCATCATCGTGTCCAATCACGGCGGCCGGCAGGTCGACGGGGCCATCTCGTCGGTCGATGCGCTGGCCGCCATCGCGCCGGTCGTCGACGGCCGGATCAAGGTGCTCATCGACTCCGGGATCTATACCGGTGCAGATGTTTTCAAGGCCCTGGCACTCGGCGCCGACGCGGCGTGCATCGGCCGTCCGCACATGTACGGTCTCGCGCTGGCCGGTGCCGATGGTGCGCGTGATGCGGTCGCGAACATCATCGGCGAACTCGACCTCACCCTCGGATTGTCCGGCCACACCGATGTCACCGGCCTCGATCAGGATGCGCTGCAACGCATCTGAGGGTGGCCCGGAGGTCTCGATACGGCGACTCGCTGCGCTCGTGGCCTACTCGACCAGCGAACTCTACTGATCGAGTAGCGAACCTTTTTGATTGAGCAGCACTGGAGCGCAACTCGGCCGGCGAACCTCGTTGAGCGAGTGGCGTGCGGGTGCGGCTCGACCGGTGAACTTTACTGATCGAGTGGCGTGCGGGTGCGACTCGACCAGCGAACTCTACTGATCGAGTAGCGCTCGAGTGCGACTCGGCCGGCGAACTTCGTTGATCGAGTGGCGTGCGGGTGCGACTCGGCCGGCGAACTTCGTTGATCGAGTAGCGTGCGAGCGCAGCGAGTACGCGTATCGAGATCCCGGATGCGCCTCAGACGAGTGGCCGATTGGTGCGGATACGCCAGCGCACATCCAGCAGCAGGGCGTTGAACGGGAACTGACGAACCCACGTGGGCATATACCGCAGGACGAACCGCGCGAGCCGGTTGTGCGCGTCGAAGATCAGCCGCTGCCAGGTGGGGAAGGGCAGATCCATCTTGTCGCGGAATTCCTGCGGCAGATAGCCGGTGGTGAGCAGCTGGAACCACCAGCCGTAGATGCGGCTCAGCCAGCGCGGCCCGAATTCGGCATGGACGATCGACATGAGGTGCTTGCGGATGGTGGCGTCGATCTCGAGTCCGGCAACCGTGTCGTCCCAATACTTCTGGAAGTCGGCACGGGTCGCGGGCCACATCTCGCGCGGCACCTGCAGCGTGGTGCCGAGGACCGCGCCGTTCTGATAGGCCTCCTCGGTGATCGCCGACGGATCGCCGTAGATCGTCTGCATGTCCTCCCAGCCCTTGTACAGACAGGCCGCCACCCAGAGCTGCAGCGTGGGATCAAAGGCGTTGTAGGCCACCGGGCTCGCGGCATCGGACCGGACATACGCGTGTGCGCGGCCGACGGCCTTGCGGTACGCCTTCCGGTCCTTCGGGCTGCCCATCGTGGCGACCGAGAGATAGCTCAGCGTGGTCCTGGTGCGCTTGAGCGGATGCTTGAACAGATTGCCGCTGTCGACCTTGCTCTCGTAGACGCCGTAACCGACAGCCGGCAGTGCCAGCTGCATGATGACGTTCGCGGGTCCGGCGAGCGCCGAGATCCCGAGCATCTCGAGCTGCGACGACGGCAGGGCGTCGAGTTCACCGCGGGTCATCCGGGCGCCTGAGGGAAGCAATTCGGTGTCGGCGCCGGGATTGATCGCCGTGACATCGGTGATATCCGAGGTGGCGGCGGCCGGGGTGGAGGTGGCCGGGGTGGAGATGGCCGGGGTGGAGATGGCTTCCGAGGTCATCGGTGCTCCCATGTTCTGCGGCCGGGCTACCCGAACCGATTCTGACTACGTCCGTTCTCTCTTTTATTGAAGTCCTGATCCGCCGGTGCTGTCAAGGTTCTGACGACGACCTGTGCCAGATGTCAGTATGGGGACGTGGCAGCGACAACCAGCGAGACCGGCGGCACCGAGCCGCTGCGCGCGTACGGGGGCGAGAACGGCGAGCGCCGGGTGGCCCGTCGCCGTGCGACGTTGATCGACGCGGCGCTGGATTCGCTGGGTGGTCCCGAGGGCGGATCGATCAGCGTGCGCGGGGTCTGTCGGCAGGCCGGGCTCACCACCCGGTACTTCTACGAGAGCTTCGATTCGATCGAGAGCCTGGTCGGCGCCGCGTTCGACGAGGTCATCGCCGATATCTCGGAGGCGGCCCTCAAGGCCTTCGCCGCGGGTGGCGACATGCGGGCGATGGTGGCGGGTGCGGTCGCCGCGATCGTCGACGTCATCGACGCCGACCGGCGCAAGGGACGGTTGCTGTTCTCGCCCAAGCTGTTGAGTCCGACCATCGCCGACAAGCGTGCGGAGTCGACCGGACTCTTCGCCGGGCTGACGCTGCAGACGGCGTCGGGAGTCCTCGACGTCGCTGCCGGGCCACCCGCGCTGGCCGCCGCCAACTTCCAGGTCGGCGGACTCGGCCGGGTCCTCGCGGCGTGGCTCGACGGCGATCTGGAACTCGACCGGGACGGGGTCGTCGAGGTCAGCGTCGCGTTGATGATGACTCTGGCCGACGGGGTGCGTGACGGGGTCTTCGGGCCGGTCGGCGACCCCACCACCTCCGGGACCCCGTGACCACCAGGCTATCTTTGGATCCATGAGCAGCGCGACGGACGAGGGGCATCCACAGTCGTTCGGTCAGTGGCGCGATTACGGCGAGGCCGAACTGCCGGTGCCACTGGCCGCGGCGCTCGCGGCCTTCACCGAGCACGGGTATCACGGGACATCCGTGCGGGAGATCGCCGCCCGGGCGCACCTGTCCGTCCCTGGGCTGTACCACCACTACCCGTCGAAACAGTCTCTCCTGCAAGGGCTTCTGGAACGGACGATGACCGATCTGCTGCAGCGGACCGAGACCGCTGTCGCGGAGGCGGGGGATGCGCCGGTCGACCAGTTCGACGCGATCGTCGAATCCCTTCTGCGATTCCACATGTATCGGCGCGAGCAGGCCTTCGTCGGATCGACGGAGATCCGCAGCCTCGACGACGACTACCGGCCCACCTACATCGGTCACCGGGACCGCCAGCAGCGCATGGTCGACGAGATCGTCTTCGCGGGCGTCGAGGCCGGCGATTTCGCCACCGAATACCCGAAGGATGCGAGCCGGGCCGTCGCCACCATGTGCGTCGGTGTCTCCACCTGGTTCAAGCTCGACGGCGAACTCGACGCCGACGAACTGATCGCACGGAATCTCCAGCTCGCCCGCGCGCTCGTCGGATACCGCCCGCGGACGAACTGACGCCCCGGCACTTGACCGGGCGCTCCCGGTTTGGCAAGGTGACGGACGCCGAACGATCGATCGGTCGGCAACGCTGTGGACCGTATGCCCCGATCGACGAGGAGAGCCGATGTCCGTAAACCTGCGATACGACGCCGAGGTGACCGACATCGTCGCCCGCACCGAGGCGTTCGTCCGGGATTACGTCCTGCCGATCGAGAACGCGAACGACGGCGACATCACCGCGGCCGGCGGCGACGACCTGCGTCGGGAGATGAACGCCAAGGCCCGTGAGGCGGGCATCTTCGCGCCCCACGCGCCGGTCGAATTCGGTGGCCTCGGCCTGAACATGTCCGATCGTGTGCCGGTCTTCGCGGCCGCCGGATATTCGACCTTCGGTCCGGTCGCGCTGCATATCGGCGCACCCGACGAGGGCAACATCCACATGCTCGCGCACATCGCCTCCGACGAGCAGAAACACAAGTTCCTCGCACCCCTCGCCGCGGGCGACGTGCGCTCGGCCTTCGCGATGACCGAGCCGCCACCCGGCGCGGGGGCCGACCCCAACGCCCTGCGCACCGCCGCGACCAAGGTGGACGGTGGCTGGCGGATCAACGGCCGCAAGCACTTCATCACCGGTGCCGACGGCGCCGCATTCTTCATCATCATGGCGCGGACCTCGGGTGCGCCCGGCGATCGCGGTGGCGCGACGATGTTCCTCGCGCCCGCCGAGACCCCGGGCATCACCGTCGGCAGGCATATCCACACCACCGACCGGTCGATGATCGGCGGCCACTGCGAGGTCGACTTCACCGACGTCTTCGTGCCGGACGAGGACATCCTGGGCGAGGTCGATCAGGGCTACCGCTACGCGCAGGTGCGGCTCGGACCGGCGCGCATGACCCATGTGATGCGTTGGTTCGGTTCGGCCCGTCGCGCACAGGATGTCGCCGTCGACTATGTGTCGCAGCGCGAGGGATTCGGCGGCCGACTGGGCGATCTCGGCATGATCCAGCAGATGGTCGCCGACAACGAGATCGACCTCGCGGCGAGCATGTCGCTGCTCGTGACCGCCTGTCACGAACTGGATCTGGGAAATCACGCCTCCAACGAGACATCGATCGCGAAAACCTTTGCCGCCGAGGCGTATACGCGGATCGTCGATCGATGCATCCAGATGTGCGGCGGCATGGGCGTCTCCGACGACCTGCCACTCGCCCGGCTGCAGCGCGAACTACGCCCGTTCCGCATCTACGACGGTCCCTCCGAGGTGCACCGGTGGGCACTTGCGCGCCGGGCCATCGGCCGCGCCACCAAGGCGCGCCAGGCGGCTGCGGACCGGGCGGACGCGTGAGCGGGCACCCGGCGCTGGACGCCGCGCTGCTGCGAGACTTCCTGGAGCGCAACGGAGTCGAGGTCGCCGGCGAGTTGACCGTCGACCTGATCAGTGGTGGTAAATCGAATCTGACCTTCCGCGTCACCGACGGCCGCACCGTGTGGGTCGTACGGCGCCCACCGACGGGCGGCCTCACACCGTCCGCACACGACATGAATCGCGAATGGGCGGTCACCAGCGCGCTGCAGGACACCGGCGTGCCGGTCGCCCGCACCGTGGCCCACGATGCGGACGGCGACGTCATCGGGGTGCCGTTCACGGTCGTCGAGTTCGTCGACGGGCGGGTCATCCGTTCCGCCGGCGACCTGACCGATCTGTCCGACGACGACATCCGGCGCAACATCGACGGCCTGGTGGAAACCCTCGCGCTGCTGCACGAGGTGGATTACGCAGCGGTGGGTCTCGGCGAATTCGGGCGGCCGGACGGCTTCGCCGCACGGCAGGTCAAGCTGTGGGCTCGTCAGTGGGGGCATGTGAAAACCCGCGAACTCGATGACGTCGAACGACTGGTTGCGGCTCTCTCGGAACGCATTCCGGCCGATACGCGCAACACCGTCGTGCACGGCGATTATCGCGTCGACAACACGATTCTGTCCGCCGACGATCCGGGAGTTGTTCGGGCCGTGGTGGATTGGGAGCTGTCCACACTCGGTGACCCGCTCACCGACATCGCGTTGATGTGTGTGTACCGCCGTCCGGTCTTCGATCGTGTGCTCGGCTTCGAAGCGGCCTGGACCAGTGACCGATATCCGTCGGCCGATGCGATCGCCCAGGCGTACGCCACACGCGTGGGTCGCGACCTGGGGGACTGGGACTTCTATCTGGCGCTGGCCAACCTGAAGCTCGGCGTGATCGCCGAGGGCATCACGCACCGGGCGAGGTCCGGTGCCGCGTCCGACGGTGCCGAGCGCGCCGCCGAGGCCACCGCCGAATTCATCGCCGCCGGACTTGCTCAGTTGAGCGCACCGGCCCGCAACTCAGGAGGAACTCAGTGACCGGATCCGACGGGCGGGTCGCGCTTGTCACGGGTGCGTCCCGCGGCATCGGGGCTGCCATCGCACGCCGATTCGCCGCCGAGGGTTGGAATCTCACCATCAGCGCGCGGGGTCGCGAAGCGCTCGACGAGCGCGCCGACGAACTGCGCAAGCTCGGTGCGGGCCGGGTCGAGGTGGTCCCCGCCGATATGACCGACGACGACGGGCTCGCAGAGCTGGCCTCGGCTCACGCCGATGCGTTCGGCCGGTGCGATGCGCTGATCATCAACGCGGGAATGGGACAGAAAGGGGCGGTAGCGGACCTGCCGGTCCGACGATTCGATCGTCTGTACCAGGTGAACGTCCGGGCGCCCTTCATTCTCCTGCAGGCCCTGATCCCGCTGATGCGTGCCACCGCCGAGAATGCCGGAAAGGCCAAGGTTGTCGCGGTCGCGTCCATCACCGGTGTCTATCCCGAGCCGGAACTGTCCGCCTACGGTGCCACCAAGGCCGCTCTGATCTCGCTGTGCGAGACGTTCAATCTCGAGGAATCCCCGAATGGCGTGAGCGCCACCACCATTGCGCCGGGCTACGTGAACACCGATATGACGGACTGGCTCAAGGACCGGATTCCGGCCGAGGAGATGATCACCGTCGACGACGTCGCATCCATCGCCTACACGGCGGCGGCGCTCTCCAGATATGCCGTACTGCCCAACGTCGTACTGACCAGGCCCGGCACGAATCTGCATCGCGCCTGACCGGCATCCGGCATCAGCGGTAGGTGGCGATCCCGCCGTCGCGGTCGGACAGGTGCAGGTGTTCGTTGAAGGACACCACGGTCACGCCGCTGCGTCCGACGACCAGTTTCGAGATCGACGCGTTGACCATCGTGCGTGCGAGTGCAGGCCAGTTCTCGTCCGGAATGCCCCAGAGCTGGGCGAGCCACTGCGTGATGGTCCCTGCCGACGAGACCACCACGACGGTCTCGCCCGACCCCGCCTGGGATTGCACGCGTTTCGCGGCATCGGCGACACGGGCGGCAAACTGCGGATAGGTTTCGCCGCCCGGACCGTCGGACCGATCACCCGCCTGAATCCATTGCTGCAGGCCGGCATCGAGTCGCTGCTGATATCCACGTCCGTCGAGGTACTCCTCGGCGGTCGCGGAGCCGACGATCGCGGGCAGTGCGTATTCATTCCAATCGATGTCGATACCCGGCGCCGGGCTGTCGGAGACCTGGCCGAGAGCGGTGGCGAGCGTCTGGGTCTGTCGGGGCAGATCGCCGCTGACGGCGGTCGTCACGCGGTCGGTCAGGCCGGCGAGTACGGTGCCGGTGAGCCGAGCCTGCTCCACCCCTGTTTCGGTGAGACCGCCCGGCCCGTGTGGAGCGTCCTGCTCGGTGCCGATGATGCCGTACGCATTCGGGTCGGCCTGACCGTGCCGCACGAGATAAATGACGCCCATGGCGTTCAGATTAATGCTTGTCTTTTCGTATGTACGACGCTGGCGGTCATCGTCACATTGAGGGCACAATCAAATGCGAGGCATACTGGACATCAGTGTCGGAGCCTGTTCGGCCAGGCCTATTTATGTGCAATCGCACACACATCCGTCGCTTAGACGCCTATCTGTTTTCTTTAATTTGCATATTGTCATGTTGCAGATAAGTGCTACAGTGGATTTGTAGCCCTTCCGAGGTGCTCCCGCCAAGGCGAGCTGTCCCCCCAGTGCCGACCCTTGGCGGTTCCCCCCAAGCGAGGCGCCATCCGACCCCCCAGAGGATGGCGCCTCGCTATTTCTTTGCCCGGATCGCTTCGCGGACCGATGATTTCGCTGTGGACGTCGAGTCTGCCCCTATATCGGGTCACGAAGGTGAGCGTCGGGCGATGAAGTGAGATGGAGATGCGACGTGTCGACGATGTTGTTCGTCAGTCTGCCGGTGGCCGACGTGACCCGGTCCCGCGAGTTCTTCGCCGCGGTGGGCTTCCGATTCGAGGATGCGTTCTGTGATGCCGGGACCCTGTGTCTGGCCGTGAACTCCGGTGCGCGGATTCTCCTTCATCAGCTCCGCCGCTTCGCCGGATATGCGGCGTCCTGCCCGATCGCCCTCGCCGAAGCCGCGCACGACCGCCCGCGCGAAGCGGTGGTTGCGGTCTCCGCGGAATCCCGTCCCGAAGTCGATCGACGGCTGGCGGCCGCCCTCGCGCACGGTGGTCGCGAGTTGCGGGCGCCGCTCGACCTCACGGGGATCTACACGCGCGCATTCATCGATCCGGACGGCCACGCGTGGGAGCTCGTCTGGCTGGATCCGGCCGTGGCTGTGCGGCGCGATGAGTGTCCTGGGTCTGACGATCAGGGGTCCGACGTTCAGGGATCCGGCGATCAGCCCTGGTGATAGGGCGACGGCGCGGACCGCGCGGGGGCGTCGTAAGGCGTGGGCGGTAGGCCGAAGCGTGCGAAGTACTCCTCCATCGAATCGCTCATGAACGCCACGACGTGCCCGATCTTGTCCGGGTGGGCCGGGTCCGGGTCGAGCACATGCAGCTGAAACGGACGATGCACGCCGTCGCCCGGTTCGCGCATGTACAGGCCGAAGGCCGGCTGACCGTTCGCCGTGGTCGGCAGCATGATCTGATCGCCCGCCTTCTCGGCGGGACAGTTGCCGCGAATGAGGGTGCCGATCTGTTCGCCGCCCCGGTACCAACCGGTGAAGGGCGGCATCTCCCAGATCGAGGACGCGGTGAACAAATCAACGATCGCGTCGACGTCGTACTGCTCGAACGCGGCGACGTACCGGGCGAGCAGCGCCTGCTGAGTCGGGTCGAGGTCGGCCTCACGTGAGCCGATCGCGTCCGTCGAATCCGATTGCGGGGTGACGTCTTTCACCTGTTCGCGGGCCCGTTGGAGGAGGCTGTTCACGGTGGCGGTCGTGACGCCGATGGTGTCGGCCACCTCGGCGGCCCGCCACTGCAGCACATCGCGCAGGATCAGCACGGCACGCTGACGTTCGGGCAGATGCTGCAGCGCGGCGACGAAGGCGAGCCGGATCGATTCGCGCGCCCCGATGACAAAGGCGGGGTCGGCGTCGTCGGACGGTGCCACGTCGTCGACCGTGCCCGCGAAGGGCTCCAGCCACGGCACCTCGTGGTCCTGGAGCAGATCGTCGGTCGGGTCGAAGGCGTCGCCGCCGAGCCCCGACGGCATCGGCCTGCGCTGCCGGCTCTGCAATGCGGTCAGGCAGGTGTTGGTGGCGATCTTGTGCAGCCAGGTGCGGACCGATGCCCGGCCGTCGAATTTGTCGTATCCGCGCCATGCACGCAGATAGGTTTCCTGTGTCAGGTCCTCGGCGTCATGGTGGGAGCCCATCATCCGATAACAGTGCGCGACGATCTCGCGGCGGAACGGCTCCGTGACCTCCAGGAAGTCGGCGTCGGAGCCCGCCTCGGCGGTAGTTGTGGACATGTGATCAAGATTACGGGACACCGCCGACAACGGCGGAAGGAAAACCGTCCATGGCATACACCGCTCGTCGCCGTCGACCGCGTGATGCAACCGACGACGCCGAACGGTGTCCGCTGTGGACGCGGATGTGTGGACGCGGACGCTCAGCTCGCGCTGACGGAGCGAGTGGAGTCGTTCTCTCCGCCGGGCACCGAGGACAGGAAAGCGCCCCGCACCGGCTCGCGGACGATCTCGTCGCCGTCGACGAGTCCGCGCCGCACCAGATGCGGCCGGACGCCCTCACCGAAGTGATAGGCCTCTTCCAGATGCGGGTACCCGGACAGGATGAAGTGATCGATGCCCAGACCCGCGTACTCGGCGAGGCGATCGGCGACCTCCTCGTGCGAGCCGACGATCGCGGTACCCGCACCGCCGCGCACCAGGCCGACCCCGGTCCACAGATTCGGGTAGATCTCCAGTGCACGGGCATCGCCCGCGGAATCGAAGGCGTTGCCGGAGCCGTGCAGGGCGAGCATGCGCTTCTGTCCCTCGCTCTCGGAGCGGGCGAGGTTTCGCTGCGCGGTCTCGACGACCGACGGATCCAATCCCTTCAGCAGCCGGTCGGCCTCGGCCCAGGCCTGTTCGGACGTGTCACGGCTGATGACGTGGAGCCGGATGCCGTAGGTCAGTGAACGTCCCTGCGCGGCGGCGAGCCCACGGACCCAGTCGAGCTTCTCGGCGACCTGTGCCGGCGGCTCACCCCAGGTGAGGTACGTGTCGGCGTGCCGGGCCGCGACGTCGCCCGCGGCCGCCGACGATCCGCCGAAGAAGATGGGCGGCAACGGATTCGGAATGCGTGCGAGCTGGGCGCCGTCGACCCGCAGGTGGGTGCCGGTGAAGTCCACCGGGCCGCCGCCGGCCCACAGGCGGCGAATGATCTCGAGGTATTCGCCGCAACGCTCGTACCGGGCCTCCTTGCTGAGGAAGTCGCCGAAGGCCCGCTGCTCCGACGATTCGCCACCGGTCACCACGTTCAGCAGCAGGCGTCCCTTGGACTGCCACTGGAAGGTCGTCGCCATCTGTGCGGCCAGGGTCGGGCTGGTCAGGCCGGGGCGCAGTGCCACCAGGAAGCGGAGCGTATCGGTGGTCTCGACCAGCATCGCGGTCGTCAGCCAGGCGTCCTCGCACCACAGGCCGGTGGGCGTGAGGACCGCGTCGAAGCCGTTGACCTCGGCGGCCGCGGCGAGCTGGTTGAGGTACTTGAGGTCGGCGGGCCGGTCACCCTCCATGTTGCTGCCGTGTCCACCGGCGATCAGATTGCGGGAATCCCCGTAGGTGGGCAGGAACCAGTGAAAGCGGGCGGACACTCGACAACTCCTTGCGACGTACGTATCGGACAGACCTCCAGTGAACGTCACCCCGCACGGAGTGTGCGCATCTTGGAATCACCGTGCGCAGAACCCCTCCGGAGGCCCCGGGGAGTCCCTATAGTCGCCGGTGAGCGCCCATATCCGAGGCGGCGTGCGGCCGGATCCGCCCGCGATGCCCGGGTTGCCTGCGCGGATCGGCGTTGCTAATTTGGTCGCCATGCCGAGCCACCAGTCGTATGTCCCGGACGTCACCTATGTGACGACTGCTCTGGGCTGCCGTCTGCCGCTGGCCCGTGTTCTCTGTTGTCGTCGAATGCGCTGACCCACCCGCGCTCACACCCGCGCCCGCTCACTGGCTGCGAGGTTTGCTCTTTTTCCGGGTCGACGACGACCCGATCTTCCCGCCCATCAGGCTGCGCCGCCTTCAGGCCCGCGCGCTGATGTGGCACATTCGATGAGGACACGATATGACCGCCACGCTCGACCGCCGTTTCGACTCCGAGACGGCCGGCGCCGCCGCCACCACGACCACCACCCGGCAGCCGGCTCCGCGCACGACCCCACGGCCTGCGCCCTCGCAGACCGCGAACCGTAACCGGACCGGCCTCCGCTCGCCCCGCGCCCTCGCCTATGGGACACCGCGGAAGGGAGCCACGAAAATTCACGTCGCAACCCCGCAGCTGCAGCTGTCCGACAAACCCGCCGCGCTGGTCCTGCGCACCGCGCGACTGTCCGGGCCGGTCTTCCGCGACGATGCCGCGGAGCAGACCGGATTGAGCATCTCCACCGTCAACCGCCAGGTCGGCGCACTGCTGAAGGCCGGACTGATCCGTGAGCGCGCCGATCTCGCACCCGCCGGTGCCATCGGCCGCCCGCGCCTGCCCTTCGAACTGAACGTCACCGACTTCCTGACACTGGGTATCCATATCGGCTACAAGGTCACCTCGATCACCACCCACGATCTGCTGCACCGCGTCGTCGGGGCGATCCAGATCCCCACCCCGCAGGCCGACACCCCGGAGCAGACGCTCACCGAGATCGGTGTGAGTGCCCGCCGGTTCCTGGGCCGCTGGGCGGGCCGGCGCGTGCTGTGGGCGGGCGTCGCGATCGGCGGCCGGGTCGCTCCGGGCGGTTTCGTCGATCATCCGCGGCTGGCCTGGTCGGCCGCCCCGGTGGGCCGGGTCATCGCCCAGACCGTCGGTCTGCCCGTGTCGGTGGCCTCCCACGTGGAGTCGATGGCGGCGGCCGAACTGCTGGTCAACCCCGACCACAAGAAGTCCAGCTTCCTGTACTTCTATGCCCGTGAGATGGTCGGTATCGCCTTCACGATGGACGGGTCCGTCCACACACCGACCGCGGGTCCGCCCGTCGTCGGTCATTTCCCGACCGGCGAGACGAAGCTTCTTGACCCGGCGGGCACCGGTCGCCTGGAGTCCGCCGTCAGTGACACCGGCGTCGTGGAAGCCGCTCGGGCACTGGGCTTTTCGGTGTCGGATATCGATGCGGTCTACGACCTGGCGCGCGGTGGCGACGTCACGGCACGGGCGCTGCTCGAGGAGCGCGCCGAGGTGCTCGGGCGCACCGTCGCACTCATCTCCGACATCTTCAACCCGGATCACGTGGTGCTCGGCGGACAGGCCTTCACCGACTTCCCGGCCACTCTGCCCACCGTCGCCAAGGCCGTGAAGTCGACCTCGGTCATCGCCAATCGTGATGTGCGGGTGTCGCATTCGGGTACCACCGTGCAGCAGCAGGCGGCCGGCGCGGTCTCCCTCGACGCGATCTACTCCGATCCGATCGAGGCGCTCGCCCAGACGGCCTGAACGCGACGATCCCCGGCACGACAAGCGCTGATCGAGTAGGCGCGAGTGTAGCGAGCCGCCGTATCGAGATCGCCGGGATCTCGATACGGCCTCGGCTGGCGCCTCGGCCTACTCGATCAGCGAGAGGCGTTGGCGCCTCGGCCTACTCGATCAGCGGTTCGGTCGGCGAAGGTGCCCCTCGCTGATCGAGTAGGCGGCGAGCGCAGCGAGTCGGCGTATCGAGATCACTGCTATTCGATCAGCCGGTGGTATCGCTCAGTTCGAGGTGCGCTTGTTGTACGCCCGCAACGCGAACGGTGCGAAGACCAGCGTGAGGACGATCGACCAGATCAGCGTGGAGAGCTCCGGATGACGCAGCGGCCACGGTGCGTCGGCGGGTGCCGCGGGCCCGTTGCCCCACAGCACACGGAGTGCCTGCACGAGTGAACTGATCGGATTCCATTCCGCGATGGCGCGCAGCCACGCGGGCATCGGTGCGGTCGGTACGAAGGCGTTGGACAGGAAGGTGAGCGGGAACAGCGTGGTGAACATGAAACCGTTCACCGCCTCCACCGACTTCAGCCACGATCCGATCAGGATGCCGAACCAGATCATCCCGAAGCCGAAGAGCAGCACCAGCGCGAAGGCCAGCACGGCGTCGACGAAGGAGGTGCGGATGCGCCACCCGATCGCCAGACCGGTCAGGGCCATCACCACGATGCCGATCGAGGAGTGCAGCAGGCTCGCGATACTGCGGCCGATGAGCACCGCCGACCGGTCGATGGGCAGGGACCGGAATCGGTCGATGATGCCCTTGTCGAGGTCGTTGGTGATGCCGGTGGCCACGATGAACGCGGTGAACACGATGGTCTGCCCCATGATGCCGGGGAGCAGGAACTCCTTGTACGACCCGGCGCCCGTGTTGGTGATCGAGGCGCCGAAGACGTACGCGAAGAGCACCACGAACATGATCGGCTGAATCGTCACGTCGGACAGCATCTCGGGCATGCGTTTGGTGTGGATCATGTTGCGTTTCACCATGATCCATGCTTGTTGCCAGAGTGAGGTCTGTTTGATCGCCGGACGGTGGGAGGCCACCGCGCCGTCGGCGTTGATGGTGGTGGTCATGCGCTCTGCTCCTCGAGTTCGGACTCGGATTCGGTGCTGTCCTCGGCGCGGTGCCCGGTCAGCGAGAGGAAGACGTCATCGAGACTGGGGCGTGCCAGTCCGAGATCGTCGATGGCGATGTTGGACTCGGTGAACCAGCCAGCGGCGCGCGTCAGGTCGCCGAGCCCTTCGGCGGGTGCGGTGAGCCTGCGGGCGCCGCGGTCGACGTAGACCTCGGTACCGGCCTTGCGCAGCAACGCCTCCGCCGCCGAGATGTCGGCGTCGTCGGAGACGGTGACGACCAGACTGGCCGCGCCTGCCTGCTCCTTGAGCTGTAGGGGGGTGCCGTGCGCGATGACGCGGCCCTTGTCGATCACCACGATGTCGTCGGCCAGTTGATCGGCCTCCTCGAGATACTGGGTCGTCAGCAGCAGGGTGGTGCCGTCGGATACCAGGTCCCGCAACACATCCCAGAGCTCGGAGCGGCTCCGCGGGTCGAGCCCGGTGGTGGGTTCGTCGAGGAACAGCACCGGCGGCGCGGCCAGCAGACTGACCGCGAGGTCGAGACGCCTGCGCATGCCGCCGGAGTAGGCCTTGACCTGCTTGTCGCCCGCCTCGGTGAGGGAGAACTGCGAGAGCAGTTGCTCGCTGCGCTCCTTGAGTGCGCGCCTGCCGATGCCGTAGAGCCCGCCGATCATCCGCAGGTTCTCGCGGCCGGTGAGAATCTCGTCGACGGTCGCCGCCTGGCCGGTGAGGCCCATGTTGCGGCGCACCATCTCCGGCTGCTCGGTGACGTCGAAGCCGGCGATCCGGGCGGTACCGCTGGTGGGCGGCGACAAGGTGGTCATCATGCGGACGGTGGTGGTCTTGCCCGCGCCGTTCGGTCCGAGCATGCCGAGCACCGAACCACGTGGTACCTGGAAACTGACGCCGTCGACGGCGGTGAAGTCGCCGAAGCGTTTGACGAGGTCGATGGCCTCGATGGCGATGTCCTGATCGGAGGCCGGGACGGGGGTTGGGGTCATGTTCTCCACGCTAACGATGAGATGTGACATTTGGCGACGGATTTTCGGCCGTCAGAGGAATGGACTTCGACGGTCCGCAGAATTCATCGGGAGTGCACGGATGCAGTGATTATTCCGCGAACTCGGACTCTTGGCGGCGTTATCTCCGAGCATGCGGTTACCATCACCGGGTGGGGCAGATTCGGATCCGGGACGCCGCAGCGGTGCTCGGCGTCAGCGACGACACCATTCGCCGCTGGATCGTCGCAGGCCGACTGCCCGCGTCCACGCCGGGCAGTGGCGTGACCACCGTCGATGGCGAAGCGCTGGCAACAATGGCGCGGGATCGGGCCGCGACGCCGGCCGATGACGGCACCGGAGTACTCCGATCGGCGCGCAACCGCTTCACGGGACTCGTCACCGATGTCGTCGCCGACACGGTCATGGCGCAGGTGACCCTGCAGTGCGGACCCTTCGAGGTGACCTCCCTGATGAGTGCCGACGCCGCGCGCGAACTGGACCTGAAGCCCGGGGTGATCGCCTCGGCGGTCGTGAAGGCCACCACCGTCATCGTCGAACGGCCGGGGCCCGTCCGGACGGAGACCGACACCGAGGGGGAGCGATGAGGACGAACGCGAGAATCCGGGCGGCCGTGACGGCCGGGGTGGTGCTGGCCGGATCGCTGGTGGCATGTTCGGGGGACGACTCGTCGGGCCGGACGACGCTGAACGTCTATGCCGCTGCCTCGCTGACGAAGACGTTCACCGAGATCGCCGACCGCTACGAGGCGGCGCACTCGGATGTCGACGTGACACTGAACTTCGGCGGCTCGTCGGCTCTGGTGAACCAGATCCGGCAGGGCGCCGACGCCGACGTCATCGCGACCGCCGACGAGAAGACGATGGACACCCTCGGCGACGCCGTCGTCGACCCGAAGGTCTTCGCCACCAACACCTTGGTCATCGTGACCGCCGAGGGGAATCCCAAGGACATTCAGCGTTTCGCCGATCTGCGCACTCCCGGTGTGCGCACGGTGGTGTGCGCCGTAGAGGTGCCCTGTGGTGCGGCCACCGAAAGCGTCGAGAAGAAGACCGGTGTCCGGCTCGAGCCGGTGAGCGAGGAACCATCGGTGACGGCGGTGCTCTCGAAGGTGACCTCCGGGGAGGCCGACGCCGGGCTCGTCTACGTCACGGATGCGAAGTCCGCGGGGCCGAAGATCTCGGTCGTCGGCGACCCGGCCTTCGCGACCGTGGTCAATCGGTATCCGATTGCCGCGCTGAGGAAATCGTCGCACCGCGACGACGCGGCGATGTTCGTCGGCATGGTCACCGGTCAGACGGGCAGCGAGATTCTCGGAAACGCCGGCTTCACCCCGCCGGCGTCCTGACCGGGCGAGGGTGACGATGCGCCGGATACCGCCGCTCCTGTATCTGCCCGCGGCATTCGGTGTCGCCTTCATCCTGATCGGTCCGCTCGCGATCGTCGTCCGGATGCCGTGGCCGGACTTATGGTCGGGCGTCACCTCGCCGGAGTCACTGGATGCGTTGCGGCTGAGTGTGATCACCGCCGTCATCAGCACACTGCTGTGTGTGCTGTTCGGCGTCCCGATGGCCGTGGTCTTCGCGCGGTGGAACTCCGTGGTGATCCGGGTGTTGCGCGCTCTGGTGCTGCTGCCGCTGGTGCTGCCGCCGGTCGTCGGCGGGCTGGCACTGCTCTACGCGCTCGGCCGGTACGGCATCGTCGGGCGGTACCTCGACGATGTGGGCATCACGCTCGGGTTCACCACCGCTGCGGTGGTGGTCGCGCAAACCTTTGTGGCGCTGCCGTTCCTGGTGATCGCGGTGGAGGGGGCGCTGCAGTCGGCGGGGGATGACTACGAACACGTCGCGGCCACTCTCGGGGCCGGACCCGGCCGGACGCTGTGGACCGTCACCCTGCCGCTCGTCCGTCCCGCATTGCTCGCGGGCGTGGTGCTCGCGTTCGCCCGCGCCCTGGGCGAATTCGGCGCCACCATCACCTTCGCGGGCAACCTGCCGGGGACCACCCAGACAGCGCCGCTGCGCATTTATCTCGACGCCATCAGTGATCCCACCCGGGCGTTGCCACTGGCCCTGGTGTTGATGGTGTTCGCGCTGCTGGTGGTCGTCGCGGTGCATGTCCGGGCGGGACGGTCCGCCCTATGACCGGTCTGGTGGCGCAGGTGCGATGCGAGGACCCCGCCCTCGATGTCGATCTCGATGTGGCGCCCGGGCAGACGCTGGCGCTGCTCGGACCGAACGGCGCGGGCAAGAGTTCGACGCTCGCCGTCCTCGCGGGACTTCGGCGCACCGAGGGATCGCGAATCATTCTGGGCGACAGGGTACTTCAGGATGGTCGCCGGTATCTGCCACCGCACCGACGATCCGTGGCGCTGCTCACCCAGCAGCCCCGGCTCTTCCCGCATCTGACGGTGCGCCGCAACGTCGCCTACGGACCATCGGCCGCGCGGCTCGGACGGGCCGAGGTGGACGCTCGGACCAAACGGTGGCTGGAGGCGACCCGAACGACGGAATTGGCCGACGAGATGCCCGGTCGTCTCTCCGGCGGTCAGGCGCAACGGGTGGCGATTGCCCGTGCCCTGGCCGCCGAACCCGAGGTACTGCTGCTCGACGAACCCTTCTCATCACTGGATGTCACTGTGGCCCAGCAGATTCGGTCGATGTTGCGGGAACTCATCACGCAGCGGGACGGTATCACGGTGCTTGTCACCCACGACCCGATCGACGCCGTGAGTCTGGCCGGCCGCATGGTCGTGCTGGCCGACGGCCGCGTGGTCGATCGCGGCAGCACCCGCGAGGTGCTCACCTCGCCGGCGCATTCGTTCACCGCCTCGCTGTCCGGACTGAATCTCGTGATCGGTGTGCGGGACGGAGACGCCGTTGTCGTTGAGGGACAACGGATCACCGGCCGGGTGGTGGACGACGCGGCGCACGGCGCGGCCGCCGCCGCGTTCTCGCCACGCGCTGTCGGTGTGTATCGCGAGGTGCCGCACGGAAGTCCCCGAACCACGCTGCCTGCGCTGATCACCGACGTCGTGCCGCGTGGCGACGGCGCCGTCGTGCGTACCGCATGCGCGGGTCATACCGTCGATGCGGAGGTGACCTGGTCGGCGGTTACAGACCTGGAACTCGCGGCCGGACAGCCGGTGTGGCTCTCGGTGAAAGCGAGTGAGGTGCGGATCTACGGTGTCGGTGAGTCGTCGGACACCGACTCGTCGGGGTCGTGACGACGGTTCGGTTCGAGGGCGCGTCCCCGGAGTCGGCGATAGCCCCGGACATGCAGCGGCGGAATGGATTTCAGATAGAAGCGGTCGTCGTCGGAGAGTTGGTCGGCCACCACGTCGTCGACGAGCGTGGTGCCGGAGCGGGCCGAACCCGCCAATCGCGCGGCGATGTTCACCGGTTCGCCGAAGACGTCCCCGAGACGACTGAGGATCGGTCCCCGCGCGAGGCCGACCCGGATCGCGGGGATCCGTCCCTGTTCGGTCAGCTGATGCATCTCGATGGCGGCGGCCGCGGCGGCGCCAGCATCGCGGAAGGTGAACAGGACGCCGTCGCCGAGCGTCTTGATCACCTGACCGCCCGCTTGTGTGACGATGTCGAAGGTCGAGTCCTCGAATTCCTCGAGCAGCGCCTCCAATTCGTCGAGCGCGATGGAACGCGACAGGCTGGTGTACCCGACGATGTCGGCGAATCCGACGACGAGTTCCATGCGTTCGTCGGAGTCCTGCACCACGTCCTTGGCCAGCGCGAGATGAAGGTGGCGGCGCCAGATGAGCTGCTGTACCTGCCCCAGAGCGGAACTCATCTGGTCGACGGTCCACGGCACGTCCGGGTCGGCGGCCAGCGCACGCAGCTGATCGGCCTGCCATTCCGCGAGTTTGCCGATGCTCTGTCCGATGGCACGCGCCGTGGCCACCTGTGCGCCCTCCGGGAGGGTCAACTCCGCCGCCGCGAAGACCCGCAGTGCTGCGAGGTCGGCCTCGGTGAAGATCTTCTCGCCGGTGGTGCGGCGCGCGAAACCGAAAGCGTTCCAGATCTTCTGGGCGAACTCCTGGGAGAGTCCGAGTTCGGCGATCAGTTCGTCGCGGGTGTAGCGCGGCTCGTCGCTGGTGTCGGCTTCACCCGTGGCGACCCCGGAGTCGCTCTGGGGGGATTCGGTCATGGGCTCCGCTCCGTCGAAGAACTTCCGGCCCAAGCATAGTGGTCCGGTCAGATGCCCAGGACGCCCTTCATCAGATAGGCCATCCGCGCCGAGAAGTCGGGACGGGTGGAACCGCGGCCCATGCGCACCGCGTCGTTGACGACGCTCAACGCCGCGTGGACCGTGACGGCCGCGCTCTCCCGGCTCTGTGTGGGATGCACCTGCATGAGGAGGTCGATCCAGCGGGCGACATAGCGGCGCTGGACGTCGAGCAGTCCGGTCGAGACATCCTGTCCCGCAAGGGCATAGGCGTTGTTGAACGCGACCGAAAGGTCGGGCGTCGCGGTGATGATGTGTACATACGAATCCACCAGCAGGGCAAGAAGTTTCGCCGGATCGCTGGTCGTCGCGTAGACGGCCATCACCCCGGCCTCCAGACGTGTGCCACTGCGCTGGCTGATGCCGGCGAGGATGGCCTGCTTGGACGCGAAGTGTTTGTAGACGCTGGGGCCGGTGATGCCGACCGCGGCGCCGATGTCGTCCATGCCGACCCCCGAATACCCGCGGGCCGCGAACAACGTCGATGCGGCGTCGAGGATCTCGTCCCGCCGGGACGGCGACCCGGTCAGTGTGGCCGGAGTCGGCGGCAGCGGGGGAGCCGACAGCGGGTGCAGGGCGATCACCCGCCGGATCAGGACCTCCATCTCCTCGAGCGCGCGGGCGGTGGAGATCCGCGTGTTGTGCACCGACAGACTGCCCACCACGCTCATCACCGCCCACGCCAACTGGACGGCCTCCCGTTCGCTGAGGTCGGTGCCCAAGGCCAGGGCGTGGGCCCAGCGGTGCAGGATCTGCCGGGTCCGCAGGACCACCTCCCGGTTCTGCTCGGGACTCAGATGCTGGCTGGCCCATCGCCAGAGCGAGGTCGATTGCGGGCGATAAACACCCAGCGCGCACAGTTCCGCGATCAGATCGGTGTTCGGCGGGCGTCCGGCCGCGTCGGCGGGCGCGTCGGCGTCGCCCAGCGCACGGTCGGTGCACGTTTCGAGGTCGTCGACGGCCGCGAGGACCGCGGCCGACAGCAGGGACTGCTTGTCGGCGAAATGGCGGTACACCGAGGGGGCCGTGACCCCGGCCGCGCGTGCGATATCGGCCACCGAGACCTGGGGATATCCGCGGTCGGCGAACAGCCCGGCGGCATGCGTCACCAGCTGACCCTTACGGTCGGCCGGGCGAGAGCGCCGAGATGGCTTCGAGGCAGGCATGGTGAACCGACGATAGCGCATATTTCACACTTGTCGACATTGGTTGACCTCCGGGTATGGCCAAACAAGTTATTCCGCGTTAGCCTCGTGGGGTAACCGTAGTGGTTCATGCGAAAGGAACACCCAAGGTGGCTGATCAAGCATTCATCTACGAGGCGATCCGTACGCCTCGTGGCAAGCAGCGCGGCGGAGCGCTGCACAGCGTCAAGCCGGTCGACCTGGTCTCGGGTCTGATCGACGAGGTCCTGGCCCGTCACGGCGGCCTCGACCCGGCCGACATCAACGACGTGGTTCTCGGCGTCGTGTCGCCCGTGGGTGAGCAGGGTGCGGTCATCGCCCGCACCGCGGCTCTCAACAGCGGACTGCCCGAGAGCGTCCCCGGTACCCAGATCAACCGTTTCTGCGCGTCCGGTCTGGAGGCCACCAACCTGGCTGCGGCCAAGGTCGCGTCCGGCTTCGACGACCTGGTGCTCGCCGGTGGTGTCGAGTCCATGTCGCGCGTGCCGATGGGCAGCGACGGCGGTGCGCTCTTCACCGACCCGGCAACCGCCTACGACAACTACATCGTCCCGCAGGGCATCGGTGCCGACCTGATCGCCACCATGGAGGGCTTCTCCCGCGAGGACGTCGACGCCTACGCCGTCGAGTCACAGAACCGTGCCGAGAAGGCCTGGACCTCCGGCTATTTCACCAAGTCCGTGGTCCCGGTCCGCGACATCAACGGCGTCATCGTGCTCGACCACGACGAGCACCGTCGTCCGGGCAGCACCGTCGAGGGCCTCGGCAAGCTGAAGCCCGCGTTCGCCGCGATGGCCGAGATGGCCGGCTTCGACGACGTCGCGCTGCAGAAGTACCACTCGGTCGAGAAGATCAACCACGTGCACACCGGCGGCAACAGCTCCGGCATCGTGGACGGCTCCGGCCTGGTGCTCATCGGCAGCGAGGAGGCGGGCAAGCGTAACGGCCTGACCCCGCGCGGCCGCATCGTGAGCTTCGCCGAGATCGGTTCCGAGCCCACCATCATGCTCACCGGTCCGACCCCGGCCACCGAGCTGGCGCTCAAGAAGGCCGGTCTGACCGTCGACGACATCGACGTCTTCGAGCTGAACGAGGCGTTCGCGTCGGTCGTCATGAAGTGGATGAAGGACCTGAACATCCCGCACGAGAAGGTCAACATCAACGGTGGCGCCATCGCCATGGGCCACCCGCTGGGTGCGACCGGCGCGATGATCTTCGGCACCGCCCTCGACGAGCTCGAGCGCACCGGTGGCCGCTACGGCCTGGTCACCCTGTGTATCGGTGGCGGCATGGGCGTCGCGACCGTCATCGAACGTCTCTGACCCCCTTCGTCCTCACAGAAAGAATTCGCACAAAGACCATGAGCGACAACATGATCAACTGGGAGAAGGACGGCGACGGGATCGTCGTTCTCACCATGGACGACCCCAACCAGGGCGCCAACACCATGAACGACCTCTACCGCACGTCGATGGAGGCCACCGTCGACCGCCTGGAGGCCGAGAAGGACGACATCACCGGTGTCGTGCTGACCTCCGCGAAGAAGACCTTCTTCGCCGGTGGTGACCTCAAGGACATGACCAGCGGTGCCGGCGACAAGTCCAAGGAAGAGATCGCCACCGAGATCACCAACAGCGCCAACGGCATGAAGGCCGTGCTGCGCCGTCTGGAGACCCTCGGCAAGCCGGTCGTCGCGGCCATCAACGGTGCCGCCCTCGGCGGTGGCCTGGAGATCGCGCTGCACACCCATCACCGCATCGCCGCGGACGTGAAGGGCAGCCAGATCGGTCTGCCCGAGGTCACCCTCGGCCTGCTGCCCGGTGGCGGCGGCGTGGTGCGTACCGTCCGCCTGCTCGGCATCCAGAACGCTCTGATGAACGTGCTGCTGCAGGGCCAGCGGATGAACCCGACCAAGGCCAAGGAGACCGGCGTCGTCGATGAGGTCGTCGGCTCGGTCGAGGAACTGGTACCGGCCGCCAAGGCGTGGATCAAGGCCAACCCCGAGGCGCAGCAGCCGTGGGACGTCAAGGGCTACAAGATCCCCGGCGGCGCACCCACCAACCCGGCGTTCGCGGCGAATCTGCCTGCGCTGCCCGCGATCCTGCGCAAGCAGATCAAGGGTGCCAACATGCCCGCACCGCGCGCCATCCTGGCCGCGGCCGTCGAGGGCGCCTACGTCGACGTCGACACCGCCGACATCGTCGAGACCCGCTACTTCGTGTCGCTGGTGACCGGTCAGGTCGCGCAGAACATGATCAAGGCGTTCTTCTTCGACCTGCAGCACATCAACGGTGGCGGCTCGCGGCCCGAGGGCTACGACAAGTACACCGCCAAGAAGGTCGGCGTCATCGGCGCGGGCATGATGGGCGCGGCCATCGCCTACGTCTCGGCGAAGGCCGGTATGGAGGTCGTCCTCAAGGACATCGACCTCGACGCCGCCAAGAAGGGCAAGGCCTACTCCGAGAAGCTCGAGGAGAAGGCCCTCTCGCGTGGCAAGACCACCAAGGAGAAGAGCGACGCTCTGCTCGCCCGCATCCACCCGACCGTCGACGCCGCCGACTTCAAGGGTGTCGACCTGGTCATCGAGGCCGCCTTCGAGTCGGTCGAGGTGAAGCACAAGGTGTTCCAGGAAATCGAGGACATCGTCGAGCCCGACGCCATCCTCGGTTCGAACACCTCGACGCTGCCGATCACCATCCTCGCCGAGGGCGTCAAGCGCTCCGAGGACTTCATCGGCATCCACTTCTTCAGCCCCGTCGACAAGATGCCGCTGGTGGAGATCATCAAGGGCGAGAAGACCTCCGACGCCACGCTGGCGAAGGTCATCGACTACACCCTGCAGATCCGCAAGACCCCGATCGTCGTCAACGACAGCCGTGGGTTCTTCACCAGCCGTGTCATCGGCACCTTCGTCAACGAGGCCATCGCGGCCGTCGGCGAGGGCATCGAGCCGGCGTTCATCGAGCATGCGGGCACCCAGGCCGGCTACCCGGCCGCGCCGCTGCAGCTCATGGACGAGCTGACCCTGACCCTGCCGCAGAAGATCCGCAAGGAGACCGAGGCAGCGGCCAAGGCCGAGGGCAAGGAGTACCCGGAGCACGGTTCCTTCGCCGTCGTCGACTGGATGGTCGACAACGGACGCACCGCCAAGAAGGACGGCAAGGGCTTCTACGACTACGACGAGAACGGCAAGCGCACCCAGCTGTGGCCGGGCCTGCGTGAGCACTTCAAGTCCGGTTCGACGGAGATCCCGTTCGAGGACATGCAGGAGCGCATGCTCTTCGCCGAGGCGCTCGAGACCGTGAAGTGCTTCGACGAGGGTGTGCTCACCTCCGTCGAGGACGCCAACATCGGCTCGATCTTCGGCATCGGCTTCCCTGCGTGGACCGGTGGTGTCGCCCAGTACGTCAACCAGTACGAGGGTGGCGTCCAGGGCTTCGTCGACCGTGCCCGTGAGCTGGCCTCGAAGTACGGCAAGCACTTCGAGCCGCCGCAGTCGCTGGTCGACCTCGCCGCCAAGGGTGGCAAGCTGACCAACGAGACCATCGGCAAGTAACCCGTAACACCAGTCAGACCCCCGGCCGCCCCGTGCGGTCGGGGGTTTGCTGTTTGTCGCTCACCCAATTCGGTGACGCTCACCCGTCTGGGTGAGCGTTTCCGAAATGGGTGAGCGACATGATGGCTCACGCGGCGATCAGCCCCAGCTGAGTCAGGCGTGGGCGCAGGATGCCCGGCAGTTCGTGCCGCTCAAGTGTGCCCCACTGCCATCGGACGAACAGCGGTCCCAGTGCGCGCAGATCGTGCTCCCGGACTTTCTCGCGAATGATCGCGTCCGCCACGGATTCGCCGGACCGCCGGAGGCGACCGTACTTGTGTAGACCGTCGAACTCTCCGATCAGGAGTCCATCCCAGTCGAAGTCCGTGTGGTACTCCTTGGTGCCGCAGCAGAGCAGCCCGAATCCCCTTTCGTCGCCGGATCTTCAGGATCTCGGCCATCTCCTCGCGGTCGGCGCCGGACCGCAAGGCCGCGTCGAACGCAGTCAACGCCTGCGCGAAATCGCCCATCGTCGCGACATCTACAGCTGTGCGAGCCGGACTGGTGATCGCAATATGGTCGACGATGGTGATGTCGTCGGGCGCGAGGACCGCACCGTGGATATGGCGTTGCGCGCGAACAGATCCACCGCCTCCCCTGCCGGTCGTCACGTGCACGCGAGATCGGTCGGGTTTGAGCAACGGCAGCCCGTGCAGTGCTGCCGCCGAAACGTGGCTCAGCGGCATGGCGGCGCCTGCGACGAGCTCGGACGTCGCGGTAGCGATCGAACGCAGCCGGTACAGGGCGTCCGCACCGTGAGGTGTGCCGAAGGAGTCGTCCGCCGCGACGAAGACACCGGGGGCCAGGCGTATCAGGTCGCCCGAGCGGACAGCAGCGGCGAGGTGATCGTCGGAGATGTCACGTGCCAGTGCCGCGTCGCGGCGGATCAATCCGAAATGGTCGGTGGGGTAGCGCATGAGAATTGGACGCACCCCACGCCGCACCGGTTCACCCCCTTGGTTCGTGCTCACACGTTTCGAAGACGCTCAGCCTGCCGGATGAGCGTGAACGGAAATGGTGAGCGGGAGGCGAAAATGCGTTGCGTGGTACTCGGGCGGGTGGCAAGGTTCTGCGTCGGGCCGAAGAGCAGCCGGTTGCGGGGTACCGCGATCATGTTCTGCGCGTGGTACTTCGGTCCACTTCCTGGTAACGGCTACGGCCCGAGGTTCGACTCCTCTCTGCATTGATGACACCGCCCCCGGGAGCCCGGACACGGACGGTCCAGCGATCGCCGACGCTCGACGAGGCGATCCCACCGTGCGGTCCGCCCGCGGGCGGTGTTCCAGTGATCAGCGAATACCGTTGCCGCATAATCGAATACCGAAATTCCTAAATGACATGTCGCGCATTGACGCAACGAAAGGAGGCCCGTCATGTCCCTGTTCCGCCAGAAGTTCGTCGTCGAACCCGGTCACGTGTTGCTCGCGTACCGGGACGGCTCGCTCGATCGGGTACTCCGGCCGGGCGTCCACAAGCTCCGGGTCGACGACGGCCGGATCGTCGTCGACATGCGGGAGCGCCTGATCCAGGTGTCGCCGCAGGAGGTGCTGACCTCCGACGTGATCCCGGTGCGTGTCTCGATGGTGATGCGCCTCGCCGTCGTCGACGCGGAGGCCTTCACCGAGAAGTCCGCGGATCCCATCGCGATGGTCTACCTGGCCGCACAGGTCGCGCTGCGGAAGGTGTGTGCCGAGCTCTCCGCCGACGATCTGATCGGCCGTGGTGACGCGCTCGACGTCGCACCGATCCGGGATGCCGCCGCGCGGACCGGCGACGGAGTGGGCATCGAGGTGTTCGACGTGCTGGTGAAGGACGTCATCATGCCCGGCGAACTGCGTGCGGCCGCGGTCGAGGCGGCGACCGCCGCGACCCGCGGACGCGCGAAGCTGGAAGCGGCGCGCGCCGAGACGGCCGCGCTGCGGGCGCTCGCCAATGCGGGCCGGCTGCTGGACGCGCATCCGGCGCTGGCGCAGCTGCGCATCGTCGAGGCCGCGCCCTACGGCACCAAGGTGGTGCTGGCGGTGGGCGACACCGGCATCTCCACCGAGGCGCACTGACGCACACGTTTTCCGTTCCCGCTCAGGGTAAAACCTGTCGCGGGAGCGGAAAACGTGAGCGCCCGACGATCAGCGTGCGAGGAACGCGGCGACGGTCGACTCGAAGGCCTCCTTGGCCTCGATCATCACCCAGTGCCCGCACTTCGGAAAGATGTGCAGTTCGGCATCGGGGATGAGACGCATCGGGACCATCGCCATGTCGGGTGGGCTGACACGGTCGTCGCGGCCCCAGGTCAGCAGCACCGGACAGGTGATCTTGTGCATCGACGCCCAGTAGGGCGGCGGCGCATCGGGGCCGGTGGTGAACTGTTGCTGCATCGCGAAGGCCGCCGACCCGTACATGGCGCGGCCGGTCGCCAGCGCGTCGGGATTCATCGCGGCCTCCCAACGCTCCGCGATGAGTTCGTCGGTGACCAGTTCGCGGTTGTAGACCATGCCGTTGAGCCAGCGGATCAGCTTCTCGCGATCGGGCTCATCGGCGAATTCCTGCAGTAGGCGCAGACCCTCGCTCGGGCTCGGGCTGAAGACATTCGGTCCGACCCCGCCGATCGTGACGAGTTTCGCCACGCGGTCGGGTTTGTTGATGGCGAGGTTGATGCCGACGACCCCACCCATCGAGTTGCCGATCATCGGTGCCGAGTCGATGCCCAGCGCATCCATGAAGGCGATGACCGACTTGCCCGCGTTCAACACCGGGATGCCGTCCCAGGCATCGCTCACGCCGAATCCCGGGAATTCCAGGACGTAGCAATGATGGGTCTGCGCGAAGAAGCCCAGGTTGCCGCGGTAATTGCGCCATCCGGTGACGCCGGGGCCGGAGCCGTGGAGCAGGATCAGCGGCGGGGCGTCGGGATCGCCTGCCTCGTGATAGCGCAGCGTGCCTTTGTCGGTGGTCAGTTCGCGTCTGGTCGCGTCGAAGGAGACATCCACGTCCGCAATATTAGAACGCGTTCTACTTTGGTGCCAGCGTCGGTCTCGATACGCGCGCTCGCTGCGCTCGCGGGCTACTCGACCAGCGAGATGCTGCGCTCGCGGGTGACTCGACCAGCGAGATGGCACGCTTGCGGGTGACTCGACCAGCGAGATGGCACGCTTGCGGGTGACTCGACCAGCGAGATGGCACGTTCGGGGGTTACTCGACCAGCGAGACGGCACGCTGGCGGGTTACTCGACCAGCGGGATGGCGCGTTCGGGGGTTACTCGACCAGCGAGATGCTGCGTTCGCGGGTTACTCGACCAGCGGGATGGCGCGTTCGGGGGTTACTCGACCATCCGCTGATCGAGTAGCAGCCGAGCGCAGCGAGGCAGCGTATCGAGATCCGATGCGCACGACTCAGTTGCCGAGTGCCGCGAGATCCTCCTCACCGAATTTGTCCTCGAGGGTCTCCGGCGAATAGTCGAGGTCGATCTCGGCGACGGACCGTCCGCGTGCGGATTCGATGGCGGACAGCCTGCGTTGCGCGCGATCGGCGGCATAGGTGAGGAATTCGCTGTTGTCGAGGCCGAAGGGCTGCTCGTCGAACTGCTCGTTGACCCAGCTGATCATCCCGAGCGCGAGCGGCATCAACTCTTCCATCCGTTCGGTGACCGCAGGCCAGAGCGCGTCGTCGGCCGCCACGTGCCTGCGGCAGGTGAAGGTGCCCCAGGCCATATGCCTGCGCTCGTCGTTGCCGATGAACCGGATGAGTTTCTGCATGCCCGGGAAGATCCCGAACCGCGAACACACCGTCTGCCAGGCGTGATAGCCGGTGAGCGCGAGACTGCCCTCGACGACATGGTTGTAGGTGACGCTGGCGCGTATCTGGTTGCGCGGCGACGGATCCGTGTCGAGTGCGTGCAGCGAGCCGGGCAGTTCCTCGTAGAAGAGCTGCCGGTAGTAGGGATTGTCGGCGACGTAGGACTGCAGATCGTCGGTGAGGCCGACCGCGTCCATCCAGAGCCGGAACACCTGGGTGTGTTTGGCTTCCTCGAAACAGAATTGGCTGAGATACATCTCGTCGCCGAAGCGGCCCTCGGCGGCCATCGCGCCCATGAATGGCTGGATGTCCTGGGTGACGGCCTCCTCGCCCGCGATGAACTGGCTCACCAGGTAGGTGGCGCTGCGGCGTTGCTCGGAGGTGATCTCCTCCCAGTCCTGTGCGTCCTGCCGGAAGTCGATGGCGGTCGGATCCCAGAATCGAGCGTTGCCTTTTGTGAAGAGCCGCAACGGAAACGAGTCCCAGTTGAGTCCGTTCGGGCGCAGCGAACTGAAGTCTGCGCGACTGTGTGCGGCGTTGCCGGATTGCGTCCGGTCTTCGGCGAGGGTCATGGGGACCACCAGCTCACTGCTCTCGGAGGTACTTTGGCCCAGGCTAACCCCGTGTGAGGCCGAATGCCCTGAATTAGCGGGAACTCTCAGGAAGACGGAAGTCGGGATCGGCCTGGAAACCTACGCCCCGAAAGGCGAAAACCTCAGCGCGACAACGAACTCGGCCACCAAATGCGTTTGCCGATGTCCATGGTGAGCGCCGGGACGAGCAGGGTGCGCACGATGAGTGCGTCGATGAGGACACCGACGGACACGAGGAAGGCGATCTGCGCGAGGAACAACAGCGGGATCACCGCCAGCGCCGCGAAGGTCGCGGCGAGCACCACACCCGCGGACGTGATGACGCCGCCGGTGGCGGTGAGGCCACGGATCATGCCCGCCCGCGTGCCGTGGACGAGCGCCTCCTCTCGCACTCTCGACATCAGGAAGATGTTGTAGTCGATGCCCAGCGCCACCAGGAACACGAAGGCGAACAGCGGCACCACCGGGTCGGCACCCGGGAAGTCGAACGGTCCGTTGAACACCAGCGCGGCGATACCGAGCGTGGTCCCGAAGGACAGCACGGTGGTGGCGAGCAGCAGGATCGGTGCGACGAGGCTGCGGAGCAGCAGGATCAGCGCGATCAGGACCACGACCAGCACCACCGGGATGATCAGGTTCCGGTCGTGCTGCGCGGTGATGCGGGTGTCCAGGTCGGTGGCGGTGGCGCCGCCGACCATGGCGTCGGCGCCCTCGATGCCGTGGACACGGTCCCGGATGCGTTCGACGGTGTCCTGGGCGGCCAGCGAGTCGGCTCCGTCGGACAGGGTCGCCTGCACCGCCACCCGGCCGTCGACGACCAGCGGGGCGTTGTCACGCTCGGTCAGTTCCGCGGATGCGACGCCCGGTGTCCCGGACACCTGGGCCAGCACCTGCTCGCCGCGATCCGCATCGGCGATGATCCACGTCGGCGTACCGGTGCCGGCGTCGTAGTGCTTGGCCTGGATGTCGGCGCCCTCGACCGACTCGACGGTCCCCATGAAGAAGTCCGTCTCGGCGATGCCGTCGGACTTGAACGTCGGGGCGAAGGCCGCGCCGATGAGCAGTACCACCAGAGTGCCGACCCAGATCGCCCGCGGCCGCGCGGCCACCTTGTCGGCGATCGCGTGCCAGATGCGGTGCGCACCGTCGACGGTGTCGGTCGGGTTGTCGGCCGTCGGGTGCGGAGGCCGCAGCGGCCAGAACGCGTTACGGCCGATGAGGGCGAGGGCAGCCGGCAGGAAGGTCATCGAGGCGAGGAAGGACGCCACGATGCCGATGGCCGCGACCGGTCCCAGGCTCTTGTTGGAGTTCAGGTCGGACAGCAGCAGACACAGCACACCGGCGATGACTGTGCCCGCCGATGCGAGCACCGGTTCGATCGTCGCGCGCCACGCCGTGCGGATGGCCTCGTATTTGTCGTCGGTGCGGGTGAGGTCCTCGCGGAAGCGGGAGACCAGGAGGAGCGCGTAGTCGGTCGCGGCACCGAAGACCAGGATGAACAGGATGCCCTGACTCTGGCCGTTGAGTTCCAGGACGTCGTTCTTCGCCAGGAAGTACACCAGGCCGGATGCGACCCCGAGGGCGAAGACCGACGAGATGAGGACCACGAACGGCAGGATCGGACTCCGGTAGACGACGATCAGGATCATGACCACCACGAGCGCGGCGACCAGTAGCAGGATGCCGTCGATGCCTGCGAACGCTTCGCCGAGATCGGCGATCTGACCGGCCGGTCCGGTGACCTTCACCTCGAGACCGTCCGGCGGCGAGGACAACGCCTCGCGGAGTTTCTCGACGCTGTCCCCGGGTTCGCCGTCGGTGGAGATCGGGACGAACATCTGCGCGGCCTGACGATCCTCCGACGGCAGCGGAGGAGAGAACGCCTCACCGAAACCGGGTGTGCCGGCCAGCGGGGTCACGGCGTCGCGGAGGAAGGTCAGATCGGATTCCTGGATTCCGTCGGTCCGCTCGGCGATCACGATGGCGGGCACGGTCGAGGTGTCGGAGAAGTCGCCGAGAACGTCGCCGACCTTCGTCGATTCCGCGGATGCCGGCAGGAAGGTGCTGCTGTCATCGCTGGAGACGCTCGCCAGCTTGCCGGCGAACGGGCCGGTGACACCGCCGAGCGCGAGCCAGCCGATCACCAGGAGCGCCGGGACCAGCCATCGAAGGGTTCGCCGTTTACCCGACTTTTCCGTGGTGAACTTCGCCATTCGGACATCGTTTCATGCCGGGCCGGTCGTCGCGGAGGCCGACCCTTCGGAGACCGAACGACCGGATGGCGGATCCGTGCAGGGATATATTGCGATTCGACTACGAAACCCGGGTGCCCGGACGAACATGAGCGTGGATGCAACGAGTCGAGGGAAAGGCATCACGCATGAAGACCAAGGGCGCGATTCTCCGGGAGATCAACGGCGATTGGCTTATTGAGGACATCGAAGTCGGGGATCCGGTCGCCGGTGAGGTTCAGGTCAAACTCGTCAGTTCGGGACTCTGCCACTCCGATCATCACCTGCGCACCGGTGCGAGCCCCACACCGTTCCCGATGCTCGGTGGACACGAAGGCGCCGGTGTGGTGCACAAGGTGGGGCCCGGGGTGACCCGGCTCAAGGAGGGCGACCACGTCGTCACCGCCTTCATCCCGGCATGCGGTGTGTGCGAACCCTGTTCGCGCGGACAGCAGAACATCTGCGACGAGGGCGCCCGCCTGCTGACCGGGCTGGCGATCGCCGACGACACCTATCGCGCGACGACCGCGCAGGGCGAACCGCTGACCCAGATGTGCCTGCTCGGTACGTTCTCGCCGTATATCACCGTCAATCAGGCGTCGGTGGTCAAGATCGAGGACGACATACCGCTGCAGACCGCGGCACTTCTCGGGTGCGGTGTCGCGACGGGTTGGGGCTCGGCGGTGGAGATCGGGGGCACCCACGCGGGCGACACCGTGATCATCGTGGGCATCGGCGGCGTCGGCATCAATGCGGTGCAGGGCGCGGCCGCGGCCGGAGCCCGCCACGTGGTGGCGATCGATCCGGTGCCGTTCAAGCTGGACATGGCGAAGAAACTCGGTGCGACCCATACCTTCTCGTCGATGGAGGAGGCACTGCCCGCGATCGGCGAACTCACCTGGGGCCGCATGGCCAACACCACGATCATCACCGTGGGGGAGATCGACGGCTCGATGCTCGCCCCGGCACTCTCGTTGACCGGCAAGGGCGGACAGGTGCTGGCCGTCGGCATGGGTCGTTTCGACGACCTCGACGCACAGGTGAGCCTGTTCGAGTTGACGCTGCTGCAGAAGCGCATTCAGGGTGCCATCTTCGGCGGTGCCAGCCCGCGCACCCAGGTGCCCACGCTGCTCAACGAATATCGTTCCGGCACACTCAACCTCGATGATCTGGTGACCAAGACCTACCGCCTGGACCAGATCAACGAAGCCTACGACGACATGCTCGCGGGCAAGAACATCCGCGGCATGATCGTGTACACCGACGAGGATTACTGAGCCCGCGGCCGACCGGGTGACCCGGTCGGCCGCGCTCTCACGTGATTCTAGTGTGGGTCTCGATACGCGGCGGACTCGCTGCGCTCCTGCGCCGCTACTCGACCGGCGGGGATTCGGCCAGCAGCAGGTCGAACGGAGGCGATTCGACCGGCGGGGAAGTCCCGCTGATCGAGTAGGCTCCGAGCGCAGCGAGGCGCCGTATCGAGATCACCAGATCCGTACGCGCTGTGCGGGTTCCAGGTACAGGTCGTCGCCGTCGGCAACGTCGAACGCGGTGTAGAAGGCGTCGACGTTGCGGACCACGCCGTTGCAGCGGAACTCCGGCGGCGAGTGCGGATCGATGGAGAGCCTGCGGATGGCCTCGGCGTCACGGGTCTTGGTGCGCCAGATCTGCGCCCAGCTGAAGAAGACCCGCTGGGTACCGGTGAGGCCGTCGATCACCGGCGGTTCCTCGCCGGCCTGGGCCAGTTCGTAGGCCACCAGCGCGATCGACAGCCCGCCGAGGTCGCCGATGTTCTCGCCGATGGTGAACTCACCGTTGACCTTGTGTTCGGCATCGAGGCCCACCGGAGTGAACTCGTTGTACTGGTCGATCAGTTTGCGTGTGCGCGAGGAGAATTCGGTGCGGTCCTCGTCGGTCCACCAGTCGATGAGGTTGCCGTCGCCGTCGTACTTGGCGCCCTGATCGTCGAACCCGTGGCCGATCTCGTGGCCGATGACCGCGCCGATGCCACCGTAGTTGGCGGCGTCGTCGGCGTCGGGATCGAAGAACGGCGGCTGCAGGATCGCGGCCGGGAACACGATCTCGTTCATGCCCGGGTTGTAATAGGCGTTCACGGTCTGCGGGGTCATGAACCACTCGTCGTGGTCCACCGGTCCGCCGATCTTCGCGAACTCCCGATCCTGCTCGAAAGCCGACGCGCGCGCGACGTTCCCGATGAGATCCCCGCGGTCGACGGTCAGCGTGCCGTAATCACGCCAGGTCGCCGGATAGCCGATCTTCGGCGTGAACTTCTCCAGTTTGGTGAGTGCCTTCTCCCGGGTGGCCGGAGTCATCCACTCCAGCTCGGAGATGTTGCGGCGGTAAGCGGCGACCAGGTTGTCGATCAGTTCGTCCATGCGCGCCTTGGCGTCCGGCGGAAAGTGTTTGGCCACATAGAGTTTGCCGACGGCGAAACCCATCGCGCCCTCCACGAAGCCGACCCCGCGCTTCCAGCGGTCCCGGATGCTCGGGGCGCCGGTCAGGGTGCGCCCGTAGAAGTCGAAGTTCTCGTCGACGAAGTCGGCGGACAGGTAGGGCGCCGCCGAATGCAGGAGCTGCCACGCCAGCCAGGTCTTCCAGTCGTCGAGCGGGCGCGAGGCGACGAGCGCGGAGGCTCCTTCCACGAAGGACGGCTGCCCGACGACCAGCTCGGCGAAGGTGTCCGCGGTGGTACCCAGGCCGCCCAGCCATGCATGGACGTCGAACCCGGTTGCCTCCGAGGTGAATTCGTCAATCGTCCGCAGGTTGTAGGTGAGTTCCGCGTCGCGGCGCCGGACCACGTCCCAGTGATGAGACGCCAGTGCGGTCTCCAGATCCAGAATGGTGGCGGCGCGGTCGGCGGCATCCTCGTACCCGGCGAGCGCGAAGATCCGCTCGACGTGCGCGCGGTAGGCGTCGCGGGTCTCGGCGTGCTTCTCCTCGCGGTAGTACGACTCGTCGGGCAGCCCGAGGCCGCCCTGCACCAGGTGGACCAGGTAGCGGTCGGACCGGCGCGCGTCGGTGTCCACGTACACACCGAAGAGCCCGCTGGTGCCGTGGCGTTCCAGCCTGCCGAGGGCGGCCGCGAACTCGCTCGCCGAGGTGATCGCCCCGATCGTGTCGAGTTCGGCGCGGATCGGTCCGATGCCGAGCGCCTCGATGTGATCGGTGTCCATGAAGGAGGCGTACAGGTCGCCGATCTTCTGCTCATCGGTGCCGCTGGCGGCGTCGGACTGCGCGGCCGCGGTGATGATGTCGCGGACGTTCTCCTCGGCCCGGTCGCGGAGGACCAGGAAGGAGCCGTCCACCGAACGGTCGTCGGGGATCACATGATCGGCCAGCCACTTGCCGTTGACATGGGCGAACAGGTCGTCCTGGACGCGGACGCCGTCGTCGACCCAGTCGAGATCGATACCGGAGGATGCGGGGATGTCAGTCGGTGATGCGGTCACGACCTCCATCCTGGCACCGGAATCCGGATCCGTCAGGTGCGATTGATCTCGATACGCCTCCTCGCCTGGCGGCTCGGTGGCTACTCGATCGGCGGGTGGGGCTCCTCGCGTGGCGGCTCGGTGGCTACTCGATCGGCGGGTGGGGCTCCTCGCGTGGCGGCTCGGTGGCTACTCGATCAGCGGGTGGGGTTCGTCGTCTGGTGGTTGGGTGGTTGCTCGATCGGCGGGTGGGGTTCGTTGTCTGGTGGTTGGGTGGTTGCTCGATCGGCGGGTGGGGCGGCTCGGTGGCTACTTGATCGGCGGAGATGCTCTCGATGGTCGAGTAGCGACGAGCGAGCGCAGCGAGCCCGCCGCGTATCGAGACCGCCATCGGTGACGGACGGTGGTTACCGTGGCATATGACCTCCACCAGCGATTCCGACCGGACCTACGACGTCGTGGTGATCGGCGGTGGACCGGCCGGCGAGAACGCCGCCCAGTACGCGATCGCCGGGAGCGACCGGACCGCGGTCATCATCGAGGACGAACTCGTCGGCGGCGAATGTTCGTACTGGGCCTGCATGCCGAGCAAGGCGCTGCTCGGTCCGGGGGCGGCACTCGCCGCTGCCGCCGCACTCCCCGGTGCGGGCGAGCGGCTCCGCGACACCGGTCCCGACCTGCCCTCGCTGCTGGCCTGGCGGGACACCGTGACCGGGGGTCGTGACGACGCGTCGCAGGTCTCCTGGGCGGAGAAGGCGGGGATCGACGTGCTGCGCGGACGGGGCCGGATCGTCGGTGAGCGGGCCGTCGCCGTCGGTGACGAGATCGTGCGGGCGCGGCATGCCGTGGTGATCGCGACGGGCGGCGTCGCACAGGTGCCGCCGGAGATCCGCGACGCGATCCCGTGGACCTCGCGCGACGTGACGAACCTCGTCGAGGTGCCCGAGCGGATGGTGATCGTCGGCGGTGGGGTGGTGGCCTGCGAGGCGGCCACCTGGCTCGCCGACGCGGGCGTGCGGGAACTGACGATGGTGGTGCGCGGTTCGTCGCTGCTGGCAAGCATGGAACCCTTCGCCGGACAGCATGTCGCCGACGCGTTGCGTGAGCGGGGTGTCGAGGTGCTCTTCGGTGCCCAGGTGAGCGCGGTGTCCCGGCCGGAGGCGGCCGATACCGGTTACGGCCGCATCCACGGCGGTCCGGCGGAGGTCCGCATCTCCACCGATGGGGATGCGGATCGGGAACTGGTGGTCGACGAGATCCTGGTGGCCGCGGGCCGCAGGCCGGCCACCGACGACCTGGCCGACGGATACGAACTGCCCACCGACGACCATGGTTCCCTGCCCACCGACGATCATCTCGGGGTGGACGGCTCGACCTGGCTGTACGCGGTCGGCGACGCGAACGGACGGGCGCCGGTGACCCATATGGGCAAGTATCAGGCGCGCGTCGCGGGGGACGTGATCGCCGCACGGGCGGAGGGTCGGTCGCTCGACGATCCGCGATATCTCGCGACCGCCGACCATGATGCCGTCCCGCAGGTCGTCTTCACGCGGCCCGAGGCGTGCGCCGTCGGGAAGACCGAGCGGCAGGCCCGTGATGCGGGTATCGACGTCGAGGTCACCGAGACCGACATCGCGGTGGCGGGGTCCTATCTGCTCGGCCCGGATTATCGGGGGCACGCGAAGCTGGTGCTGGACCGGGACCGTGCCACGGTCGTCGGCGCGACCTTTGTCGGCGCGAACACCGCCGAACTGATTCACTCGGCCACCATCGCCATCGTCGGCTCTGTGCCGCTGCAACGACTTTGGCATGCGGTGCCGGCATATCCGACGGTCAGTGAGGTGTGGTTGCGTCTGCTCGAAAATCGACGGGGTGTGTCCGTTTGAACACAGGCCTTGATAGGCTGTGTCGGTCGCGATCGCGGCATGGATCCGGGGGGATCAATTTTGGCTGATGGTTGGTGGGGGTCGTTGCGTGGGCGACGATCTCCGGACACACCGGACGAGGGCCGTGAGGGCGGACCCTCGATCTCGGCGTCTCCGAATACCGAATGGTATGTGCCCCACTATGGTTCGGAGTATCCCGAGCCCAATGGGGCATATGTCGCCTCCGAGGGGGAGTGGGCATCCGTCCACCCGACGGAGCAGCCGTCGACGCCGTATGTCGTCGGTGCGCCCAGTCACGAGTCAACAGATTCGGGGTACCCCATGTCATCGGAACCGGTTGTTCGCCGGCCATCGGAATCGGAATGGGTGGCTCCCGAACGGGTCGCCCACCGGCCGCGTCACGCAGCAGTGCGTGCCAGCGGAAGCGCTGCGTCCAGTGATGAGCAGGGCTCGACCGAATCCGAGTCCCCGGCCGTAATTCGTCGTGCCACAACGGTATCGGCACCCGAAACACAGTTAGGAAGTACTCACGTGACACAGCTCGACAATTTCGTCGCCGAACTGCTGGCCATCGACGGCGCCACCGGCGCGGCCGTGGTCGACATCGAGAGCGGTATGGCCCTGGCCTTCGGCGGCAACCCCGGATTCGACCTCGAGGTCGCGGCCGCCGGTAACTCGAATGTGGTGCGCGCCAAGCTGCGCACCATGAACGATCTCGGGATCAACGAGACCGTCGAGGACATCCTGATCACGCTGGACAGCCAATATCACCTGATCAACGTTCTGCGTGACCGCGGCACCGCCGGACTCTTCATCTACCTGGTCCTGAGCCGCAACAACGCGAACCTCGCGCTCGCCCGCCATCGCCTGCGTGCGATCGCCTCGAAGGTCACGGTCTGACACCGGCGGCGTTCCCCGACAAGACTTTTCGACCACCCGACGCCGGATGGCAGCCGCGGACAGCGGTTGTCAGCCGGCGTCGAGTGCCATCAGACGATCGCTGAGCGACGAGGGATCGGTGGTGTCGGTGTCCACCCACTCCACCAACCGGCCGTCGACCATGATCCCCACCCGGTCGCACCACTGCGCCAATTCGTTGGGGTCGCTGGAGATCACGATCGCGCCGGAACCTCCGCTGGTCGCCTCGTCGAGGAGCGTCCGCATCTCGGCCTGTGACTTCACGTCCAGTCCACGCGTGGGCGAGTTGAGCACCATCAGGTCGCTGTCCACCGAAATCCACCGTGCCAGAGTGATTTTCTGCTGCTCGCCGCCCGAGAGGCTGCCGATCCGCGCCTGGATGCTCGACGCCTTGAGGTCCAGTTGCTGCATCAGCGCGATCACCTCGCGCAGTGCGGCGACCTCGGAACCGAAGTCGGAACCCTCCGACCAGCCACTGGTCATCAGGCTGCGGGCGATCGACTCGCTGGGATCCATGCCGAGTTCGTCGTCTCCCGCCGCGAAGTACGAGATCCGAAGCGCGGCCGCGTCGGCGGGCGAGGTGATATCCCGTTGCCGCCCATGAAATTCCAGATGATCGTAGGTGCTGCGGGTCTCGCCGACGATGGCGCCCGCGACCTCGAAGACCCCGGAGGTGCGGGTACCCGTCAGGCCGACGACCTCGCCCACGCGGACCGAGAGATCGACGCCGTCGACCCGTTCCGGGACAGCGAGATTCGTGATCCGGATGATCTCCGGAGCGGACGCGGTCGGACGAGTGCGCTCGGCGACCGGGACGTCGCGACCCAGCATCGACACCGCCAGCACATCGGAATTGAACGTCGACGACGGTGCGTCCTCGACGATCAGTCCGTCGCGCAGCACGAGCACCCGATCGGCGAGCGCCAGCACCTCGGGGAGCCGGTGGGAGATGTAGATGACGCTGCGGCCCTGGCGGGCCAGGCGGCGCGCCACGTCGTGTAGTTCGCCCACCTCGCGCAGGGTGAGCGCGGCCGACACCTCGTCCATGATGATGACCTGTGTGTCGTCGGTGAGGACTCGGGCGGCCTCGATGAGACCGTGGACCGGACGGGGGATGTCGGCGATCAACTGATCGGGTTCGATGTCGACCCCCATCTCGGCGAGAATCCAGCGCGCCTGCCGGCGCAACTCCTCGTGGGGCCGCCCCTCCTGGAAGGTGCCGCGGAAGATGGCCTGGGCCACCGTGAGTGAATCGTCGAGCCGGATGCGCTGTTCGATGGCACCCACGCCCAGCTTGCGAGCGTGGTCGGGTGACGTCGGCGCGTAGGGCGCACCGGCGACGGTCATCGAACCGCCGTCGGGCGTGACGGTGCCCGCGATGATGTGGCCGATCGACGACTTGCCCGCACCGTTCTCGCCGACGAGCCCGACGATCTCCGAGTTGCCGACGGAGAAATCGACACCGCGCAGGACCGCATGTGCCCCGTAGGCTTTCGTGATTCCGCTGACCCGGAGCAAAGGCTCGGACGACGAGGATGCGGAGTGCCCGGAACCGGACACCTCTGAGTTGACCACCGAAGTTACTTCCCCCCGGGCCGCGCGCCGCAGCCCTCGAAAACAAGACCATGGTCATCACGCCATCCCCGTATGGCACAACAACCCCCCACCCGAAATGTAGCCGACATATATGTCCAGGTGGAAGCCAACCGTCAAACGACGCCGAATGACTGACACGGTAGGTGCGGACGCACAGATTCGGGCGGCCGGGCGCGCTCCCGGCCCGGTGCGGATCGAGCCTGGTCAGGCGCCCATCAGAGCGTGCAGCGAGGTGTTCATCGCCCAGATCAGGACTTCGGACTCCAGGTGACCGCCGTCGGGGCCGGGAGGATTCTCACTGTCGGCCGACCGCAGCACCGTGCCACCGATGTCCCCCGCCCGAACCGAATCCCCCTCGACGAGCAGGTCGTCGCCGAGTCGCGCCGCCCCGCGCGTCACGTACAGGTGTGTGAACGCGGCCGCGGGCACCGCGACCGGTGCTCCCGGTGCCGGCCGGGCGGCATACAGCGTCGCCGCGCGATTCGCGATCCGGATGGCCGAATCGACCTGCGGATCGCCCGACGCGACAGGCACCAGGCAACCGGGGACGAGTTCGTCGGCGACGTCGTGCTGGGCGTACGACGGGGACAGCCCGGACTCGTCGGGCATCACCCACATCTGCACGAACCGGACCGGTTCGGTACCCGCTCGCTCCGCTCCCGGCGCCGGTGACATGCGGCCCGCTCGCTTCGCTCCCGGCGCCGGCGACATCTGGCCCGCTCGCTTCGCTCCCGGCGCCGGTGACCACGTGTCGTTGCGCTCGGAGTGCAGCACCCCGGTGCCCGCGCTCATCCGTTGCGCCAGGCCCGGATACACGATTCCCGAGTGTCCCTCGGAATCCTGATGCACCAGCGATCCGCGCAGCACCCAGGTGACGATCTCCGACTCGCGGTGCGGGTGGGTGTCGAAGCCCTGTAACGGTTCGACCACTTCGTCGTTGTTCACCAACAGGACACCGTGGTGGGTGTTGGATGGATCGTAGTGATCTCCGAAGGAGAAGCCATGCCGGGACAGGAGCCAATCGGTCCGGGACACCGCGCGGTCGGCGCCACGGATCACCTCGAAGGACATGACCCCATTATGGCGCGCCCCCGGGCAGCCGCGAACGGGCTGCTCCGAGCGCCCCGTAAGCTGGTCCTGCCCGCGGATTCCCCGGTACCCCGAGACCCGTTCGTGATCGGTCCGATTCCGGAATGGAAGCTGCGGATGTCGAAATCCACTGTGACAAGAGTGAAAATTGAGACTATGAAGATCTGGGTGAAACGCGCCTCCGCCACGGCGTGCGCAACGGTTGTCTGCGGCGTCGCCCTGAGCGCATGCGGACTCGCCGGTTCATCCGATGACGCCGCGTCGACCGTCCAGCAGTTCGCCGAGAAGTTCAGCAAGCAGGACGCCGGAGCGGCTGCCTCCCTGACCACGGCACCCGCCCAGGCCAACGACGCACTGTCGAGCACGCTCGGCGGGATGCGGGCGGAGAAGATCGACGTCTCGGTGCGCAATCCCGTCGAGTACACCGACGGCACCGCCTCGTTCACCCTCACGACCACCTACGCGTGGCCGTCCGACCGCACGTACGAGACGACCACCAGTGGCACCGCACGGCACCTCTCCTCGGGCTGGAAGGTCACCTGGGAGCCGAGCATCATCCACCCGGATCTGCGTACCGGGGGGACACTGCGCGAGGTCCGCACCGACGCGACGCCCGCGCCCACGGTCCGCAGCCGCACCGGTAAGCCGTTCATGTACCTGCAGCCGGTCAACGAGATCATCCTCGATCCGGCGCGCACCAACGACATCGGCGCATCCGTGCGCTCGCTCGCGCGTTCCCTCGCGCCGATCGCGCCGCTGGTGACCACCAAGGTGCTCACCGACGACCTGGACGAGGCGCAGGGCAAACCCATCACCGCGGTGACCCTGCGCGACACGGACATGGAGGTCGTCGCCTCCGATCCGGGCAAGATCCCGGGCGTCTCGGTACGCAAGACCGGTCGCCTGGTGATGGTGGACCGGCGCCTGTCGTCGCCGCTGGAGGCCGGGATCACCAACTACTGGCAGGCCATCCGGGACGCCACCGCGGGCTGGCAGGTCCAGCTCGTGGCAGGACCCGGCGCCCGTCCGGTGCCACTCGCCGGCGAGCAGGGACCACCCGGACCGGACGTGCAGACCACCGTCGACCAGGGCGTCCAGCTGACACTCGGGGATGCGGCCGTCGAGGTCGCACAGCCCGCGACCATCCTCACGCTCGACGCCAAGACCGGGGGAATCCTCGGTATGGCGCAGAACAGTGCGGCGCGCGCACGCGGGATCAGCGCGGGCGCGCAGTACCCGGTCGGCTCGACCCTGGACCCGGTGCGCAGTGCGATGGACGGCCCGGTCGCGGGCAAGCAGTCCACCGACGAGTCTCTCGACCGGCTCGGACTCGGCGTCGAGTTCACCGTCGCCGGGGCGAGTGCGCCGGGCGACGTGAAGCCCGGCGTGGCGACCGTCGACTACCGGCCGGGGCAGATGACGTCGTCGATGCTGAACATGGGTGCGCTCGGGGTGGCCCTGGCCCGCACGGTCAGCGGTCAGCCGTCGTCGGTCGCGCCGTATGTGATCAAGGGGGTGCCCACCAAGGTCACCGACGGCCGCCTCGGCGAACTCGACCCCGCCCTGTCGGAGCCGATCCTCAAGAGCATGACCGCCACCGCGAAGAACGGTGACGCCAGCGACCTCACCGGTGCTCCCGGGCTCAAGGCGCTGGTCGGCACCAACGGGCCGCAGGGGCCCGGCTGGTTCGTCGGCCTGCAGGGCGGCAAGGTGATCGTCGTCTACTGCGAGGGCGAGAAGTCCGGCACGGCCGCACTGCAGGTGGCGCAGAAGTACTTCCGGATCAAGTGATCAGGCCGACGCGCGGCGTCGGTGGATGATCGCGAGGACCGCGCGCCAGCCGAGCAGGAACAGTCCGAGCGCGATGGTCGCGACCACGACGAAACTGGCGGCGACCCCCTGGTGCAGCAGCACCCGCAGGATCATGCCGACGACGACCGTGCAGATCCAGATGACGGTGCCCGCGGGCAGCCGTTCGGGCCGGAAATGGTGACCGAACCAGTCGCTGGACCCGACATGGGAGAACACGTACACGATCGACCAGCCGGCCGCGGCGCCGACCACGAACGGCCAGAGCGTCTGCAGCACGCCGGTGATCGCGAAGCCGCGCTCGTGATCGGCGCGGCCGATGAGGACGAAGGCCGTCACCGCGATCAGATCGAAGAGGGCGGACACCGGCATGGACAACCGGGCCGCTGCGGCCGGTGCGACCGGTGTGGACGTCGACATGGTCCCTTACGGTAGCGAATCGTCGGGCCCGCGGGAATCGTCAGGGCGTGCTTCGTCCGGCGATGGGACACCCGGTGGTGAATTCTCCGGCGGATCGTCGGTGCCCGGGGGACCGGCGTGTGTGTCGCCCGTCGGCGCCCGGGCATCGGCGTCGTCCGCCAGTGCCTCGTCCAGCGAATCCTCGTCCTTGATGCTGTTGCGGAACATCACGAGGATGACGATCCAGCCGATCGCGGCCACCAGCACGTAGCTGATCACGCGGTACACCAGCACGGCCGTGATCGCGTCGGCGGCGGGCATGCCCGCGCTCGTGAGGGCGGGCACCAGCACCGCGTCGACGACCCCGATGCCGCCGGGCAGAAGCGGGACGGCGGTGCCGACCGCCTTGCCCGCCGCGTACGCGACCATGAGTCCGGAGATGCTCGGGTGGGCACCGACGGCCCAGCACGCGAACGCGAGACAGGCCACGTCGGCGATCCAGTTGAACAGGCTCCAGCCGAAGGAGATCGACAGGTCCTTGCGGGTCAGCTGCACCGCGCGCAACTGCTCCAGGGTTTCGATCACTCGATCGTGCCCCTGCGTCTCCGGCTTGTTGCGCACCTGGTTGTACCAGGTCAGCACACGTAGGACGATGCTCTGCAAGGACTCCGGATGACTGGCCAGATACTGGAAGACCAGGACCACCGCGATGAATCCGAGGACGGAGAACACCATCGAGAACGGGCTGGTCTTCGCGCCCGCGAGAAGTGCACCGCCGAATCCCAGGACCGCCAGGCCGACGCCGGCGAGGAGACCCGACATCACCACCTGCCAGGAGGCGATCACCGGGGTGGCACCCCACTTGCGGGTCTCCCGGTAGACGAAGGCGGGCGCGAGCACCGGGCCGCCCGGCATGGTCTGGCTGACCGAGTTCGACGCCAGGATCACCGACAGCGATTTCCACTGCGTCACCCGCACCCCGGCCGAGCGCATCAGGGCGCGCTGTACCTGCGCAAAGCTGTCCATCGACAACATCGCGGCCACGATGCACGCGACCAACCACACCCAGTCCAGGTCACCGATCCGCGCCCACGCGTCCTCCAGGCTGGGCGCGATGAGAACCACCTCGACGGCGAGAATGGTGACCACGACGGCCAACAGAACCCACCGGACCCACCAGAAACGGGACCGTGTGCGCGTCGGCTGGACCCCGGGCCCTTCCGACGACATGGAAACACCCTAACCACCGCTACCCTGACAGCTGTGAGCGATGCCGAAACCGCGGGACGGTCGTCGGAGTCGGGGAGCCTCGCCGAACGGCTCGCCGCGGCCGATCGGGCCAAGGTTCATCCGCTGGTGCGGGCTGCCGCCGAGTGGTCGTGGCGTCTGCTCGTGATCGCCGCGGGCGTATACGTCCTGCTGCTCGGTTTCCACCACTTCCAGGAGGTTCTCGTCCCGGTCGCCCTGGCCATCCTGGGTGCGGCGATGCTCGTTCCGGTGGTCGACTTCATGGACCGGCACCGTGTGCCACGTTCGCTCGCGGTCCTGATCACCCTCGTGGTGTCGCTCGGGCTGGTGTCGGCCGTGATGACCTTCGTGGTGCAGGAATTCATCCGGGGCTTCCCCGAGCTGACCCGCCAGATCACCGTCACGGTCGATCGCACCCGCGACTGGCTCGTCGACGGGCCGCTCGGCATCGACGACGAACAGGTCCGCAACGTCGGCACCGACGTCACCGACTTCCTGCAGCACAATCAGGACAAGGTGACCAACGGGGCGCTCGCCACCGCGACCACCGCCACCGAGATCATCACCGGCGCCCTGCTCGCGGTCTTCCTGCTCATCTTCTTCCTGTACGGCGGAGGGCAGATCTGGACCTTCGTCACGAAGCTGGTGCCCCGCGAGACGCGGGGGCGTGTCCGTGCCGCGGGCAACGCAGGCTTCGGCACACTGGTCGGCTACGTGCGGGCCACGGTGGCGGTAGCCTTCGTCGACGCACTGGGCATCGGCATCGGGCTGGCGATTCTCGGTGTGCCGCTGGCACTTCCGCTGGCCTCCCTGGTCTTCCTGGGCGCGTTCATCCCGATCGTCGGTGCGCTGGCCACCGGGACCCTCGCGGTCCTCGTCGCCCTCGTCACCCAGGGCTGGATCGCCGCGGTCATCGCGCTGGCCATCGTCGTCGGCGTCATGCAATTGGAAAGCCATGTCCTGCAACCCTTCCTGCTGGGACGTTCGGTCCGCCTGCATCCCGTCGCCGTGGTGCTCGGCATCGCGGCCGGAATCGTCGCCGCCGGGATCATCGGTGGCCTGCTCGCGGTGCCGCTCATCGCATTCGGCAACACGTTCGTGCGGCATCTGTCGGCGCTGACACAGGGACACCGGGCGCGCGTCGCGGCACGCGGCCACGAAAGCGGGATGTTCGTCGCGGAACCGGACGAACCGCGATGGGATCGATTCGACGCCGTGGACGAGGCCGGCGAGGACTACGAGGCCTACGACGCCGATACGGAAACCGGCGAACCCGACGACGGTCCCACGGAAACCTCGACGACGGCCGACGATTCCGGCGGTGCCGCCGGCGAGGACCCGCCTCCGGCTCGCGGCGAGAGCTGAGCGGTGACCTCGCGGACCGGCCGCGCCGGGAGTACGGAGTTCGCCGACCCGGCGTCGAGCCGATTGTCGGTGCGGGCCGCCGAACTCGCACGCGCCGCCGACACCGACCCGGTGGGGCCGTTGTGGCGGGCCGCGCAACTGTTCCGGGTCCTCGCGTTCCTCTACGCGCTCGGATTCCAGATCGCGATCAACGGCGACCTGGAACGTCCGGCCGTCACCTGGGTGCTGTTCGGGGTGCTCACCGCGACCACGGTGGTCTGTGGTGTCGCCTATTTCGCCGGATTCGGGCGTAACCCGTACTGGGTGTCCGCCGAGGTGATCGTGGTCTGTGGCCTCATGCTGTCCACCTCCTTCGTCGCCGATGACGCGTGGGCCTGGAACAACCAGACCTGGCCGACCACGCTCTGGGCGACCAACGCCGTCATCTCGGTCGCATTGCTCGCGGGTCCGGTGTGGGGCATCGTCGGCGGACTGATCGTCGGTGGCACAAGCGCTTTCGTAAAAGGGCAGCTGGATCTCAACTTCGGCCGCAACGCCACCATCATCATCATCGTGGCGACCGGCATGGCGGTGGGCCTCGCCTCCGTGACCGCGCGACGTGCGCACGCCGCGCTGACCGCTGCGGCGCGCCTCGCGGCCGCCGCCGACGAACGCGAACGGCTGTCCCGCGAGGTGCATGACGGTGTGCTGCAGGCGCTCTCGCTGATCGCGAAGCGGGGCCGCGAGATCGGCGGGCCCACCTCCGAACTCGCCGAACTCGCCGGTACGCAGGAACGGTCGCTGCGCAAGCTGGTGTCCGACATCCCCGGTCTCGATACGGATCCGCCGTCGGCCGGTGATACGGCGACGGATCTGGCCGCCGTGCTCCGGGACTTCGCCGCCGACCGCGTCGCGGTGAGTGCGCCCGCCACACCCGTTCTGGTGAATTCGGCCGTCGCGGCCGAAGTTCGCGCGGTGGTGACCAATGCGCTCGACAACGTCGCCCACCATGCCGGACCGGATGCGCGCGCCTACGTCCTGCTCGAAGACCTCGTCGATCAGGTGGTGGTGAGTGTCCGGGACGACGGCGTGGGCATCGCACCGGGCCGCCTGGCCGAGGCCGAGCAGCAGGGCCGCATGGGCGTGTCCCGATCGATCGTCGGGCGGGTGGAAGCAATGGGCGGCACCGCGATCCTGGATACGGGTGCCGGGGTCGGGACAGAATGGGAACTGACGATTCCGGTGGAACGGGAGGCACGATGAGCGGCACCGAAGCCGGTGAGGGACGAACGCTGCGGGTGATGGTCGTCGACGATCACCCGATGTGGCGCGACGGGGTGGCGCGGGATCTCGCCGAAGAAGGTTTCGAGGTCGTCGCCACGGCCGACGGGGTGGGCGCGGCCGGGCGTCGGGCCGCCGCCGTGCGCCCCGACGTGGTGCTGATGGACATGCAGCTACCGGACGGCACCGGAACCGAGGCGACGACCGCGGTGTTGTCCGCGTCCCCGGACACCCGGGTGCTGGTGCTCTCGGCGTCCGACGAACGTGACGACGTGCTGGAAGCGGTGAAGGCCGGTGCGAGCGGCTATCTGGTGAAGAGTTCGTCGAGGGCGGAGCTGGTCGACGCCGTGCGGGCCACCGCGGACGGCCAGGCGGTGTTCACACCCGGGCTGGCCGGCCTGGTCCTCGGTGAGTACCGCCGGATCTCGCAGCAGCCCGACCCCGGACCCGACCGGCCGACGCTCACCGACCGGGAGACCGAGGTGCTGCGCTACGTGGCAAAAGGATTGAGCGCGAAGCAGATCGCCACCAAGTTGTCGCTGAGCCACCGCACCGTCGAGAACCATGTGCAGGCGACCCTGCGCAAGCTGCAACTGGGCAACCGGGTGGAACTCACCCGCTATGCCATCGAGCACGGGCTCGACGACTGATCGCGGTGATCTCGATACGGCTCCTCGCTGCGCTCGGTGCCTACTCGATCGGCGGGAGTCGTGCGTCGGTGTGCGGGCTTGACCGGCGGGCCATCCTCACTGGTGTGCGGGCTTGACCGGCGGGCCATCCTCACTGGTGTGCGGGTTTGACCGGCGGGGCATTCTCGCTGGTGTGCGGGCTTGACCGGCGGGGGTGTGCGCGGGTTGTGCGGGCTTGATCGGCGGGCCATCCTCGCTGGTCGAGTAGCGTCGAGCGAGCGGAGCGAGTCCGACGCGTATCGAGACCGCCGTCAGTCCTCGGATCGGCTGCGGCGCAACAGGTCCTGGACGCTGATCTGCGAACCCTCGCCGTCGCCCTCGGCGCGGGCATGCCGGTCCGAACGTCGCGGGGGCGCCTTGCCGTCGTCACTGGCCGGGGTGGCGTTCTCGCTGAGGCCGCGGTCCATCGGCGACGGTCCCTGACGCGGTCCGTCGGGCGACGGCGTGGGCTGCTGCCCCTCGGGCTCGATGGATGCGGCCAGCGGACGCTTGCCGTTCCGGTCCAGCGACGGCCTGCGGTTCAGCATGCCGTCCGGTCCGCCCGAATTCGGTTGCGCCGATTCGGGTGCCGACGTCCTGCGCTCCGGGCCGGGTGCGGGACGCGGGGCCTCGGGGCGCGGGGCGCGTGCGGGTGCCGGTCGCGGCGGGGTTGGCGACGACGGCGCCGGGGGCTCGGGCGCTGCCGGAGGTGTGGCGTCGCCGAGGCGGATACCGCCGTGGCCGAGCTTCCACTGGCCGGTATCGGGGCCCTCGTCGCGGTTCGCGCGGCTCCGCCGGAAGCTGCCCGGTCGCGGCGCGGGTGCCGACGGTCGGCGCGTCGGGGCCGGGCCGGAATCCGGTCCGGTCTTCGGTGCCGGGTTCTGCTGTGCGGGAGAATGTTCCGGTCCGGCGTGCGGTGCGGTCGACGGCCGCGGTGCGGTGCGGGCCGGACCGCGCGGTGCGGTCCGGGACGGGGGCGGCCCGCCTGCGCTGGTGAGTGGCGCACCGGCGGAAACGGCGGCCATGACCGAGGTCGGGGCCTCGGCGGCCATCCGGCCCGACGAGACGGCGCGCGGTCCGCTACCGCCGTCGCGCATCTCGTCCGGTTCGTCGTCGAGAATCGTCTCGCCGAGACCGATCTTCTGCTGCAGGGTCTGCATCCAGCGCGGTGCCCACCAGCAGTCGTCGCCGAGCAGCTTCATCACCGACGGCACCAGCAACATGCGAATGATGGTGGCGTCCAGGATGAGTGCGGCGATCATGCCGTACGCGATGTACTTCATCATCACGATCTCGGACAGGCCGAACGCACCGGTGACCACCACCAGGATGGCCGCCGCCGCGGTGATGATGCGGCCGGTGTGCGCGGTGCCCACCCGGACCGCCTCGGTGGTACTCGCCCCCTTCTGTCTCGCTTCGACCATGCGGGACAACAGGAATATCTCGTAGTCCGTGGACAGTCCGAACACGATGGCGATGATCAGCACCAGGATGGCCGCGAACAGCGGTCCCGGCGTGAAGTTGGCGATCGACGCACCGTGCCCGTCGACGAAGATCCACGTCAGGATGCCCAGTGTCGCACCGAGTCCCAGTGCGGTCATGAGCGCGGCCTTGATCGGCAGGACGATGGATCCGAACGCCAGGAACATCAGCAGGCCGGTGATCAGCACCAGCATCACCGCCATCAGCGGTAATCGCGTCATCAGCGCGTCGATGGAATCCTGGGTGAGCGCGGGTGTACCCGCCACCCACATCTTCAGTCCGTGCGTGTCGATGGCACGGAGGTCCTTGATCGCCTGTGCCGCATTGTTTCTGTCGACGAGACCTGCCGACATCTGCATGATCTCCGGACCGTTCTGGCCGTACTGACCGGTCAGCGCGCCCTGATCGGCGGACAGGCTGAACTGCTTGGTGAATCCGGGGATCTTGTTGGCCTGCTCCGCGATCAGGGGCAGATTGTCGCTGCTGCTGTCATTCGGGTTGTAGGCGATGACGAGCTTGATCTCTTCGGTGCGCTCCGTCGGGAAGAACTTGTCGAAGTTCTCCTGCGCCACGCGGTTCGGATTGTCTGGGGGAAGGAACTTCTCGCTGATGCCGCCGAACTTGATGCCGCCGAACGGCACCATCAGCAGGAGCAGGATGATCACGGTGGGCACCGCGGTCGCCACCGGGTGGCGCATGACCCAGCCCGCGAGCTTGCCCCAGAACCCGTTCTCGACCTCTTCCTTGGTCTTGGTGCGGCGCAGGAAGGGCAGTCCGAGTGCGTCGACCTTCGGTCCGAGGATGCCGAGGATCGCCGGGAGCACGGTGATCGACAGGATGGCCGCGAGGCTCACCGACGCGATCGCGCCGTAGGCGACCGATTTCAGGAAGCCCTGCGGCATGATCAGCAGACAGGCCAGCGCGGCCACGATGATGGTGGCCGAGAACACCACGGTCTGCCCCGCGGTCATCACGGCTCTTCGTACCGCGGCCTTTGTCGAATAGCCTTCGGCCAATTCCTCCCGGAATCTGCTCACGATGAACAGGCCGTAGTCGATGGCGATGCCGAGCCCGATCAGCGTCACCACGGATTGGGCGAAGATGTTGAGTTCGGTGACCTGGGCGAGGATCTTCATGATGCCCAGTGACCCGGCGATCGTCAGACCGCCGATCAGGACCGGGAGGGTGGCCGCGACCACACCGCCGAAGATGAAGAACAGCATCAGCGCGACCAGCGGAAGCGCGATCACCTCGGCCCGGTGGATGTCCTTGTCCATGCCGGCGGCCATACTGCCCGCGATCGGCTGCAGGCCCGCGAGCTCGAATTTCGTGTCCGGCAGATTGACGCGTTCACCGATGTTGTCGAAGAACGGTTCGACGGTCTTGAAGTTGTTGAGAACCGTGGTGTCGTCGTCGCCCTTGATGCCGATGCTGATGAAGGCGTGCCGTTTGTCCTCGGTGAAGGTGCGGGACCGGATGGTCTCCTGTGCGGCCTTCGAGGTGGGGGACTGATCACGGAGATAGAAGGGGTCGATGACGCCGGGATCGGTCCGGTTGATGATCTCCGGGTGCGCGTTGATCAGGTCGTCGACGAAATTCTCGACCTTGGCACCGAATTCCGTGTCGTCGACCGTGGTGCCCTCGGGCGGGGTGATCAGCAGGATCACGTCGGAGCGGTGATCGCGGCCCAGGGCGGTGTCGGCGACGACCGAGCCGCGCGCCGACTCCGACGTCGGATCGAACCAGCCGCTCTGGCTCAGGTGCTTCGGCAGGTCGATTCCGTACAGACCCAAGCCGCCCATCAGGGCGATGAGTACCGCGATGACCGCGAAGCGCATGCGATAGACGAAGGTGCCGATGGCTCCGAACACGCCTTAGTCCTTCCTGCATCGGGTCGGTGAACCCGCGATAACCCCTCGACGACACCGTCGATCGAGTGGATGACAGTTCTCGTACAGATTGCCACCGACCTGTCCATCGGCAACGCTTGATTGTTTCAGGTGGTCCTGAGTGACGCCTGAGGCGTCGACGGCGCGTCGCCGCTGATCCGGGTCGGAATCCGTCCGGAATGTGGTGCGGGTCTCACCGGAGCAGCGCCGACAGCGGCCGGAACGGGGTGAGCCAGGCACCGTCGTCGGGCAGCGAGTCGAGGCTGATGCGCGGCAGCGGCTCCCGGAAGACCCCGGGAATGTCCTCGAGGTCGATGAACTGCAGGCCGTCGGTGTCCAGCGCCCAGCTCGCGTGCTCGCGGAATCCGATGACGGTGACCGGTACCCCGTCGGCCGCGATGTCGAGCAGCGGCTCGCGGAACGCCTGTCCGTCGGCGGAGGCGACGACGAGTCCGCTGAGGCCGACGGTATGCCTGCGCACCTCGATGTGATCGAGCATGTCGTCGTCGACATCGCTGTCGTCGGAGAGCTTCGGCTTCGCGAACACCGCATAACCGACGTTGCGGAGCGCGTCCACCCAGGGACGCACGATGTCGGCGCTGCCCGGCACGACGTTGGTGAAGACCGTGGCCTCGGGTTCGATCGCGATATCCGGGTCGACGTCGCGGGACAGATGCGCGGTGTGCTGCAGCAACCAGCGGCCCAGCGCGTCGAAACGGGGACGATGCGCGGCCGTCGGCCGGCCACCGAGGATCGCGCCGAGGCCCATGTCCATGTTCGGGGCGTCCCACACGAGCAGCACCCGCGATGCCTGGCTCTGGCCCGCGATCGTCTCGGCGAAGGCCGGTGATTCCGGTGCGTCCGACGTGGTGTTGTCGCGAGAACTCATGTGTGACTGCCCTTCTCGGTGTCGCCCGGCGCGGCCGCCGCGGCATCGCGGGGGATCGGCCGCACGTAGACGAACTCGTTGACGTCGCGGCCCTCGCGTTCGGCACGGCCCTCGAACTTGGTCGTCGGCCGTTCGAGGAGGATGGGCGACTCGGTGGTCAGTTGCACCACGTGCGGGACCTCCCGGCGCTGGGTGGCCAGCCGTTCGGCGATCCATTCGGCGTACTCGGCGTGATCGGTCGCGATGTGCAGCACGCCGCCCGGTGCCAGCCGGTCGGCCATCAATTCGATGGTCCCGCTCTGCAGCAGCCTGCGCTTGTGGTGCCGGGACTTCGGCCAGGGGTCCGGGAAGAACACCCGGATGCCCGCCAGGCTCGCCGGACGGAGTAGTTCGTTCAGTACAACGACCGCGTCGCCGCGCACCATGCGCACATTGGTCAGACCGGCACGGTCGACGAGACCGACGAGTTGTGCCAGTCCGGGTCGGTAGACCTCGACGGCGACGACGTCGGCATCCGGTTCCGCCTCGGCCATCGCGGCCGTCGAGATTCCGGTGCCACTGCCGATCTCGAGAATCACCGGCGCCTCCCGGCCGAACCATCCGGGCAGGTCGAGCGGTGGTTCGGGAATCCGGTCGGTACCGGTTGCCAGGTCGCGCCCCCACTGCGGCCACAGGGTTTCCCAATTGCGTTGTTGCCCGGTCGTCAGGGTGCCCCGACGAAACCGGAAGCTCGTCACCCGGGGATACAGGCGTGACTGGTCGGCACTGTCATTCACCTGACCATCGTGTCGTATCGGACCCCCATCCGGACACCCGACCGGCATGTGGCCGATGTCAGAAGCGTGTCGCCCTGTGGATAACTGCGCGGCTGACGCCGTGTTCCGCACTGTCAGGCGTTAGATTTGGCCACATGTCCAAGTCGCCCGCACTCGCCGACAGTGCGCTGGTCGGCGCCGCCGAGGCGGGCCGGCTGGCCGATCTGGTGGCGCCCGATTCCCCGGCCCGGGGGGCATTGACCGACGCCGGGCGGCTCTTCGCGCGTCCGCTACGGGTGCAGATCATCGGACGCCCGGGCACCGGACGCGACATGCTGGGCCGCGCACTCCGCGACCGACTGTCCGTCGACGCGGCCGCTCCCGCGCCGGTTGCCGTCGATGCGGGCGAACCGATCGTGCCCGTCCGGGCCGAGGTGAGTCCGGTGGTGCCCGATCTGTGGATCCATGTGCTCACCGGCCCGCCCCGGGCGGCTGATCACGAGGAACTCCGGGCGGTACCGGCGGATCGCTGTCTGGTGGTGCTGAACAAGGCGGACACCATCGTCGGATCCGCGGCCGACATCGCCGGCCGGTGCGGCCGGGAACTGGGCGGCCGCACCGTGTATCCGGTCTCGGCGTTGCTCGCCTGCGCCGAGGTCACTCCGGCCGATCTCGTCTTTCTCCGGGCCCTGGCCGGAACCGCCGACCCGCTGCCCGGCCTCACCGGGCTGTTCCTGTCCGCACGCGTCGACCCCTCGGTGGCGACGGGGATCGGCATGAGTGACACCGACGAGCGGCGGACCCGCGCCGCACTTCTCGAACGGCTGGATCGTCGCGGGCTGGAGCGGGTGCTCGCAGTCCTCGGTGCGGAATCGGGTCCGGCAGCGACCCCGGAGGCCCTGACGCGGATGCTGCGGTCCGAGTCCGGGATCGGCGGGCTGGTCGGACCGATCCGCGAGCGGCTCGGTGTGGTCCGGCACTGGCGGATCGTCGAACTACGGCATCGGCTCGAACTTCTCGCGCTCCGCGGTGTCGATCGCGACGCCATCGAGCAGCTCCTGCAGGGCGTCGTCACATGACCGCTGCGCAGACGATGGCCGAGTTGATCGACAGCGTCCACGAACTCACCGGTTACGACGCCGCCGCGGTGGCCGGCACCGGAACGACGACGGCGGCCTTCGGTATCGGTGGGGTCGGTGTGACCGCACTGGTCGGCGCATGCCGGGACGTCGACCCGGAGGTCCGGGTCGTGGAGGGGCGCTGGGGTCGCGGCACCGACGACCCGTCCATCGGTCTCGCGCTGATGGTCGTCGACCCCACGTCGACGGTGGGGGAGCAGGAGAAACGGGCCGTCGACGAACTGCGGTCACGGTTCGGCGTGGTCGCGCTGGTGTGCACCAAGATCGATGCGTTCTGGGACTGGCCGCGCATCCTGCGGGCACACCGTGCGGTGCTCGACCCGCATGAGCTGATGCCGGTGTTCGCGGTGTCGTCGACGATCGGCGCCGGGGTGCCGGATGTGCTCGAGTGGGTGCGGGAACAGTTGGCCGAACCGGCGTCCGTCCGGCGTGAACGAGCCCATCTTGCCGCCGCGCTGGGCGCGGTCGACTACCTGGCCGGTGGACCGGCCGATCCGATGGGATCCGGTGCGGAGACAAGCGAACTCGCTCGTCGCAGACGGTTCCTCGTGGAATCGCGGGATCGTGGACGCGCCGACCGCCTGGCCGCGGGCCGCGCCGGTCTGGCCCGCGTCCGCGGGCGCTCCCTGGCCGACGTGGCCGCCGGGACTCGCGCGCTGGCAACCGCGGGTCAGGCCCGCTGCGCCGGACTCGGCCGCGGCGACGTCGCCGACCACGCGCAACGTCTGGCCACCGAGGCCGCCGCACTGCGCGACCGGATCGACCGTGCGACGGCCGAACGCATCGAACAGGTCCGTGCCACCACCCTCGTCGGCATCGACGGCTCCGAGGCCGCGGCCGACTCCGACCTGATCGCCGACAGCGACGACCGCGCGACCGAACCGCCGTTCACACGCGAACTGCCCAGCGGCCGCCGTGGTGGCGAGGACGCCCTGCTCATGGTCATCGGGGCGTCGACCGGTGTCGGCATCGGACGGCTGATCGTCGCACCGATGGCGTCGGTGCAGACATTGCAGTGGATCAGCATGCCGCTGGCATTGCTCGTCGGGCTGGCGGTGGCGGTGTGGGTGATCCGGGTGCGGCGCACCGCGATGCTGCGGGCCGAGATGCGGACCTGGACCGCCGATGCCATGGCCGAGACCCGCAGCCGCCTCGACCATCGGGTCACCGCACGGGTGGCCGCCGCCGAGGCACCGCTGGCCGGTCAGGTCGCGCGACACTACGAACGCCGGGCCCGGCGCACCGTCGACGCGGTCGAGGACATCGACAACCGGATGCGTGTCCTGCGGTCGGGTTCGGCCGCCGCCGATCAGCGCGCCCGGCTGACGCAGGTGCATGCGGTGCGCAGGCAGTTGCTGAACCGTGTGCGTGCCGACAAAACCGCGCCGATGAGAGAGGATGAGGAGCGGACCGGTCCGCCCGCCGACGGGGACCCCTGACGCGGTTGTCCATCGTTCGAAGGACAGGGATCGGACCGGACCGGAACCGATCGACCTCACGGTGCGTCCTAGTACTCAACGGCACGTGTGAGGAGCGTTATGAGGGAGAACGCGATGGATATGACGTTTGCGGGCGGTGAATCGCACGACCCGCTCGGGCATGACGCCGCCCCGGGCGACTTCGGTGGCGATTTCGGCGCCGAGGATGCGACGTCGACGGCCGCCGCCGAGCACTTCGCCCCGGACACGGGTTCGGTCTTCGACGATTACGACGCAGCGGGCCAGGCGCCCGGGATCGATGGCGCCGACATCGAGGACGCCGGTCTCGACGGCCCGGAACATGCGGGCATCACCCCGGTGGCCGCTGTCACCCCGGCACCGGGCGACAGCGATGCCACCGCAGGTCACCTCTTCCTGCACCAGGACGGCCGGATCTGGGATCTCGGTCCGGCCGATGTGGACACCGACGCCGACGGCGTACGCGATTCACTGACCCGATCCGGCCCGGACGGCCTGACCGTGTACACCGATACCGATCAGGACGGCCAGGTCGACAAGATCACCGAGGTCGACGCGCACGGCAAATATTCGTCGTCGACCCTCGACCGGTCGAGCGGTGCGTGGGTCTCCGGGGACTCCGGCCGTATCGGCTGAGGTCGCGGGGCCGTCCAACCCCGGTACCTAACGTGCGCTCGGTCCACGTATCCTGTGGGGACGGACGACATTGCCGACGGTCTGTGCACGGGCCGTCACCTCGGAGGAGGCCTTCATGACCGCAGCTACGATCCCCGGACTGGACACCGCGCCGACCAAGCACGCAGGACTGCTCGCCTGGGTCGCCGAGGTCGCCGAACTCACGCAGCCCGACCGCGTCGTGTGGTCCGACGGCAGCGACGAGGAGTGGAATCGCCTCACCGAGCAGCTCGTGGACGCGGGCACCCTGGTCAAGCTGAACGAGGAGAAGAAGCCGAACTCGTTCCTGGCCAACTCCGACCCCGCCGACGTCGCCCGCGTGGAGTCCCGCACCTACATCTGCTCGGCCACCGAAGAGGACGCCGGCCCTACCAACAACTGGGTCGACCCCGCCGAGATGCGGGCCACCATGACCGAGCTGTACCGCGGCAGCATGCGCGGCCGCACGATGTACGTCATCCCGTTCTGCATGGGCCCCCTCGGCTCCGACGACCCGAAGCTGGGCGTCGAGATCACCGACTCCGAGTACGTCGTCCTGTCCATGCGCATCATGACCCGCGTCGGCCCGCAGGTGCTCGACGCCCTGGGTGACGACGGATTCTTCGTCAAGGCGCTGCACTCCGTCGGCGCCCCGCTCGCGCCCGGACAGGCCGACGTCCCGTGGCCGTGCAACCCGGACAAGTACATCAGCCACTTCCCGGAGGATCGCGAGATCTGGTCCTACGGTTCGGGTTACGGCGGCAACGCACTGCTCGGCAAGAAGTGCTATGCCCTGCGCATCGCCTCGGTGCTGGCCCACGACGAGGGCTGGCTGGCCGAGCACATGCTGATCCTCAAGCTGACCAGCCCGGCGAACAAGGTCTACTACGTGGCCGCCGCGTTCCCCAGCGCCTGCGGCAAGACCAACCTCGCGATGATCCAGCCGACCATCCCGGGCTGGAAGGCCGAGACCGTGGGTGACGACATCGCCTGGATGCGGTTCGGCAAGGACGGTCGCCTGTACGCGATCAACCCGGAGTTCGGTTTCTTCGGTGTCGCGCCGGGCACCAGCGACGACTCCAACCCGAACGCGATGAAGACCATCGAGGCCGGCAACACGCTGTACACCAACGTCGCGCTGACCGATGACAAGGACATCTGGTGGGAGGGCATCGACGGCGACACCCCCGATCACCTCATCGACTGGCTCGGTGAGGACTGGTCGCCGCAGTCCGAACACAAAGCCGCACACCCGAACTCGCGCTACTGCACGCCGATCTCGCAGTGCCCGTCGCTGGCCGACGAGTGGGACGATCCGGCCGGTGTGCCGATCTCGGCGATCCTGTTCGGTGGCCGTCGCAAGACCACCGTCCCGCTGGTGACCGAGGCCCGGGACTGGCAGCACGGTGTGTTCATGGGCGCCACCGTCGGCTCCGAGCAGACCGCCGCCGCCGAGGGCAAGGTCGGCACCGTTCGCCGCGACCCGATGGCGATGCTGCCGTTCCTCGGCTACCACGTGGGAGACTACTTCGCCCACTGGATCGAACTCGGCAAGAACGCCGACGCCGACAAGCTGCCGAAGGTCTTCTACGTCAACTGGTTCCGTCGTGGCGATGACGGCCGCTTCCTGTGGCCCGGATTCGGCGAGAACAGCCGTGTGCTGGAGTGGATCGTCGGCCGCATCGAAGGCGAGAACGAGGGTGTGGACACCCCGATCGGCATCGTCGCGAAGCCGTCCGAGATCGATGTCGACGGCCTGGACATCGAGGCCGAGGATGTCGAGGCGGCGCTCAACGTCGACGCCGACGAATGGCGCAAGGAGATCCCGCTCATCGAGGAGCTCTTCGAGTTCGTCGGGGACAAGCTGCCCAGCGGCCTGCGTGACGAATTGGACACGCTCAAGCAGCGCCTGAGCTGAGCCGGTACCCTTTCCGGCTATGAGACTTCGCCTCTGGGGAGCGACGTTCGTCGCAGTCTGCGCTGCGGCCGTGTCCGGGACCGTCGCCGGTCCCGCCGTCGCCGTCCCGGCACCGCCCGCACCGTCCGGCGGAGTCAGCGCCCTCTATCAGGATTCGACGACGATTCCGGCGGTGCCGACCTTCGGTGGCATCTCCGGGATCGATCGGTCGGGCAACGGCCGGTACGTCATGGTGTCCACGGACGTCGGACGGCACGGGCCCGCACGGGTCTTCCATGCGACGATCCCGTTCGCCAGCGGCGTCGGATTCACCGGTCGCCCCGCCGTCACCGGTGGCGGCACCATCCTCGGCCCGGGCATCCTGCCGATGCTGCCGGGAAGCGCGCAGTTCGAGGGCATCCGGCAGCGGCCCGGAGGCGGCTTCGCCGTGGCGAGCGGCGGAGCCCACCAGTTCGTCCGGCTCACCGGTGCGCTCGGCAACCAGGAGACCGATCTGCGCCTGCCCGCCGCATACCGCACCACCAAGTCATCCGGGCTCGACGGTCAGCGCGGGCTGACCGGTGTCGCCGTCACCCCGTCCGGCCGGATCAGCGCGATCACCGCGGGTGGCCTGCGGCAGGACCGCGCGCATTCGGCCCGCCTGCTCAGCTGGCGGGGCGCGCGCACCAGCGAGTTCGTCTACCGGACCGACGGTGACAAGGTCGCCGCCGACGTACTCGCCGTGAACGACACCGACTATCTGGTGCTCGAGCGCGGCAAGGGCCGCACCACCCGCATCTACTGGACCACCACCCGCGGTGCGACGCCGGTGACCGGCAAGGCCCGCCTATCCGGAGCCGAGCAGGCCATGACCAAGCGGCCGATCTTCTCGACCGCGCCGCTGCCGCGACTGGTGACCGGCAATATGTCCGGATTGGGTTGGGGCAACTGGCTTTCCGACCGTCCGTGGCTCACCTATCGCGCGCGCATGCTGTTCGTGGTGTCCAACGACGCCTTCTCCGGTCCCACCCGCGTCCACGCCCTCGAGGTCCGTTTCCCGAAGCGGTAGCGTCGGTGCCGGTTTCGATACGGCGCCTCGCTGCGCTCGGGGCCTACTCAACCAGCGGGTGAAATCGGCGATCGCGTCGTCCGAACGATCTCAGGGTCATTTCAGGGTCGGTCCCCGATGGTCATACGGCCCGACTTTTGGCACGGTAGGAACATGACAACGGCTCCTGTGCCCAGCGCACCTGCCCCGACCGTCGCCGCCGGCGCGGAAAACCTCACCAAGGTGTACGGCACCGGGGACACCGCGGTCGCCGCGCTCCGCGGCGTCACCATCGGCTTCGCCAAGGGCGAATTCACCGCCATCATGGGGCCTTCGGGCTCCGGCAAATCGACACTCATGCACTGCCTCGCGGGTCTCGACGTGGCCAGCGACGGTCGCGCGTTCATCGGCGACACCACTCTGACAGGGCTCTCCGACAAGGCGATGACCACGCTGCGGCGCGATCGCCTCGGGTTCGTCTTCCAGTCGTTCAACCTCGTGCCCACGCTCACCGCGGCCGAGAACATCACATTGCCGCTCGACATCGCCGGACGCGACGTGGACCGCGAATGGTTCGATGCGGTGATCGGGCGATTGGGCATCGCGGACCGTCTCAGCCACCTCCCGAGTGAACTCTCGGGTGGCCAGCAGCAACGTGTCGCGTGCGCGCGTGCCCTGGTGGGGCGGCCGGACATCATTTTCGGCGACGAGCCCACCGGCAACCTGGACTCACGATCCTCCGGTGAGGTGCTGCAGATCCTGCGTGCGGCCACCGACGAATTCGGTCAGACCGTCGTCATCGTGACGCATGACCCGCGGGCCGCGGCCTACGCCGACCGCGTGGTGTTCCTCGCCGACGGTCAGATCGTCCGGGAACTGGCGCGTCCCACCGCTGACGACGTCTTCGAGGTCATGAAGAACCTCGACGACGGGCCCGCGTCCGCCGACACGGCGGGCAAACACGAGGCGAATCCGTACGAGGTGCGCTGAGCCATGTCCGCATCAGTGATGCGCCGCGTATCGATCCGGAATCTGCGGGCGCACAAACTCCGGCTTGCCCTCACCGTCTTCTCCATCGTGCTCGGCACCTGCTTCGTCGCCGGTTCGATCGTGTTCACGTCCACTGTGTCCAAGGGCTTTTCGGACATCTTCGATCGGGTCGCACCCGGTGTGGCCGTGCAGATCACACCGGAGGACCAGCGGTCACCCGGTGTGCCGCAGAAGGTCATCGACGATCTCACCGCCCGGCGCGGCGAACTGGGCATCGACCGGATCGTGAGCAACTATTCCGGCTCGGTGACGATCGCCCAGGCCGACGGCAAAGCACTGCAGACCGGTGGGGCACCCAGCATGGGTACCGCGTTCATCCCGGAGGATCAGGCACTGTCACCGGAGACCAGCAAGTTGCTGCCCGGCGGTCAGGCCCCGAAGGGGCCGGGCGAGATCGCACTCAACTCCTCGGCGGCCGACACCGCCGACCTGAAGGTCGGATCGACCACCAAAGTGGTTGTCGGACAGGGATTCGCGCAGCCACGTGAGGTGAAGGTCGTCGGCCTGCTGGACCTGCCCGGCGCCACGAGTGGTGTCGTGAACGTCCAGTTCGATCAAGCCGTCGCACGCCAATTGTTCTCCGATGGAACGCATTCCGCGCAGGTCGATCTATCGGCCGTGCCGGGTGTGTCGCCCGGGGAGCTGCAGAAGCGGATCGAGGCGGCGCTGCCGGGTGACGACTACAAGGTGCGCACCGGCGATCAGGTACGCCAGGATCAGAAGGACGCCGTCAACCAGTTCCTCACCATCTTCACCGGAATCCTGTTGGCGTTCGCGGCGATCGGACTCATCGTCGGCACCTTCATCATCTACAACACGTTCGCGATGATTGTCGCGCAACGGAATCGGGAGCTCGCACTACTGCGGGCGGTCGGTGCCAGCCGCAGGCAGATCTCCCGCTCGGTGCTGTTCGAGGCGCTGATCGTCGGCATCATCGGCGGCGTGGTCGGACTCGGCGTCGGTATCGGCATCGCCGCTCTCCTCAAGGCGATCACCACATCGCAGTCGGGACTGCCCGATGCGCCGCTGCAGATCGGTGTGGGCGCGATCCTCGCCTCACTGTTCGTCGGTGTGGTGGTCACCATGGTGAGCGCCTGGGTCCCGGCGATCCGGGCGTCGCGGGTGCCACCGGTGGAGGCGATGCGCGCCGGGATGGCCGAGGGCTCGGCCTCGCTGGTGCCACGCACCGTCGCCGGCGTGATCCTGGGCGTGGCGGGCGTCGCAGCGATCGTCGGCGGATCCTTCGGGGTGGGCCTCGGCCCGGCGCTGACCGTCGGTGCGGGTGCGGCTGCGGCGATCGTCGCGGTCGTGCTGGCCGGGCCCGCGCTGTCGCGGCCGATCGTCGGTGCGCTCGGACGCGTGATCGGTGCACCCTTCGGCAAGATCGGCAATCTCGCCCGCACCAACGCGGTCCGCAATCCGCGCCGCACGGCGGCCACGGCCTTCGCGCTGACGCTCGGGCTGATGCTGGTCGCCGTGATCGGCACCCTGGGCACCTCGTTCAAGGGCACCGTCGACGATGCCGTCGACACCGGGTTGCGTGCCGAATACATGGTGACCGGCGCCAATCAGATGCCGATCCCCGGCTCGGTCGAGGACACCGTCGCCAAGGTCGACGGGGTCGGGACGGCTGTCAGTTTCGGCATGCTGCAGACCGAGGTCGACGGCAAGACGGTCACCGGGTTCGGTGCGGTGGGCGGTCAACCGTCCGATGTCGCGGTCCTGACGATGTCCGACGGTGCATCCGATCGATTGCCCGCTGACGGACTGTTCGTCAGCAAGCGCACCAGCGCCGAGAAGGGCTGGAAGCGCGGCGACGTCGTGACCTTCACGTCACCGACGGGCACCGAGGTGACGACCACGGTGGCAGGCGTGTACGCCGACAACGAGGCGTTGCAGCCGTGGATCGCCGGACCGGACGTCTACGCGAAGCTCGTGCCCGAACAGATGCGGATCAGCGCGATGGTCCTCGTCGATCCGGCACCGAACACCAATGTCGCGGCGTTGCGCGACAATCTGGAGAAAGCCACCGAGTCCTACCTCACCGTGCAGATCCAGGATCGGCAGCAGTTCAAGAGCAGTGTGTCGTCACAGATCGACTCGATGCTCGCCACCCTGTACGCGATGCTCGGGCTGGCCCTGGTGATTGCCGTGCTGGGCATCATCAACACGCTGGCGCTGTCGGTGGTCGAACGCACCCGCGAGATCGGGATGCTGCGGGCGGTGGGCATGCTGCGCTCGCAGGTCCGGCGGTCGATCTACGTGGAATCGGTGCTCATCGCGATCTTCGGTGCGGTCACCGGTGTGGTCCTGGGCACGGTCATCGGCTGGGCGCTCGTCCGCACACTCGCCAAGTGGGGCCTGGGTGACCCGGTGCTGCCGTGGTCTCTCATCGTGATCACGCTGATCGGATCGGCGGTCGTCGGCGTGCTGGCCGCGCTGTGGCCCGCGGTGCGGGCGGCTCGAACCCGGCCGCTCGAGGCGATCGTCGAGGCCTGACGTACCGGTCCGTATCGCGGGATTCGCGCGGCTTCGCGTGATGACCCGGCCGACAATGGGAGAATCGCGTCCATGACCCGACCACCCGACGGTCCCTGGGACCCGAATCGTGAGCATCCGGAGACCCGGGCCTTCGATCCGCTGGACGACGCGCCCGGGTCCACCGGTGCCTTCGGGCGCCGGGAGGAGCCGCAAGCGTACACGCAGGCATCACCCTCGGCCGGCTACGGACCGCCGACCTACGGCGCACCCGGCTATGGCGCGCCGTACGGCGATCAGGCGCCCCCACCGCCGCCGAAGAAGTCCGGCCGCACCGCCGGACTGGTGTTCGCGGTGCTCGCCGCCGTCGTGGTGCTGGCACTGGTCGGGTTCCTGATCGCGCGCGGTACCGGTGGGTCCGACGACGAGGGCACGGCCGCGCCGGGTACGTCGTCGACGACATCCTCCGCGACGACGACGAGCACCACGACCACCACGACGACCACCGAGCCGACCACCACGGCCCCGCCGCGACCGACGGTCGCACCGGGCGCGGTGATGTATCAGATCACCGGCAACGGCGACATCGTCGGACTGCGGTTCCGGAGCGGCAATCAGTTCACGGTCGTCGCGGTGGCGGGATCGCCGTGGTCACAGGCGACGACGGTGACCGGTGGTCGCGCCGAGATCAGCGCGTTGGTGCTGCGCGGCCCGGTGACCTGCTCGATCCTGCACGGCGACGAGTTGCTCGCGTCCTCGACCAGCAACGGTGGTCCGCTGACCTGTACCGCGCAGCTGCCGAGCGAGTGAGCCCACAGAATTCTGACGTCACAGCCTGTCCGACCGGATAATCCAGTCGGGCACGCTGTGCGGTGAAAATTTTGTGGGACTCAGCGTTTCCGAAGGACCAGAACGAGATTCGTGCCGAGCACCTCGCGGAGCGCGGGGACGCGCATGACCCACCACATCCAGTGCGGAAGGTAGCGGGGAAACGCCGCGACGAGGTGGGCGCGATCACCGGCGGACGCCGCCCACCGCAGCCCTTCGGCGGCGGTGACCGCGAACAACGATGTGCCGTACAGGTTCTTGGGCGGATGGCCGTGCCGTCGCGTGTACATCCGCGCGGCGCGATGACCGCCCAGGTAGTGGGTGAGACCCATCTCGTGACCGCCGAACGGCCCCCACCACAGGGTGTAGCTGACGATGACGGTGCCACCGGGCCGCGTCACGCGCAGCATCTCGTCGGCCATCTGCCACGGGGCCGACGTGTGCTCGACGACATTCGACGAGAAGGTCACGTCCATCGACGAGTCCGCGAACGGCAGATGCTGTCCGGAGCCGCGCACCGTGGCGCGGTGTTCGATTCCGCCGGAATGCATTTCGGTCGGATCGGGTTCCACCGCGAGATAGTGGGCCCCGCGTCGGTCGAAGGCGTCGGCGAAGTAGCCGGGCCCGCCGCCGACGTCGAGCACCACCGCGCCTGCCGGTGAATCGGAGGCATACCAGTCGGCGACGAGCTGTGCGGTGTCCTCGGCGATGGCGCCGTAGAAACGTGCCGGGTCGGTCTGCTCGTAACGGAAGTCGTTGAGCAGGCGTGCGGCCCGGCGAAGGGTGGCGTGGCGGCGAAAGCCCGGGGATGTCCGCGTCATCGTCCGTTGACCGCCATGCCCTCGTCGGCGAGCACGCTCAGGCCCCGCAAGAAAGTACGGATCGCGAAGTGGAACTCGCGGCGAAGAGCGGCGTGATCGACCGGACGTGCTTCGAGGACCGTGGGCTGGGCACCCGGCTCCGAATCACGGAATTCGGTGACCCACTGATCGAGGTTCTCCAGGTCGCGCAGCGCATATCCGACGACGAGACGGGCGACGGCGTGATCGGCGCTCGCCGCGTCCTCGCGCGACAGACCGGCCGCGACCATCAGGGGAATCGAATGGTTGTACCGGGCGCCCACGCTGAACCGCACCGGGTCGGTGCCGAACAGCGCCGCGATGTACGGATTCGCCCGGAGATAGTCGAAGCCGGCCAGCGCCGCGCGTTCGATGATGTCGGTCCAGACCGCGTCGTCTGCCTGGTCGCTCAGCGCGATCAGGATGTCGGCCGTCATCGCCTTCATCACGCGTTCCGCCAGCCGGACGTGCAATTCGTGTTTTCCGCCCGGTAGCTGCCGGTACAGCGTCGAGGTGGAACACCCGAGGCGACGGGCCAGCCGCCGCATGCCGAGGTTAGCGACGCCCTCCTCGATGAGGATGTCGAGGCTCACGTCGAGGATCTGCGACATCGGCATCGGTGGTCGACCGCGGCCCACCCGCGCCGCGGGATCATTCATGGCTCTGCCTGGCTCATCGCGGGGTGTCTTCTCCCTGTCGGGTATGCACAACGGCAGTTGTGGACGCAAGCACCTTTATCGGCTACAGTGTAGCCGCAACGATCGGAAGTATCCGATCGGGCACTATCGGCCCGGCCGGAGAACGCGGTGTGGAGGGGATGCCACGTCCTCCGTCCGGGCCGCTCACGACATTGGGCCGGGCGGGCCCCACCCAGTACTGTTGGTCCGGCGATGATCGATCCGGACACACATATCCTGCTGCTCTGCTGGCGTGACACCACGCATCCGCAGGGGGGCGGCAGTGAACGTTACCTCGAACGTGTCGGCGCCGAATTGGCGCGACGCGGCGCTCGGGTCACCCTGCTCACCGCACGTCCGGGTGGGGCGATGGCCGAAGAGTGGCGCGACGGTATGCGCATCCTGCGGGCCGGGGGCCGGATCGGTGTGTATCCGCGGGCGTTGGCGACCATCCTCGCCGCCCGGTTCGGGCGCGGCCGCCTGGCAGGCCATCCGATCACCGCGATCATCGACACCCAGAACGGCGTGCCGTTCTTCGCCACCGTGGTCTCGTCCGCGCCGACGGTCGTTCTCGTCCATCACTGTCACCGCGAACAGTGGCCGGTGGCGGGCCGACTGCTGGGCCGCCTCGGCTGGTTCCTCGAGTCCCGCGTCTCCCCGCGGGTGCATCGACGGAATCGCTACATCACCGTCTCCGGACCGTCGGCGGACGAACTGGCCGAGCTCGGGGTCGACCGCGAACGAATCACGGTGATCCGCAACGGGATCGATCCGCTGCCCGAGTTCGGCGCCGATGCGCCGCACGCCCACGACACCGCACCCCGGCTCTGTGTGCTGTCCCGGCTGGTGCCGCATAAGCAGGTCGAGGACGCGCTGACGGTGGTCGCCGAGCTACGCCATGCCCACCCCGATCTCCACCTCGATGTCATCGGCGGGGGCTGGTGGTCGGATGAATTACGCCGCACCGCAAGCGAACTCGGTGTGTCCGGACACGTCACCTTTCACGGCCACGTGGACGAGGTGACGAAGCATCGGCTGCTGGCCGCCGCCGATATCCATCTGATGCCCTCCCGGAAGGAGGGGTGGGGCCTCGCCGTGGTGGAGGCCGCTCAACATCGGGTGCCGACGATCGGCTACCGCACATCGGTGGGTTTGGTCGAGTCGATCGACCACGGCGAGACCGGAATCCTGGTGGACGGCGTACACGAACTCGTCAGTGCCACAAGGAAACTCGTGGACGATCCGGATGAGGCTGCACGGCTCGGACGCAATGCGCAGCGCAAGGCGGAGAGCTACTCCTGGTCCGCAACGGTCGACGGGTTCGAGTCCGTGATCGGAGATCTGCGCCGCTGAGGCCGCCACGCGTACAGCGCGAGTGCGACGAGGATCGTCGCCGTCCAGGCGACGTGTGCGGCCTGCACCCAGAAGCGTGTCGCCCCCGATGCCCCCCGCTCGGCGATCGAGGATGGAATCCGGTACAGCCGCAGGTCGTCGCCGGCGAACACCTGTTCCGCGCCTGTGGCGAGAAGTGGTGGCGGCGAATCGTTCTCGACGACCACCCAGCCGACGCCCAGCCGTGCGAGCCAGGCCGGGTCGCCGCCGGCCCGCAACGCGGCATCGACCTGTGCGCCCCGCCCGGACGCACGGTCGACCACCACGCCGTCGACGGTCAGCTCACCGGATTCGACCACCGGCGCCCGGACCATCCGTGCCAGCGGGTTCAGCGACGGGCCGTCGGTGAAGGCGTATTGCCGGACTGCGCCCGGCGGCCAGACGGCGACGGCACCGGAGTCGGCGGGGATGGTATCGGCAACCCTGGCCCAGTCGGCGGGATAGGTGATCGGACGTAGCTGCCCGCCGACACCCCAGGCCAGGTCCGGCAGCGGTGCGACGATCAGCAGAAGTGTTGCCGCGGCGGCGAATCCGGCCGGCACCCAGGCGCGCAACGCCTGCGTGGCCGCCGCGGCGGCGATGGCGGCGAACGGCATCGTGAGCGTCAGGAATTTCTGGCCGTCGCGGAACAGTCCGAGGCCGCCGATCGTGCCGGAGGCATCCGACAGCGCCTGCGCGAGCGGTCCGATCGCGGTCAGGCTCACGGCGACAACGGTGCAGATCGCGAGCACCGCCCAGCCCCCGATACCCGGATCGGTCTCCCGGCGCCTGACCCACCACCACCGCGTGCCGACGGCGATCACCAGCAGGAAGGCCACCGTTGCCGCCGCCGCCCACCCGATGGTTCGGCTCGCCGGGACCGCATCGGCGTTCCAGATGCCGCCGAGTCCCAGCACCGTCCCCACGGTGCCGAGCCACGGCTCGGCCCGCACACCGAAGACCACGAATCCCTCCGTGCCACCGCCGACCGCGGGGGCCCCGACGATCGTCGCGGTCAGCCACGGAAGTGCACCGACGATCAGTGCGGCCCCGAGTGATCCGAGTGCACCCCACCGCCGGTCGCCGATCAGGCGGGGCACTACGACGAGCAGCGCGATCGCGGCGATGACCGAGCCGGTCGGGGTGAAGCCTGCGACGGCAACCGCCGCGAACAGCGCGGGCCACGCGCGACGATCGTGGCCGTATGCGATGTCGCGGGCCGCGCAGGCGATCCAGCCGAGTGCCGCATAGGACACCAGCAGACTCCAGTGACCCTGCAGGAGGCGTTCGGCGACAAGGGGATTCCAGATGGACACCACGGCGGCCACCGCGGCGCCGGTACGGCCCACGGCCGGAATGGCATGCACCGCCAGGCGTCCGAAGCCGACGCCGGTGAGGATCATCGCCACGACCATGATCGCGACCACCACGTGTCCGCCGTCGACGAACCGGCTGAGCTGTGCGATCACCCAATCCTGCGGTACCGCACGCGGAGCCAGGCCGTCGATGCCGAGGGTGGTGTCGGTGACGAAGCTGCGCGGCGTGGAGACCGCATCGCGGTACAGCAGGTGGCCGCCACGCAGCAGCGGAGCCAGGATGAGCAGCGTGAGCACGGTCGACACCGCGTAGAGCACCGGCAGCACCCGGGCCGGTGTCTCGCGCGCCGTCACCCCGGTCACGTCGGCGAAGGTCAGCGGTGGAAGGTGTCCGACGGCGCCTGGGCGTGCTCCGGGTCGTCCTCGTAGTCCTGCGGGGTGATGTCGTAGGCGCGGGCGAGATCCAGGATCTTGGTGGCGCGTGCGATCCGCGGTAGGTCCGAGCCGTTGCGGATCTCGCCGCCGTCACGCTCGAACTCGGCGAAGAACTCCTGGGCCCACCGGATCTCGTCCTGCGACGGCGATAGGCCCTCGTTGACGAGATGACACTGGTCGGGGCTGAGGCAGATCTTGCCGCTCATCCCGAACTCGGCGGCCACACCGGTCGCCTCGGACAGCTTGAGGGCACTCGACCCGATGGTCGGTCCGTCGATGGCGCTCGGCAGGTGGGCGGCCTTGGCGGCGATGGTGAAGCGCGACCGCGCGTAGGCCAGGGTCGCCGGGTTCTCGCCGAAACCGGTGTCCCGGCGGAAATCGCCGATCCCGAAGGCCAGGCGGAATGTGCCCTTCGCCGAGGCGATCTCGGTGATGCGCTCGAGTCCGCGGGCGGTTTCAACGAGGGCGACGATGGGCACACCGGGCAGACGCTTGGCGGTCTCGGTGACGTGATCCATCGACTCCACCATGGCGAGCATGATGCCGCCGACCGTGGTCGTCGAGAGCGCGTCGAGATCGTCGGCCCACCACGGCGTGCCGAAGCCGTTGACGCGGACCCAATCCGGGTTGCCCTGCTTGAGCCACTCCAGCACGTTGTTGCGGGCGTCGACCTTGTCCTTCGGGGCGACCGCATCCTCGATGTCGAGGACGACGATGTCGGCCCGGGACCGGGATGCGGCCGCGAAGCGGTCGGGATGCGTACCGGTGACGAGCAGCCAGCTACGGGCCAGAACCGGGTCGATGCGGAAGCCGACCGGTTCGCCGTTCTCGGCCGCGGTGTCGTCGGTGAACTGTTGGTCGTACATCGGGTCGTCGGTGGCTTTCTCGCAGGTCGGGCAGGACGGACAGACTATGGAACCCCCTCATCGTCGCCCACAGGAGTCCTTCGGTGCAAAAGCGACCGCTGTCGGGGACCGTGGTCGACCGGATCGTCGGGCTGCCCGTGCGCGCCGGACCCGGCAGGGCACACTTGACGGCATGGTGTCGGTGGCGCGGTCGGGGACATCGGCCGCGCTCGGCCGGGTGGCCCTCGGCTCGATGGTCGCCAACGTCTTCTCCTACCTCGTCCACCTCACGGCGAGCCGCTGGTGGCTGGACACCGCCGAGTACGGCGAGCTGGCCCGTGCGCTGTCGGCGACGCTGATCTTCGGTGTGGCGGCACTGGCGATACAGGCCGTGATCGCCCGGGCCGTCGTTGCCCGTACCGACCCCGCCCGGATTCGCGCGGTGACCGTGGGCACCGTCGGGATCGTGGTGGTGCTGGCGGTGGTCGGCACGCCGCTGGTCGCCTGGATCGGGTCGATGCCGGTGGCCACCGCCGCGGCCGCACTCGCGACCACACCACTGCTGACCGTCATCGGTGCGGCTCAGGGGATGCTCCAGGGCAGCCACGAGTTCCGCCTGCTGGCCTGGGTTCTCGCCGTGGTCGGCGTGGTACGGACGATCCCGGTGATCGGTGCGCTCGCGGCCGGGGCCGGTCCGGCGGGTGCATTGACCGCCGGTGTGATCGGAACCGCCGTTGGTGCGGCGGTCGCCCTCCTCGCGGTGCGTGCCGCACGCGGGGTGCCCTCGCGCGACGACGAAACGACGACCGGGCACCTCGGGCTCGGCGAGGTCGTCCGCGCCGGTGGCGTCCAGCTCGTTCTCGTTGTCGCCTCGTCGATCGATCTGATGCTGTCGGGATTCGTGCTGTCCGCGCACGACGCGGGCGTCTACGCCCTCGGTGCCATCGCCACCAAGGTGGCGTTCTGGCTGCCGCAGGCCGTCGGCGTGGTGTTCTATCCGCGCCTCGCCGATCCGGCGGTCTCCCGGACCGCGCTGATCCACGCCGTCCGGGTCGTCGCGGCGATCGGTGCGATGGTGACCGTCGCGGCCGGGCTCGCCGGACCGCTCGTCCCGCATGTCATCCGCCCCGACTATCAGCCGCTCGTCGGTGTCCTGTGGCTCTTCGCCCTGACCGGTTCGATGCTGGCCGTACTGCAGGTGGCCTTGCTGTCCGCGATCGCCCGGCAGGCCACCGCCGTCTCCCTCATCACCTGGGCGACGGTGGTGGTGGCCGCGGTCCTGATGCTGACCGTCGTGCACTCGATCGTGGCGCTCGCGGTGGTCGCGGTCGTGGCGGCCACGGCCGCCGCCGTCATCACGACCGTCGTCGATCTGACCACGCGGCCCGCAACCGGCTGAACCGGGCGGGCATCAGCAACGCGAGACCGGCGCCGACGGCCGCGAGCCCGAGCAGGGCCGCGAGGATCGGGACGACCCGGCCCCAGATGGTGACCGGCGCCGAAAGTGCGGTGGCGTGATCGACCTGCCTGCGCTGGGACTTGTCGTCGAAGCCGAAGGTCGCGGCCAGGTTGGTCACACGATGATCGGGGAGATCCGCGCCGACCAGCCGGTATTCCTGGGTGATGGTGATCTGTTCGTCGAGGATGGTCCCGGATGCGGCGTCCACCGCGATCTCCCAGTGCGCCTCGTGGTGCAGGTTGGCGGTCAGCTCGCGGGCGGGATCGACACCGGGGACGCCGAACCACCCGGCCGGCCGGGTGATCGACGTCGGACTGGCGCCGGCCACCCCGGTGTTGTCGGGCAGGGTCTGCAGATCGGTGTCGGGGACGTCGGCGACGAACCGCAGCGCGTCGTGCCCGTGCACGGTCGTCTCGCCCGCCGCGCGCAGCGGCACCGAACGCCGCGTCGTGACATCGAAGAACGTGTGGTCGCCCGCGGTGACGTCGAAAGGCAGCAGGTAGGTGACGCCGCGACGATCCGGCACGCGCACGGGTGCCGACCCGTTGTCGTACTGGATCTCCGACGACCCGCCCGCCGTCGTGTCCGGCAGCGCGGTGCGACGGTTGAGGGTGACGCGATCGCGTACCGCACTCAGCACCGGATCGGTGCAGAGCTCGGCGCCCTCGGCGGGCGGCACTTCGCTGCCCGGACGCGGCGCCTTCGTCTCGACCGTCCTCCCGTCGATGTGCAGCCGATCGGCACGCATCGAGGTGCCCGCCTGCAGGGTGACCCGGTCCGAGTCGGCGGGGCGGACCGCCACGAAACGCTGCTGCCGGGTCAGATCGGCCTCGACGACCCGCGCCGCGGGGGTGGCCGGCGAACACCGGTCGAGGATGCGTGCGGGGGCGTCGGGGGCGGTCGTCGCGGCGGTGGTCACGTCGGTGCTCAGCGGGATGGTGCGCAGTTGCCCGGCGACGAGCGTGGGCAGGGCGAGCGCCGCGGCGAGCAGGAACCCGCCGACGAAGATCAGGACGGGTCCGATCAGATCGCGGGTGGACAGACGCGGCGATGCCATAGGCGGCAACGTTACCGGCAGCCGCGATCGCGACCCGGTCACCTCGGTACGCTGACATCCAGCATGGCCATCACCCGCTTTTATCCGCAGCTCGAAGGGATGCGCGCACTGGCATCCATCGGGGTGCTGACCACGCACGTCGCCTTCCAGACGCGGGCCGTCGAACTGCCCGTCGTCGGTCCGGTGCTCGGTCGTCTGGATCTGGCCGTCGCCCTGTTCTTCGCGCTGTCGGGATTCCTGCTGTGGCGGCCCTGGGTAGCGGCCGCGCAGGCGCCGCCCGACGATCCGGATGCCACTCGGGCTCCGTCGACGCGCCGCTATCTGATGCACCGGGTGGTGCGGATCTGGCCCGCCTACGTCGTGGTCGTCGTGGTGGTGCTGACCCTGCTGCCGGAGGCTGCCCGCGCCGGGATGACGGTGTGGCTGGCCAACCTGACGCTCACGCAGGTCTTCGTGCCGCTGTCGCTGACCGCGGGCCTCACGCAGATGTGGAGTCTGTCGGTGGAGGTCGCCTTCTATCTGCTGCTGCCGGTCCTCGGCTACGCACTCCTCGCGCTGCGCCGCCGCGGGGACGGCCGTGACCGTTCGCGACTGCGGATTCCGGTGCTCGTGGGCATCGGCCTGCTCAGCCTCGCCTGGGGATGGGTGGCGGTGGCCCTGCCGGTGGCCGCCGGTGTCGAACCGAAGAACTGGGTCTTCGGCCACCTGCCGTGGTTCCTCGTCGGGTTGCTGCTCGCGGAGACCGTCGGTGCCCTCGACCGGGCCCGGCACGATGGAACGCCCGCACCCCGCTGGGTGTATCGGCTCGCGGCGATCGGCACGCATCGGTGGTGGATGCTGGCGGCGTTCGTGGTCGCCTACGGTCTGGCCTGCACACCTATCGCCGGGCCGACCGGACTCGGCGCCCTGTCGGCCCCGCAGTTCGCCACCAAGATGACGCTCGGTGCGGTCTGCGCCTTCGCGGTCCTGGCCCCGCTGGTGTTTCTGCCCGCGTCGGGCCGCGAGTTCCGGGTGCTCTCCTCGCCGCCGATGCTGGCCCTCGGACGGTGGTCCTACGGCATCTTCATCTGGCACCTCGTGGTGCTCGCCGTGGTCTTCGGACTGTTCGGCATCCTGCCGTTCAACGGGCACACCCTGCAGGTGTGGTCACTGACCGTGGTCCTCACCGTCGGCATCTCGGCCGCGAGCTATGCCTTCGTCGAGGAACCGGCGCGCCTGTGGCTTCGTAACCGCGAGAAGCGGATTCGCGACAGCGAGCGCTCCGGGTCCACGACGGTCCAGACCGCCGTCGACACGGCGACCGCCGCGAGGAGCTGAACCCACCACGAGAAGCCGTGGTACCCGGTCGAGGCATGCCATGGCCCCGCTGCCAGACCGACCCCGGCTGCGAACAACGCGGTGAAGGCGACGACCACACCGGTGCGCGGCGGTGCGCGCCGGACGAGGACGCCCGTCACCACCGCGACGACCAGCCCCCACCAGCCGGTGAGCAGCCAGGCCGCACCGAGCCACCCCGCCCCGGCGGCGACCGGGAGCCACGGTGATGTACCCGCGCCCGGGGTCTCGTCGGCCGGTTCGATATCCGGACGTCTACGGGCCGGCCACGCCGCGGCGACCAGCAGCAGTGCGACGAGCGCGAGTCCGATGCCCAGCGACCAGCGGTAGAGCGAGTCGAAGCGGTAGGTCAGGGTGACCGGACCGCGCGCACCGGCCGGGACCAGCCATCCCTGCTGCCAGCCGTTGACCACGATCGGGTGCAGCTGCGCCCCGTCGAGTTCGGCCCGCCAGCCGGTGTTCGTGCTCTCCGGAACGGTCAGGACCCGTTGTGCCGGCGCCGATTCCACGTCGACGACCCGGTGCGTCGACGACCAGTCCGACACGGTCGGGACCGTCATGGCGTCCGGTGCGCCGGACAGCGCCCGGCTGCCGGACGTCGGAAGGGCGACCTGCGCGACGGTGAACGCCGATCCCGGATTCACCGACAGTTCCTGCTCACCCGCGCCGATGGTGACCGGCTCCGGCGTACACGGACGGGCGAGCACCGGTTCGGCGTTGCGCAGTGCCCCCTCGGTAGTGCGCACCGACAGCCCGATCACCTTCCCCGACACGGTCATTCCGACACCGGCGTCGCAGCCGATGGTGACCGGCCGCTCCGGATCGGCCCCCGGGGTGGGGGACACCGCCGGTTCCACACCGATCTCGCTGATGCCCGGTGGTGCCTGGCGGGAGAAGCCGAGGCTGTTCACGTCGATGAGGTCCGCCGATTTCCGGACTCTGAGCGAGATACGCTGGGTGACCGCCGGATTCAGGTCGATCACGCCGTCGGCCGGGACGTCGCGGGTCTGCGGGCCCGACCCGAGGTCGACGGTGATGCGGCGTGGTGCGGCCGGATAGTCGCGGGGCAGGGTCAGCCTGAGACGCTCCACACGGTGCGGGCGCGGCAGCCGGATCACCATCTCCGGCTCCCTGGTCTTCTTCGAGCCGTCGGATTCCGGTGCGGTCCAGGTGGTTCCGGGATCACCGTCGACCGCGGCCGACGCGTTGCCCCGCGGGTCGTCGACGGCGGTCGGGCCGTCGGCGGTGATCCGCCCGGGCGCGGAGAGCAGTTGCCGGAGGCCGTCGCCCGGTCGCGGACGCAGAACGACGGTCGGCGTGACCGCCACCGGGGCGGGTACCGACAGTGCGCGGGTGACGATGCCCGGCGTCTCGGCGGGGAGGCCGAGCCCCGGCGAACATCGTGTCGCCGAACCGTCCCGCACACAGGCGGATCGGCCGTTCAGTTCCTGGTCGAGCAGCCACCCGTCGACGGGTGTACCCGCGGGCATCTCCGGCAGCACCACGCGATGCCGGATGGTGAGCGGGAGGCGTGCGGACAGATCGCTCAGGGACAGCTCGCCGATGGCGAACTGGTTGCCGGGCAGTCCGTCGGCGGTACTGATGGCACGGATCTGCATCCACCGGGTGGGCCCAGACGGGGCCGTGACCGTCACGGGCTCACCGGGTTCCACGCCCTCGGCGACGGTACTGCCCGATTCGGTCGTCACCAGGATGCCGCTGACATCCGGCCCGATGGCCCGCGAGGTGCTCAGCGTGACCGCGAGATCGGTGCGCGGCTTCGTGAAGTCCAGGCGCAACCATTGGCCGACCGCGGAGTCGAGGCCGCTGCTCACCCACGACGTGTCCGGGTTGCCGTCGAAGGCCGCGGCCGGTGCGTTGGCGGGGGAGGTCTGGCCCGGCTGGGTGGCGTCGGATGCCGAACCGGATGCCGACACGCGGACCTGGCCGGGCTGATTGTCGAGCAGCCATTCGCCGTGGACGAGTGGCTGACCGTCGACCGGATAGTCGGCCGCGGCGTTCTGGGTGCGGCGCGGATCGTCGGGCGTGCGGATCGCGGAACTGTGATCGTCGACGCGACCGAAGTCGGTCTCCCGGTCGGCCGGGGAGTCGGTGACCGTCGTCGGTCGTGCAGGCAGTCCGGCCCGTCGCGCGTCCGCGTCGAGAAGAACCGGTCCCATCGGGCGCATACCGGACCATCCGCGGAAGGCCTGCACGGCGGCCGGTGCCTCGGCGCCACCGCTCACCCGCGGCATCGAATCGAGATCGGTGAGGGTCGGGCCGGTGCCCGGGAAGCCGTTGCCATCATCGACCGCATAGATCTGAATGGCGGGCATCGTGGGGCGTAAGCCGTTGTCGCGCACCACCTTGTCGACGGTCGGGGGGCCGGTCTCCGGGCCGAAGACCGCGACCCGGCGCAGGCCGGGGGAGGCGTTCAGGGCCTGCTGCGCGACGAGTGGACGCGCCGACCGGGAGGTCTCCGGGGTGAGGTCGGCGCGCAACACCACGAAACCGATGCCCTGCTGGGCCAGCGTCGCGGCCAGGCCCGCCGAACCCCGCCCGTTCGCGATGTCACGCTGCACCGAGTCGAGGGCGCGAATGGCGCCGGGCGGGGTGAGCGGGATGGCGTCGCGGACCGCCCACGGACCGTCGGCGAGGGGCTGGAGCGGTTCGTCGCGGGTGAGGCCCCACAGTTGATCGGCGAACGGCGCACCCGGGACGACCAGGCTGCGTACCGGTGCCGTGGAGCCGGGCGGCCGATCGTGATCGGCCAGCCATTGCGACGCCGCGCGCCAGTGATCGGGCAGCGCCCGGTAGGTGCCCGCCGGTGCGAGCTGGCCGGTCCACACCAGCGAACCGGCACCGAAGGCGGCGACCACCACCACGATCGCCGCGGCCACCGGCCGGGACCGTTCCGGGCGTCCCAGGGCACGCAGACTGTCCCGGATCGTCGCGGTGCCGGGCAGCGGAACGCGGGCCAGCAGATGCGCGATGCCGAGCACCAGGGGGATACGGATGAAGGGCTCGAATTTGTGGATGTTGCGCAGCGGGGCGCCCGGACCGTCGAGGAAGACCCGCACCGGCTCGGCGATGGGGGAACTCAGCCCGCCGACGAACCCCACACACATCAACAGCAGCCCGACGACCAGGATCGTCATCAGCCGCCCGCGGAAGGGCATGCGGCGCATACACAATCCGGCGAGACCGGCGGCCGCAAGCACCACGGTCGCCAGCACGGCGGCCGGCTGCGTCACCAGAACCGCGCCCGCGACGCGCTCGGGCGACACGAACGGGGTCCACGAACTGGTGCCGCGCAGCACCTCGGTGAGCGACGTCCATTCGGTTGTCACGCGCGACGATTCGATGAAGTCCAGGAACGGCGGCGACACCCGCGACAGGATCAGCAGCGGCACCAGCCACCACGCACACGCCAGCGCGAGTCCCAGCGCCCACCACGCGCCGAAGCGCCACCATCTCCCGGTGATCGAGTAGTCCGAGGCGCTGGCCGAGGGCGTATCGAGATCTCGATACGCAGACTCGCTGCGCTCGCCTGCTACTCGATCGGCGGGGGTGCTGCGCTCGTGTGCTACTCGATCGGCGGGGGTGCTGCGCTCGTGTGCTACGTGATCGGCGGGGGTGCTGCGCTCGTGTGCTACGTGATCGGCGGGGGTGCTGCGCTCGCGGGCTACTCGACCGGCGAGGGGAGCGAGCAGCCACCACAGCAGCGCGACGCCCAGTGCGGCGAGGGTGGCGACCGCGTTCACCGCACCCATGAGCGCGACCGCGGCGGCCGATCGCGCCGCGTACCGCCACAACGGCTGCGTACCGGGTGCGTCGCGGTCCAGGGCCCGCACCACCGGGATCAGCACCCAGGGAGCGAGGACCATCGGGAGGGTTTCCGACGAGATCGAGCCGATGGTCGTGAGCACGCGCGGGCTCAGGACGAAAACCAATGCCGCGATGATCCGGGAGCCCGGGGAACCGATCCGCAGAGCCTCGCCGAGCCGGACGACACCGACGAACCCGACGGTGATCAGCAGGGCCCACCAGAGGCGCTGGGTCACCCACGGCGGCAGTGCGAGGAGGTCACCGAGGGCGAAGAATGCGCCGTGCGGGAAGAAGTAGCCGTACGCCTGATTCTGGACCTGCCCGAGCGGGGCGTCGGGCGACCACAGATGAGCGGCGCGCGCCAGGAAGCCGATCGGGTCGGCGGTCAGATCGAGTTTGGTGTCCGCCGCGATGCGTCCGGGTGACTGGAGAAATGAGACGACCAGCGCGCACAGGGCGGCGATCAGGACGCCGCGGCGCGTCAGTCGGGCGTCAGTTGTTGTCCGCGGTGTCACCGCGAGTGCCGTAGTCCACCGAGCCCTGCACGAAGCCGCTGTTCGGGTTGACACTGTTCACGTCCGTCGACGGACTGGTCTCCGCGGATAGGAAGCCGCCGAGGAACACGGCTCCGAGTCCGACCACGATGCCGGCGATCCCGGCGGCGGCACCAGCGGCCAGACGGTTGTTGATCATGGCGACGAAACTACCAAAATCCGATCAGGGGTGATGCGTCACGGGGTCACGTCGGGCTGCCGGTCGCAGCAGGCGGGCACGATGAACACCGGGCGACCGCAGTGTTTCAGGACGTGTTCGGCGACGCTCGAGTGCACCAGCGCCCGGAGTCCGGTCTCCCCGCGTGTGCCGGTGACCAGCATGTCGACGTCGAGGGTGTCCGCCGCGGCGACGAGCGCGCCCCACACCGTCGACTCCACCTCGGCCAGCGAGCCACGGGCGTTGAGTCCGCACTCGGTGGCCAGGCCGACCCCGCGTGTGTTGATCTGCGCCGCCTCGTCCCGCAGGGCCGCGTCGACCTCGGCGTCCAGCTGCGGGTCGAGGTAGGGCTGCACCCCGCCGGCGAGGGCGGAGATGCCGGTGGGTGCCACACCTCCGGGACGCCAGGCGGTGACGACGTGAGCGGTGTCGGCGCGGAGGAAGCGTCCCGCATAGCGGATGGCGCGGTCGGCGTTCGGGGAGCCGTCGTAGGCGATCATCAGGACCTGATGCGTGGTGTCCCCGGGATCACGGCCGTTGGCGGTGGGCTGTGGAACGGCGGCCCGGGCCATCGAGGCCTGCGCGCTGGCGGCCTGGGAGGCGGTCTCGGACCCGGCGTCCATGACCTGAGGATACATGCCGGAGGCGAGATCCATGCCACACTCGCCGCATGGGTTTCTTGCGGGGTGCAGTAGTTCGTCCGGGTCGTCGTCGCACCATGGCGGCACGTCGTGCGCTGGTGTGTGCGGTCGTCCCGGTGCTCGCGGCGACCGCGGCTGCCTGCGCTTCGGACGCCTCGACCGGTGCGCCCTCGAGTTCGCCGTCCCTCACGTCGCCGACGACCTCCCCGACGTCGTCGAGCGTGCCGACCTCGGCCGCATTGGCCTGCGGGGCACAGGAACTCAAGGCGATGACGCTGCGGCAGAAGCTGGCACAGCTGCTGGTCGTCGGTGTGCGGGATGCGGCCGACGCACAGCAGATCGTGAAGTCGGAGAAGATCGGCGGGATCTTCGTCGGCAGCTGGACGGACAAGTCGATCCTCACGTCCGGTGCGGCAGCGCGTATTTCACGCAACAGCACGATCCCGCTGATGGTCACCGTCGATCAGGAGGGCGGCCGGGTGTCGCGGCTGTCCGGGATCGGCATCGATAGTCCGTCGGCGCGGGAACTCGCCGCCACGAAGACCCCGCAGCAGGTGCGCGAACTGGCCGAGTCGATCGGGCAGCGCATGGCGAAGCTCGGCATCACCGTCGATTTCGCGCCCGTCGCCGATGTGAGCGACGAGTCCGACGGCGAGGTCGTCGGCGACCGTTCGTTCAGCAATGACCCGAAGGTGGTCACCACCTACGCGAAGGCCTTCGCCGACGGTCTCGCCGCGGCCGGCGTCATGCCCGTGTTCAAGCACTTCCCGGGCCACGGCCACGGGTCGGGCGACACGCACACCGGTGTCGTGCGCACCCCGCCCCTGTCGAGTCTGAAGACCAGCGATCTGGTGCCCTACCGGAGTCTGCTCAGGGACCCGGGCACCGCGGGCGTGATGGTCGGGCACCTGATCGTCCCCGGACTGACCGGGCCGGAGACGCCCGCGAGCATCAGCCCGCGCGCCATCGGCATGCTGCGCAGCGGGCGCGGCTACGACGCCCCGCCCTTCGACGGCGTGGTGTTCTCCGACGATCTGTCCGGCATGGCCGCCATCAGTGCGCGCTATCCGATCGAGCAAGCGGTTCCGCGGGCGATCCGAGCGGGCTCGGACATCGCGCTCTGGCTGGCGACGGATCGGGTGTCGTCGGTGCTGGACGCCCTGCAACGGGAGGTTGCCGCCAAGCGGCTGACGCGGGAGCGGGTCGATCGTTCCGTCGTGCGGATTCTTCGTTCGAAAGGCGTACTGACCTGCTGACTCGCCGGGCAGGGTTCTGAATACGGTTAACTTACCGGCTGGTAAGATATTCGGTACGATCAATCGGAATTATTTGTGTCGGGCGTATGGAGGTGCGGTGATGGCCGGCGGTACCAAGCGGTTACCCCGCGCCGTTCGGGAACAGCAGATGCTCGACGCTGCGGTGAAGGTGTTCTCCGAGAACGGCTTTCGTGAAACGTCCATGGATGCCATCGCCGCCGAGGCGCAGATCAGCAAACCGATGCTGTATCTGTATTACGGCTCCAAGGACGAATTATTCAGCGCCTGCATCGAACGCGAATCCGGACGTTTCATCGAGGCGATGAGCGCGGGGTTCGATCCGAAACTGCGTCAACGGGATCAGGCCCGCACCGTCGTCCGGGAATTCCTGCGATTCGTCGACGAGCACCGGCAGTCGTGGAAGGTGCTCTACCGGGTGGCCGTGGGCACCGCGTCGTTCTCGCGGTTCGTCGTCGACAGCCGGGCCAGGGTCACCGAGATGATCACCGAACTCATCCGTGCCGGCACCACGGTCGAGGGTGCTCGCGACATCGATTTCGAACTCACCGCCGTGGCGCTCGTCGGTGCCGGTGAGGCCGTCGCCGACCGGATCTCCGAGGGCGACGTCGATCTCGACACCGCCACCGACCTTCTCGTCGGCATCACCTGGCGCGGCCTGAAGGGCGTCGGACGCCCGCATCTCGCGGCCTCCGGCGAATAGCCGCCCCACACCCGCCAAACAAGCGTTCCCGCGACCTCGTCCCGATCCCGCGACTTCGGCCGAAGTCGCGAGAACGAGTTGAGGTCGCGGGAACGTCGTATGTCCGGGCCGACCGCGGCTCAGTGGCCGCGGGTGGTCGCCGTCAGATGCGGGAAACCCTTGCGGCGGTCCAGGATCGCGATGTCGAAGTCGCCGTCGTCACCGACCCGCTTGGTGTAGAGATACACCTTCGCGGGCAGCAGGATCGGCTTGCCGAAGCGGACGTCGTAGGTGACGTCGCCGGGCAGCTGGGATTCGACGTTCGCGATCGTGGCGCCCGCCGACCACATGCCGTGGGCGATGGCGCGCGGGAAGCCGAAGGCCTTCGCGGTCAGATCACCCATGTGAATCGGATTGCGATCGCCCGATGCCGATGCGTACTGGCGGATGCGTCCGAGATCCACCGAGAGGATGCCGTCCGGGGGCGGCGGGGTGGACGACTTCGGCTCCGGTCCGCGCGGCTCGTCGGACAGACTGGTCCGCTGCTGCTTCAGGAAGGTGCCCACCTGCTCGGTCACCAGTTCCGACCCGACCTTGATCTGCGAGATGACATCGATGAGCATGCCCTTGCGGTGCTCACGAAGATTCTCCGCATGCGTGGTGATCGTCAGCGGCTCGTCGACCCCGATCCGGCGGAAACGCCGGATCGAGTTCGTCAGATGCACCGAACCGACCGCGCCGAACGGGAACGAGTCCTCGGTCATCAGCTTCATCGTCAGCGGGAACTGCAGCACGAACGGGTAGGTCACCGGGAGCGTGTCGCCGAAGGCCTGCCCGGTCGCCCGGCAGTAGGCGCGCAGCTGCTCCGGGTCGACGCGGACGTTCTCGAGGCGGTACGAGAAGTCGGGCAGCGGGGCGTCGGCGCGCACCCGTCCCGACTTGCCGATGACCGGCAGCATCGCGCCGATCGCCTTCGAGTACACCTCCAGGGTGCTCGGCGGTGAGTCGAGCGTGATCGTCCTACCCATCACGCACCCAGGAATCCCTGGCCGCAGACGCGGACCACGTTGCCGGTGATCGAGCTGGAGGCCGGGTTGGCGAAGTACGCGACCGTCTCGGCGACGTCGACGGTCTGGCCACCCTGCTGCAGCGAACTCATCAGGCGGCCCGCCTCACGGGTCGCGAGCGGGATCGCCGCGGTCATCTTGGTCTCGATGAAGCCGGGCGCCACCGCGTTGATGGTGATGCCCTCCTTCTCCAGGATCGGCGCATATGCGTCGACGAGGCCGATGACGCCGGCCTTCGAGGTGCCGTAGTTGGTCTGGCCGCGGTTGCCCGCGATGCCCGCGATCGACGACACGTCGACGACCGCGCCGCCCTTCCGCAGCGCCTTCTTGTCCAGCAGTGCCTGGACGAGCTGCTGCGGCGCAATGAGATTCACCGCGATGACCGACTCCCAGCGGGCCTCGTCCATGTTGGCGAGCAGTTTGTCGCGGGTGATGCCTGCGTTGTTCACGATGATGTCGACGCCGCCGTGGCGTTCGAGAGCCAGCTCGGCGAGCTTGGCCCCGGCGTCCTGGGCGGTGACGTCCATCGGGAAGGCGGTGCCGTTGACCTTGTTCGCGGTCTCCGAGAGTGCCTCACCGGCCTGCGGGACGTCGGCGACGATCACGTGGGCGCCGTCGCGGGCGAGAACCTCGGCGATGGTCGCGCCGATGCCGCGGGCGGCACCGGTGACCACGGCGACCTTGCCCTCGAGGGGCTTGTCCCAGTTCGCCGGAGCGGTGGCGTCGGCGCTGCCCACGCGGATCACCTGGGCGTCGACGAAGGCCGACTTGGCCGACAGCACGAAGCGCAGGGTCGACTCGAGGCCCGACAGGCCGGTCGCGGCATCCGGTGCGACGTAGACGAGCTGGACGGTGGAGCCCTTGAGGAGTTCCTTGCCGACCGAGCGGGTGAAGCCCTCGAGGGCGCGCTGGGCGACGTGCTCATTGGCGTCGTCGATCAGTTCCGGGGTGGTGCCGATGACGAGCAGGCGCGCGCAGGGTGCGAGCGACCGCATCTGCGGCGCGAAGAACTCGTACAGCTGCCCGAGCTCGGCGGGCGACGTGATGCCGGTGGCGTCGAAGACCAGTGCGCCGTACTTGTCGGCGGAGCGACCGGTGGTCGCGTTGTGGATCACGTCGTAGTCCGGGGTGGTCAGGATCTCGCGCAGCGGCTCGATGAGGCGGCCCTGTCCGCCCAGCAGCACCGGTCCCGGAAGAGCGGGCTCCGATGTCTTGTATCGGCGTAGCGTGGGCGGCACGGGGAGTCCCGCCTGCTTGGCGATGAACGAGCCCGGAAGGGAATGGACGAAGGTCGAGTACAGGCCATTGTTCCCGCTGGGGGCCATGTGGGTTCTCCTTGTCTGGTGATGTGTCTGATGATGGATTGTGACGTGGGTCGGGGAGTTCGACAACGAACTTACTCATCAGTAAGAATACGCTATAGATTCCGAACTCAACCCTTGGGAGATCGAAGTGGCCAAGACACCGAAGACCCGCACGATGCGCCCGGTCGCGATTCTCGGCGGCAACCGGATTCCGTTCGCCCGCCAGGACAAGGCATACGCCAAGGTCGGCAACCAGGAGATGTTCACCGCTGCTCTGGACGGGCTGGTCAGCCGGTTCAACCTGCAGGGTGAGCAGCTCGGCATGGTGGCCGCGGGCGCCGTCCTCAAGCATGCGCGTGATTTCAATCTCATTCGCGAATGTGTGCTCGGTTCCGCGCTCTCGCCGTACACCCCGGCCTTCGACATCCAGCAGGCCTGCGGCACCGGCCTGCAGGCGATCGTCGCGGTCAGCGACGGCATCGCGGCCGGTCGCTACGACGTCGCCGTCGGCGGTGGCGTGGACACCTCCTCGGACGCCCCCATCGCGGTGTCCGATCAGATGCGCCGGCAGCTGCTGGAGGTGAACCGCGCGAAGACCACCAAGGAGCAGATGGTCGCGATCGCGAAGCTGCTGCCGACCCTGGGCATCGAGATCCCGAAGAACGGCGAGCCCCGCACCGGCATGTCGATGGGTGAGCATGCGGCCATCACCGCCAAGGAGATGGGCATCACCCGCGAGGACCAGGACAAACTGGCCGCGGCCAGCCACCAGAACATGGCCGCGGCCTACGCCCGCGGTTTCTACGACGACCTGATGACGCCCTTCCACGGCCTGACCCGCGACGAGAACCTGCGCGCGGATTCGACCGTCGAGAAGCTGGCCAAGCTCAAGCCGGTCTTCGGCACGTCGCTCGGTGACGCCACCATGACCGCGGGCAACTCGACGCCGCTGACCGACGGTGCCTCGACGGTGCTGCTCTCCTCGGACGAGTGGGCCGACGAGAAGGGCCTGCCCGTGCAGGCCTACCTCGTGGACAGCGAGACGGCCGCCGTCGACTACATCAACGGCCCCGACGGCCTGCTGATGGCGCCGACCTACGCGATCCCGCGTCTGCTCAAGCGCAACGGACTCACCTTGCAGGACTTCGACTTCTACGAGATCCACGAGGCCTTCGCCTCGGTGGTGCTGGCCACGCTGGCCGCCTTCGAGTCCGACGAGTACTGCGTGGAGCGCCTCGGCCTCGACGTCCCGCTCGGTGCCATCGACCGCAGCAAGCTCAACGTGAACGGGTCGTCGCTGGCGGCGGGTCACCCGTTCGCCGCGACCGGCGGCCGGATCGTCGCGCAGACCGCGAAGATGATCAAGGAGAACGGCGGTGGCCGCGCTCTCGTGTCGATCTGTGCGGCCGGCGGCCAGGGTGTGACGGCGATCATTGAAGGCTAATTCGGCCTTAGGGATACCAAAATCCCGATCTGCCTCGGTGACCTGCGTCGATATACGAACGTAGGCCGTCCGCCGCGGGTGGTCGCGGCAACGATCAGGTCACACACGGTGAAATTTTTTCTCCGGAAACGTGTATCGAGCGGAAAAATAGCGTAGATATACGAGTAGCTCCGGCTGAGCTGCCAGACCCCCGACCCGGCAGCTCGGTCGGAGCGCCTACTTTTCCGGCCCCCACGGTGAGTGGCCGTGATTCCCGTCAGTGATGAATAGTTGATTTCGTGAGAAGAGCTTCCTGGGCTGTGCTGGCCCGCTGGATCCTCCGCGCCTCGATCCTGGTGATCGGAGTGGCGGGGATCGGTCTGGCCGTCGAGATGGTCCTCACCCAGGATCGGACCGCACGCGGGGCCACGATCGGCGGCGTCGAGCTGGGCGGCCTCGACCGGGACACCGCCCGTGGCCGATTGCAGCAGCTCGGCGAACGTGCCGACCGGCCCGTCGATCTGCGCACCGAGACCGGACAGGCGCAGGTTCCGTCCCGGGACCTCGGCCTGAGCTTCGACACCGACGCCACCCTGGACCGGCTCATGGAGCAGCCCCACAATCCCTTCACCCGTGCCGCCGCTCTGGTGGGCGCTGCGCGGACGGTCACTCCCGTCGTGCACGTGGACGCCGAGGCGCTCAACGGCGCCCTGCACGCCCATCGGGGCACCCTGGAGAAGGCGGCCAAGGAGGGTGGCGTGCATTTCGTCGATGCGAAGCCCGTCGCCGAGATGCCCGCCGCGGGACGCCGGGTCGACCGTGATGCCGCGGCCCAGGCTCTCGCGGCACACTGGCTCGACGGTCGCGACGTCGACCTTCCCATGGAGGATTTCTCACCGACCGTCGGCGCCGACGCTGTCCGGGCGGCCGTCGACGGTCCGGCCGCACGCGCGATGTCGGGGCCGGTGACGGTCGCGGGCAGCCAGAACATTTCCGTCCGCCTGACTCCACAGGAACTCGGCCCGGTGCTCACCTTCCGTCCCGACGGCAAGGGTGGACTGCGGCCCGTTATGGATCGCAAGGCCGGCCGGGCCCTTCTGCAGCCGAAGCTGGCCCGCACCGAGAACGCTCCGGTCGACGCGGGCTTCACCATCCGCGGCGGCTCACCCGTCGTGGTGCCCGCCAAGGAGGGTGCGCGGATCGAGTGGGATCGGTCGCTCGGCGCGGTCGCGGGTGCGGCCATCGGCGACGACCCGCGGCGCGTCGCGAAGGTCGTGTACACCAGGCTCCCACCGAAGCTGACCACCGACGGGGCCCGCAAACTCGGGGTGCGCGAGGTGATCAGCGAATTCTCCACCGGCGGGTTCACCAGCGCCTCCGGCGAGAACATCCGGATCGTCGCGGAACAGGTGAACGGTGCCCTCGTCCAGCCCGGTAAGACGTTCTCGCTCAACGGTTACACGGGGCCGCGCGGCACCGCGCAGGGCTACGTCGAGTCGACGATCATCGATCACGGCCACGCGGCGAAGTCCGTGGGCGGCGGCATCTCCCAGTTCGCGACGACCCTCTACAACGCCGCCTATTTCGCCGGTCTCGAGGACGTCGACCACACCGAGCACAGCTACTACATCTCGCGCTATCCGGAGGCCCGCGAGGCGACGGTCTTCGAGGGGGCCATCGACCTCCAGTTCCGCAACAACTCCAAGCACGGTGTGCTGATCGAGACCTCCTGGTCGCCCTCCGGCGTCACGGTGCGGCTGTGGGGCACCAAAACCGTTGAGGTGCAGTCGATCACCGGAAATCGAAGTGCGTACACCGATCCGCCGTCGTTGACGCTGCCGAAGGGCGACGACTGTGTGGCGACCTCCGGCAGCAGGGGCTTCACCACGTCGAACACCCGCGTCATCACCGACATCCGTACCGGCCGGGAGATCAACCGTCACACGCGCACCGTGAAATACGATCCGGAGCCCAAGGTCACCTGCAAGTGAATGGTCGCGGCCGCGCCGCCCCTCTGGACCCGCGATGGAACGCTCGATAGGCTCCGGGACGTGGATATCAATGGAGCAAGTGCAATCGTGACAGGTGGTGCCTCCGGCATCGGCGCGGCGACGGTTCGTCAGCTGGCCGCCAAGGGCGCCAAGGTCGTCGTGGCCGATCTGCAGAAGGACAAGGGTGAGGAGCTGGCCAAGGAGGTCGGCGGCGCCTTCGTCGAGGTCGACGTGACCAACACCGAGCAGATCGAGAACGCCGTCAACAAGGCGGGCGAGCTCGGCCCGCTGCGCGCCCTGGTGAACTCGGCCGGCATCGGCTGGGCCCAGCGCACCATCGGCAAGGACGGCGAGTTCGCGTCGGCGCACAACCTGGACGCCTACAAGAAGGTCATCGCCATCAACCTGATCGGCACCTTCGACTGCATCCGCCTGGCCGCCACCGCGATGAGCCGCAACGAGCCGCTCGACGCCGCGGGCGAGCGTGGTGCGATCGTCAACATGGCGTCCGTCGCGGCCTTCGACGGCCAGATCGGTCAGGCGTCGTACTCGTCCTCCAAGGGCGGCGTCGTCGGCATGACCCTGCCGGTCGCGCGTGACCTGTCGGCGGTCGGCATCCGCGTCAACACCGTCGCACCGGGCCTCATCGACACCCCGATCTACGGCGAGGGCGAGGCCTCCGAGGCATTCAAGGCGAAGCTGGGGGAGTCGGTGCTGTTCCCGCATCGTCTCGGTATCGCCGACGAACTGGCCTCGATGGTCGTCGAGCTGATCACCAACTCCTACGTCAACGCCGAGGTCGTCCGCGTCGACGGCGGCATCCGGATGCCACCGAAGTAGTTACCGGCAGCGTTCGTAGCATCAACGGACCGTCACGACTCAGGTCGTGGCGGTCCGTTCGCTTTCGGGGACCGGCTAGTTACCCGTCACCGCGGCCCGCACCGACTCGGGCACCTCGATCTTCTGCCGGTCCGAGAGGCGGTGTGTCACATAGACGACGCGGATCTCGGTGGTGAGCGTTTCGTCGACGTGCAGGGTGAGATGGAACGTCATGCTGGTGCGTCCGACGGTCACCTCGGCGATGCTGATGTCGACGACGTCGTCGAGGCGCAGGGGCGCACGGTAGGTGACCTCCGCGTTGACGACGTGGATGTCGGTGTCGATCTCGATCAGGCGATCCATGGTCAGGCCGACGTGGGCGAGATAGCCGGACAGCGCGACATCGGCATAGCCGAGGTACCACATGTTGAAGACGACTCCCTGGCTGTCGACCTCGTAGTAGCGGACGGTCAGGCGATGGGTGTAGCTCTCGGGCGTCGTCATGGGCGCACGCTAACACCGGTGGACGATCGCGTGCGTGGACGCCCACGACGAACGTCCCCGGCGGCCGTGTGGCCACCGGGGACGTACGTCGGTTGTTCAGTCTGCGATCAGAACGCGGCTTCCTCGAGCTCCATGATCTCGCCGTCGAGGTTGTCGACGGTGCCGCGGACGGAGGTGAGCTGCGGGAGCATGGTCTTCGCGAAGAAGCTCGCCACCGCGACCTTGCCGTCGTAGAACGCCTTGTCCTCGGCCGATGCGCCGTTGTCGAGCGCGGCGAGGGCGACCTCGGCCTGACGCAGCAGCAGCCAGCCGATGAGCAGGTCGCCGACGGCCAGCAGGTAGCGGACCGAACCGAGGCCGACCTTGTACAGCTCCTTCGGGTTCTCCTGCGCGCCCATCAGGAAGCCGGTGAGGGTGGCGGTCATCGCCTGCACATCCTCGAAGGCGGTCTTCAGCAGTGCGCGCTCCGACTTGAGGCGACCGTTGCCGCCCTCGCTGTCGAGGAACTTCTGGATCTGCGCGGACACGTGGCCGAGTGCGGCGCCCTGGTCGCGAATGATCTTGCGGAAGAAGAAGTCCTGCGCCTGGATGGCCGTGGTGCCCTCGTACAGGGAGTCGATCTTCGAGTCGCGGATGTACTGCTCGATCGGGTAATCCTGCAGGAAGCCGGAGCCGCCCAGGGTCTGCAGCGACTCGTGGCTCAGGACGCTGTAGGCACGCTCGGAGCCGACGCCCTTGACGATCGGCAGCAGCAGATCGTTGACCTTGTGCGCCATCTCGGCGTCCGCACCGGAAACGATCTGTGCGGCAACGGGATCCTGATGCGACGCGGTGTACAGGTAGACGGCGCGCAGGCCCTCGGCGTACGCCTTCTGGGTCATCAGCGAACGACGCACGTCCGGGTGATGGGTGATGGTCACGCGCGGGGCGTTCTTGTCGGTCATCTGGACCAGATCGCCGCCCTGCACACGCTCCTTGGCGTACTCCAGCGCGTTCAGGTAACCGGTCGACAGAGTCGAGATGGCCTTGGTGCCCACCATCATTCGGGCGTGCTCGATGACATCGAACATCTGCGCGATGCCGTCGTGCACCTCGCCGACGAGCCAGCCGACGGCCGGGGTGCCGTGCTGTCCGAAGGTCAGCTCACAGGTGGCCGACGCCTTGATGCCCATCTTGTGCTCGACGTTGGTGACGTAGACGCCGTTGCGCTCGCCCAGCTCGCCGGTCTCGGGATCGAAGTGGAACTTCGGTACGAAGAACAGCGACAGACCCTTGGTGCCCGGACGCGCGCCCTCGGGGCGGGCCAGCACCAGGTGGAAGATGTTCTCGGTCATGTCCTGGTCGGCGGAGGTGATGAAGCGCTTCACGCCGTCGATATGCCAGGTGCCGTCCTCCTGCTTGACGGCCTTGGTGCGGGCCGCGCCCACGTCCGAACCGGCATCCGGTTCGGTGAGCACCATGGTGGCGCCCCAGCCGCGCTCGGAGGCGATGGCCGCCCACTTCTTCTGCTCGTCGGTGCCGTTGTCGAAGAAGATGTTCGCGAAGCCGGAGCCGGCCGCGTACATGAACACCGGCGGGTTGGCGCCGAGGATCATCTCGCCGATCGCCCAGTACAGGGTGCGGGGAGCGGGCATGCCGCCCAGTGCCTCGTCGACGCCGACCTTGTCCCAGCCGGCCTCGATGAGTGCGTTGTAGGACTTCTTGAAGGACTCGGGGATGGTCACCGAGTGCTCGTCCGGATCGAAGACCGGCGGGTTGCGATCGGCGTCGGCGAACGACTCGGCGATCGGGCCCTCGGAGAGGGTCTTCACTTCACGGAGCATGTCGACGGCGGTGTCGTGATCGAGGTCGCCGAACTCGCCGCTCTCGAGCACCTTGTCGAGCTCGAGGAGCTCGAACAGGTTGAAGTGCAGGTCACGGATGTTGCTCTGGTAGTGGCCCATGTCTGATTCTCTCTTCCGATGTGGGCGTGACGTTGTGTGACGTTCTGGCTGCGAAGTCCAAGACGACGAGTAAGTTACTCGCCAGTAACCGCCAGACTACTCGTGGCTTCAAACATCGACAAGCCACGGCAATGTGATCTGCGCTAACTCTTGCAAGCATTGTGTTCACGCTGGCGGATCGCAGGCGCGGGTGGGTGCGCGACGCTGCTGAAAACGTCGCCGTCAGGGGTGTTCGAGGGCAATATGCCCTCGGAGGGTGCTCAGCGCGATGTATTCCGCAGCGAGCCGAGGTGCGTGAGTCAGAGGTGCGACTTGAGGAGTGCCAGGTCGTCGGGGATGCCGTCGGCCGGCGTCTCCAGGATCACCGGCGCATCCGCGGCGGCGGCCACCGCGACGAGTACGTCGGGATCGATGTGGCCCGCGGAGAGATTGGCGTGCCGGTCGCGGCCGGAGTCGAATTCGTCGCGCGAATTGTTCAGGTGCACCAGATCGATGCGGCCGGTGATGGCCTTGACCCGTTCCACCAGTCCGACCAGATCTTCGCCGCCCGCCCAGGCGTGGCAGGTGTCGAGGCAGAAGCCGGCCTGCTCGAAATCGCCGACCGATTCCCACAGCCGGTCGATGGCCTCCAGGGTGCGGGCCATCGCGTGGTCGCCGCCCGCGGTGTTCTCGATCAGGATCGGCACGCCGAAGCCGCCCTTGTCGACCTGACGGTCGAAGAGCTTGCGCCAGTTGGCGAATCCCTCTTTCGAGTCCTCGCCGTCGCGAAGATGACCGCCGTGGACGACCAGTCCGAAGGCGCCGAGTTCGGCGGCTGCGGCGGCCTGCTGTTCGACGGCCTTGCGGGACGGCATACGCAGCCGGTTGTTCAGGCTGGCGACGTTGATCTGATAGCTGGAGTGCACCACGACGTCCACGTCGGAGTCGCGGATCGCGGCCGCATCGGGACGCGCCTCGGGTTTCTTCCAGCTCTGCGGGTCCGTGACGAACATCTGGAACACGTCGATGCCGAGGGACTCGGCGGTGGCCAGTGGGTCGTCGTCTTCACGCAGATGGGCTCCGATGCGCATGGCTCCACGATAGAGGTCGGCGCCGGCACTCAGTCCGTCGGCGCGGGCAGGGTCTCGATGGTGATGGGGACGCCGGGTGCGATCAGGAGGCGGCAGGGCGCCTCGCTGTCGTGGTAGAGGTTCAGCCACTGATGGCTGCCGCCGGTGTAGACCGCGTTCAGGGTGGGTCGAGGCGGGCCTCGGTTTCCTTGGTGATGATGTAGCGCTGGTCGCCGTAGCGGAGGTATCGATCGGGCACGGCATCCCTCCTGCGGTCGGGCCGGTCGTCGCCGCAACAGGCCGAATGTGATTCCAGTCACGATTGTAGTGGCTCTTCGGTGTCATTCGTGGGTCCGATGACGGACAACGGGCGGGTTAACACGGACCGAACGAGTAATGATCATTAGGCTGACGTGATACGGCGAATGCTTGAACGATGACGGGTGCCCTGCGGTTTTGGGGTGTGGACGTAGGGATCACCGGTGACCATTGACGATTCGGTCGAGGCCTCGTCGGCCACCGGCCCGCCCGGTACGGACAAGTCCCCGAAGGGTGTCGAGCCGATCCTCGACGACCTGGGTGCGGCCGCCGAGATGGAGCATGAGCCGCAGAAGCGTCGCGATCTGACCACGGTGCGCTGGGTCGCTCTCGCGGCCTGGCTCGGCTTCATGATCTACGAGTTCAGCGAGCACGGTCTGGCCTTCGACCGGACGCGGCTGCTGGTTCTGCTCTGCCTGGGGCTGCTCGCCGCGAGCATCGGCCGCCGGCGAGCCATCACGGTCATTATCGACTGGCTCCCGTTCGCGCTCATCCTGCTGCTCTACGACTGGACGCGCGACGTCGCAGTATGGCTCGGCATGCCGACGCACTGGCATCTGGCCGTCGACGTCGATCAGGCGATGTTCGGCGTGAACCCCACGGTCTGGCTGCAGAGTCATCTCAAGCAGGCCGAACCGCCGTGGTGGGAGATCATCACCAGCGTCGTCTACATGTCGTACTTCGTGATCCCGTATGCGGCGGCCGCCGTGCTGTGGCTGCGGGACCGGGTGGCCTGGCGCCGCTACGCCGTGTGTTTCGTGGCGACGACGTTCCTCGCTCTTGTCGGCTACACCCTGCTGCCCGCGGCACCGCCGTGGGCGGCGGCGAAGTGCTCGGCCGCCGAGGTCGCCGACTATCCGCACGATCCGCTCTGCATGTACGAGCAGACCCCCGATCCGGACGGCGGACTCCTCGGCGAGGTGACACCGAGTCATCCGGATGCGGCACCCTACGTCGAGCGGATCTCGTCGCGCGGATGGAACTACCTGAACATCGAGGCCGCGTCGAACCTGGTGCAGATGGGCCAGGGCAAGGCCAACCTGGTCGCGGCGATCCCGTCGCTGCACGCCGGGCTCACGATGTTGCTGGCGCTGTTCATGTGGCCGCGCGTCAAGGCACTCGGTAAGACGCTGTTCATGGGCTATGCCCTCGCGATGGCGTTCACCCTGGTTTACACGGCCGAGCACTACGTCTTCGACATCCTGCTCGGCTGGGCGCTCGCCGCATCGGTGATCGCCGTCTACCGGTGGGTGGATCGTCGCTGGTTGATACCGCGGCGCAAACGCAAGGCCGACGAGGCCGACGCCGAAGCAGAGGTCACCGCGGAGGTGGGCTGAGCAGTCCTCGCCGCGACCATTCCCGGGCGAGCAGTGCGTAGGACCGGACGCGCGCCTCGTGTGAGTGCGTGATGGTGGTGATGAGCAGTTCGTCGGCGCCGGTGGCGTCCCGTAGTCGCTCCAGGTCGTCGGCGACGTGCGTTGGTGTGCCCACGAATCGGGTCTCGAGGCGGTCGGCGACCAGCGCGTCGTCCTCCGGCGTCCACGTGGACCCGGCGGCCTCGGCCGGGCTCGGGTAGGGAATGGCACCCGCCGCGGTCCGGATGCTGCGCACCCACGGTCCGTAGCCGCTCGCGAGTTCACTTGCGTGGGAGTCGGTTTCGGCGACGACGACGTCGGCGGACACGCTCACGAAGGGTGCGTCGAGGTCGTCGGATGCGGTGAACGCCGCCCGGTAGGCGTCCACCGCCTCCAGTACCGTGCCGGGGCTGACGTGGTAGTTGGCGGCGAACCGCAGTCCGCGCTCGCCCGCGACGATCGCGCTCTCGCCGCCGCTGCTGCCCAGCACCCAGATCTGCAGCGCCGCATGCTCTCCCGGAATGACGTGCGCCTCCTCGCCATTCGCAGCCCGATACGTGCCGGCCAGCAAAGCGAGAACATCGGCGACCTGATCGGAATAGGGTTGCGGCCGGCTGTCGGGGAGGGTCAGCAGGGTGCGCTGCAACTCGAAGCGTGGTGATCGCAGGAGCGCGCCGGGATCGAAGCGTTCCGGTATCCGCAGGCCGTTGGGGGTATGGCCGTCGACCACGGTCGCCGCTCGACCGATGGCCGGTGCCGGAGCGACGCTCTCCTTCGGTGCGCCGCCGGAACGCCCGAGCCCCAGATCGAATCGTCCTGGGTGAAGGGCGTCGAGCAGTCCGAATTCCTCGACCGCGGACAGTGCCGTTCGGTGTCCCATCTGCAGGGCGCCCGAACCGAGCCGAATCGTGGTGGTGGACGAGGCGGTCAGCGCGAGTGCCACGGCAGGGGAGGTTCCGGCCACGCCGGGATTGAGGTGGTGTTCGGCGAACCAGAAACGGCTGTAGCCGAGTTGCTCTGTGGCGACGGCCAGTTCGATGCTGTTGCGGAGGGCGTCTGCGGCGGTCGAACCGCTCGTCACCGGGATCAGGTCGAGGACGCCAAGTGGTGTGGTCATGCTTGCCCGACGAATTCCCGTGCCACCGGGTGGAATTCGCCCAATCCCAGGTTCTCGCGGAGGGTACCGCCCGGGTACTCCGTCCGGAACACGCCGCGTTCCTGCAGGATCGGTACCACGGTGTCGACGAAGTGGTCGAGACCGGTGGGGGTCACGTGCGGTACGAGGATGTAGCCGTCGGCGGCATCGGCCTGCACCATCTCATTGATCGCGGTGGCCACGGTGTCGGGCGAACCGACAAAGGATTGGCGGCCGGTCACCTCGATGACGACCTCGCGCGCGGTGAGGTTCCCCGCTTCGGCGCGTGCGCGCCAGTCATGTGCCTGTGCCACCGGATCTTTCGCGAACCGGCGGACGCTGGCCCGTCCCTGCGAGATCAGTGTGTCACCGACGACCGGGTCGAAGGACGGTAGCGGCCCGTCGACGTCGAAGCCGGTCAGGTCCGTATTCCACAGCTGCTCGATGAACCGGAGTGCGGTCGCCGGCGATACCTGCGCGAGGCGCACCTCGTGGGCGAGATCGGCTGCCTCGGCATCGGTATCGCCGAGCACAAAGGTTGCGGCGGGCAGGATCAGGAGATCCGAGTGCCGACGCCCATGGCGTGCGAGGCGCCCTTTGACATCGGCGTAGAACGCCTGTCCGGTATCCCTGGTGGCGTGGCGGCTGAAGATGGCATCGGCCGAGGCGGCGGCGAACTCACGACCGCGGTCGGAGTCTCCCGCCTGGAAGATCACCGGTCTTCCCTGTGGCGAGCGCGGTACGTTGAATCGTCCGTGGATGTCGAAGAAGGCGTCGTGGTGGGCGAAGATGCCCGCGTCCGGCCGGGCCAGGAAGGCTCCGGACTCCTTGTCGGCGAGGATGTCCCCCGGCGTCCAGGAGTCCCACAGGCCGATGGCGGCGTCGAGGAAAGTCTGCGCGCGGGTGTAACGATCGGCTTCCTCCAGGTATCCGCCGCGGCGGAAGTTCTCGCCGGTGAACTCGTCCCAGCTGGTCACCACGTTCCAGGCGGCGCGTCCACCGGACAGATGGTCGAGCGAGGCGAATTGCCTTGCCACCTCATAGGGTTCGTTGAAAGTGGAGTTGATGGTCCCCGCCAGCCCGATGTGTTCGGTGACCGCGGCCAGCGCGTTGAGGACCGTGAAGGTGTCCGGGCGGCCCATCACGTCGAGATCGTAGATCTGCCCGTTCTGTTCTCGGAGGCGCAATCCCTCGGCGAGGAACAGGAAATCGAAGAGGCCGCGTTCGGCGGTCCGGGCGAAGTGCCGGAAGGAACTGAATTCGATGTGGCTGCCGGATGCCGGGTCGCTCCACACCGTGGTGTTGTTGACGCCGGGGAAGTGCGCGGCAAGATGAATCTGCTTGTCCGGGCGTGTCATGTGCGCGCGTACCTGTTGACCGGGCGGGGCAACCCGAGCAACGATCGCAAGGTCGTCGGCTCATCCGGGTAGCGGGTACGGAAAATCTTGCGTGACTGCAGTTCTGGGACGAGCAGCCGGGAGATCCGGGTGAGGTCGACGGGCAGGGCTGCCGGGCGTAACCGGTATCCGGTGATGCCCGCGCCATGCCACTGTTCGATGAGGTCCGCGAGTTGTGCTGCGGTGCCGGCGAATACCGAGGCGTCGCTGCGCAGCGGTGACCCGGCGAGCCGATCGAGTTCGTCGAGACGCCGGTGCGCGGCATCCTCGGTGTCGTCGAGGATCACCAGCACGTCGGCGAAGATGTGCAGCGGTTCGGTGGCGCGGTCGGCGGCATTCTGGAGATCCCTTATCGCACCGACGATCTCGGCGGCCGACTCGGCGTCGGTGGGTGTCACGAATCCGATGTCCGCCGACGTCGCGATGAGCCGATAGGGTTCGGCCCCGTGCCCCAAGGCGGCGACGATCGGTTGTCCCTGCGGCGGACGCGGGGTGATCGACGGCCCCTTCACCGAGAACCAGCGGCCCTCGAAGTCGATGTAGTGGATCTCGTCTCGGTCGACGAACCGGCCGGTCACCACGTCGCGTATCTCGGCGTCGTCACCCCAGCTGTCCCATAACCGACGACTCACCTCAACATGATCGATGGCCTCGTCGACATAGTCCCGGATGGCGGCGACGGTCGCGGGATCGTCGAGTCGCGAACGGTCGATCTCCGGTAGGTCACGTCGGCCGAAATGATCGGAGATATCGCGACGGGGCGCGATCTGCACGCGCGCTCCGGCTCGCCCCTCGCTCACATAGTCGAGCGTCGCAATGGCTTTCGAGATATGGAACGGCTCGGTGTGCGTGGAGATCACGGTCGGGATGAGGCCGATGTGACGCGTCGACGGTGCCGCACGGGAGGCGATCGCGACGGCGTCCAGGAGGCCGCGGACCCGATCGGTCCGGTCATCGGGTCGAAACGGATCGTCGGACTGCAGGCCGAGGGAGTCCTCGATGGTCACGAAGTCGGCCAGGGCTGCCTCTGCCGTGACCACCAGATCGGTCCAGTAGTCCGCATTCCACAGGTCGGCGGGTTGCGCGTCCGGAGTCCGCCACGCCCCCGGATGCCAGCCGGCGCCGTTCAACGCGATGGCCAGATGAATCGGCTGGTCGGTTGGGGTCACGGCCGGAACGTATCGCGGCAGGCCGCCCGGGCCCAGGCTTTCACTCGCCGGGGGAATATCGATGACGCGAGGTGAGAAGCCTGGGCACGGCGGAGTCGCTCGGAAGGGCCGGTTGCGCAGGGACAGGTCGATCGGCCGACACGGGGTGACCCGCATCGGGGAGGATCAGGAGTTCTCGGCCACCCACGCGGCGACCCGGCGCTTGGCTTCCTCCGGAGCCACGTCCTCGACGCGGGTCATGATCGCCCATCGGTGACCGAAAGGGTCGAGGATTGTGCCGAAGCGGTCGCCGGTGACGAAGGTGGACGGTTCCTCGAAGACTGTCGCCCCCGCCGCCACGGCCTTCGCGAAGGTGGCGTCGACGTCGGGCAGGTAAATGACGTACGAGTGATTGACGTTGTTCGTTCCGTCGGTCGCGACGAGTCCCATTGCCGGGGCCGGATCGGAGATCTGCATACGCCCTGAGCCGAATTCGAGCTCCGCATGCGCGACGGTGTCGTCCGGACCGTCGATGATGTCGATGACCGTGGCGCCGAACACATCCTGGTAGAAGGCGATGGCCTCCCGAGCGGGCGTCGCGACGAGAAACGGTGTGATGGTGGTGTATCCCTGCGGGCGATAGTCGGTCATGTCGCCGATTCTCACTACTCTGGGACGGTGACGTCTTGGACAAATCCGCACCACCCGACGGGGGTGTTGCGCCCGGAGTTCTCGGGCGAGATGTTCGAGCTGGGTCGGGCTGATCCGCCGGCCGATCTGAGTCACCTCGTCGAGCACTTTTGGTCGGTGCGATGGGACGTGCGGCATCCGCGTCCACATCACTCCCAGGTCCTCAGTCATCCGTCGGTGCATCTGACCGCCGAGTCCGGCGCCGACCGGTTCGGCCACCGGATGCCCGACGAGTTGGTGCACGGCGTCGTCACCACACGATTCGACATCGCACTCACCGGTACCGGCTCGACCTATGGCATCAAGTTCGCGGTCGGCGCGTTCACCGCGCTCACCGGAGTGCGGGCGCACACGATCACCAACCGGATCGTCGCTGCCGCTGCGATCTCGCCGACCGTCGCATCGCTGTCGGCGATCCGTGCGGCAGGCACCGACGAGGAACGGCTGGACGCCCTGGAGACCGTGGTGCGCGCGATGATCCCCGCCGAGCGTGACGCCGCCTTCGACGACGTCGCGCGGCTCGTCGCCGACATCCGGGAGCATTCGTCGGTGCTGTCCGTCGCGCAGGTCGCGGCACGGCACGGGTTGAGCGAGCGCACCGTGCAGCGGCTCATGCGCGACTACGTGGGGGTCGGGGCGAAGTGGCTGATCCGTCGCTGCAGGCTGCACGATGCACTCGATCGGCTGCACGCCGAACCGCACACCCCCGTCGCGGCACTCGCCGCGGATCTCGGCTGGTACGACCAGGCCCACTTCACCAGGGACTTCACCGACGCCGTGGGCATCAGCCCGGTCGCTTACGCGACGCGGTCCCGGCGGTCGTGAGACGTTACTCCGGCATGGCCTGGGCGAGAACGCTTTCCGCGGCAGCGCTGCTTACGCAGGGGCACATTCGGCTGAAACACATGGTCGTCGCGAGTATGGGTGGGGGGTGAGCACGGCCGTCGTCAGAAGAGGCGCGCTTCCCGGGCCTCGGGTGGTTCCTCGAGATCGAGAAGCCACCGTTTGCGGTCGAGTCCACCGCCGAATCCGATGAGCCGGCCGTCGGCGCCGATGACCCGATGGCACGGCACGATGATGGCGATCGGGTTCCGGTTCATCACCTGCCCGATGCGCTGGGCGAATGCGCCCGGTCCGACCTGATCGGCGAGCTCGCCGTACGACCGGGTCTCGCCGTACGGGATCTCCCGCAGACGAGCCCACGCCGTGCGTGAGAACTCGTCGCCGCGGATGTCGAGCGGGATGTCGAACTCCCGGCGGGTGCCCGCGAGGTAGTCGTCGAGTTGGGTCCGGATGCGCGTCAGGAGCGGATCGTCGGTGAGCTCGACGTATCGTCCCGGGAGCGGCTTCGCCGGTGTCATCGACCGCTCGAAATGCAGGCCGATCAGATGATCGCCGTCGGCCACCAGCGAGAGCGGACACAGCACGGTGTCGATCACAGTGTGGCGGACCTCGGACATCAGCCCACGGTAGCGCGGGGTGCCGACACCTCCCGCGACCTCGCCTCGTTCCTGCGACTTCGGCCGCGGTCGCGGGAACGAGACGATGTCGCGCGAACCGGGGGACCTGGCTGATTCAACAGCCCCAGCCACATCTCTCGATGCCGAGAATGTTGCCCTTGAGATCGGCGACGAGATGAGAGTCGAGGCTGATGTCGTTGACCCCCATCCAGATATCGCCGCCGTCATCACCTCCGATGGTGACGCGGAAGGGGACCGGGCCCGCTGTGGCCGGGGTGAGGCCGAGCTTGGCCGGTGAGTCGGCGATGAGGGCGATGACCTTGTCGACGTCAACCTCGGTCAGGTCCACCGGGGGTGATCCGGGGCCGGAATTGACCGCGTTGCCGCCGTAAACCTCCGGGTCGTAGAAGCGGCCGCCCGCGGGTGAATACATGTAATGCGTTGTGCCGTTGGGCGATTTCTTGTCGAACACATGGATCACCGCATTGTCCCGATACAGATGCACGCCGTCGATCACCGTGGTGCCGAATCGTTCTCGGGTTTTCGTGATCAAAGCGCGGAGTGCATCCGTCGTGTACATCGGGCCGTCGACGAGTGTGTCGCCGCCCGGATTCTGTGGGGCGGCCGACGTGTCCTTCGGCGGATGTGCATCATCGCCCGCACGTACCGCTGCCACCGCGACGACGACCGCCACGGTGAGGGCGACGACGACCAGGATTGTCGAGACGACCGCAAGCCACCTGGTGCGGGACGGTGGAGCAGATGACGGGCCGGGGTCGGGGGCGTCGTCGCGTCGCTGTAGATCGTCGACGAGCCGGCCCAGATCCGCGAACGTCACCGCGGTGCGAGCGCGTTCGATTCGGTCGGTGTATGCCCCATGGTCGAGCTGGCCGTCGGCGTAGGCATCGTCGAGTGCCGCCATGGCGGTGATGCGATCCACATCGCGGACCCGGAGCCGGTCCGACGGTTCGGGATCGTCGGCGTTTCTCGGCGTGCGGTCGTTCGGCATAAGCGTCCCCTGCGATGCTGCGATGAAACCCGGCCCTAACCTGGGATGTCGTCGCTGCCGTGCCGGCTGTTACCCGCCGCTTACCTCCTGCAGTGTGGCACCAGCTCATGGCGCAGACCATTTGCATCATACATCGATATCTATCAATATAGGCACATGTCGAATCAAGGCCGCGTGCACGACGGACTGTCCGTCGACGCGGCAATCACGGCGGTAACGGTGCTGAAAGCGCTCGCGGATCCGGTGCGCCTGCGATTGGTGAGCGAGGTGGCTGCGCATCCGGGTGGCGAGGCCTGCGTGTGCGACATCTCGGGCTCCTTCGATCTGTCGCAGCCGACGATCTCCCATCATCTGAAGGTTCTTCGGGAAGCAGGTGTGCTGACCAGTGAGCGTCGCGCGACGTGGGTGTACTACCGCGTGAACACTCGCGTCCTCGACGATCTTCGGGCCGTGATCGGGGAGTTGACGGCGGTGACCGGCGAGGCGCGGTCGTGCGAATGAGCTCGACGGATTCGGCTGCCACGGGCCGACTTTCGACGCTCGACCGATTTCTGCCGGTGTGGATCGGGCTGGCGATGGTCGCCGGCCTGGTGCTGGGTCGCGTGGTGCCCGGGGTCGGGGATGTGCTGGCCGGCGTCGAGATCGACGGGATCTCGCTGCCGATCGCCATCGGTTTGCTGATCATGATGTATCCGGTGCTCGCCAAGGTGCGCTACGACCGCCTCGACTCCGTGACGCGGGACCGTCGTCTGCTGATCGGATCGGTGGTCCTGAATTGGATTATCGGTCCCGCCGTGATGTTCGGGCTTGCGTGGTTGCTGTTGCCCGACCTGCCGGAGTACCGCACCGGCCTGATCATGGGACTGCTGCACGATCGGGTGACAGTGTCGGTGTCATGCCGCTGAGGCGGCTGTGTTGATGATCGT